>NZ_JAMKFF010000001.1:0-631104 GCF_023574125.1 Corynebacterium intestinale
CTGTCCAAAAAGTCTTGAGACATCACGACAAGGAAGTCTTTGGACTCCGTGACCAAAAACTATCTGGACTCCCCGTCCAAAAAGCCATTAGACTCCGTGTCCAAAAACTCCATAGACATCACAGGCTTAGGCAACGTGCGCGAAGCGATGGGCAACCCCTTCGTAAATTCCTGGGAGGAGGATCTTTCGCCCAAAGATAACCCCTTCGCTTAAAGCGGAGTGGGCTTAGGGCTGGGTCGTGCGGAACGTGACGTTAGTGGGGTTTTCTACTGTGCGGGACACGGTGCAGTCCTTCTCGTGGGAGATGCGCACGAGGCGCTCCACCATGGACTGGGCCTGACGGCCGGCGTCGGTATCAGGGAAGCGGAGGGAGAATTCCACGTCGACGTCGCTAAGCCTGGAGGCGCCGTCCTCGTTGACGCGGGTGCCTTCCACGTGGACGTCGAAAAGCTCCGGCTCCGTGCGCCGGGAGGTGACCACGTCAACGTCGACGGCCGAACAGCCCGCTACGGCGGCAAGGAGCAGCTCGACCGGGCTCAGCATGCCTTCGCCCGTGCCGAATTCGAGGCTGGCGCCCGCAGCATTCGTGGCGCGGTAGTGGCCGGTATCTACGCGGGTGACGTCGACGTCATATTTCTTCGTGATGTTGCTCATGAGCGTTCATCCTAGCGGCGGGAAATCATTTAAACGGGCGTTCATGCGGTCTTTACGTGAGAGCAAGCTATGGAGAATACATTTCTTATGTCTCTTTTGGCTTTATTCACTGTGATTGGAAGATCTATGACTTCTCGCCGCCTGCTCGGCACCGTGGTCACCGCCTCGGTGGCCGGTACGTTCCTCGTCGTCCCCGCCTCCGCCGCTGAACCAGCAGAAGGCCTGGGCTCGCGTTTTAGCATCGGCGTGTTGCCGGATACCCAGTTCTATTCTCGTTACTCCACTCCGGAAACTGGCAACCTGGCCCAGGCGCGCTATGGCAGTGAGCCTTTCAAGGCGCAGACCGAGTGGCTGGTGAAGAACCAGCAGGCGCTCAACATGGACTTTGCTACCCACCTCGGTGACGTGGTGGACCAAGCGGACGTCGAGGGCGAGTGGAAGGTTGCCGACGAGGCCATGAAGGTCCTCGATGATTCCGACCTGAACTACTCCATCCTGCCGGGCAACCACGACATGATTGAGGATAAGTCAGCGCACCCGTACGACGTCTACTTCAGTGCCGAGCGCGCCAAGACCGCCAACCCGGAAACCTTCCAAGAGCGCCACACCGCGGTCAACAATGACTCCGAGTACCACATTTTTGAGGCCGAGGGCCAGAAGTACCTGGTCCTGGCGCTGGGCTGGCGCGCGGATGATGCGGCTCTGGAGTGGGCGCAAGGCGTTCTCGATGCGCACCCGGACCTGCCGGTCATCCTCACCAGCCACGAGGTGCTCAACATCGATGGTGCTGGCGAGGTTTTCTACTCCGATGACTATGGCCAGGGCCTGTGGGACACGTTCATTAAGAAGAACGACCAGATCTTCTTGACCATGGGCGGCCATCACCACGGCGCGGGCTACCGAGTGGACAAGAACGATGCTGGCCACGACGTCATCGGCATCCTGCAGGACTACCAGATGGCTTACCAGGGCGGCAATGGCCAGCTCGGCGTGCTGGAGTTTGACCTCTCCGGCAACGAATTGGAGATGACCGCCCTGTCCCCGTGGGTGGCGCAGAAGCCGGCGGAGGAGCTCACGCAGTTCGACAAGCTCATCCTCGACGGCAAGGGCGATAGCTACCACGTGCCGCTGAACTTCAAAGAGCGCTTCGCTGACTTTGCCCCGGAGTGGAGCATCGGCGATGAGAATGACCCGGACCTTGGCCAGAAGGCCCGCGACATCGCAGAGGAAGGCTACACCCCGTACACCATTCCGCAGGACCAGCTTCCGGAGGGCCCGAATGACTTCGTGAAGGCTGATGAGACCGTCTTCCACTGGCGCCCGGGCCAGACCAAGGACAAGGACGGCGCGCAGCTTGCCGACGGCGACGTGGCCACCGAAGGTGCAGTCATTCCGGATGCCTTCGGTGCTGACGGCGCCGGCGACCTGGTTCGCGAAGGCGGCCCGTCCAATGTTGGCGAGCGCATCACCTACAGCACCGACCACCACCCGCTGTCCTCCGATTCCGGCTCCCTTTACTGGTCCGACCCAGCTGGCAAGGCCGCGATGGCGGAGTTCCGTTCCAAGGAGGGCGCTGACATCAACAAGGTCGATACCTCTGCGGGCTACACCTTTGAGTCCTTCGTGAAGATTCCGAAGGATTTCAACGGTTCTGAGCACGGCTGGGGGAGTGCGCTCTCTCGCGACTCCAGCATCGCTGAGCTTGTCGACGGCTCCGATGACACCGACCCCACCGTCATGTTCGGCATCTCCAACCTGCGTGAGCTGCGCTGGTGGGCGGAGCCCAAGGAAGGTGAAGGTTCCACCGTTTGGTCCCACGAGGTTCCCACCGATGAGTGGATGCACATCGCCGTAGTAAACAAGCCGGATTCCGATACCGTTGAGATGTTCATCAATGGCGCCCCCATCCTGCGCAACGCCAAGGACGCTGAAGGCCTCCTCCCGGGTGACCTGCAGTGGGTCATGGGCGCCGGTTTTGATAACCGCAAGCCGCAGGACCCGTGGTACGGCTGGATTGGTGAGACCCGCCTGACCCAGGGCGTTCTGGACTCCGACCAGTGGCTGACCGCCCGTCCCGCCGTAAAGGATGAGGAGCCGTCCGACGCGAACGAGTCTTCCGTCGACGACATGGGCCAGGCCTTCTTCGCTGGCTCCAGCCGCGGCGCGAAGGTCATTCTGCCCATCGTTGCCATCGTCGCTGTCCTCGGCGGCGCGGCCTATGGCCTCATCCCCACCATCAACCAACTCTTCGGCCTCAATATCCCGCAGCCGAAGCTGCCGAAGATTCCGGGCCTGAACTAGCGCTCAGCTCCCGAAACTCCGTCCCCCGCTTCACAATGAGGCGGGGGATTTTTGATGCCGTGGTGCGTTCTCGAAAAGAAAGACTAAAAACCAGGTAGATCTGAGGGCTTAAATGCCAATCTGTACCTGCAACAAGAGTGTCGGACCTGACAGGAGGCGTATCGACCAAATAGTGCTCACAACCGCCGCGGGATTTCAGATCCTATTTGTTTGCAAGGGCATTCGCCCGAGTGAACTTCGATGCAACTTAATCGTGGTCGAGTTATGGACTAATCATTCTGGAACGGGTAGTATGAAACTCATGGGTAGACCTCGTAAGTTTGATGAAGCGGAAGTTCTTGCTGGCGCCATTGCACTGTTTGGCGGGAGTGGATTTAACGCAGTGTCAGTCGATGTCGTGGTGAATCAGCTTGGGCTCAACCGCTCTAGCTTCTACAACATTTATGGCTCAAAGCATGGGTTGTTCCGTGCTGCGGCGGACGCGGTGTGTGCCCAAGCCAAGAACGGGCAAGTGTCGGAAGAGTCAAAGGACTTCGTAGTGGTGGCACTGGTTGAGGTGGCGCCTGTCAGTAAGGATTTACGGGAACTCATCCAACAGGCTTATGAACTGTGCTTCAGTGACCCAAGCTCACTAGGGCAGCACCTGCTTGCCCGCTCTCAAAGAATCGAAAAATAAGGAGAAACATCATGAACAACAAGCTCACTCTGGCGGACAAAGAACTCATTATTGAGCCACGCGGTCTGGATAAAATGTGGTCCTTAACCCGCAGTATTGCAGTGCCCTGGAGTCACGTTCGCGGAGCTACTCATGACCCAGGAATGAAGCATGAACCGAAAGGTTTTCGAGCACCCGGGCTGCGCAGTGGCCAGAAACTTTCGGGCACATTTTACGCTGACGGTGGCCGCCAATTCTGGAACATCAACGGCTACGAAAACGCCGTTGTTATCGAGCTTAAAGATGAACGCTTTGACCGGTTGATTGTGTCTCTCGAAAACCCGACTGAGTGCGCTGCCCGCATTAATGAGAAGGCTCAGGCAGATTAAGTACTGTTCCCATCGACTGGGCTGGTCGTTCTTTGCCGCGCATGCTCGGGGATAATCCGCACTTCGATGAAGGAATGTTTACGTTCACGGTAAATGGTGGTTGAAACGGGAAAGTCGAAGTGCCACGAGTCGGAGCTCCAATTGAGCATGGACAGGCATAAGCAATCTCGTGGACGCAGCGATGTTGTTCCACCTCAAGAAGGGAACGGATATGTGGTATCAACCCGCCGGTGGATTAAGGCTCAAAAAGTGTCTCCGGCTGGGCCGGTTTCTAGCAGTTGAGCTGGGCTAATCTCGAAAGTCTATACTCTGAGGGGAAATCTGAGCGGTCTGGTTGCCTGACGTGCCATATCCCACCATCGGATACGCAGGCTGAGTCTACGGCCAAGCCTTCGTCACAACTGCCCTTACCGGATCTACGTGCCTGTTGCCGCAATAGTCATTGCCCAAAATGCAAAAGGCGTTCCCTCTAACAACGCCGTGCAAGGACGTCTAGATGCGGCCGAAAACCATTCGTGCATCGAGAATGGACAGAAATTGGCTGAAAACCAGCTGAGTCCAGCTGCTTGAGAAGCTCTACCTCTGACCAGTAATAAGCCTCGGTAATTGCATGCTCGAAGGGGGTGCCTTGCTCTCCTAAAAACGCTCCGAGAAGAAGGGAGCCATCCGGCCTAAGGGTCCTTGCGAATTCAGTTAGAACCAGACCCCAGTCATCTGGTCGCAAATGAATTAACGAGTACCAAGCAAGTATCCCCCCGAGACTGGAGGACCTAAGCGGAATCTCCGACAATTCGCCCAAAACGAAGTTGGTGGAGGGAAATCTATCCTTCGCAATTCCAATGAACTCTGAGACCATATCAAGCCCGACTACTTCACATTTCAAAGTCCGCAATAAGTCTGTCCAGTGTCCGGGCCCCGACCCCGCATCCAGCACCGGACCATTAACCGCCTTTCCCCACTCAGAGATGAGTAATACGTCCTGAGGACTCATGTCCTTAATTGATCCCAAGGCTTCGGTGTATTCGGGAGCGCGCTTTGCATAAGCCTGTCTTACGACGTCGTACAACGTGCCTCCGTCAACTCAGTAAAGATTGCCAGTCGCCTCGACCACTAGAGAGTCTAACTCAATTCCAAGAGTGTGTTTCTAAGTAAACACATACGGAAAAGTGAGAAAAAGAAAGCGAACAAGCCCTGTGACGGTTTGCCACCGATGTCGCGACTCACCTGTCAAGCATGTCGCGACTCATGACAAGCGGGGCAGTCGAGTAATCCCTAGCCCAGCCACTTCACAACAAGCCCGGCTGGGCTTCCTCTCGTCATTTCGAGTCTTCCTCACATTACTGCTGCCCGAAATTGGATGGTTCCGTTACGACAAGAGTTTCTTGATGCCCTCGGAGAGAATCTCTTGTGGGCTAATGTGGTGCGCCGCATGGAGGCGCGCATAAGTCGGGGCTTGTTCGGGGTTGATGGCAACACGCTTTTCGTCGGGCGCCATAGGGGCGGTCAGGGCGGCGCCGATTACTAGGTTTGATAGCCCGTAGGCAGTTCCCAATGGATCCGGGACGCCCTCTCGTTCGAGTAAGATGCACATACTCTCAGATAGTGCCAAGTAAGCAGGGCCTCTGGGGGCGCGCATACCAATGACCTGACCAGCCCACCGGTGGGCCGTGAGGTGCGTGAAGAAAGCTTGCATCAGGGTGGGTAGGTCGGCGCTGCTAATCGACTCGGACATTGCGGGGTCATCTGCAAGCGCTGTATCGAGGGCGAGGTCGAATAGGTCGTCGACTGACTCTACGTGGGAGTACAAGCTAGCTGGGGCGACGCCCACCTGTTGCGCCACAGCTCTCATGGTGAGAGCCCTCAATCCACCTTCGTCCAACAGCCTTACCGATGCTCTAGCAACCTCCGCAATATCCACGGCGCGGAGACGCTGCACAGGCTTTTGATGTTCCCAGTAACTCACCACACCAGCATAACTAAACCTGCTTGAACCACCTATCCGAACTATGTTAGTTTTGGGCACATGCTGGATGCCACCAACCTTCCGATCACTTTTGAGAACACTTGCCTGCGCCCTCTCTCCGAACTGGACGCAGATGCGTATGCAGCAGGCACCAAAGATGGAGCTGTGCGGCGCTTCGCTCATCTACCTGAACCTGACTACACCCCCGAGTCCGTGCGACGGATGATCAGGGAAGAGGTCGCGACGGGCCTTTCGTCCGGCACGTTGGCAGTCCTTGCACTTGCCGACGCCGAGACCGACCAGTTTGTGGGTTCCATGGTTCTCTTTGATGTCGGCTCCGAGGCTGCAGAGGTCGGGTTCTGGATTCATCCCGGTGCGCGAGGGAGTGGGCATGCCGGTCGGGGCTTGGAGCTTGCATCACGCTTCGCGCGCACTAGTGGACTTCGAACCTTGACGGCACGCACGCTTCCGGAAAACAAGGCCTCCCAGCACTGCTTGACGACGGCGGGATTCCGCGAGACCGGACGAGGCTTAGGGACCACGCCTGCAGGGCAGCGCGAAGAATTGTTCCATTACCAGCGCGATCTCGTGCCCACATTCAAGTGGCCGTTGGTTACGGAACGACTTCGACTTCGTCTGCATGAGACGGGCGATGTCGCATGGCTTCACGAGCTGTACTCGCAACCTGACGTTGCTCGTTACCTGTTGGACGAGCCATGGACTATGGAAGTCACCCGTGACAGTCTTGCGGAGCGGCTATCAAAGACTGACCTCGATGGTGAGACTGCTGCACTAGCACTAGTTATCGAGCATGGCGGCACCCCCATAGGAGACGCTGCACTGTGGCTCACAGATAAGGAGCACCGCCAGGGCGAGATCGGGTGGGTTCTGGACCCGGCACACGGTGGGCAAGGATTCGCAAGCGAAGCCGTTCGCGCGGTGCTTGCCCTCGGGTTTGATCATTACAATCTCCACCGCATTACCGCACAGATGGACGCTCGAAACAGTGCCTCCGCAGCACTTGCTAACCGCGTTGGGCTCCGGCTCGAAGCGCATCACGTCCAGGACTGGTTTAGCAAGGGGGAATGGACCGATACCCTCGTTTACGCGCGGCTTGCGTCCGAGAACATAAGCCAATAAATGGCGTCTGATGTGAAACGAGCAGCGGCTGGACGCCGTTAGCGAATTCTAGTTGCTGTCTGGTTCGGAGACATCGTTCCGGTCTAACCAGCCCAGATGTTTCACCACATCGACTCGGTAGAAAACCCTGAAGCCAAGACTGCCCAGGCACGATGAAAAGTGATGTCTTGAGACATCGATCCTCTGCGTCTTTCCGCACCGAAGTGACGGCTGCTGGAAATAGGCCCGTGTGATGGCCAGCTCTGCTGCTTTTAGCGCTTTCAGGAGCAGTTCTAGAAGTGTGTCTCAACCTATGAACAACAGCTGAGGTCGGAACTAGGTCTCGCACACCTGTCACTGTCATTCACGGTGAATAAGGTCGAAAAATTTCAAATTTCTGGCCCTTATCTACCGTGAATGTCGGCCTCGGCTCTGAAAACGAAAAATCTCGAGACACCGACCGGAACGATGTCTCGAGACTTCACAGCGTGCCCCAGAGAGGATTCGAACCTCCGACACCGGCTTTAGGAGAGCCGTGCTCTATCCCCTGAGCTACTGGGGCGGGGGTGCGTTGCGCACCTAGGTAAGACTAGCAGCCTCGCTTAGGGCGGCGGTAAAAGCGTCGCCTTTGGTCGCGCTGGTTGCTCGGCTTATTCGCCGGCTAGCTCCGCGTACTTGGCGCGGACCTCGCTGGCGGAAGGGTTGGTGGCGTGCGTGCCGTCGGAGTAAAGGACGGTGGGCACGATGCGATTGCCGTCGTTGACGGATTCAATCCATGCGTTGATGTCGGCGGTGTCGGGGGCGTCGGCTTCGACGTCGACGAGCTCGTATGGGGTTTCGGTGCGGTCCAGGTTTTTGATCAGCTTGGCACAGAACGGGCACCAATCGGCGAAGAAGATGGTGACGTGCTCGGTGGTTTCCGGGGTAGTAGCCATTATGCAGCAGCCTTTCTGTCGTAGGTGAGGAATCGGTATCTCATGGGCAGCTCACTCGGCGGCTGCCCGGGGATGGTGAGGTGTCCGGACTGTGAGGTCAGCCAGTCGGAATCGGCAGACAAGCTGAACGCCTCAGGAACGCTCGGGGCCAGTACGGCATCGTCGCCGTAGGCATCGCCCACCTGCACGCCCATGAGGGTGAGCTCGATGGTATCCACGCGATCGAGAGCGGAGCTATAGAGCTGGCCGCCGCCGATGATCCAGGCGTCGTCAAGCGTGGCGTCAAGTGCGGAGTCGAGGTTGTCCACCACGGTGCCACCCGCGGACCATTCGCCCGGCTGACGGCTGGACAGCACAATGTTCTCTCGGCCTGGCAGCGGGCGGAATTTGGGGTTGAGGGACTCCCAGGTCTTGCGGCCCATGATGACGGGCGCGCCCATGGTGACTTCCTTGAAGTGCTTGAGGTCCTCCGGCACGTGCCAGGGCATGACCACGCCGTCACCGATGACACCGTCGAGGGACTGGGCCCAGATTGCGCCCAGCATTAGACGGAGACCTGTGCCTTGATGGTGGGGTGGGGGTCGTAGCCGATGACTTCAAAATCATCGAAGTCATAGTCAAAGAGGCTTTCGGCCTTGTGGAGCTTGAGCTGCGGGTATTCGCGCGGCTCGCGGGAGAGCTGTTCTTTGACCTGTTCGATGTGGTCGTTGTAGATGTGGCAATCCCCACCGGTCCAGATGAGCTCGCCCACCTCGAGGCCTGCTTGCTGGGCAAACATGTGGGTCAGCGCAGCATAGGAGGCCAAGTTGAAGGGAACACCGAGGAACATGTCCGCGGAGCGCTGGTAGACCTGCATGGAGAGTTTGCCGTCCGCGACGTAGAGCTGGAAGAGCAGGTGGCAGGGCATGAGCGCCATCTTGTCCAGCTCAGACACATTCCACGCGGAGACCAAGTTGCGGCGCGAATCCGGGTTGTTCTTGAGCGTGTCCAGGGCGACCTGGATCTGGTCGATGTGCTGGCCATCCGGCGTGGGCCAGGAGCGCCACTGCACGCCGTAGACAGGGCCCAGCTCACCGTCCTCATCGGCCCACTCATTCCAGATACGGACCTTGTTTTCCTGCAGCCACTTCACGTTGGACTCGCCGCGTAGGAACCAGAGCAGCTCACCAATCACACCGTGGAAGTAGACCTTCTTGGTGGTCAGCAAAGGAAAAGACTCCGCCAAGTTATAGCGCAGCTGGGCGCCGAAGAGGGAACGGGTGCCGGTACCAGTGCGGTCACCTTTGGGTGCGCCTTCTTCGAGGACACGGCGCAGGAGGTCCTCGTACGGTGTTTTGAGGGATGAAGAAGCAGTGGGAGTTTCACTCATGACGTCCAAGTGTAGAGCGTTCAAAAAGTCTTAGGTAGTGAGGCAGGGCTACTAGTGGTTGGATTTGTCACTACGCCGACTGAGCTTGATGAATAGCCTTTAATGCTTCGTCGGTTGGGGTCGCCTGCCATGAGGACTTAGTTCCGGTAAGAATGGAGGGACGGTCCCACAGGTATCTCATTTCTTGTAGGCCTCGCAGGTCCGTGCTGACAATGCCACCTAGCTTCAGCATCCATGGGCGAATCGTGATGGGGGAGTGTTGGCATCCGGCGCTTCGAGCAAATTCAGCTTGGGTGAGCGCGGGCGCGCAAGGCGTGGAAACTATAGGGGGTGTCGATTCGTCCAGTAGTGCGTCAGCTAGCGCACGGGCGAAGTCGGGAAGGTACGTGACCGAGTGTTTAGCGTGTGCGTTAAAAAGAGCAAGGGGACGCTTCTTCCCGATGATGAGCTGATGGTAAACGCATCCGGGGCCGGCATCAGGGCCATACAGGTCGGATGCGATCACTGAGGTCGTGCGTGCAGGGGAAGCTAGGCGGTTCTCGATTAAGGCCGCTCGAACGCCAGGTTTGCCATTGCGAGATCGGGCGAGGGGAGTGTCAGGCGAAATTACCTCGTAATTCTGGTCGAACCCATACATCGATTCGGGAAAGACAACGGGGATACCCCGTTTGGCGGCTACCTCTAGCACGGTTTCTTCAGCTGGAATGAGCAGGTCGCGCCACTTTTGTGCGTCGTATGGGGCATGGATGCAGTGGGCAATTCCGTCGATCTGTTCTGGATAGGCGTCACTGTGTGTTGCATCGCCTTTCTTGAACTGCACGTTCCTACTGGCGGCGAAATGGGGCTGCCATCGCGTCATGATTGTGCATGTGTGCCCTCTTTTAGCGAGTTCGCGTGAAAGTGATCGGCCCACGGGGCCTGCCCCGGTGATGAGAAAATGCATTAGGTGACCTCTGCTCTAAATAGTGACTAGTGCTCTCTAATTCTATAATTGCAGTTATTCAGATTCAAGAGCAGTGCTCTCTTTCTTGTTGATATAGTTTCTATATGTCAATGACCCCAAGAGCGCGTGCTCGCGAACAGACGATGTTGCGCATTGTTGAGGTAGGGCGGGAGCAACTTGATAAAGGCGGCCCAGAAGCCTTGAATCTTCGTGCAATTGCACGTGATTTGGGGATAGTTTCTTCGGGTATCTACCGCTATGTGCCCGACAGGGCCCACCTATTAACGATGCTGATCGTTGATGCGTTTGAAGCACTTGATGATGCCGTCGCGCGAGGAATCGGTGAGGCTACCGAGACGCGGGACAGATTCCTGCGCCTTGTGTTTGCTATGAGGGCGTGGGCTTTGAAGTTTCCTCAAAGGTGGGCGCTAATTTATGGCACGCCCATCATTGGATACGAAGCGCCAGCTTCAGAGACTGCGGTCGCGGGTACAAAAGTTAGTCGGCGTCTGGCCGAGTTGTTAACTGAGGCCTCGGTTGAACAGTTAGAACCGCGTTCCTCTCAGTTCTCGCGCGACCTTGCCGCAGCCGCTGATGAGCTTGATGTAGAACTTTCCGCTGACGTCATGGAAAAGGCGCTTGAAGCGTGGATAAGTATTATTGGCGTAATAAATGCCGAGGTATTTGGATACCTCGGCAAAGACACGCTGCATGACCACCACGAGTTAAATGCTCGAATGGTCTCTCGTCTTGCAGATGAGTTGGGGATTTAACCTAGCTGTGCTGCATAGAAGGGTAACGCAGCACGAGAAACCTAGTAACCGCCGTTGGCCTCCGCGTAGGCGGCGGCGTGTTCCAGAATCTCGTCTGCTAGCTCCGGGCGGCAGATCAGCAGATCCGGGATGAAGGTGTCCTCGTTATTGAACTTGATGGGGGAGCCGTCCAGACGCGAGCAGTGCAGGCCCGCAGCCAAAGCCACGCCCACCGGGGCGGCCTGGTCCCACTCGTACTGACCGCCGGCGTGGATATAAGCGTCATAGTCACCCAAGAGCACGTGGATGGCCTTCGCGCCCGCGGAGCCCGCGCCGACAGTTTCAAAGCCCATCTTCTCCGCAACATAACCCGCAACCTTCGGCGGGCGGTTGCGAGAGACCACGAACTTCTTCGACAGCGGGCCCGTCACCGCGCGCACATCGGAGGACTTAAAAGTCACGCCCATGTCTGGCATGCCGACGGCCGCGTGGATCGGGGTGCCGTTTTCCACCAGCGCGATGTGCACGGCCCAGTCCTGACGGCCGGTAGCGAACTCCTTGGTGCCGTCGAGCGGGTCGATGATCCACACGCGGTCCTTCTTCAAACGGCTCAAATCATCGGCGGCCTCCTCCGACAGGACGCCATCCTGCGGGCGGTGCTGCTCAAGGACGCGGGCGATCCATTCCTGAGCGGCTTCATCGCCGGCATCACCCAGCGCCAAGCCGCGCAGCAGGCCACCGTTGCGCACGCCTTTGAGGATCTCGCCACAGCCATCGGCGAGGGAGTTGGTCAGACGGGAATCAGAAATCTCAACGGTCATAGTGACCAGATTAGCGCGCGCGATACAGTAGGGCATGTCCAAAAACGTTCTGGCGAAATTCCGCCCGCAGGTTGCTGGCTGGTTCGCCGACGTATTTGCTGCCCCCACCCCGGTCCAAGAGCAGGCATGGGAGGCGATTTCCGGCGGTGCGAACGCACTGGTTGTGGCGCCAACCGGTTCCGGTAAGACGCTCGCGGCTTTCCTGTGGGCCTTGAATTCCCTGGTGGAGCGCGAGGGCCAGACCGCGCTGCCGCTGAGCAATGAGCTCTCCCGCGAGGGCGCTCAAGATGGTGTGAGAGTGCTGTATATCTCACCACTCAAGGCCCTGGGCGTGGACGTGGAGAACAATTTGCGCGCCCCGCTCAACGGCATTGCCCGCACCGCCGAACGGCTGGACCTGGAGGTGCCGGATATTACCGTCGGCGTGCGCTCGGGGGATACCCCGCAGGCAGAGCGCTCCCGCCAGGTACGCAAGCCACCGGACATCCTCATTACCACGCCGGAATCGGCCTACCTGATGCTCACCTCCAAGGCGGCGGGGATTTTGAAGACCGTGGATACCGTCATCATCGATGAAATCCACGCGCTGGCCGGCACGAAACGCGGCGTGCACCTAGCGCTGACTCTGGAGCGCCTCGGGCTCATTGCCGGGGAGTTTCAGCGCATCGGGCTCTCCGCCACGGTGCGGCCGTTGAGTGCGGTTGCGAACTTCTTGGGCGGCGACCGTCCCGTGGATATCATCGCCCCGCCCGCAAAGAAGCGCTGGCAGCTCGACGTCCACGTGCCGGTCGAGGACATGTCGGACCTGCCCACCCCGGAGCAGGGTTCCCCCATCGGGGAGGCGACTGTCGACGACCCCCTTGGCATCACCGAAGGCCCCCAGGATGCGTTGCGCGTGCAACGCGGAGTGGGAGATTCCGCCCTGCCCACGGCGAAATCCATCTGGCCCTTCATCGAAGAAGAGCTCTACGCCGAAATCATGGAGCAGCGCTCCACCCTCGTCTTCGTCAACTCACGCCGCACCGCCGAGCGGCTCACCAGCCGGCTCAACGAGCTCTACGCCCAAGAACACGATCCAGAGTCCTTGAGCCCGGCTACCCGGCGCGACCCGGCCCAGCTGATGAAGCAAGTGGACGTCGCCGGCAAGGCCCCTGCCGTCATCGCCCGCGCGCACCACGGCTCGGTATCCAAGGATGAGCGCGCGCTGACGGAGACCATGCTTAAAGAAGGCACGCTCAAGGCCGTGGTCGCCACGAGCTCCCTGGAACTGGGCATCGACATGGGCGCGGTGGAGCTGGTGGTGCAGGTGGAGTCCCCGCCCTCGGTGGCCTCGGGCCTGCAGCGCGTGGGCCGCGCCGGGCACTCCGTCGGCGCGGTCTCGCACGGATCCTTTTATCCCAAGCACCGTGCGGACCTCGTGCAATCAGCACTCACCGTCGCCCGCATGGAGGAGGGCTTCATCGAAGAGATGCACTCCCCGCGCAACCCGTTGGATGTCTTGGCGCAGCAGACGGTGGCGGCGGTGGTGGCGTCGGCAAGCGCGGGCACGAGCGAGGGACTAGAGGCCGACACATGGTACGACACCGTGCGCCGCGCCTGGCCTTATAAGGACCTGGCGCGCGAGGTCTTCGACTCCGTGCTGGACCTGGTCAGTGGTGTGTATCCTTCGACGGATTTTGCGGAGCTGAAACCCCGGGTGGTCTATGACCGCGTGACGGGCGTGCTCACCCCGCGCCCCGGCGCGCAGCGCGTGGCGGTGACCAACGGCGGCACCATTCCGGACCGCGGCATGTTTGGGGTGTTCCTGGTGGGAACTGGTGAGGCCGGTTCCGCGCCGCGCCGTGTGGGTGAGCTTGATGAGGAAATGGTCTATGAAACTCGGGTGGGGGATATCTTCACTCTGGGCGCGACGAGCTGGCGCGTGGAGGAGATTACGCGCGACCAGGTGCTCGTAACTCCCGCGCCGGGGCACACGGGGCGTTTGCCTTTCTGGAACGGTGACTCTGCGGGGCGGCCCTATGAGCTGGGCAAGGCGTTGGGTGCATTCCGGCGGGAGGCGTACGCGGATCCGTCCGTGGTGCGCGGCGCCGATGAGAACGCGCGGCGCAACATCGCCGCCTACTTGCACGAGCAGAACGAGGCCACCGGGCTCATCCCGGATGAAAAGACGCTGCTGCTGGAGCGCTTCACGGATGAGCTGGGGGATTGGCGCGTGCTATTGCACACCCCGTTTGGCAGGCCGGTGAATGCGGCGTGGGCGCTGGCGGTGGGTCAGCGCGTGGCGGAGTGCACCGGTATGGACGCGCAGGCCGTGGCGGGCGACGACGGTATCGTGTTGCGCCTGCCGCAGGGGGAGGCGGACCCGGATGCTGCGCTCTTTCTTTTTGACGCCGATGAGATAGCGGACATCGTCACCGAGCAGGTGGGAAACTCCGCGCTCTTTGCTTCTCGTTTCCGGGAGTGCGCGGCGCGAGCGCTGCTTCTGCCGCGGCGTAACCCGGGCAAGCGCGCGCCTTTGTGGCAGCAGCGCCAGCGCGCGGAGCAGCTTCTCGACGTCGCCCGCAACTACCCCTCGTTCCCCATCATCCTGGAGACCGTGCGCGAGTGCGTGCAGGACGTCTACGACCTGCCGGCGCTCACGGAGGTCATGCGGGAGCTGGCGCATCGCCGCATTCGCATCGCGGAGGTCACCACGGAGCAGCCTTCGCCCTTTGCGTCTTCGCTGCTGTTCAACTACACCGGCGCGTTCATGTATGAGGGCGACTCGCCGCTGGCGGAAAAGCGCGCGGCGGCCTTGGCCCTAGACCCCGCGCTGTTGGCGAAGCTTCTGGGCACGGTGGAGCTGCGCGAGCTTCTCTCCGCTGAAGTTATTGCTGAAGTCCACGCCCAGCTGCAGCGCACCACTGTAGAACGCCAGGCGCGGACCACCGAGGAGGTCGCGGACCTGCTGCGCGTGCTGGGCCCCATCCCGGTCGAGGAGTTCGGCGCGCACGCCACGGTGCCATTGAGTGCACTCGATGCGCTCGGTGCGCGGATCATGCGGGTGCGCATCAACGGCCGCGAGCACGTGGCCCAGGCGCTTGATGCGCCGCTGCTTCGCGACGGCCTGGGCATCCCCGTCCCGCCCGGCATCCCCGCCCAGCAGGCCACGATTACCGACGCCCTGGATCAGTTAGTCAGCCGCTGGGCGCGCACGCGCGGGCCCTTTGTGGCGCGCGATGTGCAGGAGGCCTTTGGCCTGTCGGCCGCGGTGACGCATTCCACGCTCAATGGGCTGGACTCCATCCTGGCTGGGCACTACCGGCAGGGCGTGGAGGAGCAGGAGTACTGCGCGGCGGAGGTGCTCAAGGTCATCCGATCGCGCTCGCTGGCGGCCGCGCGGGCGGCCACGCAGCCGGTTTCGCCTGCGGCCTTTGGGCGTTTCCTCCCTGACTGGCAGCAGGTGGCGGCGGTGGGCCGGCGCCCGGTGCTGCGCGGGGTGGACGGCGTCTTTGCGGTCATCGAGCAGCTGGCCGGGGTGCGCCTGCCAGCCTCTGCCTGGGAGAGCCTCATCTTGCCTGCGCGTGTAGGGGACTATTCGCCGACGATGCTCGATGAGCTGACCACCGGCGGCGAGGTCCTTATCGTGGGCGCGGGCAAGGCTGGCTCGAACGACCCCTGGATCATGCTGCTACCGGCGGACTATGCCGCACAGCTCGCCCCGCAGGTTTCTGCAGAGGAGGTGGGCTTGTCCATGCTGCAAACCCAGCTGCTCGAGGCCTTACAGGGCGGCGGCAGCTATCTTATCTCCGATATTCAACCGCAGCTGAGCGGTACGCCCGAGGAGGTTCGCGAGGCCCTCTGGGGACTGGTGGAGGCTGGCCTAGTCAGCCCCGATTCCTTCGCTCCTATCCGGGCCCACCTTGCCGCAGGCGGTCCCGCTGGGCGTGCGGCGCATCGCGCGCGGCGCAGACCATCGCGTTCGCGACTGCGCATGGGGCGCACTTCCTTTGCGCAATCGCTCAATGTGTCTGGTGCGCAGGCCGCACCAGACGTGGTGGGGCGGTGGTCGCTGTCCGTGCCCGCCGCCACGGATGCGACGTCGCGCTCCATCGCGCACGGCGAGGCCTGGTTGGACCGCTACGGCGTGCTCACCCGCGGATCCGTGGTGGCCGAGGACGTCCTGGGTGGCTTCGCCCTGGCTTATAAAGTGCTCTCCGGCTTCGAGGAATCCGGCAAGGCCATGCGCGGCTATGTCATTGAAGGCTTGGGGGCCGCGCAGTTCTCCACGCCTGCGGTCATTGATCGCCTGCGCGGCGTGGATGATTCCCCCGATGTTACGGGCTGGCCCTCCGGCACCCGCGAGCCGCAGGCCTATGTCCTTGCCGCGACCGACCCGGCCAACCCCTATGGTGCGGCGCTGTCGTGGCCCACTACGGATGCCGGCGAATCCGCGGCCCGGCCGACCCGCGCCGCGGGTGCCTTGGTGGTGCTCATGGATGGCTTGCCGGTGGCGCACCTGACCCGCGGCGGGAAGACACTGACCACGTTCTTCAACGCCCTTCCTGAGGGAATCGAGCGCACCGAGGTACTAGCCGCAGTGCTTGCAGGACTCAACGAGCTGGTTGCCGCCGGGCGCTTGAGCAAGGTGGTTATTGAGAAGGCGAACGGTCGGCCTATCTTCGAGTCGAAGCTCGGCGGCGAACTGCGTGCACTGGGTGCGGCACTAACCCCGAAGGGCGTGCGGATTACTGGCTCTGCCCACACCGCCTCTTCCGGCCGTGCAGGACAGCACGGCCAATCTGGAGAAGCCGCGCGCTCCGCCGAGCCTTACCGTCCCGCACGTCGCGGTGGGCGCCGTGCCGTCGAGGCGATGGAGGAGCTCACCTTCGATGATCCGGAGGATTCCACTGAGTCTGGTGGTTCATCGACTGCACCGGGCAGCCCAGGTGGTTTCCGCCCGCGCCGCCGACGCCGCTGAATGATATTCACCTTCATTTAGCCCACGGGCTTTTCATGGGTCTAACCTCAAAAGCTGATAGCCCAATAGAAAAGGAGTCTTGTTTTCATGCGGCTGAAGCGCCAACTGCCCAACGTGTCCGAGCTCAAGAACCTCATGCGGTTCGAAGCACCCAACCTCGACCGCCGGGCAGCACGCCTGGCAGAGGCCGCTGATGTGTGGGATCTGCGCAAGATTGCCAAGCGCCGCACCCCGAAGGCGGCCTTTGACTACGTCGATGGCGCCGCCCGCGATGAGGTCAGCTACCGCGAATCCCGCGATTTCTTTCGCGACGTTCGCCTCATGCCCAACGTGCTCAACGGCGCACACGACATCTCTTTAAACACCGAGATCGCCGGCGAGCCGGCAGCATTGCCCTTCGGCATCGCGCCGACCGGCTTTACCCGCTTCATGCATGCCGAGGGCGAGGACGCCGGTTCCCAAGCCGCCCGCGACGCAGGCATCCCGTTTATGCTCTCCACGATGGGCACGCGCTCGGTCGAGGAGGTCGCGGCGTCGCAAGGCAATAGCGGGCGCCGCTGGTTCCAGCTTTACCTGTGGAAGGACCACTCCGCCTGCCAAGAACTCATCGAGCGTGCTGCCGCCAACGGCTACGACACCCTCGTGGTTACCGTCGATACGCCCGTGGCGGGCCAGCGCCTGCGCGATACCCGCAACGGCATGCGCATCCCGCCGCGCCTGACCGCCGGCACGATCTTCGATGCCGCGTGGCGTCCCGAGTGGTGGTTCAACTTCCTCACCACGGACCCCGTCACCTTCGCGTCGTTGACCTCAACCACCGGCACCCTGGGCGAGCTGGTCAACACCATGTTTGACCCAGGCCTCAACTTCGAGGACCTCGCGTGGATTCGCAAGCAGTGGAAGGGCACGCTCTTCGTCAAGGGAATCGTCAACCCCGAGGACGCGCGCAAGGTCATCGACCTTGGCGCGGATGGCATCGTGGTGTCCTCCCACGGCGGGCGCCAGCTCGACCGCGTGGTCAACACCCTCCAGGCCCTTGAGGCCGTGCGCGCAGAGGTGGGACCGGATGTGGAAATCATCTATGACTCCGGTGTGATGTCCGGCGTCGACATCGCCATTGCGCTGGCTCTGGGGGCGGATTTCGTCCTCATCGGCCGCGCCTATCTTTACGGGCTGATGGCCGGCGGCAAGGAAGGCGTCGACCGCGTCATTGAGCTGCTGGCGGAAGAGTTCAAGAACACCCTCCAGCTGCTCGGCGTGAAGAAGATCGAAGATCTGTCTCGCCAGCACGTGGTCACCCCATGGGAGCCGGGCGTGTTGGCATTCGGTGCGGGAAAGGACGCGCCGGTAGAGTAGACACCCGTTTGGTGAGGAGGTTCTGCTGTGCCTGAGGGTGATTCAGTTCTGCAGCTGTCGAACCGGCTGCAGTTCATGGAAGGCCGGCGTGTGACCCATTCCTCCCTGCGCGTGCCGCGCTATGCCACCGTGCGTTTCGACGGGCTGGTGTGCGACGAGGTCTGGCCTTATGGCAAGCACCTCTTCATGGATTTCGGCGGCGAGCTCATCCTGCATACCCACCTCAAGATGGAGGGCACGTGGGCCATCCACTATGCCGGGGACCGCTGGCGCAAGCCCGGCCACAGCGCACGCGTGGTGCTGCAGATGGAGAATACCCCGCGTGATATTGAGTTGGTAGGGCATTGGCTAGGGCTGGTCGAGGTCTTTCCAGCCCGCGAGTTTGAGCAGCGCATGGCGCACCTAGGCCCCGACATCCTCGCGCCAGAATGGGAAGAAGGCGGATTCGAGGAGGCCGTTCGCCGCATCGAGTCGCGCCCCCAACGCAGCATCGGCGCCGCACTTTTGGACCAGCGCAACGTGGCGGGTTTGGGCAACGAGTACCGCGCCGAGATCTGCTTCCTAGCCGGCGTTCATCCAGCAACACCGGTAGCGCTTGTCGACGTCCCCCAGATCCTCACCATCTCCCGCCGCCTCATCTGGGCCAACCGAGACTCGCCGGTACGTGTGACCACCGGCGTGAAAAGGGCAGGGGAGACAACTTACGTCTTCGGGCGCAACCGTCAACGCTGCCGGCGCTGCGGAATGCTCATTGAGAAGTCCACGCTGGGTGGAGTGGACACCGGCGGCGATGAAGGAGAGTTGGAGCGCGTCATCTGGTGGTGTCCGCATTGCCAGCCGCATCGCTAGGCTGGGATGCATGAAGATCATTTTGAACATCATCTGGTTGGCAACTGGTGGCCTTGTCCTCGCACTGGGCTACTTTCTCTTAGGCATCCTGGCCTGCATCCCCGTCGTGACGATTCCTGCCGGTGTGGCCTCGATGCGTATGGCGAATTTCGCGCTGTGGCCCTTTGGGCGCTCCGTCATTCAACCGGTCAAAGGTACCGGTGGCATGTCTCGGTTCTCTAACGTTGTCTGGTTCCTTGTCGCTGGCCTGTGGCTGGCTATCGGCCACGTCACCACTGCAGCGGCGCAGGCCGTGACCATCGTGGGCATCCCGGTGGCTCTGGCCAACCTGAAGATGATCCCGGTGACGTGCTTCCCGTTCGGCCGCAAGATCGTGGACTCTGACCACATCCCCTTTGGCTGGGAATCGATGATTAAGCTCTAACGAGTATCTCTTCGGTTGCGGGGTTGCCTGGGGTGCTTTAGGGTTCTGAGTCATGGGGGATTTAGAAACCTATTTCTCCTACCGCAACTCGGGGATCACACTGGTGAAGCAAGCGGTAGGAGGCGAGAAGCGATTACGCGCACTCGGCGCTTCATCAGCTGACGCCGTCGAACTGGCGCGCTTAAACTACATCTACTTCGGCGCCACCAAGTTCACGGGTAAGCAACGCACTGCCCGTAGCCGAGCCGCCGAACAAGGTCATGATCTGGCCACGCTGAGCCTTATTGAGTCCTATACCGTCAAGCTGAAAAACCAGCTGCACGCGTGGAACTTGCGTGTAAAGCTCGCCGGCACGCCCGCCCACAGCATTCCCGCCGTGGCGGCAAAGCGCTTAAAGGAGCTCAAGCCCAAACGTATTCCCACGCCCGGGGTGCGCATGACCTACCGTGCTGATGGGCCGCACTCGCTAACCATTACTGATGACCCTCTGACCGTCACCGAGATGCGCGGCGTGCTGGAATCCATCAACAAGGACAACCTGCTTGACGCTTCCAGGCACGTTTTCTTCAATAAATCTCACGGCGGTACCAAACCGGCGGTGCTCACCAGCGTGGTCGTTACTTTGGACAAGCTCGACAAGATTGTGAGCGGCGACGGCGATGACATCGTGCTTGAGCTAACTAATGGCGGCCGGATGACCGGCGCGGAGTTTCTGAACTATAAGTTTGCCGAGATCGGCTACGTAACCCTCATCCACCCCACGATCGGGCCGGTGTGGCTGCACCGGATGAAGCGTTTAGCCGGGTTTGAGCAGCGCATGATGGCCAGCGCCGAGCATCCCACCTGTGCCAGGAAGGGATGTAATAAACCTGCTGATTATGCCCAGGTGCATCACCTAGTGCCGTGGAAAGCAGGAGGTACCACCGATCCACCGAACCTGACAATGTTGTGTGCCTATCACAACGGCGTCAATGATGACGACCCAGAGAAACCAACAGGTGCTGGCTACGTGTTTAGGATTCGCGGCGGTGTGGACTACATCCCGCCCTGGGGAGAACCAATCACCGCTCAAGTGGCATATCAAGCCGCGCAACGCGGACTCGGACCGCCCGGCGGGTAAACCGCCACGCAACACAAAGGACACGCGGACGCCCACAGGGCCTCCGCGGCGTTGGCGATCCCACACGTCGATTGCCCGTTAAAAACGGGTGAACCCCCGACCGTTCGGCCGAGGGGACGTCGCCAAGCAGTGCTTAGCGGTGGTTGCGGAACCAACCGATCAGAGCATCGGTCGAGCCGTCGCCGGATGCGGCCTCCTCCTTGCCGGAGACTGCCGGTGCCAGGTCATTGGCCTGCTGCTTGCCCAGCTCCACGCCCCACTGGTCGAAGGAGTTGATGTCCCAAATGATGCCCTGGGTGAAGACGATGTGTTCGTAGAGTGCGATGAGCGCGCCGAGGGCCTGCGGGGTGAGCTCCTCCGCCAGGATCGTGGTGGATGGGCGGTTGCCCGGCATTACCTTGTGCGGGACCACAGCCGGGTCCACTCCCTCGGCGGCAATCTCTTCCGCCGTCTTACCAAAAGCCAGCACCTTGGTCTGTGCGAAGAAGTTACCCATGAGCAGGTCATGCATCGAACCGGTGCCGTCCGCGGTGGGGAAGTCCTCCTTCGGGCGAGCAAAGCCGATGAAGTCCGCCGGGATGAGGCGGGTGCCTTGGTGCATGAGCTGGAAGAAGGCGTGCTGGCCATTGGTGCCCGGCTCGCCCCAGTAAATCTCACCGGTGCCGGTGGTGACAGCGGTGCCGTCGCGGCGCACGGACTTGCCGTTGGACTCCATAGTCAGCTGCTGCAGGTAGGCCGGGAAGCGTCCGAGGTCCTCGGAGTAAGGCAGCACCGCGTGGGTCTGCGCGCCAAAGAAGTTGGAGTACCAAACGCCGAGCAGGCCCATGAGCACCGGCACGTTCTGCTCTAGAGGCGCGGTGCGGAAGTGCTCGTCCATGGCGTGGAAGCCCTCGAGGAAGCGCATGAAGTCCAGTGGGCCGATGGTGCACATCAGGGACAGACCAATAGCGGAATCGACGGAGTAGCGGCCGCCCACCCAGTTCCAGAAGCCAAACATGTTCTGGGGGTCGATGCCGAACTCCGCGACCTTCTCCGCGTTGGTGGAAACGGCAACGAAGTGCTTGGCGACGGCCGACTCATCACCATCAAACTGCTCAATCAGCCAGCGGCGTGCGGCGTGAGCGTTGGCCAGGGTTTCCTGGGTGGTGAAGGTCTTCGAAGCGACAATGAAGAGGGTGGAGCCGGCGTCGAGGCCGTCGAGAGTCGCGGCGAGATCCGCCGGGTCGACGTTAGAAACGAACTCCGCGCTGATACCCGCTACCTCGTAGGAACGCAGCGCCTTGGCAGCCATCGCGGGGCCCAAGTCGGAGCCGCCGATGCCGATGTTGACGACCTTCTTGATGGTGTGGCCCGTATGCCCCAGCCACGCACCGGAGCGCAGCGCAGTGGCGAAGTCACGCATGCGGCCCAGAACCTCGTGGACGTCGGCGGCGACGTCTTGGCCGTCGACGCTCAAGTCCTTCTCCACAGGCAGGCGCAGCGCGGTGTGCAGCACAGCACGGTCCTCGGTGTTGTTGAGGTGCTCGCCGGTGAACATGGCGTCGCGGCGGCCCTCGACGTCCGCGGCGCGGGCAAGATCCACCAAAGCGGTGACGACTTCCTCATCGATGAGGTTCTTCGACAGGTCCACGTGCAGGCCCGCAGCATCGAAAGAAAAGTCTGCGGCGCGGGAAGCGGAGTTGGCAAAAAGCTCACGCAGGTTGAGGTCCTTCTTGCTCTCAAAAAGCGAGGTGAGCGCGGCCCACTGCGGCTGAGCGGTGATGTCCATTGCAAAAGCCTTTCTGGCAGGTAGCAGACATGAAACTTACTGTGTCCACCGTAGTCCAGAAATCTCTTCGGTGCCGAGACAGAAGGCTGCGCTGGGTTGAGCTAGGCGTAAAGCTTGAGGCCGAATTGCTTCATTGTGTTTGCGATCTCCATGGCGCCCGTCTCGGAGCCGGAGTAATCGTGGTAGTCGCCAAAGGACACGACCCCTACTGCATATAGTTTGCCGTCGATGGAGGCGTAGACAGGACCACCGCTATCACCGGTATCGCTGTAGCTGCCGAAGGTGAAAAGCCCTTGATCACCGAATCGGTCGATGAAAGGGTCGCAGGCAATGCCTGCTGTGGAACCGGCAAAGCACAACGTGGGCTTCTTTCGCGTGATTTCTTCCAGGCTCATCCATCCGGCTAAAGGCGCATTGAGCGCCGGTGAGGTAGATACTTCGGCGTCGGGGTTGGACACTTCGATCAGCGCAATGTCGGCCGAGTTGATGCTATCTGTGTTGGTGTTGCTGGCCTTCATTACCATCTGGCCTATCTCTACCTCGCTGCCGGAGCGATCTTCATAGTAGAAGCTGTCGCCCTTGTCCCCGCAGTGTCCGGCGGTAAGGATAAAGAGGCGCTGCCCATCGCCGGCGAAACGACCGGTAGAGCACCGGCCATCATTCGTGCGGTTATAGATAGCCGCACCCGGCGTCAATACTCCCACGTCCATATAGTAGTCGGCTTTTAGTGCGTTGTACAAGTTATTGCGGGGCTCAAGCAGCTCTGCATGGGGGATTTCAGTGGAGTTATCCCAGATCGCATCGCCGTCGAGGACCTCCTCGAAGCCTTGCGTTGTTCCGGATGCTCCGGAACCTTGTCTGCGTTCGGAGTCGCTGACGGAGGGATGGTCGAGTGGAGTAGCGGAATTTGAGGTCTCAG
This sequence comes from Corynebacterium intestinale, assembly GCF_023574125.1. Lineage (NCBI taxonomy): Bacteria > Bacillati > Actinomycetota > Actinomycetes > Mycobacteriales > Corynebacteriaceae > Corynebacterium > Corynebacterium intestinale. The sequence continues at coordinate 23,298 of NZ_JAMKFF010000001.1, forward strand.
GTGAAGAAAAGCTGCCGCAGGCGGTCAAAACTAAGGCAGTGACAGCTGCGGTGAGAACAACAGCGGGGCGAGAGGACACATGCATGCTGAGAGCTTAAAACACCGCTAGTTCAGGTGCGCGTGCGTTGGGGATTAGTCCGAGTTGGTGCTAGATTAGCCGAGCTTGCCGCGCCCCAACCGCAGCAGGGCAGAGGCAATCGCGGGGCCCTCCTCGCCAAGCTCGTCGCGGAACTCATTGAGGATGGCAATTTCGCGGGTGTGTACCAAACGGGTACCGCCCGAGCTCATGCGCGTCTTACCAATCGTGCGGGAAATATCGGTGCGGCGCTTAATAGCGTCGAGGATAACGCGGTCGAGGCGGTTGATCTCCTCGCGGTAGCGCTGAATCTCAGCATCGCTGAGCGGGTCATCCGTGCCCGAGGGCATGCGAATGTCGAGGCCGTTGTCCACGACGTTGGGGTCTTGGTGCTCGGGGTTTAAGCCCGAATCTGCGGTGTCAGGATGTGAAGCGCTCATGAGTGAAGATTGTGCCACCACGCTAAGACAAACGGGAATCGCGTGCCGTGACGTCGGTATTCGTCGATAAGAAGCGGCGTGGACGGCAATGTCCGGTGGTGCTAGTAGGTTGGAGAGCATTATGAACAACACTTCTCCGTTTAGGCCTCGTTCTTCGTCTGATCCTTCCGCCGACACCTCCGCCGGTGGCCTGTTTCCCGCGCCCGGGCACAACGCGGATGCCCCTTCCAGCCAAGGAAATGATCCTCTGCTGGAAGGTTTAAACCCGCAACAGGAAGAGGCCGTGACGCATTCAGGTTCGCCGTTGCTCATCGTGGCCGGCGCGGGCTCGGGAAAGACCGCGGTGTTGACCCGTCGCATTGCTTATCTCATGCGCGAGCGCGGGGTAGCGCCGTGGCAGATCCTCGCCATTACCTTTACCAACAAGGCAGCCGCGGAGATGAAGGAGCGCGTCGGCCAGCTTGTCGGCCCCGTGGCTGAGCGGATGTGGGTGTCTACCTTCCACTCCATCTGCGTGCGTATCTTGCGCAACAATGCCCAGCTGGTGCCGGGGTTGAACACGAACTTCACCATTTATGACGGCGATGATGCGCGCCGGCTGCTCACCATGATTGCCAAAGACATGCAGCTGGACCTGAAGAAGTACTCTGCACGTGTTTTGGCTAACCAGATCTCGAACCGCAAGAATGAGCTCATCTCCCCGGAGCAGGCCCGGGCGGAGGCAGAGCGGACGAAGAATCCTTTTGAGCTCACTGTGGCGAGCGTGTACGAGGAGTATCAGCGCCGCCTGCGCGCCGCGAACGCGGTGGATTTCGACGACCTCATCGGGGAAGTGGTGCGCATCTTTAACCAGCACCCGCAGGTGGTGGAGTTTTATCGCCGCCGCTTTAAGCATGTGCTTATCGACGAATACCAGGACACCAACCACGCGCAGTACGCGCTCGTTTCGGCCTTGGTGGGCAGGGGCGAGCTGCCGCCGGATGCCCCGGAACTGTGTGTGGTGGGTGATTCTGATCAGTCGATCTATGCCTTCCGCGGAGCCACCATCAGGAATATCCAGGAGTTCGAGCGGGACTACCCGCAGGCGCACACGATTCTGCTTGAACAAAACTACCGTTCGACCCAGACCATCCTGAACGCGGCGAATGCGGTGATTGCGAAGAATGAGGGCCGCCGCGAGAAGAATCTGTGGACCGCCCACGGCCAAGGCGACAAGATCGTCGGGTATGTGGCGGATAACGAGCACGACGAGGCGCGGTATATCGCCTCGGAAATTGATTCCCTGGCGGATAAAGGCACGGCGTATTCCGATATTGCGGTGATGTACCGCACCAATAACGCCTCCCGCGCGTTGGAGGATATCTTCGTGCGCTCGGGTATCCCGTACAAGGTGGTTGGCGGCACGCGCTTCTACGAGCGCCGCGAGATCCGGGACATGGTGGCTTACCTGCGCATTATGGATAATCCGGATGACACGGTGAGCTTGCGCCGCATCATCAACGTGCCAAAACGCGCCATCGGTGACAAGGCGCAGGCGCAGATCGCTCTGCATGCGGAGAACCTTGGCGTTAGTTTTGGGGCGGCTCTCCGTGATGCGGCGGAAGGAAAGGTTGCAGGCCTTGGCACGCGGGCGGTGAATGCCGTCACCAAATTCAACGAGATGATGGATGGCGTGCGCGCACAGATTCCGGGCATGGTCAATGAGGTGACGGGCCAGCCGGATTTGGGGGAGCTGCTCAACGCGCTTCTGGACGCCACCGGCTACCGCGCGGAGTTGGAAAACTCCAATGACCCGCAGGACGGGGCGCGCCTAGACAACCTCAACGAGTTGGTATCGGTGGCCCGCGAGTTCAGCTCTGAGGCGGCCAATGAGATGGCCTTTATGGGCGCAGACGCAGAGGAAGCCCCGGAGCTCTCGGAAGGCGAAGCCGCGCCGGGCTCGCTTCAAGCCTTCCTTGAAAAGGTCTCGCTGGTGGCGGATGCAGACCAGATTCCGGATCATGAGTCCGGAGTAGTGACGTTGATGACTCTGCACACCGCGAAGGGTCTGGAGTTCCCAGTTGTCTTCCTCACCGGCTGGGAGGATGGTCAATTCCCACACATGCGCTCCCTGGGGGACCCGAAGGAGCTCAGTGAGGAGCGCCGCCTCGCCTACGTGGGTATTACGCGTGCTAGGGAACAGCTCTACCTCACGCGCGCGATTCTCCGCTCGTCCTGGGGTAACCCGGTGACGAACCCGGCCAGCCGCTTCCTCGCCGAGGTCCCGGAAGACCTCATCGACTGGCGCCGTGAAGAACTAGACAGCTCGCTGTCCGGCGCGTGGGGTGGAGATGATTCCTACCAATACGGGCGAACCTTCGGCTCAGATAGCGGGTTCTTCCGTTCCCGTGGCGGCGGCTATGGCTCGCGGAGCGCTGCGTCTTCCCCTTCGCAGCGCTCGCGCAAATCAGTTTCGGCGACATCAATGCCGAAGAATAACCATCTCAATTTAGTTGTGGGGGACCGTGTCAACCACGCAAAATACGGGCTAGGCACGGTCATCGAAGCCTCCGGTACCGGCGCGCGGGCGACGGTCACCGTGGACTTCGGCTCAGCAGGCAAGGTCCGCCTCATGCTCATCGGTGGTGTGCCGATGGAAAAGCTCTAAAGCTTTAGATGTGGATGCCGCGCTCGCTGAACCACTCCACCGGGTCAACGGCTGCGCCGCCGCCCGGGTGAACCTCGAAGTGCAGGTGCGGGCCGGTGGAGTGGCCCTCGTTGCCGATGACGGAGATTTGGTCGCCGGCCTCGACGCGGTCGCCGACGTCGACCAGCAGCTGGTCGCTGGGCATGTGGCCGTAGACGGTGATGGTGCCGTCGTCGTGCTGGATGCGGATCCAGTTGCCGAAGCCCTGGGCTGCGCCGGAGGAGATGACCTCTCCATCCATGACGGCGTAGATGGGCGTACCGATTGGGTTCGCCACGTCGATGCCATTGTGGAAGGAACCCCAACGCGGTCCGAAGCCGGAGGTGAAGGTTCCGGAGGTCGGAAAGACCACGGTGTTACCGTTTGCGTCCTGGCTGCGGGTAGGGGTGAGGCCGGAGTGATCGCCTTGCGGCGCGAAGGCTTCAGCGAGTCCGGGAATGCTGGAGGGGTCGAGGACGATATCGAGGCCGTCCTGCGTGGAGTTGATCTCCGGAGTGGATGCCCCGTTGAGGGCCCCGGCCGTCGAAACGAGCAGCCCGGAGAATGCTTTGAAGAGGTCGGCTTTGGAGTCTTCCTTGACTTCGATGTCGCCGGCGGTAGGGCCCTGGGAGGACCCGTCGGAGACATCCACGCTTGCTGCCGGTTCGGCGGCGAACGCTGGGGTCGTCACGGTAGCGGTGGTGACCGCCACGGCGGCGAGTGCGCTGAGCGTGCGCTTCATAACTTCACGTCCTTAAGTCCTGCTGTGGCTCGCTTCCGCCGACGAAGGCGGCAGGAAGCCTGTGAGCGATAGGGCGCGGCCATAACAGCCGCGATGCGCCTTGAAGCCTGCGACACGCCGGCGTGGTTGCGTCTGCGTGCTGAGGCTTTGTGGCAACGAGATACAAACTATCCCGAGCTATCGCCCTGCGCAATCTCTAAAAATGCAGGTAAATACAGGAATTGTTCGAAAACCCATCGAACAGCCCAGCGTGTTACACGTGTGAAAGGAGTGAAAATTGTTACAGGGGCAAAGTGAAGGTTTAAAGAATGGGGGTAGGGGTTGGGGGTGTGAAAAGAGTTGTTCCCCGGCCGAAGGCTCGGTCGGGGAACGGTGGGCCACGAAGGCTAGGTCAACGAACGCGACTCGCTGCGATCCCGTGCGGTGAGCGGGGCTGTCTTATCGCTGCGATTGACCGCGGCCGCTATAGCGGCGGCTATGAGCGGCACAACAAGCACGGCGAGGAACTGCCACCAATCCGGGGTGAAGTAGTCCTGCGGGCGCAGGCCATGTGGGGGCTCAGAGAAGGTGAAGGCGGACCTATCAGTGAAGAGGAACGTGCCAAGGTGTCCCGCGATCACTCCGAAGAGCATGCTTGCGGTGGCCACTATCCAGGTTTGCCACGCGGCTACCTTGGACATCAGCGAGGGGTGCGCGCCAATCGACTGCAGCACGGTGCTTTCATGGCGCATGCTGTTAGCCGCATTGGCGATGATGAGCGCGAGCACGATGAGGCAGATAATTCCCATTCCTAGGCCGAGGTAGTAGCGGAAGCTCTCAGGGGAGGAGACACCGAACTCCAGTGAGTATCGCGACTGCGAAGCGCTCGCTGTTAGGTCTCGCAGCTCCTCTCGCTCTGATTCGCTCGGCGCCTCATCCAACGCCAGAGCCTGGCCTACGTAAAAGGGCTTCAGCTTCAGCTTTTGAGCGGCCTGTTGGCTAATCAGGACCACGTCACGATCCACGGTAGGCAAGGCCTCAACAACCGGCAGATCGGCGTTGCGGGTTCCGCTTGGCTCTTGACTGTCGACGCGGTTATACGTCTTTATGGTTACCGTGCCGTGTGTCTTGTCCCCGACGTGGCTGCTGTGGGGGAGCACGATGCCGCCGGCCTCCAATGTTTGTGCCGCCGCACGTCGATCCTCTTCCGAGTCGAACTGCCACAGCTCGAGCTGCGAGGAATCAGCTTGGATCATCCTGCTTTGATAGATCAACGGGCTATAAGGGAAGGTCGTCATCAACTCGTGCGCGCACTCTTGGCGGGCCTCCTCGGACTCATCGGTGCGCCGCCCTTGGTTGTCCACGAAGACTGCCCTCTCAACCGGTTTTCTGAGATCGACCTGTTCGCACTGGTAGTCAAATTCGGTGCTGAGCTCATAGAATTCACTATCGTCAGGAAGGCTAAAAGACGTGGTCCACGAGGGGAAAGCATAGAAGGAGTGCGTGCGAGCACCGGTAGCCTGCTGGATGGCCTTTACCGCTGCGCGTTCTTCTGGCGTAGAAGTCTGCGTAGGTTGGTCAAACGTCGTCTCCTCAATCAGCGCTGTGGTCTCCGGCATAACAAGCGCTTCTTCGGCTACGCTCTTTGCGCTATCGGTCATGATGCCCACACCAAACAGGGAGGCTGTGAAGGAGACCGATACGAGAGCGATGGACGTCGGCAAGGCATGCATGCTGCGCCGGGTCAGGCCACGCCCGGCAAGGCGCAACGCGAGTGGACCGCGGCGAGACAGCTGGGAACACAGGAAAACCAATGCTGGAGCGGAGGCGGCAACGGAAATGACTCCGAAGAGAGCGATGATCGTGGGAATGCCCGTGCCCCACGAACTAAAGCTGAACAACACGAGCAGAAGCAGGAATACCGGGCCTATGGCCATCCACTTCCTAAAGCGCAGTAGGCGGTCGGGTGCGGCGCCCTGGATAGCAGTGGATAAGGCTCCGCGCTGCGCCAACCATGCAGGCACAATCGAGACGATGACGCAGCCGGCTACTGCCACCAGCCATGCAAGGGTTATGGCCAGGAGGGGTGGGTGGGCTGCAAAGTCCGGGTAGCGGGCCGTCCACCACATCCACGAAGCCGACAGGCCAACAACCACGCCGATAGTTGCGCCGATGAGGCCCATCAGCAGGCCATAGGCCATCACGGCAAACATGATGTGGCGCGGCAGCGCGCCCTGGCTCGACATCAACGCGTACAGGCGGGTATTGCGGCCGGTAGCCAACGTGAAGACGGGCGCGAGAAGGAAAAGGATGAGCAATCCGGCGATGGCGTAGAGGCCGAAGAAGAAGAGCACGAAAAGAATGCTGCCCATGATGCCGCCGAAGGAATCTGGCGCCTGATCGCTTTTATGCGTTTCCCGCAGCTCCGGTGCTGAGATCTCGAGTCCGGCCTCGTGGGCACGTTCTGCGACGTCCTTGGTTAGCGGTGCATCTCCCACGATGAGCCAATTGGTGCGAGACGTGTCAGCGGGGTCGATGGAGGCGTCGTCGAGGGTGGGGGAGGTGACAAAGTCATAGTGCTCGGGCGCAATGGCGGCAACGGTGGCTTGGTGCTCACCCTTGAAAGCACTGTTGCGCACGGTAATGACATCACCAACGGAGGCGTCGATCTTGTGTGCTGAGGTTCGCGAAAGTACTGCCTGATTGGGGCCAAGGTCAAACTTGTCGACGGCCTCCCGTGCTAACTCCGGCGGATTCTCCGCGTCGAATTGGCTTAGCCATGAGCTGGTTGATTTGCCGGCATGGATGAGCGAGGTGTTGTCAAAGGTTGTGACCGGGCTGACGCTGAGGCCTTCTGGCAGCACCTGGGCGGCTAGACGGGGAACGTCTTCGTTGGCAATGTCCTGACGCTCGTTGCTCACCTGAAGGGACCGGTCAGGCGAGCTCAAAGCTGCGGAGAGCCGTCCGGAGGAATTATCAAAGAGCGCAATTCCGATGACTAGGGCCACCGGCAGGGCAATGAGCATCACGGCGGCCAGAGTGCGCCATGGATGAAGCTTGAGATCGCGCCTCGTCGGGCGGGTAGCGGCATTAATGCCGGACATATTAGCGCACCTCCTCACCGGTGAGGCGCCCGTCGCGAACCATAACGACGCGGTCGGCCCAGCCCGCGAAACGCGGCTCGTGGGTGACCAGAATGCCGGAAGCACCGGCGTCGATACGCGCGCGTAGAACCTTCATGATCTCCTCGCCCGTCGAGGTATCGAGGGCACCGGTGGGCTCATCCGCGAGCAGAACTTTGCGCGGTCCAATGAGCGCGCGGGCAATCGCCACGCGCTGGGCCTGACCACCGGAGATTTCCTCGGGGAAACGGTCAATGGTGCCGTCGAGGCCGACCTCGCTGAGCGCTTCCTCTGCTGCCTCACGGCACTGCGCAGGTGATAGGCCATCGAGTTCAAGGGGAAGGGAAACGTTTTCACCAACGGTCAGAGAAGAGACCAGGTTGAAGTGCTGAAACACGAGGCCCAAGTGGCGGCGGCGCGCAATTGCGGCCTTGGCTTTGGAGAGCTGGGAGGCATCGGCGCCGTCGAGAAGCACGCGTCCCGATGTCGGCGGTTGCAACAGTCCTGCGACGTTGAGCAGGGTGGACTTGCCGGAGCCGGAGGGGCCCATGACGGCTACCAACTCGCCCGGTTGCAGCTGCAGGTTGACGGAATCCAGAGCGGTGACCTGGCGAGCGCCGCTACCGAAGACACAGGTGATGTTTTCGAGTTCGAGCGGGAAAGGAATGTGCTGGGTGGTGGGCACGGAGTCGGGGGTCATCGCGGTTCCTCCTCGGCGGCGGTGGGGGTGGTCGGGTTGGTCAGAGATTCCACGCGGTCGAGCCAACGTGAGAGAGATTCCAAGTCGAAGATTTGGCGCTCCACGGCCAAGCGCTGGGCGCTGCGCTCCGCGGGCAATTCCGAGGCTCGGCGGTTGAGTTCGCGGAGCTGGCGAACGGTGGCGAAACGCTGGGCGTCAAGGACGGCGATAACGTCGACGTCGGAGCGCCGAGCGGCAAGGGACACTTTGAGCACGAGCTCATCGCGCTCGATGGCGTCACTGTGCAAGGTGGACTTCCACCATTGCGAGAGCTCTGCGCGCCCGTCAGGGGTGATGGCGTAGCTGGTGGCGCGGCGCCCGGTGGGGCCGGTGAGCTCGCCGTCGGTGGTTATGAGCCCATCGCGCTCTAGGCGGCTTAAGGTTTGGGCTACTTGGCCCATGTTGAGCGGCCAGAGGTTGTCGAAGGTCTCCGCAAAGCGGGTCTTGATGTGGCTGGCTGTGGAAGGTTGATCACTGAGCAGCGCAAGAACGGAGTGTTTGACGGACATGGTCACCTCCTGCGCGGAGGACAAGGGGAGGATTAGTTAGGTGCATACCCGGTAAGTTACCGGGTAACTATCGGCTTGGCAAGAGGTTCCGGAACGGAGAGTGGTGTTTACCCCCGCCCGGTGTCCCGCGAGGTGGCGCGCGACCCTACGCGCCTGACCATCGGTGAGTGGGGTGAAATACGCAAAAGACGGCTTAAGCCCACATTCACGGTAGATAAGGGCCAGAAATTTGAAATCTTTCGCCCTTATTCACCGTGAACGACAGTGACAGGTGTGTGAGAACCAGGGCTGTGGGCTGGAGCCCTAAAATTGGATAGCCACAACGTCACGAATACTACGCGGGACAGGGAACTGTGCGGTCCGAGATTGTGCCCCATATGCGGGCCTGTCTTCGGCAGCCGTCACTACGGTGTGGAAAGCCGCAGAGGATCGATGTCTAAAGACATCGCTTTCGTCGTGCCTGGGCAGTTGTGGCTTCAGTGCTTTCTACCGAATCGATGTGATGAGACTTTGATTTACCCTTAGGAAACCACGGGGGCTCATGCGGCTACCGTGTGAGCTCCTTAAAGTAGCAAAACATGCGGTAATCGTTCCCGTCTTCGTAATGTGAGAATCCGCGCCTTTCGTAAAAGCGGCGAGCGTCGACATCGACTTCATCGACATTGATCTGGATCTCGGTGACGTCCGCTTTAGACACTGCGGTTTCTACTCGGTCCATGATGACAGTGCCTATCCCCCGCCCTCGAAGCCCGGGATGAACGTAAAGCTCTTCAAGCATCGCGATGGGCCCCTCATAGTAGGGGCTGGGTCGAAGCGTCACGAAGGCGAAGCCGACAGGTAGCTTCTCACCATCAGCAATGCAGACAATGACGTCATCGCGCCGAAGAAGACGCTCAAAACGCTCTGTAAAAACATCGATCGACGGGCACGGGGTATCGAATTCCGAGTTGAAATCACTGAGCATCACGGCAACATCATGGGCGCGCTCATACGTAGCGCTGCTGACGTGAACCCCCTCGTCCTCTATCATCCTTTGAGCGTACGATTCTGGTGTGCTGGTACTTGCTGGGACTGTGATGTTGAAGCCAACTCCAAAGCGGCCTACAACCATGCCGAAATAATCTCCCCACGGCGCCTGAGCGAAAGGCATGGACACCGTACCGCCATGGGCTAGCGCAGTGAAGATTTTCTCTGCTTCTTCCACCGAAGTGGCCTCGACGGTGAAACCGAAATCTCCAGGAGTGAGTCGGTCACGAGAATTCTGCAGATCGTCTCTGCCACCGAGGGTAAAGGGACCGCGGAGAGTGCCGTGCGCTATAGCCTCACGTGGCGGGTCGAAGGGAAAATCAACTCCATTATCGAGCTGCTCGCCATAGGTCAAAATCTCGAGCTCACCGCCGAAAACGGAATGGTAAAACTCGAGGATCTCGCGAGCGTTGCCGGGGAAGGAAACATACGGTGTGGTGTTCAGTGTCATGCCGCGATGATAATCACGTGACAGCACAACCGTCGACCAACACGCCCAAGAAAATAGCAAGGCCACGACCCCCGGCTCAGTGCCGGAGATGTGGCCCCCAAAAGACGGCATAGAGCAGATTCGCTCTATGCCGCCTACGTGGTGTTGGAAGGTTTGGTCGCGTGAGTTTTAAGCGACGTCGATGCCGCGCTCTGCGAGCCACGGAACCGGGTCCACGGCACCTTCACCGGTGGGGTGAATTTCGAAGTGCAGGTGGGAGCCGGTGGAGAAGCCGAGAGAACCCATGCCGGCGATCTTCTGGCCAGCGTGGACGCGCTCGCCAACAGCGACGTCAAGGGTCTGCATGTGGCCGTAAACGCTCATGGAGCCGTCATCGTGCTTGATGCGGATCCACTGGCCGTAGCCGGAAGCCGGGCCGGAATCGATGACGGTTCCATCCATAACGGAAAGGATCGGGGTGCCCACGGCATTAGCGATGTCGATGCCGGAGTGGAAGGAGCCCCAGCGGGGGCCGAAGCCCGAGGTGAAGGTACCTTCTGCCGGGCGGGCTACGGAAGGCGCGCGGTTTGCCTCATCGGCGGCGGCGCGGGCATCAGCGGCCTGAATGGCCTTGTCCAGCTGCGTGGACAGGTCAGCGACCGGCTTGGTTTCTGCGATGGAGAGGATCTGCGGTGCTGCGTCCCCAACGGCGGCCTGTGCGTCCTTGAGCGGATCGGTGTCTGCCTGCAAGGTGTAATCGATGGACTGCGCCTTGGTCTCGCCGGTGCCGGCGGATTGAATGGTGCCTGCTGCCGCACCGCCAACGCCTGCGGTAGACACGGCACCAGCCGCGATGGTCATAACCGCCAGACGCCCCTTCGCGGTCTGCGAGGTGGTGATTTTGCGGTGGCGACCTGCGCTTCGCTGAGTCTTGCTTCGCATGAACTCTTCTTCCGTCTTAATTCACTATCGTCCAACCAAAATAATCGTTACGTCTAAATCTGGTTGGTTATCCGATTGTGACCTTCCTGTTACCAACGAGATGTAACAGTAGCGTCTCGACGGGTGCAGAGCAACCCGGATTGCAGTTTTTCTTCTGGATATACCGAAAGATTTCAACGTCATGATACGGCAGCTATTTACTGTGAATAAAGTAAACCTATGGTCAGAGTGGCGGGGTGGTCGGTGAAAGGGGCAGGGAAAGAACTCTCGCAGTGCTGTCGTTTCGGGGTGTGTCGGATCAATTGGATCGGATATCGACGTGCCACCCCCGGTGGGGGAGGCGCGCGTGGCAAAGTGGACGCCGATGAATAAGAACACGAGTCCCCAGTCCAGGACGTCAGCTCGCCCCCGCGCGCATGTGCGTGGTCGTGGTGATAGCGCCGAGCACTCTGAGCGCGGCTACAGGCGAGATCGCCGGGCTCCTGCTGAGCGCATCAAGGGAATTGAATCGGATAAGGCTCGCGCCCGTCGCGCGCAAGCCCCGACGACGCTGCGCGGGCGAATTCGCCGCATGCTTATCGTCGTCGGCGTCCCGCACCTCGTCGTGGTTCTGGGCATTTTCGTGGTCGCTATCGCCGCGCTCCTCCTCACCAGCTCTCCCTTTGCGTGGCTGAACACCATCGTGGGGGAGGCGTGGATGGTGTTTAATCTGGCTCCAATCCGGGCTGGCGGGATTGATATCGGTGTCCTACCTGTTCTTCCAGCCGCGTTCTTGGCCTGGCTGGTAGGCCGACGCGTTCGCGTGGCAGTCAAGGACAAGGTGAGTATTAATGACTTGCTTGTCCTGAGCTGCTGTGTGCTGGCGGTGCCAGTGGTTCTGACCATTATTGCGTGGTTGATGCTCTGGGATGCCGGAAAGGTTTACGACGTCTCTCCGCCGGAGTTGTATCGCGTTGTGCCCCGCATGCTCCTTCTGCATGCCGCTGCTCTCATTGGAGGTATGGGCCCGCGCTTGTGGAAGGCCTTGGCTAAGCGCAGTGGGGTCCCCCGCGTATTCGTCGACGCCGCTCAAATCGGCCTGAGCTACCTTGGCTACCTTGGTGCCGCAGGGCTGGTTCTCGTTGTGATTATGTGGGGGTGTGGCTGGTCGCGCCAGGCTGAGATGCTCGCTAGCTATCCGGTTCTCACAGCGATGGGGACCGTGGGGCTTTTCCTGCTAAGTATTCTGTATCTCCCGAATGCCGCTGTTGCTGCGGGGGCGGTGCTGAGCGGTTCGGAGCTGCACATTGGTGAAGGTACCAGCGTGAGTCTGTTCAGCGGCCACGTAGTTCCACTTCCGCCGCTGCCGTTGGCCGCAGCCGTTCCTCCTTCAATCAGCCCGTGGTGTGCGGTTCTCTTGGTTGTTCCAGTGCTCGCTGCGGTGGCGGCGTTTTATCGTCGCCGAGCGCTGGTGTCTTTCCACGTAGCGCTTGTTGCAACCATCACTGTTGCCGTGTCCTCTCTCGTGGCGTACTACGCCGTGTCCGGCGCGCTAGGTGTGTACGGCTACACCGGGCCGGAGCTGTGGACAGCGGTGGGGCTGAGCTCCCTGTGGTGCCTCGTCGTGGGGTGTGCCTTTGCGACGTCTCAGGCTGTGTCCGCATGGCGTGCTCGCCGCGCTACCGCCCCGGCTGCTGAGGCAGAAACCCCCGCGGCCGCCGAGGAGACGTCGACAGACTCCACCGACACTGCTCAGCCGGAGCAGGATTCCGCAGTGCTTGGCGACGCCACCGCTGCCGAAACGGAAGAAGCAGAGACTGACGCGGAGGAATCCAACCCCGACGAAGAAAGCGAAGCCGAGGCCGACGCTGAGGACGAGATAGAGGACGAGCAAGAGGGCCAGACTAAGGAGCAAGCTGAGGCGCCAGCTGAGGAACAGGTCGAAAGCCAGACTGAAACCGACGTAATTGACGCAGAAGTCGTGGACGTAGAAAGTGCCGAAACCGAGGTTGAAACCGATGAGACCGCTGAAGCCACGGGGAAGCTCGACACAGACGCAGAGGAACACCAAGAAGCTGAAGGCCCCACAAAAGAGTAAAAATTCCGCGGTTCACGGCGGTAGCGGCTAGGCTGTAGCGCGTGACTACACCGCATCAGCCCGCTGCTATTGCCCACCTCAACGTTGTTGTTCTGGTTTCCGGAACTGGCTCGCTATTGCAGGCCATCGTCGATGGCCAGGATGAGCATTACAGCGTCGTGAAAGTCATCGCGGACGTGCCTTGCCGGGGCATTGAGCGCGCGAGGGCGGCGGGAATTGCCACCGAAGTCGTAGAGATGGGCGCTGACCGTGCCGAATGGAACCAACGTCTGGTTGCCGCAGTGGATGCTGCGCAGCCAGACGTTGTTGTTTCTGCAGGCTTTATGAAGATCTTGGGCAAAGATTTCCTGGATCGCTTTGAAGGTCGCACCATTAATACCCATCCAGCGCTTTTGCCTGCCTTCAAAGGCGCGCATGGCGTACGCGATGCGCTGGCTTATGGTGCCAAGGTCACAGGCTCGACCGTCCATTTCGTTGATGCCGGCGTCGATACCGGCTCCATCATTGCCCAGGAACCCGTCCGGATTCTGGCAGAGGATGATGAGGCCAGCTTGCACGAGCGCATCAAAGTGGTCGAAAGAGAACTTATCGTTAGCGTTCTCCGCGCGGCGCGCGTGGAGGGCGAAGCACTCAGCATTCAGCTCTAATTAATTCATTACCGCAAGGAAGGCTTAAGTCCCCGTACCATGAGCGAAGATCGTAAGAACATCAAGCGCGCGCTGATTAGCGTTTATGACAAGACCGGTCTGGAAGACCTCGCCCGGTCCCTCGATAACGCTGGCGTGGAGATTGTTTCCACCGGTTCCACCGCGAAAAAGATCGCAGACTTGGGCATTGACGTCACGCCCGTCGAGAAGCTCACTGGCTTCCCGGAGTGCCTTGAGGGCCGTGTGAAGACGCTGCACCCGCGCGTGCATGCGGGAATCCTGGCGGATACCCGCAAAGAGGATCACCTCAACCAGCTCCAGGAGCTTGAGGTAGATCCTTTCCAGCTCGTCGTGGTGAACCTGTATCCCTTCCGTGAGACGGTGGCCTCCGGTGCGGACTTCGATGGCTGCGTGGAGCAGATCGATATCGGCGGCCCATCCATGGTGCGCGCGGCCGCCAAGAACCACCCCTCCGTTGCTGTGGTTGTAGACCCTGCGCGCTATGGCGAGGTCGCAGACGCCGTGGCCAACGGTGGCTTCACGTTGGACCAGCGCCGCGGCCTAGCCCGCGATGCCTTCCTGCATACCGCTGATTATGACGCCGCGGTGTCCGCATGGTTCGTTGATCAGCTCAGCGAGGGCGAGGAGACCACCCCGCTGCGCTACGGCGAGAACTCACACCAGTCCGCGACCGTGACCCGCATCGGCACCACTGGTTTGGCCAATGCGAAGCAGTTCAACGGCAAGGAGATGAGCTACAACAACTACCAGGATGCCGACGCCGCGTGGCGCGCCGCCTGGGATCATGAGCGCCCGTGCGTGGCAATCATCAAGCATGCCAACCCGTGTGGCATCGCGGTGTCTGACGAGTCCATCGCGGCTGCTCACCGCGCGGCCCATGCCTGCGACCCGATGTCCGCATTCGGCGGCGTCATCGCCGTGAACCGCGAGGTCACCGTGGAGATGGCGGAGCAGGTCAAGGAGATCTTCACCGAGGTCATCGTGGCCCCGTCCTACGAGGAGGGCGCCATCGAGGTTCTTAAGGCCAAGAAGAACCTCCGTGTGCTGCAAGCTGAGTACGAGGCTCCGCAGGTGGAGCGCAAGTACATTTCCGGCGGTGTGCTCACCCAAGAACCGGATACCTACCAGGCGGAGGGCGATAACCCGGCCAACTGGACGCTGGCTGCGGGCGAGGCCCTGAACGAATCCGACCTAGCGCAGCTCGAGTTTGCTTGGCGCGCCGTGCGTGCGGTGAAGTCCAACGCCATCCTGTTGGCCAAGGACAATGCCACCGTGGGCGTGGGCATGGGCCAGGTCAATCGCGTCGACTCCGCCAAGCTCGCGGTTGAGCGCGCCAACACGCTGGCCGACGGCACCAACCGCACCGAAGGTTCCTTCGCTGCCTCGGACGCCTTCTTCCCGTTTGCGGATGGCCTCGAGGTCCTCCTCGACGCCGGTGTCAAGGCCGTGGTGCAGCCTGGCGGCTCCATCCGCGATGACGAAGTCATCGAGGCCGCTAAGAAGGCTGGCGTGACCATGTACCTCACCGGAACCCGCCACTTCTTCCACTAGAGCCTGAACCAAAGCGTTCCAGCAAACTTCAACTGCCCTAGCTGACGAATCTAGCCGCGTAATTCGACGCGGAAGCGCTAGATTTGGCGGCTAGGGCAGTTGTGATCTCAGTTTCTTAAGCGCCCGTGATGGTCATAGGCGTGGTCGCAAGCGCGGCCGTCGAGGTTGGCTCGGAGCTTGTACCAGTCTGCTCCGTATCGGATGATTCGCGGCCCCAGATAAACCACGCGCCGACGCCAAGGACGACAGCCAGGATGAGGAGCAAAGCAATCAGCGCCGCGATGGCGCCGCTGAAGCGCCCTGTGCCTTTCGACGGGGTAGGAGTGGCATAAGAGTTGGGCTGGGGTGGATTTGGGGGTGTTGGCGCGCCACCGCTGAACGGCTGCGGGGCGGGGCTAGCGGGTTGCCCACCGAACGGGGGAGTGCTTCCGAATCCGCCGCTCGGACCATTCGTGCCGCCGGGATGGCCCGGGCGGCCAAACCCGGGAGCAGGTGAACCGAAGCCGGAGGAACCGGAGTTGCGTGGAGGGGTGCCCGAAGGACCAGTAGGAAATGACATGGCGGGTGATCAGCAACCTTTCCGTGCACAGGAAGTTAGAGCATCGAGATACCTCTAACAATCTAAACCCTTAAGCACCGTCCGTGGGGACTTCAATGGAAGCTCGTGGGAATACTCCCCAGTGGGGCAGGAAGCGCTGGCAGCACAGCAGAGCACACACTGTGCAAAGCGCGAGTAAAGACGTAAACGCTGCGCAGAGAATTGTGACTGTGCAAAGATAGGACAGATAGAAAACGCCTATTGGCATTTGCAAACGTCACGATCTACGGAGGCTTCGGTGACTGATTCAGATCGCAATCATGGATTCGGCGCGCATCTCCAGCAGGGAAACGGCAGCCAGCCACAGCCTTCTCATCAAGAAACCCACCCGGAAACCGCGGATTTTGAAGCCCCGCCAACACAACAGCGCCCGGTACAGCCCCAGCAATACCCCCAAAACATGGGAAATAATCCGGGCTACTCGCAATCGGGTGAGCACAACTACTCAAATCCTTTTGCACCCTCCGGATCCCAGGGCCAGTATCCTCAGCAGCAGCAATTCCCCACGCAACAGTTCCCGCCCCAAGCGGCACCGCAGGACGGATTTGGCCAGTACGATCAGCAGCCGGCTGCCTATGCGAATTCCTATGCACAGGACGATGCCGGAAACCATGGTTCCTCTAATTCCGGAAAGCTTGTGCTCATCGGCGTATTGATCCTGGCAGTAATCCTCGTTATTGCCGCGTTGGCCTACCTCATTTTCTTTAAACACGCTGACTCAGGATCCCAGGCTGAATCGCCCCAGGCGCCAGCCCAACTCACCGAGCAGAATGAGGGGCCACAAGACAGCACTTCAGCTGCGGAGGAACCTGAGAAGACCTCAGAGCAGTCCACGACGACCTCCAAGGCGCAGAAGCGCCCCGAGCACCCTGACCTGCCCGCGGGCGCTATCCCGGCGAACGACGCCGCGCGTAACAACGAGCCCGGCGGCAACTTCAACAGTGTCTATCGCGGCACTGAGGTGACGACGGAGCCGTTCGCCAACTCCGTGCGCGATGAATACGTCAAACACTACGTCGATACCCACGAGTTTGACGCCACGATTAGGGCCTTTAGCCCGAAGACCAAGCTGTTCTACACCATGGATTGTTCCGATAACGGCGAGTATGTGACCTGCACTGGCGGCAATAACGCGGTTGTATACATCCTCTAATACGTAGGCGATCAACGATGAAACTCAGAACACGCCCAGACCGCACGCATGAACGCCCGCGGCGCCGGCCTGCGGCACTGGCAGCGTTGGTGGGGATCGCGGTGGCGTCGCTTAGCGCCTGCACCATCGGGGACGTCTCTCAGCCGGAACCAAGTGCTCCAGCAAGCAGCCCGCAGCCTTCCCTTCCTGATTCTGGATCCGGCTCGTCCGCAAGTCCTGCCCCTGATTCCATCCTCGACAAGGAACCATCCGTGATTAAGGCCACCGACCTTCAGGAAGCCGTCGACGCCATCGCCGCCGACAACCCGGGAACCGGAATCGCGGTGGCTGGGTCACAGACCGTCGCGGCTGCCGGCATCACCGACCCGCGGCCCGCATGGTCCACGGCGAAAGTCCCCCTGGCCATCGCCGCCGAACGCGCCGGGGTAGCGGATCCGGACGCGGTGTCTCGGGCAATTACTTTTTCCGATAACGCTGCGGCAGATTCTCTCTGGGAAGCCCTCGGCGGGGGAGCGCAGGCGGCACAGGCTACCCAGGAAATCATCGGAACCGCCACCGTTCCCGCCACGCCACCGCGCCCAGGGTTTAGCGCCTTCGGCCAAACTCAGTGGCCGGTGTCCGAGCAAGCGAAATTCGTCGCCGCGCTGGGATGCCAGGAAGGCGCAGATCCCATCCTCGCGGCCATGGGTGACGTTGATCCGGCACAGCAGTATGGCCTTCGCACCCTCGACGGGGCGGTGGTGAAGGGCGGCTGGGGGCCTGCCGAGGACGGTTCCTATGAGGCCCGTCAGATGGGGCTTATCACGCTAGGTGGACACACGGTGGCGGTGGCAATTTATGCCGCAGCACCATCCGGTGATTACGGCGAAGCCCAGCAGATGCTGACGCGACTAGCCCGGCAATTAGAAACCGCTCAGGTGGAGTGGCCGGACGCGGGATGCCAGCAGGGAGCTGTCTAAAAGCCCTAGTGCGATTCTTAGTGAGGCCAGTAGTCCTCGAATTTTCCAGCCTCCCCGTCGATGTCATAGTCCGTACCCCGGATGTTGAGCACGGAGCCGGTGTCATCCCCGCTGGTGGGATCGAGGATTGTGGCGCTAAAGGAGCTTCCCTCGCCGCGCGCCGGACCAAAGGCAGCACCGCTGGACCAGACTCCGCGGTAGAAAAGGGAGTCCTGCTTTTCGCAGACCACAATGTGGGAAACGGGATCGGTACCATGAGCAGCGAAAATCATGCTCTCGCCTTGCTGGCAGCGTGCCTCTGGGTAGTCGGACCATCCGGCCGCGGTGAGTCCTTCGGGGACATCGGCAGCATCAGGATTGAGAGAAGTCTCCGGCGCCTGCTCATTTGCAGTTTCCTCGTCGTCAGCTGTTCCTTCTTCTGCGGCCGTTTCCTCCGGCGCAGCCCCGCCTACGCGGGTGGGTTCCTGCTCCGTTGCGCTGCCGGCTTCGGGGCTTGCCTGGCTGGTGGAACGGACATCATTCCAAATCACGATTCCGGCAATCAGCAGTGCGATAAGGATTGCAATGGCGCAGATGATCGGAACGAGGTTGCGCTGCTCTGACTGGGGCCGTTGAGTCTGGCCCGACGCCGGCGTAGGGGGCTTATGTGCGTAATGGTTAGTGCCAAATCCTGGGGTGCTCATAGGGTCCTTGGAAAACAGTAGAGAACTACAGGTAGCATATCTGGCTCCGCACAACCAGACGGAACTGCGGGGTAGCACCCTCCATTTGGGGGCGATGGGACATGGCAACCTCAAGCCTTGCTATGCATATGGTGCAATGGGGCGGTGACTAATTCCTACTTCGTGCAATGGCTTACCCAGCAAAAGCGGTATACCACCGTGTACCTGCTGGGCGAGGGCGGTATGGGGCAGGTTTTTCATGCGACCGATCCGGACCTGTCCCGTGAGCTCGCGGTTAAAGTGCTGCTGGATGATGTCCGGGATGAGGCCTCTCGAGCCCGTTTCCACAACGAAATGAAGGCTCTCACCAGGATCGGTAGCCACCCGGGGGTGGTTCAGTTCTATTCCAAGGAGTCGACGCCGCGCGGGGATGACGTGATGGTCATGGCGTTCATCGACGGTGGAACCTTAGCGCAGGCGATCCGGGAACGAGCCAACAAGGGGAGGGGATTTACGGTCGCCGAGGTGGTGTACTACCTCAAACCGATTGCCGCGGCGCTGGACTATATGCACCACGAGCTGCACCCCGGGTGGGTGCATCGGGACATCAAGCCCGCCAATATCTTGCTGCGCAAAAACCCGGGCAGCCTGCCGCCGGCTGTGCTGAGTGACTTCGGAATCAGTATCGAGGAAGGCCAGTCGCGCCTGACCAAGGTCGGTCACATCGTGGGTACCGAAAAGTATTTGGCCCCAGAGAATAACGGCCATGCTTATGGTGATGATGACATGTCGGCGCGCGCGGACGATTACTCGCTGGCGCTTATCGCCTTCGAGATGCTCACGCTTCACCACCTCAAGGACACGATGCCGCGCAGCGAGTGGGAAGGACAGCGCCGTATCCCGGATCTGTCCAGCGATGCCTTCGCCGCATTCCTTGCAGAAGACACTGCTCGCGTTGCCTCGGAGCTACAGACCGTGCTGAACAAGGCGCTCAACAGCGTGCCCATGCAGCGCTATGCGCGGGCCCAGGACTTCATCGCCGCGCTTGACGACGTCTCCCGTTCCCGCCCCTCCCAGCCCGCTTCCGGCCCTACTTCCTCTGCCCCGCGTAGCGCCCCAGCCCTGCGCGGCGCCCCAGCCCCGCAGCCTTCGTCGCAACCAGAGCAGCCGCGGAATGAACGAAGCACTGCGCGGACGGGACAGTTTGGCCAACAGGGGCAATCACCCCAGCGTTGGCCGGAGCCCTCCGCCTCCTTTGGGTCCATGGACCGGGCAAGGCCAACTGGCTTCGTCGCTCCCTCTAACCCGATCGCGTCTTCGGGAACCGTGTCACCCTCCACACCAGTTACCCCGGCGATGCCAGGGTCTACGGTGCAGCGAGGGTCTACTCGTCAGCGGACAACCCGCAAGCCGGCCGCGAAGGATAGTTCCAATGCCCTCATCATCACGGTCACCGTCGTGGTCATCATCCTTATTTTCATAGTGACGTGGGCTATCGTGGCATAGCGCCAGCTGAACTGGGCTGTGGCTTAGCACGCCGAGACATAGTGAGAGCCGCTACACTGAAGGGCACTGTTTGAAGGCGCCTCGCCGACATACCCGGCGAAGAGCGCGAGTTGTCCAGCCCTACGGAGGTGTCCATGAGCCAGCAACAACCACGCCCGCCGCAGAACGCACCGCGGGGGCCCAGGCTGCGCATCGATGACCTGATCGGCGGCGTGAAGGTTATTTCCCCGGGTGAGGAAGTCATCGTCGGCCGCGCCGGTGACTTCCGGGTGGGTGAGGAGGACCTCAGCCTGCACCGCCAGCTCTTCCAGCTGTGGTATGGCGGCCAGGGGTGGATGATCTGCAACGTGGGCAGTCACATCCCGCTGCGCATAGAGCTACGTGGGGTCAAAGGATTTTCGCGCATTGACCTCGGCCCCCGCTCGGTCGCGGCGGTACCCCCAGGGCCATCGAGGGTTACCTTTGAGACGCCAGAATGCCCCTACGAGCTGTATATCGACGTAGAAAACAGCAACTATTCGCGCCGTACCAAGCGCGAGCAGGACGTCGATGAAGAGCGCACACGCACCCGTCACGTGCCCAATGATGAGCAAGAAGAGCTGCTGCGCCAGCTAGCCAGCTACCTCAAGAAGCCGGGCTCCACCGACGCCGATATCCCCTCGGTGCGCGACATTGCTGAGGCGCTGGGGTGGACCGAAAAGAAGACGAACCACAAGATGGATCGCCTCGTCGATAACCTCCGCGCTGACGGCGAAAAGGCCTACAAGCCTTATAAGACCTTCTTGGCGCACTACGCCATTCGACACGGCCGCTAGCGGGCCGACCTCTTGCGGTCTGCTGCGGCCGCGGCGGCGGAAGAAATAGAGTCGTTGCGGTTCTTGAGCAGCTCCAGGGTGGTCGCCTCAGCATCGTCGGGAGGGGTGGCGCCGAGGACTGCTAGGGCGGCGTCGGCAAGCATGGCGGACTGCTCCGGCACGCGCTGCGAGGCATCAAACGGTGCGTTGCCATCATTGGGGCGCATTTCAATGACGGAGAGCGCGATGTGGAAGGGGAGCTCGATGCGCGGATCGTCCTCGCCCACAATTCCCGCGGCGGCAGTGCGGAAGTGATCCTTGAGGCGGTCGCGCTGCTCGTGATATTCACCGAACTCGGGGGAATTAGCCACCGGCAGCTGATAAAGGCGGCCGACGTTCCACGCCGAGGTCAAAAGCAGGCGAGATTCGGCTGCTACCAGTGACCACAGGCGCTGCGCCGGCGCGGCATCGGAGGCCGCAAGCTCATCCGCCAGCTCCAGCGAGGGCTCGATGGTGGAATTCAGCAGGGTGAGGAAGATATCGGTCTTCGAAGGAAAGTGATAGTACAGCGAAGCCTGACGGATGCCGACGGCATCAGCAATTTGGTGCGTGGAAGTTGTAGCAAAACCCTGGGTGGTAAAAAGCTCGGATGAGGCATCCAGGATTTCTTCGCGCGCGGTGTTACCCCGGCGGCGTGGGCTATTCTTCCGTGGCCTGCCAACGCTACCTGCCATGAGGCGGACTCCCTTCGATAATGTTCAAGTAATAACTGACGGCAAATCAGTAATCGTACACTCCGCCGCAAACGGCGATTGCTAAAGCTCAGCTTTCACTACTGCCAACCACATTACCGTGCCGAATCATGATGGATTCAAAGGCAGCGGAGACTGTGCGGCACGCCGATCCATAGGCGGTGCGGTCCAGTGGAGGCAGATCCCCGAGCACGACACTGTGCTGGACGACGCCTTCGTACCACCGCCCCAACTCCAGCGCGATGCCCGTGCCCCAAGCGAGACTCAGGCCCTCCGCCTCCGCGGTGGTGAGCAGCTCACGCTCCACGCCGATGGCAAGACGGTCTTGGGTGGGGCGGGGCGCTGGTGCTGCCCAACGCGCGATGGCAGAAATGGGCGCCAGCAAAGAAAAACGAATTGACACATCGGCTAAACGATCGGGAAGCCCATCCACGAGCTTGAGCGGTGCTGGGCGCTGTGACACAGCCTCGGCGTAGAGCTCCTCCTCGCCGCCAGACCCCAGTGGGCGGCCAGCATCGGCACGGGTTGATGCGCAATCCTGTACCGCGCCGCAGGTCAAACCGGCCTCGGTGATGACCTTCGCTAGCTGTTCGTCAGTGCCTAACCACGTGATGGGTAGTGAGGGGAGGAGGTCGCCGCGGGCAGCGGCGCCGGTGAGGCGAACCGGGCTGGCGAGGCCTGGAGAACGGACGATGTCCGTGACCACGCGAGAAAACCACGCAGCGAGTTCCACACCGTCTCCCCGGTGGGCAGTTGCGTTGCGCACCAAATCCTGCGCTTCTTCTAGCAAGCCGCGTGCATGGGCGGGGGACTGGCAGTGGGTAGCGAGTTCGCTGAGGTCTGTGAGTGATTCGTGCAGTGGCATAAAGGCTTAAGTTCCCTTTCCATCAGGGGCGTTCTAACCCTTCAATGTAGCACTCGGGGGTGCCAGCTCTGGCTAAGACAGGTGCGGTGCACGATCCCCAAGAGGACAGTGGAAAACGAAAGCCGCCGCCTACCATGCCCCTTAAACGGGGAGGTAGGCGGCGGCTTAAAAGCTCTTTTGTCCTGTCCTAGTGAGTCACGAGTACAGCGGCAAAAGTGCGCTGTTGAAACCAGCTAGTGTTTAGCGGGACGTGAACGGCAGGAGAGCCATTTCGCGAGCGTTCTTGACGGCAGTAGCAACCTGGCGCTGCTGCTGCGGGGTCAGACCGGTGACGCGACGGGAGCGGATCTTGCCACGATCGGAGATGAACAGACGCAGGGTCTTGATCTCCTTGTAGTCAACCTTCTCAATGCCCTCGGCCTTGAGCGGGTTCTTCTTCGGGCGACGGGTCTGCTCCATACGGAACTTCTTGTGATTATTACGCTTGACAGCCATTGTATGGGTACCCCTTTACCAGCTGGACTTGCGAACGCCCGGCAGCTCACCACGGTGAGCCATGCCGCGCATACGGACACGGGACAGACCGAACTTGCGGAGGTAACCGCGCGGACGTCCATCGGCGGAGTCGCGGTTACGGACGCGGACGCGAGCGGCGTCGCGCGGCTGACGGTTCAGCTCGAACTGCGCCTCGAGGCGCTCTTCGTCCGGGGTGTTCGGGTTCTTGATGATTGCCTTGAGCTCAGCGCGACGCTCCGCGTAGCGGGCGACGATTTCCTTGCGCTGCTCGTTCTTGGCGATCTTTGACTTCTTAGCCATAAATTATCGCTCCTCGCGGAATTCGACGTGCTTGCGGACGATCGGATCGAACTTCTTCAAGGTGATGCGATCCGGGTTGTTGCGCTTGTTCTTACGGGTCACGTAGGTGTAACCGGTGCCCGCAGTGGACTTCAGTTTGATGATTGGACGGATGTCATTACGTGCCATCTTTAGATCTTCTCCCCACGTGCGCGAATCTTGGCCACGACGGACTCGATGCCGTCACGGTCGATGATCTTCATGCCCTTGGTGGAAACATTCAGGGTGATGGTACGGCCCTCAGAGGGCAGGTAGTACCGACGACGCTGCACGTTGGGGTTCCAACGGCGCGAGGTGCGGCGGTGCGAGTGCGAGACCTGCTTGCCGAATTCCGGCTTGCGGCCCGTTACCTGGCAAATAGCCGACATGGGTCTTCTTTCTCCTAGCCGCCCACATCGAAAGCGACTAACGGAGTGCCTATATCCGCGGTGAGGCGCGGCGCTCTAAAAAGTGAGGTTGAGCAGGAGGCTTAATCCGTTGAACACCAGTTGATGGGGCGTAAAACGATTACTTTGACAACAGCAAGGGGAAATCTTACATGCCGCGGCCTGCAGAACCTAATCACCGCCGTCGTGCAACCCGGCTTTGATACCTATTATCCAGGCGCCATTTCCGTCGAAGGTGTTGGCGGGGTGATTGTTTGTGCTTGCCGTTGCGTTGCTCTGAGGAGTATGAACTGCGGCGATTTCGATTTTGGTGCCTGCGGCCTGTAGGATGTTTCAAGTTGTCGGCGCGAGCCGCACGTTTGTAAGTATAGAGACCCAACTCGGGCACGATCCTTTCACGCTCTCATGCGTCACGGAAGGAACCGACCCGTAGTTCAACCCTGAGGGAATCGACATATGAAGAAAGACATCCACCCGGATTACCACCCGGTGGTCTTCAAGGACGCCGGTACCGGCCACTCCTTCCTGACCAAGTCCACCGCTACCTCCGATCGCACCGTTGAGTGGGAAGACGGCAACGAGTACCCGCTCATTGTCGTCGACGTGACCGCTGAGTCCCACCCGTTCTGGACCGGTGCGCAGCGCGTTATGGATACCGCTGGCCGCGTTGAGAAGTTCAACCAGCGCTTCGGTGCAATGGCTCGCCGCAAGAAGAAGAACGCGTAAGGAGGATAGGAAAAGATGGCAACTCCTAAGTTTAAGAAGTCCCGCGCGAACACCCACTCTCGCCGTTCCCAGTGGAAGGCTGACAATGTCGCCCTCCAGGAAGTCACCATCGACGGTCAGACCGTGCGCATCCCGCGCCGCCTGGTCAAGGCTGCAAAGCTTGGCCTGGTTGACGTCGAGCAGTTCTAAGGCCTCTTAGGTCTTCAGTCTGTGACTGTAGCCCCGAAGATTCACCGCTTTGAGTGAATCTTCGGGGCTTTTGTCGTGCGCATGTAGTGCGCGCTCGCAGTGCTCCCTGATTGCTAAGGCGTGGGCCGCCGAGGGCGGTCTTGAGTTTTTTGGGGAAATTAGCGGCCTAAGGGGGTATAAGGGGGCGAAAGAATGCGGCCTACTTCGTGAAAACGTCCTAGATAGGACATAATTGAGATTATGAAGATTCTTGTCGTGGATGACGAGCAGGCCGTACGTGAATCGCTTCGGCGCTCCCTGAAGTTTAATGGCTACGAGGTTGTGTTGGCCGCCGATGGCGTTCAGGCTGTCGAGATGGTTCACAGTGATAACCCCGAGCTACTGATCCTCGATGTGATGATGCCGAACATGGACGGCCTTGAAGTCTGCCGCACCCTGCGCAGCGAAGGCTGGGACCGCCCCATTCTCGTGCTGACGGCTCGTGATGGCGTGTCCGATCGCGTTGCAGGTCTCGATGCGGGCGCCGACGATTACCTGCCCAAGCCATTCGCTCTGGAGGAGCTTTTGGCTCGCGTGCGTTCTTTGGTTCGGCGTGCCGCCGCGGACTCCATCGGGACGAAGCAGCCGGTTGAGACGCAGCTAAGCTTCGAGGACCTCAAGCTTGATGCAGATACGCGTGAAGTTACTCGCGGCGACCGTCCAATTTCCCTGACCCGTACCGAGTTTGCTCTCCTGCGCTTGTTGATGGAGAACCCCCGCAAGGTTCTCTCCCGCAACACCATCTTGGAAGAAGTGTGGGGCTATGATTTCCCCACCTCCGGAAATGCGCTTGAAGTGTATATTGGCTATCTCCGCAAAAAGACCGAGGAGAATGGTGAGCCGCGTCTTATCCACACCGTGCGCGGTGTTGGCTATGTCATGAGGGAGGCTATCGCGTGATTTTGCGGAGGCCCGCGCCTGATGCGGTGCCTTCTGAAGACCTGGATACCACTGCGTGGTTAGGCCGCTCAGGCCGACGCGGCTGGGCTTCACGGGCGCCGCTTCGGTGGCGCCTTTCTTTGGTTACCGGCGTTGTTGTCGCCTTCTCCGTGGCAGTAATGACGTTTGTGACCTATTGGCTTGTCGCGGCGTCGATGACGGCGAGCGTCGATAAGCAGATTATGCAGCAAGCCGACGTACTCATACAGCAGGCGCAGGATCCGGCCTTTGTGGAGAACATCGACCAGGAAATTTCCTCATTCAAGCTCTATAACCCCTCGACTCGAATCTCAATCTCCCCACCGTCGGCGGCGTTTGCATTTGGTGACGCACTGCCCGTGGGCGGCGATTTTAAGCCCGACGGGGACACTATGGAAAGCTCCATCCGTACTTTGGGCGGGGAGCGCGTGCTGGCTAAGCATGAGGACGGCGGGACCACGGTAGTCCTGGCTAAGGACCTAGGACCGACCGAGGAAATCGTTTCCGCGGTGGGTTCGGCTCTGCTCATCATCGTGGCGTTCGGCGTGCTGCTTTCCGTCTTCGCGGGAATGGTGGTGTCCAAGACCGGTATGGAACCCATCGCGCGCCTCAAGCGCGCGGCAGATTATGTGACGCAGACTAATGACTTGCGGCCGATTGCGGTGGAGAGCAATGACGAGATGTCGCAGCTGACGGTGTCCTTCAACCGAATGCTGTCTGCCCTGCAGCATGCGCGCGTGCAGCAATCGCAGTTCGTGGCAGATGCCGGCCACGAGTTGAAGACGCCGCTAACTTCCATGCGCACCAATATCGAGCTCCTCATGATGCTGAATAAATCCGGCGGCGGATTTGGCATCAGCGAGGAAGATCGTCGTGATTTGGAAGACGACGTGATGGCGCAGATGTCGGAGTTGTCGACCCTGATCGGTGATCTCGTGGACTTGGCACGCGAAGATGCCACTGAGAAGGAACCGGAACCGGTCGAGCTGCACGAGGTTCTGGAAAATTCCCTTAATCGTGCCAAGCGCCGGCGCCCTGACGTGGACTTCCGCGTGAGGTTTATTCCGTGGATGTTGGATGGTGACCCATTTGCCTTGGGGCGTGCCACGCTCAATCTCATGGATAACGCCGCTAAGTGGTCGCCGCCCACGGGTACCGTGCGCGTGTCCATGCGGCAAGTAGCAGAGGACAAGGTGTGCCTGCGTGTGGATGACTCGGGTCCCGGTATCGCGCCCGAGGAGCGCGACAAGGTGTTTGAGCGTTTCTACCGTTCGGCCGAAGCTCGTGCAATGCCTGGTTCCGGACTAGGCTTGGCCATCGTGAAATCCGTCGTCGAGCGGCACAATGGAGAGATCACCATTAAGGATTCCGCGGACGGTGGAACACGCATGGAGGTTATCCTGCCGGGGCATCCCACCGAGGGGGATGCCATGGTGGATGGATTGGAAGAAATCCCGAACGAGTTCCAGCCAGAATCCTTCGATGCGCAAGAAGCAGAGGAGACATCTCAGGGGCCAGCCGAGGAGCACTCGGAGAACCCGCAAGACCGGGGTCATATCTTTGCGGAGCGGTGGTTTAACCAAAGCTAGTCTTCCAAGTATCGTCCCAGTTCAGGGTGCACAGGAAATGTACAGCTTTTCCTAGCACACTGGCAGAGCAGAGACAGATACACCCCAGCGCGATGGTGCACACTACCTGACATGAATATGAGGAATTCGAACATGGATAATCCCATGGATACCCCGCAGAACTCTGATGGGCGGGGACAAGCACAGCAGCAGGGCGGGGCGCCTTCTGCGGGAAGCTCATCAAACGGCTGGAATCAGCCGCGCTCGGACTCGTGGGCACAGGGAAGGCAGCAAGCGCCCTATGGTGCACAGGGCGGGCCGGGAAGCCCATCGTCGTTTGGTACTCAGCCCCCTCAGGCTCCACGCGCAGGACAAGCACCGTATGGTGGCTCAAGCTATGGCTTCGGTCAGCAAAGCCAGGTGCGACAGAGCACAGCACAACCATATGCAGGACAGCGCTACGGTGCTGCGCCCGAGGGGAATCAGAACGAACGCTTCCCTGGCCAGCAAGGCGTAGGCGCGCACGTCGTGGAGCCGGGAAGCGAACCGAAGAACAAACGCAAGGTAGGAATGGGCATCGCGTTGGCGATGATGCTCGTTGCAGCTGGCGGCGTCACCGGTGCCGTGGTTGGCAAAGCCGGTGACGATAAATCCTCGACCTCGACGGTCAACGAGGTTCTCGAGCGCCAGCCGGTGGCCAATAGCACCGGTAACGAGCCGGCCGCCGGCTCTGTGGAGGACGTAGCATCGAAGGTTCTGCCGTCGGTGGTGTCGATCTACTCCATGACCCGCTCTGGCGGTGCCGAGGGCTCCGGTTCAATTATCTCCCCAGATGGTTATGTGCTGACCAACCACCACGTCGTTGCTGGCGCGGATCAGGGAGGGAGGCTCGAAGTGACGATGAATGATGGTTCGCGCCATAGCGCTACGTTTGTCGCGTCCGATGCGACGACAGACGTCGGGGTCATCAAAATCGACGACGTCAGCGATCTTCCTTTCCTCCAGTTTGGTGATTCGGACGCGGCCGCAGTGGGGCAGGAGGTAGTTGCCGTTGGCTCCCCGCTGGGGCTCAACGCCACGGTGACGTCCGGAATTGTGTCGGCCAAGAACCGCCCGGTGCGTGCGTCACAGGAAGGTGGGGAGTCCTCGCTTATCGACGCCATCCAGACCGACGCAGCCGTCAACCCCGGTAACTCCGGCGGCCCTTTGGTGGATATGGAGGGCAACATCATTGGCATGAACTCGATGATTGCCTCGCTATCTGGCGGTTCGAATGCCGAAGGCGGCTCCATCGGCCTGGGCTTCGCCATCCCCTCAAATTTTGCTAAGCGGATGGCCGATGAGCTCATCAATAACGGCAAGGTCAAGCATCCCACGTTGGGCGTTAAGGTCCGTGCGCAGAGCGATACCCTTGGCGCGGAAATCGTTGATGTGGAATCTGGCAGCCCGGCTGATAAAGCAGGACTGAAGTCCGGTGATGTGGTCACTCGCGTCAACGACCGGCTCATTGAAAGCTCCGATGCCCTGATTGCGGCAACCCGCTCGCAGGAATTTGGGGCAACCGTGACACTGGAAGTTAAGGGCCGCGACAACGAAGACGTGAGAAAGGTAGAGGTAACGCTGGCGAGCGAGTAAGTTTACAAATACTCGGGCGGTGCGCAAGCACCGCGTGAATACCGCACCCTGACACCTTTTTAAGCAACTACTTCCGGAAGATTCCGTCCCACCTTTAAGGAGAACCTCCGTGGCAGACAACACCGACGCAGCTGAGCTGTTGGGGCGCGATGCCTCACACGAACTTGATGATGTTACCGAGCCCGATGACGCCTTCCTCATTGCGAGCGAGCAAGAACAAAGCGTTCAGGCGCCGCGTCGCGCGCTCGTCGTGATCGTTACCGACCACCCAGATGAGTCAACGGAGGACACATCGCGTTTGGCGGGTGAATTGCTGGCCGAAGCCGATTTCACCTTCGACGGCGCAGTGATTGTTCGCTCCAAGAAATCCAAAATCCGACAGGCGATTGAAACCGGTGTGGTCGGGGGAGTTGACCTCGTATTGACTATCGGTGGCACGGGCGTTGGCCCCCGCGATAAAACTCCTGAGGCAACCCGCGCGGTGCTGGATCAAATGGTTCCGGGCGTGGCGCAGGCGCTGCGCTCTTCCGGCCAGGCATGCGGCGCGGTGGATGCCTGCACCTCCCGCGGTATTTCAGGAGTGTCCGGCTCGACGGTAATCGTCAACGTGGCTTCGTCCCGCGCGGCGGTGCGCGATGGTATGGCCACGTTGACTCCCTTGGTGCATCACCTCGTCGATCAGCTGCAGAAGTCCAGCGTCTAATGGCTGATTCCGCACCACGTGCCCGCCGTCGTGCTCAGCGCCCGTCGACCGCCCAGAATTATGATCGCAGCTTCGACGTGCCCGGCGGGCCAGTATCGCAGACGGCTGGTACCTCTGCTGGGGCCGGCGCCGATGAGCTGCGCATCGTAAGCCTTGATGGCAACAGCGAAGACGAAGTTACCGGTGAGGCTTTCTACCGTGAGAATATGCCGCCGCACTTTGGTACTACGCAGTAGCGCGTCGAGGGCCTAGAGCGCATAAGAAAATCCCGCAGAGCTTCGGCACAGTGCCGGCTCTGCGGGATTGCAGGTTTTGCTTGTGAATTAGAAGCTGGAACCTGGCTTCTCCGTGGTGGTGCCACCGTTCTCAGCAGCGAGCAGGTCGCGGATCTCAGCGAGCAGCTGCTCGGCGGTCGGAGCCGGCTCCTCTGGGTCAACACCCTGGCGGAGCTTAGCGCGCTCGGTGACGGCGTTGAGCGGAGCGACAATGACGAAGTAGATGACGGCGGCGACGATCAGGAAGTTGATGATCGCGGTGATAACCGCACCAAAGTCAAGGAAGGTCTCGGGGTTGTCGGTAATTGCAAAGCCCAAGCCACCGAAGTCCGGGGAACCGAAGGAGTTGATCAGCGGCTGGATGAGGTGATCGGTGATGGAGGTGACGATTGCGGTGAATGCAGCACCGATGATGACGGCCACGGCCAGCTCGATGACGTTGCCGCGCAAGATGAAATCTTTAAAGCCCTTAAGCATGGGAATATGTCCTTTTCTGCGGAGTAATTGCTTCTTCGGTAGTGCGCGGCTGCGACGCAGCGCGCAGTGGGAGAACCAACGCTGTTCAATGAGGCGGTACCTAGCACGTGATGAGCCGGAAGGGGCCGAAAGGAGCGAGGTTCTTGAAGCGTAGGAGTGCCTACTTAGGAAGAAGTATCGGGGGAAATTGCTGGAATAGAAAAGACCACTGTTGAGCGCTCACAGCATGCGTTGCCACGACGTTGTGAGACAGGAAAGACACACAAACATTAGCGCCTGAGTGGATGCGCCCATACTAGGCAGAGTTCGTTGGTGGTGGCAACATCCCGCGGCGCTATTGATGTCCAAACGCGGTGATCTTCACAGTGTCATCTTAATTGTGGGCACGGTCGCCCACGATGACGACCGTGAGCGGTTGCGCAAGGGAAGCGGCAGCGACGTCCTCGGCCGCCTCGGCGGGAAGGGCAACGAGCAGCGATTGCGTGCGTGCATCATCTCCGCCCGTCTCCACCGACACGACGCGAGCGCCTCGGGCAATAGTCGTTCCGCCTGCGGGGGCGGTACCGTCGGGCCCATCCTCTACCGTGCCGACGATATTGACCGTATCTCCGTGGTGGAGATTGCGAGAAATCTCCGGCTCAGCCAGCGTAAGCGGGATGAGATGGCCGTTGTCCATGCCGAAATCTGCGACGAGATCTGAGCTGAGTAGGCGAGTTGTGGTCAAGATTTCGCCAGCGCTCGCGGCCGCTACCAGCACGCGTCCCACGGCATCCTCTGGGTTATTTCCCAACGCCGTGGCGGGTAGAGCGGAGGAGGGGACGCGGGCCACGGAGACATCGCCAAGCGCTAGCGTTTCTCCGGCCGCCACGTCCCGGGCCATGACCACGACGCGGGGCTGCTCACGTGTGGAAGCAAGCGCACTGGCCGCGGCGGTCACGAGCAGGACAGCTGCCATAACGCGGCGCAGGAGCACGCTGCGGCGATGACCCGGGGTGCGCAGAACATGTAGAAAATCCATACCTTTTTAGACTGCGCGTGGCGCTACGTGGTTCCCGGGTGGGCCCGAAAGCGATTAAAGCCAGCGCATCCCGCGCTCGGTGAGGACGCCATCGACTGGGCGGTCGTGCTCGTCGAAGGGGACATCGCGGACCTCGCTGGAATGCACCAGGGCGACGACGGGCGGGCGCCCGGTTGGGAGGGGCGTGAGCGCGCGGTCGTAGTACCCCGCTCCCTTGCCCAAGCGCATGCCTGATTCGCTGACTGCCATCGCGGGTGCGAGGATGAGATCGAGCTGGGCCAGGATTTCGCTGCTGTGGCGCTGGCCGACGGGCTCCGCAATCCCCAACGCCCCCGGGCGCATGGCCTGTGGGCCGGTATATAGCGTCCACAAAAGCTCCCCGGCTGCACCGGGAATAGGCAGGTAAACCTCTTTGCAGAGCTGTGCCACGGTATCCACGAAGCTGGGGCCGCCCGGCTCTGTGCCCAGTGGGTGGTAGGCGGCAATGCGCATCGCGGGAGTCAGGAGCTCTCTCACACCAGCACACCACGCGGCGTTGTCGTCAGCACGCTGTTCAGAGGTGCGTTCGCGGCGGGCGCTAAGGAGTGAGGCTCTTAAGGCGTCCTTGGGGGAGGTCGTCATGGTTGTTAATCATAATGTGACGGCGTAGCGCAGCGCAGGAGAGCGGTGGGTGCATTGTAAAGTGGAACTTATGGCTATTGCACACGAGGATTCCCACACCGGGATCGCTACGGTCGTTGTCCCCGCTGCTGGCATGGGCACTCGCTTCCTGCCTGCCACCAAGACCGTGCCCAAGGAGCTGCTCCCCGTCGTTGATACGCCGGGCATCGAGCTTATTGCGGAAGAAGCCGCTTCGGTTGGTGCGCAGCGCCTCGCGGTGATCACCGCACCAAACAAGCAAGAGGTGATGCGACACTTCGAGGAGTTTCCGGATCTGGTTGAGACACTCGACGCCCGCGGCAAAGACGAGCAGGTTGCTAAGGTCAAGCGCGCCGCCCAGCTGATTCACCCGATTTCGGTGGAGCAGGAAAAGCCGCTTGGGCTCGGTCACGCGGTGGGCTTGGCGGAATCCGTGCTCGAGGATGACGAGGAATTCTTCGCCGTTATGCTGCCGGATGACATTGTTCTGCCCGCCACCGTCATGGGGGAGATGGCCCGTGTTCGCGCAGCCCTAGGCGGCAGCGTGCTGTGCGCCTTCGAGGTCGCGCGCGAGGAGACCTTTAACTACGGCGTGTTCGATGTCGAAGACACCGACGCGCCGGGAGTGAAGAAGGTTGTGGGCATGGTGGAGAAGCCGGATCCGGCTGATGCGCCGTCCAACCTTGTGGCCACGGGGCGCTACCTGCTCGACAGGAAGATCTTTGATGCGCTTCGCCGTATCAAGCCGGGCAAGGGTGGGGAGCTGCAGTTGACCGATGCCATCGAGCTCCTCATTAAGGAGGGACACCCAGTTCACGTCGTAGTTCACCAAGGCAAGCGCCACGATCTTGGCAACCCGGGCGGTTATATCCCAGCCAACGTGGACTTTGGTCTGCGCGATGAGAAATACGGTCCCGCGCTCTACAAGGCGATTAAGAAGATTGTGGAGGATTACGAAGAAGAAAACGGGCTGAAGGGCTAAGTCTTGACGCACCAAGCGCGCTAAGCTCTACTCCAGTAACTTCCATCCCTTTAGGCCCCACATACCCCAGAGCAAAGGTAGGCGGTACATGCGTTCGGTCGATGACCAGATGGCGTTCATTCTTGATGCAGCGATGACTCCGGAGCCGGTACGCATCGCCATCGCGAATGCGCTGGGTCTCAAGTGCGCGGAGGAGGTGCAGGCTAATCAGCCGCTGCCGGGCTTCCCGCAGGCGGCGATTGATGGCTACGCCGTGCGTGCCGTGGACGTCGGGGGAGAAAAAGCCCTCAAGGCGCGCACTCGCCACGACGCTGAGGATGCGGATGCTCCTGCCTCGGAGACTGAGATTGAGCGCTCGCTTCCGGTGGTGGGGGAGGTTCCGGCAGGCTCACGCCAACCTTTGCGTTTGCAGCCTAAGCAGGCGGTGCGGGTGTATACGGGTGCGCCTTTGCCCACGCTTGCCGACGCCGTCCTTCCCCTCGAGTGGACCGACCGCGGACGCAAGCGCGTGACCTCACACCGGCCAGTGCGTTCGGGAGACTTCGTGCGCCGCGTGGGCGATGACATCCAACCCGGCGATGTGGCAGTGTCCTCTGGAACTGTCTTGGGACCGGCGCAGATTGGCCTGCTCGCGGCGGTGGGGCGCTCGAAGGTGCTGGCGTACCCACGCCCGCGCGTGACCATCGTCTCTTACGGCAAGGAGCTTGTCGACGTCGACCGTGAGCCCGGCCTGGGTCAGGTCTTCGACGTGAACTCTTACTCACTCGCAGCGGCCGCGAAGGAGGCCGGCGCGGACGTGCAGCGCGTGGGCATTGCTGCCGGTGAGCCGCGCCGCGTGCGGGAGGCCTTGGAGACTTACCTGGCGCGCAGCGAGGTGTTGGTGATTTCCGGTGCCGTGGGTGGTGCGGGCGCGGATGAAATCCGCGAAGTCCTCGATGAGCTGGGGGATGTCGATACCACTCGTGTGGCAATGCACCCCGGTTCGGTCCAAGGTTTTGGTCTGTTGGGGGAGGAGCGCATCCCTACCTTCCTGTTGCCTTCGAACCCCGTGTCTGCGCTCGTCATCTTCGAGGTTTTTGTGCGCCCGTTGATTCGGTTGTCCCTAGGCAAGCGCAGCGGTCAGCGTCGCGTCGTACGCGCACGCGTGCTCAACCACATGGAGTCCCGCCCGGGCCGTCGCGGATACATCCGTGCCCGGCTGATGCGTGACGCCGAGACCTCCGATTACCTAGTGGAAGGGCTAGGTGGCGCGGCGGGCGCGCCGGCACACCTGCTCGCCGGGTTGTCAGAGGCGAACGCGATGATTCGCATCCCGGAGGAGGTCACCGAGATCCGCCCGGGAGATGTGGTCGACGTCCTCTTCCTGACCCAACGAAGCTAGCCGGCAGCTACGCACGCCATGCTTGATCCTTTTGGTACTGCCGCAGGGAGGTTTTCCACCCCCGCCAGCGGTGAGGCTCACCCCGAGCATCCGGGGTGGCCTGAGGCGACCCCTGCTGTGCGGCTGCGAGGTTCCAGCGTCTTCCCGCACGGAGCGACGGTGCGCCTGCGCCCGCTGTTGCGTCGGGATGGTGAGGCGTGGCGGCAGCAGCGCATGGCGGATCGGGATTTTCTTAAGCCCGTGGAACCTACGCTGCCGACGTCATGGGATGCGGCGCATTCGCAGTCTGCGTGGTGGAATCACCTGATGTTTTTGCGCGATTCTGCCCGCGTTGGAACGGTGGTGCCGCTCGTCATTGACGTCGATGGGCAATTTCGAGGCCAATTGACCCTGGGAAATATTCAGCACGGAGGGGTCAGTGAATGCTGGATCGGCTATTGGGTCCATTCCGGGGTACACGGCGCCGGCGTGGCCACCGTTGCGTGCGCCCTCGGCGTGGACCACGCTTTTTACCGAGTGGGGCTGCACAGAGTCACCGCCACCTACCTGCCGGAGAACCCTGCTTCGGGCAAGGTGCTACACAACAATGGCTTTCGGGATGAGGGATTTCTGCGCCGCAACTTACACATTGACGGCGCATGGCGGGACCACCACTTCTTGGCGCTCAATCGTGAGGATTTTGCCTCGAGCGCGGTGGAGCGCCTGCACGCAGCGGGGCGGATCCTCGGTCTCTAGATCGCGCTTGGATTAGTTCAACTACCTCTGTTTTCACTTAAGTAACAACCTTGTAATTTATGGGCATCGTTGATGCCCATGGAGCCGGTGTGGGCGGCTAGAGTAGGGGCCTAGTTATATTCCCTTTTCGTCGACCCCTGAAAGTGGGACACAGCCGCATGATGACTGCCGTGCCGATCATTCTCGTAATCGTGTTGTGGCTCTTCATCCTCGCCCCGTTGCTTTTGCGTTCGCAGCGTCCGATGAGCCACACGGGTGAGGCCTTTGAAGAGACCCGCGTGCTCTTCGAAGGTGATTCCGGCTCTGTGCCGGGCCGTCGCAAGCCGCGCCTGGGCAAGGAAGATATCCGCCCGCGCGCCCAGGCAGGAACGGGGGCTGCAGCGGACGAAGCGGAGTACGAGCTGGTGGAGGCCGAAGGCGTAAGCGAGGATTCGCAGTCCTCCCGCGCTGAAACCGCTACCTCTGACGAAGCTACTTCGGACGTCGCGGAGACGATTGACGGCGAGGTTGTTGAGGAAGACGCCGTTGAAGAGGACTTCGAGCTCGAAGCGGAGCCCGCCCACGTCGCCGAGGCCGAGCAGGAAGCAGGACAGGACACCAAGGACGTTGAAGCAGATGCTGCTGAAGTGTTTACAGCCCCAGCAAATGCTGAGGTGGCGGAGGATGCTTATGACTTCGATGACGCCTACACTTCTCCGGTCGATTTGATGTACCCGGGTGCTATTGACGCTGTGGAGGAGGCGCCGACGACGCCCAACGCCGAGGAATCAGATGGGGCTGATGGTGCTCCCGACGCGGAAGAATCCACGGCGGCCGAGAGCGAGAACGCTGATGCCGCGGAGCTGAACGCCGAGGACTCTGAGGCCGGCGGCAGCGATACCGAGCTGTCTGAGGACGAGCTCGCCTTCGCACAGCGCCGCCTTGGCCGCGGCGGATGGGATCCGGTGAAGGAGAAGGAAGCTTCTGCCACGCGTTACCAGCGCCGTCAGCGTACGCTCATCGGGTTGGCGGTAGCAGTGGTAGTTACGGTATGCCTCGGCATCGTCGTGGGCGGATGGACGTGGTGGCTGGCGGCTATCGCTGGTGTTATGACCACGGTTTACCTGGTTGCGCTGCGCGCCCAGGTACGCCGTGAACGGGAGCTGTTGCGGCGCCGCATTTACCACCTACGCCGCGCCCGCCTGGGAGTGCGTAACGCGGAGAACCCCGCCGAGTCGCTTCCGCCGAAGCTGCGCCGCCCGGGCGCGCTCATCCTGGAAATCGATGATGAAAGCCCGGACTTTGACTACCTTCCGGTGTACTCGGAGGATGATTCCGACGGTGGGTTTGACGGTCCTCATCCCACCCCGCGTCAACGGCGTGATGATTTGGCGGAGCGTCGAGTTGGCTAAGCGCTGTGTTGGCTGAGCGCTAGGCCGGCCACACACCGGATGTACCGCGACGGTGCGAGCCCACGAGGTGGGCATCGACCATGCCGATGGCCTCCATGAGTGAGAAGCACGTTACTGGGCCGACGAACTTGAACCCGGCCTTCTTTAAAGCCTTGGACATGTCCAAGGCTTCTTGCGTGTATTTAGGGATGTCTTCTTCGCGCTCCGGTGCGATGGTCTCTTCCGGCAAGAAGCTCCAGATGAACTCATCGAGTCCGCCCTGCTCTCTTAAGGCCACCGTGGCCTTCGCGTTGGCAAGTACCGCATTGATCTTGAGGCGGTTCCGGATGATTCCAGGATTATTCATCAGGCGCTCCACTTCCTCCTCGCCGAAGCTTGCCAGAAGGTCAGCATCAAACCCCACGAAAGCGGCGCGGAAAGCTTCGCGTTTGCGCAGAACGATCTCCCAGCTCAACCCAGCCTGGAAGCCCTCCAAACAGAGGCGCTCTAGCAGTGCGGATTCCTCATGGATGGGCATACCCCATTCGGTGTCGTAGTACTCCTTGAGGAGTGGGGAGGTCATTGCCCAAGCAGGGCGGCCGAGCCCCGCGGAGTCAAAAACAAGTCTCGTATCGTTTGCCATCTTTGTACTAGTCATGCCTTTTTAGACTGCAGAAGTTATTCATCGGTTCCCCAGGGCTACCCGTGCTTGCCAAGGGCTCTCTGCGGATTAGTGCCGCAGCATGCGGCCTCGTGGTCCAGAAGCATCTGCTTCGCGGCTGCGCCGCCGCGATAGGAACCAACACCGCCGCCAGCTGGTACGACGCGGTGACACGGCACCACAATAGGAAGCGGGTTGGTGGCACAGGCGCTCCCCGCGGCACGTGCGGCCTGCGCGCTACCGGCGGCGGTGGCAAGAGTCGAATAGGTCCAACGTTCCCCGAATGGGATGTCGCGCAGGACACGCTGCGCCCGATCCCGGAAGGTGCGCGGGGACTCAGGCACGGCGAGAAGCAGCTCAAAATCCCTCCGCGTGCCGGCAAAATACTCGGCAATTTGTTGAGAGGCGTCGACAAGCACCGCGCCTGCAGAGCCAGGTTCGGTGACATCCGTGAGGCGTTGCATGCTTCTAAGATCCGGAGATTCGCCGTCGAAATACACATGAGATAAACCTCGCGCAGATCCCACGAGGGTGAGGCAACCTAGAGGCGTGTTCGTAGTGGTCCACGTAAGCATGCTGGGTGGGGAGTCCTTTCGGAGGGAGGTGGCTATCCAGGGTAGTCTATGAACCATGAATAGACCCGCCGTACGCGATGCCGCGCTCCTCATCTTCCGCGCGGTGCTGGGAGTAATCTTCGTGGCGCACGGCGTGGACAAGATGTTCTTTAGCGGGATGGACGAAATTACCGGGCAGTTCTCCGCCATGGGGGTCCCACAGCCGCAGACCTCGGCATACTTGGCTGCCTTCGCGGAAATGCTGGGCGGGGCGGCCCTGGTGGTAGGCCTTCTCACGACCTTTGTTGCGGGGGCTTTAGCGCTGCTCATGGCGTGCGCATTGTATTTCGTGCACATCGGTAACGGTCTCTTCGCGGCCGATGGCGGCATCGAGTACCCGCTGGTTCTCATCGTGTCATTGCTCATGATCGTGGTCTTCGGTTCCGGCCGGGCGAGCGTGGATGGAGTGCTGAGCCGTGCTGACGCATGAGCAAGTGCAGGCAGCGATTTCCGCGCAGTTAGACGGGGAAGCCCCGCAGCTGTCGCCTGACGTCATCGAGGCACACGTTTCCAGCTGCCCAGACTGTGCGGCCTTCCGGGACAAGGCAGCGGCTCTATCCCGGTCGTTGAGCCTTGTGGAACCGGATGGAGCACCGCCGCAGGATCTATCCGAGGTAATCCTCGCTGGCGTGGAGCCAGAATGGCAGCGAGCTTCGAGCACCCGGCAGGCTTCGCTGTCGTTGGCGCGAGTAGCCCTCGGTGTGCTGTCCGTGGCATTTCTTGTGTGGGCGATTGTGGTCGTCGTCAGCGCTTCGGGTTTGACCACCCTGGAGAGCGAAGGGACCCTTGCAGAAGGCGCTGACCCGGAGCGCGCGCGCCTGTTGATCGAGGCCGCAGCACTGCGCTTCGGCCTTGCCAGCGGTTTGGGTTTTGCTGCATGGCGCCCTGCCTCAGCGCCCGGATTGCTGCCGGTGGCGTGCACAATGTTCGCGTTCCTGTGCGGCTTTACCATGCGCGATTTTGCCCTGGGTAGCGTCGCCGCGGGGCAGCTTTATATCCTCATCGGCACCGGGCTCGCCACCGCCTGCCTGGGCTGGGCTTGGGCGGCGGACCGGGGGTTCCTGCTGCGGGACGTTTATCGGACGCTATCTGCTAGCCCGCGTTAGGTCCACGACGGCAGCCACATGATGGAGTTGTACCAAGAATCCGGGATCATGTAGCCGTAGAGGATCGGGGAGAAGTAGGCAAACATCGCTACAACGAGTGCGGCGTAGCACACCGTGATGAAGGTGCCCAGCGGCATCGCGGAACCGAAGAGCCTTGCGAGCCAGTGCCATTCCAGTTTGCGGCCGCGCCCGATCATTTGGCCCAAGGCCAACGCGATGAGCACGATGATGAACGGGATAAACGCCGTGGCATAAAAGAAGTACATCTGGCGGTCGAAGACCGCTAGCCAGGGTAGGAAACCCGCCGCGGCGCCCACGAGCGGAATGAGGAAGGCGCGGTTGCGGCGCACGAGCAAGGACCACAGTCCCCACAGCACCGCTGGAATGACCAGCCACCAAATGGCCGGGGTGCCAAACAGGTACAGCATCTTGCGGCAGGATCCGCCGTCGCCACAGGAAATGTCAGTGGAGGAGTAGTAGAGGATGGGGCGCGCGGCCACCAGCCAGGCCCACGGCTTGGAATCCCAGGGGTGGCTGTGGCCGCCTGAAGTGGTCAAGGAGGCGTGGAATTCCAGCACGGAGGAGTGGTAGTAGAACCAGCCGGCGAGCGGCTCGGGGAGGTTGAGTAGCCAGGACCCTTCTTCGATAGTGCCGTCCACCTTGGCGTGGCGGTAGACGGCGGTTTCATCGGCGAACCAAGCGCGCCATGACCACGCGTAGAGCGCTACAGGAACCGCGACGATGGAGGCGAGGGCCGCGGGCGTATCGCGTACCAGCGTGCCCACGATGTAGCGGCGCACTCCATAAAGACGGCGCAGCGCGAGGTCCGAGAAGACGCTCATGAGGCCGAAGAACATGATGTAGTACAGGCCTGACCACTTCACAGAAAGTGTTAGCCCCAGGAAGACACCGGC
Source organism: Corynebacterium intestinale (assembly GCF_023574125.1). Taxonomy (NCBI): domain Bacteria; kingdom Bacillati; phylum Actinomycetota; class Actinomycetes; order Mycobacteriales; family Corynebacteriaceae; genus Corynebacterium; species Corynebacterium intestinale. The sequence continues at coordinate 62,744 of NZ_JAMKFF010000001.1, forward strand.
CGCAAAGCGCCACCACCGGAAACCAAAACGAGGACCGAAGTCGGAATCACCCATGGTGCCCGAAAGGAAAGCGGCGTGGAGGCGCTCGCGCATCTGCTGGTGGTCGCGCGCCAAGGCCCACGCGGCGGCAACGACGAAGAAGACTTGGAAGATGTCCAGCATGCCAAACTTGGAGGCCACGAGAAGCACACCATCGCACACTGCGAGCAGACCAGCCAGGAATCCAACCTGCCATGAACCAGACAATCGGCGAGCCAGCGCCATTGTCAGCAGGACCGTGCCCACGCCAAAGAGCGCGGCCATGCAGCGCCATCCCAATGGGGTGTAGCCGAAGAGTGCCTCCGAAATCGCAACAATCTGCTTGGCCAGCGGCGGGTGGACGACAAGGCCATAGCCCGGATTGGACTCGATACCGCCGATGAAAAGGTTATGCCAGCTGGTAACCATGTCCCAGGCCTGCGGCACGTAGTGCTTCTCATCGAAGACGGGCGTGCCTTCGGAGACCGGGGAGGTCAGGCCAATGAAGCGCGTGAGGAAAGCCAGCGCCGCGATGATCGCGGTGCTGATCGTGTCAGCCGTTGTCCAGACATAGGGCCGGGGAGCAGGAGGCGCTGGCCGGGTATGGGCGCCGCGTGCAAGAGAAGGACGCGGGCGCTTGATGCGGCCAGATCGATCGGTAGGGGTTGCGATACTCACTCGGATGAGTCTAGCGTGCGTGTGCCATGCTGGGGAGTATGAGTCTTCAGCTTGAACCCTTGCCGCGTGGGGTCATCCTTGCCGCCACGCCGCTGGGAAACCCCGGTGACGCTTCAGCCCGCTTAATGCAAGCTTTGGGTCACGCAGATGTCATTGCCGCGGAAGATACCCGCCGCGTTCGCAATCTGGCCCAGGCATTAGGGGTGGAGATCCGCGGCAGGGTGGTGTCCAATTTCGACCACAACGAAGAGGAGCGTTCGCGCGCTCTCGTCGCCGCCGCCCGGACCGGGACAGTGCTCGTGGTGTCCGACGCCGGTATGCCCCTGGTGTCTGATCCTGGGCACTCCATCGTCACTGCAGCAGTGGAAGCAGACGTGCCCGTGACCTGCTTCCCAGGACCCTCGGCGGTGCCGACGGCTCTTGCGCTGTCTGGTTTGGGGGTGGGGCATTTTCTCTTCGATGCCTTCCCGCCGCGCAAGCCTGGGCCGCGCAAGGCGTGGCTGGAGTCCTTGGTGGGGGAGCAGCGCGCGATTGCGTTCTTCGAGTCCCCGCACCGCTTGGCACAGACGCTTGGCGACGCCTCCGCGATTCTCGGCGCCGACCGTCGCGCCGCTGTGTGCCGAGAGCTGACGAAGACCTACGAGGAGATTAAGCGAGGCTGCCTAGGCGAGCTCGCGGAGTGGGCTGAAGAGAATGCGCGGGGCGAAATCACCGTAGTAATCGAGGGCGGTGAGGCTGCACCCGTGTCGATGGAGACCCTCGTTGAGCAGGTCCGGGCAGAAGTAGAGCGGGGTGTGCGTGCCAAAGATGCGTGCAAGAAGGCGGCGGCGGGAACGGCATGGTCCAACCGTGAGCTCTATGACGCTTACCTTGCTGCTCGTGGTTAGCAGGGGTAAAAATTTAATTCATACGATAAAGTATTTGCTTGAGGGAAAAACGCGATCTTTGCTATCGTTTTGCCGTGCCACCATTGAAAGATAAGAAGAAAACTCGCTGGATTCGCTTGGTTTTTGGAGTCGTCTGCATTCTATCGGTGTTGGCGTCATTATTAATGCTGCGGCTTCAACCTCCGCGCGCGGCTCAGTCTGTGCAGATCAAAACATCAGATTGGGATCCGTATGTCACGACTAGTGATGAAAACGGTGGCGTTGTTGGCGACATTGTTCTGTCAGTTTTGGCGAGTAGTGGTTACAACGGTCAGGTTTCCTTTGACACATGGGATAGTGGCCTCCAGAAAGTACAAGAAGGAACTGTATTCGGCGTTTTCCCAATGGTGAAATCTGCTTCGCGCCTGGAAAATTACGAATACTCTGATCCCCTTGTTGACTATCGGTATGTCCTATTCAAGCGGAAGGATTACAACGTTACCCAGGCGATGCAACGTGGTGATTTTAACGGTGTACGTATTGGAAAAATTGACGGCTATGACTATTGGGCAGAGCTTGATAACTCAGGTGCAGAATTTAGTAACTACTCCTCGCCGGCTGAGGGTTTTAAAGCTCTTCAGAATAAAGAAGTGGATCTTCTCGCGGAATCCGATCTCGTAGGCAACGCTATTCTTAGGAGTGCGGCCTTCGAAGGTGATTCAGGGATGTTCGACATTCTTGAAGGTAATGCGGCAGCTCTTTCTTCTGAAGACAGTGTTCATTTCTTGATTCGGAAAAACAAGCAATCGAGAGCTGTAATCGATAGGTTCAATAAATCCCTGGCTGAGTATAAAAAGACCGATCGATATAGAGAGCAAATCTCCATGCTGAAAGGTGTACCAGAAAGAGTGAGGCTTATCGGTGATGGATTGATTGACATACGTGACGAATCAGACAAATTTCTTGGCAGTTTGCCAGCTGGAGTATCAGCTCAAGTGCTTGTTTGGCCGGATGACCTCAAAGAGGAGCAGGAAGTAAAAATCAAGATGCTCACCGGACCTTTGGCTGGGCGAACTGGTTTTGTGAATCTTGAAAGTGTGGAAGTCAATGACGTACAAGGCTAGTTTCCGATTAGTTTCGCCGCTGCGCGTTGATTGCTTAACCCAACCCGGAGTTGAATATCGTGATGGAGATTCTGCCCGACGCTTTTGGGAGTCAGTCGCCCGTGAATCTGGGACTATTTATGCGCGCAAGGTTCCGCAAGCAGGATCGCTACAATATGAATCAGCGCAGAGCATTGATATTCAGAATGATATCGCCGTGGTGAAGGACAAGGTTCAAGTCGAAAAGTCGTTTTATCGAAGTCAGGAACCGACAGTAGAAATCAGTTCTGTTGAGTGGAGCCTCTGTGATTTCGGTATCCTGCTTTCTGAAATCGAACTGGCTGTGGGGATTGAAGGGAAAACGGCCTCGTCAATTGAACAACTTGTGCAGAAGGTCGCTACGCGAATTAACCAAGAGCTCATCGCCCGCATTTATGACGAATTGCGCGACGTGATTAAACAACATGATGGCTACGAGGAATTTGTGTTGTTCCAGGGCGATACGCCCATGGAAGATGCCTGGGCGTCGCGAGCACTGATTTTTGACCCATCAGAGTCCGAATATGCAGAACTTCAAAGTGACTTTGCCTTGGAATGGCTGGGAAACACTAAAGGTAAGAGCGGGATTGTTGAATCGCTGAAACAGCGGAAGATTAGCCACACTGCGGACTGGATGAATTACATTTATCTGAGGGAAACTGCTGACAACAGGGTTGAGATGCAGGAGATGTGGAAGGCGCTTGTGCGTGCACAGTTCTTCTATGCTGCTACGGGTAGAAGCGATTCGAATCTCATGAATATCCTGTCTTGGGCCATGTCCCAATCTTCCGATATTTCAACTAGCAAGCTTCGAGCGCAACTGCGGCAGGAGATGGATTTTGCTGAAGCCTTGTTTCTCAAGAAAACGGAAGTGGGTAAATACGTTAATCCAATGTCGAGATTGGAGACGACGCGCATTCTTGAGGTTTGGGATTATTACGAAGTATTGGAGAATCCTGTACAAACCAAGCTGCGTATTTGCCAGACGAGACTTGACGATATTGATGGAGAACGAGCTCGGTCTGCGAGCTTTTTCACGGACTTAATCCTTATGGTGATTGGTGTAACTTCAATCTTGGGGACAATGTTGGCAGTGGTCAGTTTGGGCCGGAGTACTTCTGCCGATCCTGATCAAACTATCTATGATCTAGGTGCGGGTGACCTGACTACGTGGATTGCTACTCAACCCGTCGACGTCATTCTTCTTATATCAACCATAGTTTCGGTTCTCATGGTTATCGCATTCGTAGTTGCTCGTAAGAAAAGCGAGTCTTGATGGGGACGAGAACGCGATACGGAGTAATTGTACTGGCTTTGGAAGTCCAGTTCTGGTTTCCAGTTTGGTTGCTTTTCCTCTTAGAACGTGGAATTACCACCGAGGAGGCCTCTATAGCCGATGGGGTTTTCCGCTTGATTGCGACGGCCCTTGAGGTTCCTGTCGGATGGTTTTCAGATCGCATTGGCCGGAAGAAGTCCCTTTATCTAGCTCTTATTGGTACGTTTATTACATTCCTTCTTATCGCCTATGTGAATGACTTACCTAGCTTGTTTATTGCATGGAGCGTGTGGGGCCTTGTGTGGGCTCTTGTTTCGGGCTTGCTTACGGCCTATGGCTGGGAGATAGGCAGCCAAATAGAAGGTGGTGGTCCTACCACCGCAGCCGAGTTCATTCGTATACGCAGAGTGTGCGCAGCGATCGCGATGATTGTTTCGTTGGTATCGGCAGGAGCGCTGTTCGAACTGTCTCCAGCGCTTCCATTTGTTATTACAGCTGTAGTAGCTGCAGCTGTAATTCCTGTCGCGTGGGGCTTGCCTGATATCGATCAGCATGTGCGTCAAACTGGGCCGAAACGTATTTCAACGGCGAATTTGCCTTCAGGAGAGATTCTCTGGGCGATTGTGGCCGGTAGCATAGTGTTGATCAGCGGCTGGAGTATCCAAATGGTCTTTCAACCGCTTGGCTTGGAAGCATCATTGACTCCTAAAGAAATCTCCTTCCTCTTTGCCGGTTTTGGCGTGGCTCAGTTGGCGGGCGCATGGCTTGTGGGGAAGCTCCCCTTTTCGAGACGAACTGTGCTAGTTACGTCGGTAGCGGGAATTGCGTTTATGTGCTTAGGCGTGTGGCTTGGGTTCAAATTCGAAGTTGATGTTTGGGCTCCTTTTGTATTGCTTGTTTCGCTTGGTATTTTTTATTCGGTCGGCACTGCTTACTGTGACATTTGGGTTTCAGCGCTGTCATCCACTAAAAACCGCGCTACCATGCTGTCCTTCGTTTCGTTAGTAGGCGGAGTGGTAATGATCTTCACTCGGCCGCTGTTGGGTTTAATTTCGGGGAGCGTAAGCGCTGCTGCTGCGTGTGGAGTTTGGGGTGCGGTATGTCTTGTATTGACGGTCGTGCTATGGCTTCTGCTTGTAAATAAGACCTCAGAGTCAGTTCGTAAGTGCTAAACCTCTCAAAGTAGAGTGGTGTCCATGAAGAATCCAGTTGTCGTTAATGTTGCTTGGCCCTATGCCAACGGACCCCGCCACATCGGACACGTGGCGGGCTTCGGTGTTCCTTCCGACGTGTTCGCCCGTTTCCAGCGAATGCGTGGCAACGACGTCCTCATGGTTTCTGGTACCGATGAACACGGCACCCCGCTGCTGGTTCAGGCGGACAAGGAAGGCGTGACGGTGCGTGAGTTGGCGGATCGCTACAACCGCCAGATCGTCACCGACCTGGCTGGGCTCGGCCTGTCTTATGACCTCTTTACCCGCACCACGACGCGCAACCACTACGCGGTGGTGCAGGAGCTGTTCAAGGGTCTCTACGAGAACGGCTACATGATTAAGGAGACCACCCAGGGCGCGATCTCGCCGTCCACTGGCCGCACTTTGCCGGACCGTTATATTGAGGGCACCTGCCCGCTGTGTGGCGCCGATGGCGCGCGCGGTGACCAGTGCGATAACTGCGGTAACCAGCTCGATCCGGTGGACCTGATTAACCCAGTATCCAAGATCAACGGCGAGGCCCCGGAGTTTATTGACACCGAGCACTTCCTGCTGGATCTGCCTGCGGTCAAGGAGGTCCTCGAAGAGTGGTTGAAGACTCGTGAGGATTGGCGCCCCAATGTTCTCAAGTTCTCCCTCAACCTGCTGGAGGACATGCGCCCGCGCACCATGACCCGAGACATCGACTGGGGAATTCCCATTCCAGTCGAGGGCTGGGAGGACAATGGTGCGAAGAAACTCTATGTGTGGTTCGACGCGGTCATTGGTTACCTGTCTTCTTCCATCGAGTGGGCACACCGCACCGGCAACCCGGACGCGTGGAAGGATTACTGGCAGAACCCGCAGGCGCGCCACTACTACTTCCAGGGCAAGGACAACATCACCTTCCACTCCCAGATCTGGCCGGCTGAGCTCTTGGGCTATGCGGGTAAAGGCTCCAAGGGCGGTGAGCTGCACACCTATGGTGAGCTCAACCTGCCGACGGAAATCGTGTCTTCGGAGTACCTGACCATGTCCGGGTCCAAGTTCTCCTCTTCCAAGGGCGTCGTTATCTACGTCAAGGACTTCCTTGAGGAGTTCGGTCCTGACGCGCTGCGCTACTTCATTGCCGTTGCCGGTCCGGAAAACAACGACACCGACTTCACCTGGGATGAGTTCGTGCGCCGCATTAACAACGAGCTCGCCAACGGCTGGGGCAACCTGGTTAACCGCACCGTGTCGATGGCTCACAAGAACTTCGGTGAGGTGCCGGCACCGGCCGCGCTGGAGCAGGCAGATGAGGATATCCTGTCGCTGGCAGAGGAAACCTTTGCCACCGCCGCGGGCTTCCTCGAGCAGTCCAAGTTCAAGCAGGCCATGACCGCCATCATGCACGTCGTGGGTGAGGCCAATGCCTACATCGCTGCGATGGAGCCGTGGAAGCTAGCCAAGGATGAGACCCAACGCGAGCGCCTGGCCACGGTGTTGTGGACCGCGTTGCAGGTGGTTTCCGATTGCAACGTGATGCTGACCCCGTTCCTGCCCTTTACCGCCCAAAAAGTGCACGAGACCCTGGGCCGCGAGGGAGTGTGGGCCGCGCAGCCGCGCATCGAGGAAGTGACGGATGACATGCCGGTTGAGCTTGTTGGCGTAAACCTTCCGCCGGAGAATCACCTGTACCCGATCATCACGGGTGACTACTCCGCGCAGCAGGCCGTGTGGAAGCGATTCGACATAACCCCGGGGACCGCGCTGCAGAAGCCGAAGCCGCTGGTGGCTAAGCTTGACCCAGAGCTCGGTGAGACCGGCCCTGAGTGGGCCCCGGTTCAGAAGTAGAAGGGGTGGGTTTGGCGTTTCGGCGCACACTTGCGCCTGTCCTACTCTTCACAGTTGTTTGCCTGACCGCGCTGAACCTGCGCTCCGGTATTGCTTCGGTGGCACCGGTGCTGGGGCAGATCCAAGACTTCTTTGGAATCAGCTCTGGGCAGGCAGGCTTGTTGACCGCGCTGCCGGGGCTGTGTTTTGCCGCCATGGGGTTGGCGGCGGTTCCCATTGCGCGCCGCGTGGGCCTAAGCCGAACCCTAGCCGGCGGCACGGTGGCCTTGGTTGTGGGGCTCGGCCTGCGTCCATGGGTCAGTAGCTTTCCGCTTTTCGTCGCGCTTACCCTGTGCGTTGTTGCCGGCATCGCGCTGGCAAATGTGCTGCTTCCTGCATGGATCAAGCAACATGGATCGGGCCGCACGTTGGTGGCGCTGATGACCACCTACACCACGATGTTGGGCGTTTCCAGCGCCCTCGGCCCATTGTCCGCGGTGACACAAAAATCGTGGCAAGGTGCGTTGTGGATTTGGTGCCTGCCCGCCATCGCCCAGCTGGTGGCGTGGATAGTGGTCCTACCTAAGACCGGTAAGGACGTCGCCCACGGCACGGTTGATGGCGCGGACGCACAACGCCCCATGTTCACCTCACCCACTGCGGTGGCCATGCTCTTTTTCTTCGGTGTGCAATCCACCATGGCCTATGTACAGATGGGGTGGCTGCCGCGCATGCTGGTAGAAAAAGGCGTGAGTGAGAACACCGCCAGCGTGGCGCTCGCTGTCATCGGAGTCTTCAATATTCTCGGTGGCGTAGTCATGCCGTGGCTCATCTCGCGTCTTAACCGCCTTACTCCCGTTCCCGTGGTGCTTTCTTTGTGCACGTGTGCCGGGTGGGGTGGAGTGCTCGTGGCTGCCGACGCCGCCCCGCTGGCCTGGGCCTCGTTGATGGGGATCGGCGGTATGTGCTTCCCATTGGCGCTTGCTCTGCTCACTGCCCGCACGCGCACCGCGCTCACCACGGCGCGGCTCTCCGGCTTCGTTCAGCCGGGCGGCTACGTCTTGGCGGGCCTCGTACCGCTGTCCGTGGGAGTGGTGCGCGGGGCCACCGGGGATTGGACCGCTGTGCTCATTGGTCTCATGGTGCTCTGTTTCTGCATGCTGGTCGCGGGTCTGCGTGCGACCACTCGGGTCTACATTGACGACGAGCTCGCTGCCTAGCTGGTTCTCGACGGTATACTGCCTGTAGAGCAGAGGAGGTTGAGATCGTTGACTACCACTAACAAGCTCCCCCAGTACACCCAGGTGAAATCCTTATGGAGGACTTTCTCAAGGACATGGGGATTACCCAACACAAACTCGCTGTTTCGATAGGGGTCCCGCCTCGACGTATTAACGAAATCGTCCACGGAAAGCGGGCTATTACCGCCGATACGGCTCTTCGTTTGGCTAAATATTTTGGAATGTCCCCACAGTTCTGGCTGGGACTGCAGACTCACTACGATTTGGATGTCGCGGAAGACAAAATTCTTGCTGAGTTGGACGATATTGTGCCGCTTCAGGCAGCGTCGGCTTAACTTGTGCGCGGGGAGTGACTGAGCAGCACAGTGTGAGTCTCTTGGGTTGAAACTGCCGTTGTTGCCAAAGTTTCCCGCTTCGCCTCAAGATCTGGCTTGTTCTTTGGCAACAATGGCAGTGCCGTCACTGAGGTGGGGCGTAGGGCAGTGCCGTCACTGAGGTGGGGCGTAGGGCAGTGCCGTCACTGGGGTGGGGCGGCAATCAAGCCGCTTTAGGAGCGGTTGAAGTCGCGCTGCAGGTGCACCAGCCCTAGCCGCACGCCGTCCTTGGTGTGGATATTGGGCATGCGGCCGGTCTCCACGAAGCCGAACTTCTTGTGCAGGGCGATGGAGGACTCGTTGGTGTCCACGATGTAGGTGATCATCGTCTCCACGTAGTCATTTTCCTTTGCGTGATCCATGAGCGTGTCCATGAGCTCGCTGCCCACGCCCTTGCCGCGCGCTGATTCCGCGATGTAAATGGAGTCCTCCGCCGTGCCGTAGTAGATGGCTGGGGTGACGAATTGGAAGTAGGCGGCCCAACCAACAATTTCGTCGTCGTCCACGGCGACATAGACCGGATAGTTGTCCTTTTCCATCTGCGCCAGCCACTTCTCGCGGTCCTCTACGGACTCCTGCCATGTGACGAGGTTGGCGGCCGGTTTCGCGGCGGAGGCGGAGTTGTAGATGGCGGCGATTGCGGAGGCGTCGGCAAGCTCTGCGGGACGGACGTGCATGATGTTCCTTAAACCATGAGTTGCAAGTGGGTGAGGTCTATCCAGCGCCCAGCTTTGCGGCTGACTTCTTTTAACGTTCCTACAGTGGCAAAGCCGAACTTTTCATGCAACTTGATGGATGCGGCGTTGTCCGCCACGATGAGTGCCAGCAGCGTATGGACCTGTTCGGCTGCGCGGGCATGCTGAACGACTGCATCAAGCAAGCGCGTGCCTACCCCGCGGCCGTGGGCGGTGGGATCAACGTAGATCGTCGTCTCGTAGCAGCCCAGCCACACTTTCGGATCGCGGTAGGGGCGGTAGAGTGCCCAGCCTAGATACGTGCCGTCATCGTCGAATGCAATGAAACAGGGGCAATTGTCGCGACCTAATTGGTGCAGGTAATCGGTGCGTTCCTCCACGGTGGCGGGTTCGCTGCGAAAGATGAAGTGGGTCTCCCGGATGGCCCAATTCAGCGTGGCGGTCATCGCGGGGACGTCGGCGTCCGTCGCTTCACGGATAATCATGCGGGCAAGACTACACTCGCAGCCATGTCTAAGAAGAAGCCACGCCCCACGCCCGTTCCCGCCGAAGGTTTGAGCCAGCTTATCGACGCCCACACGCACCTCGCCTCCTGCCGCGACGCTGATGTCGACCTCGTTGAGCGTGCTCGTGCTGCTGGTGTTGAGCGCATCGTTACCGTGGGTGATGGCTTGGCTGAGGCGGAGAAGGCTTTGGCGGCGGCGCAGGAATTCGACAACGTGTATGCCGCGTGCGCCATTCACCCCACTAAGGCGGCTGAACTTGATGAGGCTGCTCGTTTGCGCTTGAGCGAGATGGCTGCGGATCCGCGCTGCGTGGCCATCGGGGAGACAGGCTTAGATACCTATTGGATTCACCACGAGCCGGAAACCACCGCGCCCCTTGAAGTCCAAGAGGAAGCGCTGCGCTGGCACGCGGAATTGGCGGCGAAGGTAGGAAAGACGCTCATGATCCACAACCGTGAGGCCGATGAGGACCTCATGCGTGTGCTGGGGGACTGCCCAGAGCCGCCGACGGTGATGCTGCACTGCTTTTCCTCGCCGCTCGCCGTGGCCAAAGAAGCCCTCGAACGCGGATACGTTCTGTCTTTCGCCGGCAACGTTACTTTCAAGCGTAATGAGGAGATGCGCCAGGCCGCTGCCATTGCGCCGGCAGGGCAACTGCTGATTGAAACGGATGCACCGTACATGACGCCGGAGCCTTTCCGGGGTGCGCGTAATGAGCCTTCCTTGATTGGGCACACGTACCGTTGCGTGGCGCAGGCGCGTGGTCAAGAAGTGGAAGACCTCGCGGCGGAGGTGGCCACAACCTTCGCGCGGGTCTTTGGTGTGTGAGGATTTTCACTTTATCTAAAGGTGCTGCTCAGTGGTGGCGCACGTGTTTGTTGTGACGAGTGTGCTGCTAGTGGCCGCGGCGCGTGAATGCATTTCGTAAGTTACGTTCTGTTACCGTATTGTTATTCAAAGTTAGTCCGGTAGTGATGTCGCCGGCAGGCGCGCGTGGGGCGCGCCGTGACAGGTGTTCAGAATGCGGGTCCCCGCATTGTGAATACGAAGCATCGTGAAGACGAGTAAAGGTTTATGTCCCCGAAGAAGCAGATCAAGCGAATCAACAATTCCCGCTCTTTGCCGCTGCGCATGGCTACCGGTGGTGTGCTTGGCACCCTAGCCGTGGGCGGCGTCGTTGCCGTCAGCACGCAGAAGGACATCACGCTTGACGTGAACGGCGAGACCACTCAGCTGGCCACCTTCGCTGGTGATGTCAACGCTGCCCTCGAGGCTGCCGGAGTCAACGTTGGGGGAGAGGACGTTGTCTACCCGGCCCTGTCAGAGCAGGTCGCTGATGGTGATTCGATCACCGTTCGCACTGCCAAGCCTGTCGCGGTTACCATCGATGGCGTCGAAAAGCAGCTCTCTTCCACCGATCTCACGGTGTCTGACCTGCTGGGCGGCCTCGATGGAATCGCCCCGGGTGCTGCCATCACTTCCGGTTCCAAGACCGTGGAGGAGGATGAAACGGTGACTGAGGGAATGAACCTTGAAGTGGTGTCCCCGAAGATCGTCAAGCTTACTGACGGCGGTTCCGTTTCCTATGCCAGCGTTGCGGCCAAGACTGTGGGGGACGTGCTCGAGGCTCGTGGAATCACGGTGGGCAAGGATGACCGCGTATCCCCAGCTCTGGATACGCCGGTGAAGGCGGGTACCGCCATTACTGTGGACCGCGTCGAGATCTCCGAAGAGGAAAAGACGGAGGACTTTGACGCGCCGGCTAATTATGTCGATGACCCAGAGCTCGAGGAAGGCACTGAGGAAGTCCGCGAGGAGGGAACCCCCGGTTCGCGCGCCGTGACCCGCAAGATTGTCAAGGTCAACGGCAAGGAAGAATCCAACGAGATTATCAAGGAAGACGTGCGCAGGGAGGCCGTTGCTGCCGTGATTGCGCGCGGAACCAAGCCGAAGTCCACCGCGCCGGCCGTTGCGGATGGCTCCGTGTGGGATTCCATCGCACAGTGTGAGGCAACCGGAAACTGGGCAATCAACACAGGCAATGGTTTCTCCGGTGGCCTGCAGTTCACCCCGTCGACCTGGGCTGCTTTTGGTGGCACCGAGTATGCCCCGGAGGCATGGCAGGCTTCTCGCGAGCAGCAGATCGCTGTGGCAGAGAAGGTTCAAGCCGCGCAGGGCTGGGGTGCATGGCCTGCGTGTACCGCCAAGCTCGGCCTGCGCTAAAGCTTACGAGCCACGCGTATTAGTCTGAGTGGTATGACTCAACCCCATCTGCTGGGCCCAGTGGAGATCCGCGAACTCGCCGCTGAGCTTGACGTGACGCCGACGAAGAAGCTGGGCCAGAACTTTCTGCATGACCCGAACACCATCCGCCGCATCGTTGCTGCTGCCGACTTGTCCCCAGAGGACCGCGTGGTTGAGGTGGGCCCCGGGCTGGGTTCGCTGACCCTGGGGCTGTTGGGGGAAGTTGCGCACGTGACGGCCGTGGAGATTGACCCGCGTCTGGCTGGCAAACTGCCGGATACCGTGGCCGCGCGGGCAGCCGACTTTGCGGATCGCCTTTCCGTGGTGGAGAAGGATGCGCTCACCGTTGAAGCGGGTGAGTTGGGGGAGCCCACCGCCTTGGTGGCCAACCTGCCCTATAACGTCGCGGTACCGGTGTTGCTCCACCTGCTGGAGGTCTACCCATCGATTCGCCGCGTTTTGGTCATGGTGCAGCTGGAGGTGGCTGAGCGCCTCGCCGCCGCGCCGGGCAGCAAGGTCTACGGCATTCCTAGTGTGAAGGCATCTTTTTATGGCCCGGTTAGGCAAGCCGGGACAATCGGCAAGAACGTGTTTTGGCCGGCGCCGAAGATTGAGTCAGGCCTGGTGCGCATCGACTGCACCCGCCCCTTCGACGAGGCGCTGCGCCCGCGGCTTTTTGCGCTGATCGACGCCTCCTTTGCCCAACGCCGTAAGACCCTCCGCGCCGCCTTGGCGGGCTTTTATGGCTCCGCCGCGGCAGCCGAGGAGGCGCTGCGCGCGGCGAATATCGATCCGCGCCTGCGCGGCGAGAAGCTAGGTGTGGAGGACTTCGTCCGATTGGCGGAAGCCTCATGAGTAATACAGTGACTGATTCCATGCAGCTGTGGCAGGCGCATGCCCACGCCAAGGTTAACCTGCACCTGGGTGTGGGCGAGGCCCGCGCGGACGGTTTCCACGAGCTTGCCACCGTGTTCCAATCCCTCGATGTACACGACCGCGTGAGCTACCGCTGGGGCGAGGGCTGTGCCGTGGAGGTCACGGGTAACCACGCGACAGGCGTGCCGGCATCGACCGAGAACCTGGCATGGCGCGCGGTGGAGCTGGTGGCGAAAAACCTCATGCTACCGGCAGCTGGCACGCTCACGATGGAAAAGAACATCCCCGCTGCCGGCGGGATGGCCGGCGGGTCTGCCGATGCCGCCGCGGCCCTGCTTTTGGCCAATCACGCGCTGAGCGCTGAGTTTGGTCGTGAGCCTCTCAGCATGGAAAAACTCTACGAACTCGCCGCGGAACTCGGCTCCGATGTGCCTTTTACCCTCATGGGCGGCACGGCTTTGGGACGCGGCCGCGGTGAGCTTCTGACTCCGATGCTGGCGCGTGGGCGCTATATCTGGGCGATCATCACCAATGCTGAGGGCTTGTCCACGCCGTCGGTATTCCGCAAGCTGGATGAGCTGCGGGGTGCCGGACGTGGAAGTACCCCGCACCTCGATACTGAAGCCGTGGGGCAGGCCCTCGTAGGAGGCAACCCCCGCGAGCTCGCCGCAGTGATGCACAATGACCTCCAGCCAGCAGCGCTCTCGCTGCGCCCGGACTTGCGCAAGATTCTGGATACTGGTGAGGCCGCCGGCGCCCTCAAGGGAATTGTCTCCGGTTCCGGGCCCACCTGCGCCTTCCTCTGCGAAGACGAGGAGACCGCGCAGGAGGTGGTGGCCCAGGTGTGCGCCGATAACCGCGGGACCCGCGGATTGGTGACCTATGGGCCGGCTACTGGTGCAACGCTGGTGTAGAGGCCTGCAGCCAGATTTCCACGCTGAGACACTAAGATGAACTCTCGCTATGGCGAACCTCATTAACCTCGAAAACGTAACCAAGTCCTTCGGGCTCAAGACCCTGCTGAACGGGGTCTCGCTCGGTGTTCAAACCGGTGATCGCATCGGCATCGTCGGCGTCAACGGCGGCGGCAAGACCACGCTGCTGGAGGTCCTCACCGGCATTGAGCCGCCGGACGCGGGCCGCGTATCCCACAACTCGGATTTGCGCATGGCGGTGGTAACCCAGCGGTTCGAGCTGGAGGAGTCCCTCACCATCGCCCAAGTCATCATCGAACCGCTCGGGCTGGAAACCTTCGAGTGGGCATCCAACGCGAAGGTGCGCGATGTCCTCGGCGGCCTCGGCATTGTTGACCTAGGGCTAGACACCCCTGTGGGATCGCTCTCCGGTGGTGAGCGCCGCCGCGTCAACCTGGCCGCCGCACTCGTTCAAGACCTTGACATCGTGGTACTCGATGAGCCGACCAACCACCTCGATGTCGAGGGCGTGCAATGGCTGGCCAGCCACCTGCTTTCGCGCAAGCTAGCGGTCGTCGTCGTCACGCACGACCGCTGGTTCCTCGACACTGTGGCCACCACGACCTGGGAGGTGCACGACGGCGTCGTCGATGCCTACGAGGGCGGCTATAACGACTGGACCTTTGCCCGCGCTGAGCGCGCCCGCCAAGCCGATGCCATCGAGCAGCGCCGCCAGAATCTGGCGCGCAAAGAGCTGGCGTGGCTGCGCCGCGGGGCGCCTGCCCGTACCTCGAAGCCGCGCTACCGCATTGAGGCAGCCGAGGCACTCATCGCGGATGTTCCCGCGCCGCGCGACAAGGTCGAGCTCATGGCCTTTTCCAAGCAGCGCCAGGGGCGAGTCGTCATCGAGCTTGAGGATGCAAAGGTTACGACACCCGATGGGCGCACGCTGGTGGATCACCTCACCTGGCGGCTGGCGCCGGGCGAGCGCATCGGCCTCGTCGGCGTTAATGGTTCCGGTAAGACCACGCTGCTGCGCGCCCTTGCCGGTGAAGTCGAGCTTGCCGCTGGCAAACGCATCGAGGGCAAGACCGTGCGCCTGGGCTGGCTGCGCCAGGAGCTCGATGACCTGGATCCACAGCGCCGGCTTCTCGACGCTGTCGAAGACGTCGCCACCTACGTCCACCTGGGCAAGAAAGAACTTTCTGCCTCCCAGCTGGCCGAGCGCCTGGGCTTTTCTGCCAAGCGCCAGCGCACACCCGTCGGTGACCTATCGGGCGGTGAGCGCCGCCGTTTGCAGCTGACCCGAGTGCTCATGGCGGAGCCAAACGTGCTGCTTCTCGACGAGCCCACGAACGACCTCGACATCGATACCCTCCAAGAACTTGAATCCTTGCTGGACTCGTGGCCGGGAACCTTGGTGGTTATTTCTCACGACCGTTACCTCATTGAGCGCATCGCGGACAACACCTATGCGCTGTTTGGGGATGGCAAGCTCACCAACCTGCCGGGCGGAATCGAGGAGTACTTGCGCCGCCGCCAGGAGATGGAAGCCGCCACCGCTGGCGGTGTGCTCGACTTGGGCGAGGCCTCGAAGAACGCTGACGATCAGCGTACGGAAACCGCCCCGGTAAAACGGCTGAGTTCCCAGGAGGAGCGCGAGCTGACCAAGAAGATGAACGCGCTCGAGCGCAAGATGGGCAAGCTCGACGACAAGACGGCGAAGCTGAATGAAAAGATGGCGCAGGCCGCGGAGAAGATGTCTTCCGGAGAGGGAGACAGCGGCGAGCTGGCCAAGCTCGACGCCGACCTCAAAGCGGTGGCCGCCGAGCGCGAGGAGCTAGAGATGGAATGGCTGGAGCTGGGGGAGAAGCTGGAAGGCTAGTGTTCGACGGCTAGTGCTCGCCAGCGAGGGTCAGCTCTACCCGAAGAATGCTGCGATGGCGAGCATGGCCGGCAAGGAGAGAAAAGTGGTGAGGAAGACCGTATCGCGCGCCACCGTCTCTCCCGATTGGTAGGTCGCGGCGTAGTTATAAACATTCTGCGCGGTCGGAAGCGCAGACAAGATGAGTACCGCGTATAGCTCCTTGCCGCTCAGGCCCAAGGCTAGGACCGTCGCCAAGGCGATGGCTGGCATGGCTACGAGCTTGAGCACGGTGGCGGTCATGGTTGGTAGGCGGTCGCTAGCCAGCAACCCGTCTCCGGTGAGGGAAGCGCCGAAACTCATCAGGATCATCGGGATGGAAGCCCCGCCGAGGATCTCGAGGGGAGCCATGATGACCTCTGGCACGTGCCAGCCTGCTGCCGAAACGATGAAGCCGGCGACGGCAGCGATGACAACCGGTGCCGTAAGCCCAGAGAACACAGAGCTGCCTATCGAGCGCAGGCTCGTTCCTTGGGCGTTAAGGCCGGCGATGATGAAAGGGGAGAGCACCGCCATCTGAAGTACGAGTGCTGGCACCACAAAGGTGGCATCACCGATGACATAGGTGGCGATGGGCAGCCCGATGTTGACGGAGTTGTAGTAGCTGGCCGCGGCCGCTCCGGCCATCGTCTCAGCCCCGCTCCGCCGGAAGAACAGCGCGCTGAGCAAGCCATACAGGGCCATCGTGGCGACCGAGGCAATCGCGATGACAGCGACAACCGGAGACATAAAGGCAGAGGTATCCGAGGTGGCCACGCTGGAGAAGATGAGCGCCGGAGTTGCAGCCCAGAATGCTGTGCGGTTGAACTACAGGCGCGCCTCACCATGGCCGATAACGCCCCGGTGACCCAGAAAGAACCCCACACCGATAACCACAAAAATGATGGCAAATCCGGTTAAGACATCCAGCACCAGTGATCAACCTCTCGAAGAATCCTAAAAGCAAGTCTCCGGTCATTCTTCCACGCCGGTCCTTTCCACCGGCAGCTGATAACAAAGTGATATCGAAAATGCCGTATGACCGGGAAGTCTTTTTCAAGGCGGGCGGACTTATGGCACGGTGGTAGTTATGAATTCTTTGCGTCGTGTTTCCCGCCTGTCCGCTACCTCCGCCGTGGCAGTATCCCTCACCGCCCTTCTTTCGGTCTCCGTGGCCCAGGCCGCCCCGGCTAACCCATCGTCCGCACAGCCCCAGGAACTGAACCAGCTGTCTTCCCAGGCTATGGAGCAGGTCAACTCCTTTGAAGTCGAGCTTCCTGCGCAGGCTTATGACCTGGCTAAGCAGTACAACGTCCAGCTGCCGGACTTCATCAAGAAGCCGACCCCGGCGGTGGCCGATGAGCTCGTTGGCGCAACCCATGCCCACCTGATTAAGCAGGGCCACCACGAAGATGCCAACGCCAAGAACATCGCCCAGGAATGGGCAAACCAGGCTGCGGCCGGCAAGGTTACCTTCCAGGACAATGCAGGCGATGGCCTGACTCATTTGGAAGAGGGCAGCGGTAACATTTACAAGCTCACGGAGCAGGAAGCTAAGGATCGCGTGAACTGGCTCAACCGCGATGTTCCTGTGACCAAGACTGACGGCACCGGCTTCGGCGTTGCGCAGGCCTTCGACGGCACCCACGTCTACGTTGCGGAGTACTTCTTCAACAAGTAGACCTTCACGCGGCCGGTGATAAGCCGCTTTTACAAAAGGCCCTGCCGCTACAGGCAGGGCCTTCTGCACGTTTTCGCGGAGAAGGTTACAGTGGGGCCCATGATTTTGATCAACGTACAGTTCCACGTCAAGCCCGAGTACGCCGATACCTTCCTGGAAGAGATCGACTGGTACACCAAGGCCTGCCAGGCAGAGCCCGGCTGCATTGACTTCAAGTGGTTCCGCGATCCGGAAGACAAGCAGCGCTTCCTGCTCCTCGAGTCTTATAAGGACGGCACTGATGTCGACCACGTCAGCACCGAGCACTTCAAGCGCTCGTGCGAGGAGCTGCCGAAGTACCTGGTAGAGACCCCGGACATCATCAACACTCACATCGACGGCAAGACGGAATGGGACAAGATGGCTGAATTCTCGGTCTAAACCCCACGCGTTTACAAAAGCCGCCCGGCAGAAGCCGGGCGGCTTTTAGCGATCATCAGGGGCTTTTAGCTAGCGGGAGCACACCGTAGTGAGGTCCTTTTCCTCGTTGGCGTATTGCTCCATGGCGTCGTACAGCGCATCTGCGTAAAGATGTGCGCCTTCGGGGAGCGGGTGGACGCCGTCGTCGTAAAGCATGGCCGGGTTCTCCTGAGCCATGCCGCACCAGTCTGCGATGTAGACGTTGTCGTGAGCAGTCGCGGCGTCAATGATCTCGGCGCGTGCCTGTCCCATCCAATCGCGCTCGCCGTAGGGCAAGACGAGCACCAGCGTGCGCTCGGGGCCGACAATGTCGATGAGCTCGTCCATCTGGCCCTCAAACGTAGCCCCGTTGGTTCCCAAACCCACAAACACGGTGGAGCGCAACTGCCCGGAATCCTTCTGCGCCTTGATGACAGGAAGGGCTGCCGAATAGTGGCGGGAGATCGTGGCGTCGATGCTAATGCCTGGGAAACGCTCATTGAGAGCCTCGGAGGCAGCGAGCATGACGGAATCACCGATAGCACTAATCTCGTTTCCAGTGGGAAGCGCACGCTTTTCCTTCGGCTTCGTGGTCTCGGAAGGCTTTGCGGGGACAGACGATGACTGTGCCGGGGCAGAATTCTCCGCCTGTTCGTTGGACAGCGCCATGCGCTCGAGCTCGCGCTCCAGTTCGCTCTTATCCTCCGACGTCACCAGCGCGTAGCCCACGCCCAGTACGGAAAGAACAACGAGGACGGGAACGGCAGGCCACATGGCCTTGCCAAAACCATCCTTGACCTCTTTCGCGCTGGGGCGTGCAGCCCAGTAGGCGCGCCACGTAGGGCGGAATCCGGCGCGGCGGAAGGGGTTTTCCACAAACTGGTAGGTCACCTCAGCCAGCACGCAGCTCAGCGGAAGCGAAAGGAGGCCTAGGAGCCAGGAGGGGGCGTCGGACAGCGCGTGGACAATCATTACCACCGGCCAGTGCCAGAGGTAGAGGGAGAAGGAGCGTTGGCCCAGCCACCGCATCACACGGGTGCGGAAGATCCACGTGAGGGGACCAGATTCGCGCACCACTGCCCAAATCATTGCCGCGCCGAGGACACTGGTAAGGACGAGGCCGCCGCGGTAGGTGAAATCCCGATCCGCGCCCATCCACACCAATTGCGCGAGGTAGCCAACTAATGCGAAGGAACCAACGGTTCCGGCGAGAATGCCCTTGTTTGTGGCCGGCCAAGAATCCGCGTCCATGTCCTTGTCGGTGGAGGTCATGAGGAGGGACAGCATCGCGCCGATGAGGAGGCCGAACGCGTGGGTATCGGTGCCGTAGTACACACGCGTGGGATCCTCGCCCGGGCTATAGAGCAGCGCCATGGCGACGGCCGACGCACTTGCGAGGATGAGCGATACGGCGATGGGCAGGCGCTTGGGCTTGCGGCGGGAAATGGCAAAGACGCCAAACATCAAAAGCGGCCAGATCAGGTAGAACTGTTCCTCGACGGCCAAGGACCAATAGTGCGCGAAAACTTGTACTTCATTAGGCGCAAAATAGGTTTGGCTCGTGGCGATTTGGGTCCAGTTGTTGACAAAGAAGAACGTGCCCAAGAATTGCTCGCGGATGCCAACGGCCAGGTCCCCACCAATGAGCGCCACTATCGCCGTGCATATGGACAGGACTATGAGTGCGGCCGGAAGGATTCGCCGGAAGCGGCGGAGCCAAAAGCCTTTGAGGCTGATGCGTCCAGTGACGTTGAACTCGCGAACAAGCAGCGAGGTGATGAGGAACCCGGAAAGGACAAAGAACATGTCCACACCGAGGTAGCCGCCGGGGAGAATATCCCCGAAGAAGTGGTAGATCACCACGGCGAGGACCGCTAGACCGCGCAGACCATCCAGGCCCGGCACTTGGCGCAGGCGGGCGCGCGCACGGCGCTTTGAGCCAGCGGGGGCAGTGGGGCCAGAGGCGGTTGCGTTGCGGGCGGATGCAGAAGCAGCTGCTGGAGCTGCGGCGGCTGTGCCCGCCGCGACGGTTGCGGTTGCAGGGGCGGCTGCAGCGGCGGCAGTGGGGGAAGCCTGTGCTACTCGCCGCTTTTCTGATCGGCGTTTTTCCTGCTTGGCGCTTAACGCCCCGACGGATTGCGAGCGGCGGGCCAGAGCACGCGAAATCTCGTTCTCGGTGCCGGGTGAAGCCTTCTTCTCAGGTTGCTTGGATTCCCCGGTTCCTTTGCTCTTTTGGGGCGTTGTGGTTTCCCGGGGCTTTGCGGCCGCCTCGGTTTTTGTCTCCTCGTTGGCCTTTGCAGTCGCCGGGGCTTTCTTGGGTTTCTGGGCCGTCGCGGCCTTTTCGGCTCCTTCTTGCCGCTTGGGGTGTGCTGGAGCCGGGGAAGGAGACTGTGCTTTGTCGCCGTGTGCAGGTGGCTGCTTCGCAGCGGGCTGAGTTTGTGATGGCTTGGTTGTTGAAGCCTTGTCGGCGCTGGGCGTTGCAGGTGCCTGGCGTCGTTGGGCGGGAGCCTGCGGGTTCGGGTGCCGCGGAATGGCCCGACGTGGGCCGCGTCGACCGGCCGAAGCTACTTCGGCCTCTTCGCGGGCTTTAACTAGTTTGGCCTTTTTCACCGCCGAGGCTTTGGGAAGTGCATCCGGAGTCAGATCTAGAGTGAAGTCTTCAGCCGAACGTGGGCGTACGCGGCCAGGCCGAGAGGCAGGACGCTGGGCATTACGGGGTCCGTGCCCAGTGGGTGCTGGTGGAGTCTTAGGGGCGCTTGCCTTAGCAGGCTTATCGTTCGCGGTAGGCGCGGTGGACTTAGCAGGTGGCGGGGACTGAGAGGGCGTAGCAGGCGCAGTGCGCGCGGAAGCTGCAGCGGGTGAAGGCGAGGTAGTTTTCGAGGAATCCGCCGAGGAGGACGGAGCGGGACTCGATGCAGACGACTCGCCCTTTGCCAAACGTGACATCATCGACCGCAAAAACTTCTTCACTACACACTCCGCAGGTAGACACCGGGGTTCGGGTACTGAGGCTCAGTAACCCGAGTAATCCTACTCTGTGCGTGCGGGCTACTCGGGCAAGGCTGCGGGGGAGCGTGTTAGGTGCGCAAAAGCTGGCGTAGTACGGTGCTAACCCCGTTGTTGGTATTAGCTGGGGCGATGATATCTGCGATTTCCTTCAGCTGAGGATGCGCGTTTTCCATGGCCACAGCCGTCCCGGCGGCGCGCAGCATCTCGAAATCATTGAGGTAGTCACCGAAGGCCACAGTGGCTGCGATCGGAATACCGGCGAGCTCAGCGAGCTTAGTTAGCGCCGTACCTTTTTCCACGCCGCGGGCCATCACATCGAGCCAGACCTTGCCGGATACCGCGACATTGTCCTCCGGGACGGCGCGGACGATGGGATCGTAAATGTGCGCCTCAGAACCAGATTCGCAGAAAATAGCAATCTTGATGATGTTGCTATCCGGCACTGCATCCAAGTCATCGACCCAGGTGACCGCCTTGTAGTACTTTGCAATCTCTGTACGTGCCGCGTCTGACACATCCCGTGCAACGTAGGCGGTCTCCGGGGAACATAGAACTACGGTATGTTCCACGCCGATGGTCGCAGCAGCCTCTCGTGCCGCGTGCACGGTGGATTCCGCAAGTGGGAATGCCGCGATGATCTCGCCGCCGCGCATGATGACCGAGCCGTTTTCGGCGATAAACGTTTCGCCTTTCGGGAACATGTCCTTCAAGGTGGCCAGTTGGCGCCCCGAGGCCGGAACCAGCTCGCAGCCGCGGGCAGTGGCTAGGTCCTGGAGCTCCAAAAAGTCTGCAGGGAGTTGGCCATGCGCGTCGAGGAGCGTGCCGTCCATATCAAGGGCAACAAGTTGTGGGAGCAAGTAAGTCACACCAATCTAAAAGTGTTGGGCTAGAGGCAGGGAACCATGTCCAACGTAGCGCCAAGAAATAGGTGGCTGAAACTTTTGTGATATGGAACACTGGTGCGCATGACTACGACTGATCCAGTACTCGTTTCCGTGCGCAACCATACCGGAGTCCTCGAACTCAACCGGCCGAAGGCCCTGAACTCTTTGAACCCGGACATGATTGACATCATCCGCCGCTCCCTCGAAGCGTGGGCGCAGGATGACGACATCGAGCAGGTCCTTATTTACTCCAACAGTCCCAAGGCATTCTGCGCTGGCGGCGACGTGCGCCACGCGCGGGAGGGAATCGCGGAAGGCAAGCTGGAAGAGGTTGATGCCTTCTTCGCCAGCGAGTACCTCACCAACGGCGATATCGCCGAGTTTCCGAAGCCCTACATCGCCGTCATCGACGGCGTCGTCATGGGCGGTGGATTGGGCATTTCCCTGCACGGTTCGCACCGCGTGGTGACGGAAAAGGCCTTCGCTTCGATGCCGGAGATGAATATCGGCTACGTCACGGACGTCGGAGTAGCTTATGCGGCCCAGCGCATGGTGGGAACCCGCGGTGTAGCCTCGCCGGGTTTGGCAAAGTTTTGGGGTCTGAGCGGGTACCGCATGTATGCCGCGGACATGCTGTGGACGGGCGTGGCAACCCACGTGGTCAAGGATGCAGCCGAGCTGATTGAAGCCGCTATCGAGCGCGGTATTGATGCCGCACTGGAAGAGCTGGCCCTACCCGCGCCACAGCAGCCAGCACCGCTCGAGCAGGTGGCTCAAGACCTGGAGGAGACCTTCGCGCTGCCCACGTGGGAGGAGATTTCCGCGGAGCTGGACAAGCGCCCGCAGATCGCCGGCGAGGTGCGTCGCCTCATGGCAGCCGCATGCCCGGCTGCCATCATCGCGGCCAATGAGCTCTATGAGGCGGAAGCCGCTGTCGACGATATCCGTGAGGCGCTCCTGCTAGAACTCAAACTGGGCATGCACATGTATCGCCGCCCCGACTTTTCCGAAGGCGTGCGTGCGGTACTGGTGGATAAGACCCAGGACGCAGCGTTTAACCCGGCGACCATGGAGGACGTTGACGTCGAAGAATTCCGCGCGGTGCTGAGCTCCTAGCGGTTATATAGGGCGTGCTCGCTGGTATGCGGCGCGCGCCCGCTGCTCATCCACTCCCGCCGGCACCGCAACATTGAGCGTGGCCTGCGCGGCGGCCCGTGAAGGCGCGGGCAGGTGAAACGCGGGGGCGTCAGAAAGCGCCAGGCCTTGGCGGCCGTCGGGTAGCTGCACTGGCAGCAGGGTCCACAGCCCCAGAATTGGCATGGCTAGCTGCGGCAAGCGCAGAGAGCGTGCCTCGGGGATGGGTACGCGGGCGCGAATCAGCTCGGGGATGGCATTGTCGTATCCGAAGCGGCGCAGGTTTGCTGCGGCGTGGGCGGACATGGAACCGGAGAGCTCGTCCGCCCATGCCCACGTAAAGGTGCTCGTTGTGGCGTTGAGGGTGGCGATGAGATGGGAGGGAACCGTATGCGAACCATAATCGGAGTTCACCACGGTGCGCGACGTGTCAGGGTCAAGGTCAGCCCACAGGTTGGGGAATCGGGCCTCCAGGAAGAAATTGTGCTCGGTGGCCATAAAGTGGGCGTCGGCCAGCACATCGCGTGCGCTGAGCCCGCCGCGGCCTGAGGGATGGGGGAGAGCCGTGATCCGGGTGCCGTGGAAGTGCGCGAGGCCTTGTACACCATCTGGTGCCACGCCCACATAGGAGGCGAGCTCGGCGGTGGCGAGGCGTTCGTCGACGCCTCCCTCAATATCCCCCGTATGCTCAAGTCCGGCCAGGATGCTGACACGGGGATCGGGGTGGATCTCCGCGAAGTCGACGGCGACGAGCGCCTCGCCCTCGCCCTGCGGGACGCGGATGACTGGGCGGTCACCCACCAGCCGCCGCGCCAAGCCGCGCAGCAGGGCGGAATCGGGCTGCGGACCGTGGAACTCCGGTTGCGGCGCGTGTTCCGTCAACCCCGTAGACCAGTGCAAGCGGCCATCCTGGATTGTGGCTAGGCGCAGGCCATCGAAATCATAGGTCCCAGAGGCGGTAGTAAAACGCACCACCGCGCGCTGATCGGTGGCGGGCCCGGAGTCGGAAGATGCAAAGTTCACCTCGACGTCGCGCACGTCGCCCAAGCGTGAGGAGAACGCGGCGTCGATGCCGGCTTGAATGAAGGCGCCAGCGGAGTACAGGTCCTGGGCTGAGTCCATTAGTGCTCCTTGACTTGGTTTTATTCCCTGAAGAAGGGATGCTCGATAGCCTCCTCATAGGCCTGAAGGAGGGCTTGGGTGGATTCTACCCAGGAATACTTTTCGGCTTCGCGGCGGGCGGCAGCACCCATCGTCTCCCGCCGCGTGGCATCACGAAGAAGATTGACGGTAGCGCTGGCCCAGGCCTCATCATCGGCATCGGGCTCGATGAGGTGTCCTGTAACGCCTTCCTCAATGACGAAGGGAATACCGCCGGCATTCGTGCCGATGACCGGCACACCCGAGGCGAAGGACTCCAGCGCCACAAGGCCCAGTGTCTCTGTGGCGGAGGGGAAGAGGAAGACATCTCCGACAGCGAAGGCAGCAGCGAGCTCCTCACCGGACAAGTAACCGGTGAACACGGTGTGCGAAGGATCGAAGTTGGCCTTGAGCTCCTCCAGCGCAGGGCCATCGCCGACGACGGCAAGGCAGGCGTCACCAAGCTCTGCCCGCACCAGGCGCATCACGTGATCGAGGCGCTCCAAGTCCTTTTCCTTGGAGACCCTCCCGATATAGGTCACCAGCGGGGAGTCCGGGTTACCGTCGGTGAGGCGCTCGCGCATCTGCGCGGTGGCGCGGCTTGGGTGGTAGGCCTGCGTATCGACAGCCTTGGGCCACAGGTGCACGTTGTGGATCCCCACCTCCCGAGCCTTATCCACCATGGGGCCTGAGGTGCAGAGATTCACCGCAGCCTGGTTGTGCAGGTACTTCAGAGCGGCCTCAGTCAGCGGGCGGGTCCACCCGATGCCCAGTGCATCGACGTATTCAGGCACGTTGGTGTGAAAGCTGGCCACCAGCGGTACGGCGTCGCGCTGCGCGGCAAAGACGCCGAGGGCCGCTGTCCAAATGGGATTGACCGCGTGGATGACATCGGGATCGAAATCTCTGATTTCCTTAAAGAACCTCCACGAGGGCAATCCAAATTTAATCTCCGGGTAGACCCACAGCGACAAACTGGGTATGCGGGTGACCTCAAAACCGGCGTAAGTGGCAGGGGCCTTTCCCGTGGCAAAAATCCGGACCTCATGGCCCATCGCGGCCAGCTGGTCCAGCGTGCGCGTCAGGCGCGTGACCACGCCGTCGATCTTGGGCAGGAAGACCTCGGTAACGATAGCGATGCGCACGGAGGACTAGGCCTCCGTGGAGGGAACGCCGGCGTGCTGCTGGCGCGTCCACAGCGATTGCGCCGGAATCTTGGAGCGGTCAGCGCGGTCGGCATATTTGCGCGCGACTTCTTCGACCTCGTGCAGCAGCCCTTCAGACAAGGTGGTCGGTTCCAACCCCAGGTTGAGGAAGGTGTCGTTGGTGACGTGGAGCTCATTCTCCGCGGATTCCTTGCGCGGGTTCGGCACGTAGGCCACCTCTGCGCCAGAGATCTTCGCAACCAACTCCGCTAAGTCACGCACGCGGTGGGTCTCCGTCATCTGGTTGATGATCTTGACGCGCTCACCGCGCGCCGGCGGGTTCTGCAAAGCTAGCTCGATGCAGCGCACCATGTCCCGGATGTGGATAAAGGCACGGGTCTGGCCACCGGTGCCGTGCACGGTCAGCGGATAACCAATGCCAGCCTGGATGAGGAAGCGGTTGAGCACCGTGCCGTAGTCGCCGTCATAATCAAAGCGGTTGATCAGGCGCTCGTCCTTCTGGGTCTGCTCCGTGTGCGTGCCCCAAATGATGCCCTGGTGCAGATCGGTGATGCGCAGTTCATCATTCTTGGCGTAGTAAGCAAAGAGGTGCTGGTCCAGCACCTTCGTCATGTGGTAGACCGAGCCCGGGTTGGAGGGGTACAGGATCTGTTGCTTGACGACGCCCCCCTCACCCGTATCCACTTGCACGTCCAGGTAGCCTTCCGGGATCTTCATTCCGGCGGTGCCGTAGCCGTAGACACCCATGGTGCCCAGGTGCGCGACGTGGATATCCTGCTCAGATTCCACGATGGCGGCGAGTAGGTTGTGGGTGGCGTTAATGTTGTTATCCACCGTGTAGCGCTTGGTGCGCGAATTCTTCATGGAGTAGGGGGCGGCGCGCTGCTCGGCGAAGTGCACCACGGCATCTGGGCGCTCAGTGTTGAGGAACTCCAACAAGCCGTCGTAGTCGTGGGCCACGTCGAGGTTGCGGAAGCCAATGGTCTTGCCGGAAACCTCGGTCCACGCAGCCAGGCGCTCCTCAATAGAGGCGATGGGCGTCAAGGATTCCGCCCCCAGCTCTTCATCGATGGCGCGCCGGGAGAGGTTGTCCACGATGATGACGTCATGGCCTTGGTCGGAGAGATAAAGAGAAGCGGGCCACCCACAGAAGCCGTCGCCGCCGAGAATCGCTACCTTCATTACTTTATCTCTCCATTTTCACTGTCGGGGGCATGAGCTATGGTGCCGCCGACGATGGGAAACCCCGTCGCGGCGGCAAGCACTTTTCAATACCTTACCGTTTACGGCCTTCACATGAGGGCCCTTAACGGTAAACAGTGAGTGAATGTTTCCTCAGGCTGCACCACTAGTCCGAGGCATGGCGCAGGGCGCTGAAGACCAGGTGCCCAGAGCAAGTTCCGGAAACGCGCCCTGTACACTGGCGCGCATGCTTGAAGCCGTGCTCAATGCCTTTGCCGATTCCGTCAACGCCCTACTGATCGGAATCCTGGTGGCTATCGGCATCATGCTTCCGCGGGGGAGCTACCGCAAGATTGCGGCCCTCGTCATCGTCGGCGATTGGTTCGGTGTGCTCACCGCAGCCGCCGTGGTGATGTTCGTATTCGTCGGTATCCAGGACAAGGTTGCCGCGGCCTTGGAATCGCCTCTGCTGGGGTGGGGGCTGGTAGTCATTGGCCTTGCTCTGGGACTTCTAGCCTGGCGCTCCCAGGGCGAACCCAACGATATGGTGCAGAAACTGCTCGGCCCGCTGCGCACTCCTTCGGCTAAGACCGTTGTGGTGGGCTATGCCATGGGCGTTATCCAGTCCTTGACCTCCGTGCCCTTTTTCTATGGCCTGATGCACCTAGCGGCCGGGGACTTTAGCAATACCGTTAAGTATGGTGGCCTCTTTTTCTACGCCACGTTTGCGCTCTCGCTGCCGACGGTGTGCGGATTGTTTATCGCACTTGTGCGGGCGAAGCCACAGTCCTGGGCCGGACGCGCCTTTGCGTGGGCCCGGGAGAACTCCACCACCGTGGCATTGTGGAGCGGCTACGGCGTGGCCGCTTTCCTGGTGGTCATGGGCATCTTCGCCCTGCTATAAAGTCTTGCCTTTAAAGCGACTCGGTAGCTGTCCTAGCTTCGCGGTGGTGGAACTGCCCTAGTTGCCAAAATTTTGGCCAGATCCTGCGGCAGGTTCAGGAGTTTTGGCAACAACGGCAGTTGCGGAGCTAGTCGTAGAGGACGGCGTCGAGGGGGAGGGCGTCGCCAAGCAGCGCCTGATTCTTTGAAATTTCGACGTAGCGCGCGGCGTGCGGGATGAAGGCGGCGGATTCCTCCGGGCTCAGCTCGCGCCGCACCTTGGCGGGCATCCCGGCGGCTAGTGTGCCGGCGGGAATGTCCTGGCCTTCGAGCACCACCGCGCCGGCGGCGATGAGAGAGCCAGGGCCCACGGTGGAGCCCGAAAGCAGGGTGGCTTTCATCCCGACGAGCGTGCCCGCACCCACCTTCGTGCCGTGGAGCATAGCCATGTGGCCCACGGTAACGTCATCCTCCAGCACGCAAGGCTCGGTGGATTCAACGTGGATGACGCAGTTGTCCTGGATATTGACGCGGGCGCCTAGACGGATGGAACCAACGTCCCCGCGCAGCACGGAGCCATAAAACACGGAGGAGTCCGGACCGATGGTGACATCACCGATGATGGTGGCATTCGGGGCGATCCAGGCGCTGCGGTGGATGCGGGGAGTGCGTCCTTGGAAGGGAAGGATGAGCATGGCAGGCTAGCTTTCTTCAGGGGTCGTTTCGATGGAGACGGCAAGGGCCTCGGAGACCTCATAGTCGCCGGGGTCGGCGCGAAGCTGGGCCAGCGTGTCCCGTTCCGCAGGGGATAGCGGGATGGCCCAGCCCCGCTTGGGATCATGGACTGGGCGCTGAGTCTTCGTTGTGGGGGAAAGATGCACCGTGGTTTGAGGGTCACGTAATTGCGCAGGCTCGCCGGAGCGCGCCACCTCACTGAGTATTTGTGCGCCGGCTGGGGAGGTAACCAAGATGATGAGGCCGCCGGCTGTGTGGACGGAGAGGCGATCTACAGAGACCTCGACGGCGTGGGGATCCGGGGAAGCCAAGCGGACGGTGGGGGAGCCGCCGAGCTTATCGACGATATCCTTTACCGCAGAAAACAAACTCATGGCGCGATCCTAGCGCGGGGGTACCATCGTGCAGTGTGATTGACGCGAAAGATACAGCACTCGTCATTGAAGGCGGCGGCATGCGCAATTCCTATACCGCCGCGTGCATCGTCAAGCTCCTAAAGGAGGAGGTGGAATTCGGCTGGGTCGGAGGCGTGTCCGCGGGCTCCTCGCACACCGTGAACTTCCTTTCCCGCGATGTGGTTCGCTCCGAGGAATCCTTCGTGGACTTTGCCAAGAACCCCAGCTTCGGCGGCCTGGGCTCGCTGTTGCGCGGTAGCGGCTACTTCAATGCGGAGTTCATCTACGAGAAGGCTGCGGACCAGGACATGCCCTTTGACTGGGAAGCCTTTGACGCCAACCCCGCACAGATGTGTATTTCTGCCGCGCGCGCCGATACGGGGGAGAGCGTGTATTGGGGGCGCGAAGACATCAAGACGCAGGAAGACCTGATGGTGCGTGTGCGCGCCTCCTCGACGCTGCCGTTGATCATGCCGATGCGCGTCATCGACGGTGCGCCGTATGTCGACGGCGCCATGGGGGAATCCGGCGGCATCCTTATCGAGCAGGCGGAGAAGGCCGGGTTTGAGAAGTTCCTGTTCCTGGGGTCGAAACCGCGTGGCTACGTGCGGCCTGAGGTGGGGCGGCCGGCGGCGCTGCGACGAATCTTCCGAAAGTACCCTGCCGTGGCGGAGGCGATGATTGCCCGGCCGGCCCGGTACAACGCCTCCAAGGACCGGCTTCTGGAGCTGGAAAAGGAGGGGCGCGCACAGCTTTTCTTCCCAGAGGATATGCAGGTGGCATCGACTGAGCGTTCTGTGACAAAGCTGCGCTCCAACTATGAGGCTGGGCGCGCGCAGACCTATGCCGAATGGCCGGCGTGGAAGGAATTCCTCAGCAGCTAGTGAGCTCAGCGGGGTCGTGCGCGACTCACTTTTGCCAACACGGTGTGAGTCGTGCCTCCTCTGGGGAGGAGAAGCGGACCCATGCATGGAGTTTTCTGAGTGTTTTCTTACAATGATTTCCCGTGTTGGCACTATTTGATGGAAATATTTGGCTGAGCATTTTCTTTATTGCTTTGCTCGGCACGTTATTTGGCATGATTCCTTTTGGCCCGCTGCGCTTCGGCGCAGCCGGCACCTTGTTCGTGGGCTTGGCCATCGGCGCCTTTATCGATCTCGACGGCACGATTTTAAGCAGCCTGCAGGAGATGGGCCTTGGCCTCTTCATCTATATGCAGGGCTTGTCTGCCGGCGAGCGCTTCTTCAAAGGCTTCTCTGAACAGCTCAAGCACATGATTACTGCCGCGATAGCGGTGATGGGTGCTGCCGCCGTGGCGCTTCTCGCGGGCGGCTGGCTGGGACTGTCGCCCTTGCTCTCCGTGGGCGTGTTTTCCGGTGCGACGACCTCGACGGCATCGCTGGCCGTGGCGCAACAGCAAACGGGCGAGGAACTGCCCGCCGTGGGCTACTCCTTGGGCTATCCGGTAGGCGTGGCCGTCGCTATCCTCCTTGTAGCTTTTCTGCTCAAGCAGTCCTGGCCGGCCACTAAGGACAAGGACAATTCTGCGGAGGAGGTCTTCCGCTCCCGGACTATTCGGGTGACCAAGGACATCACCTACGAGGAGTTGGTGGAGCGATTCGAGGATCAGTTTGTTATCGCCACGATTCGCCGCGGCAATATCCGAACCGTGGCCGGGGACCATCCGGAGATTCGCAAGGGTGACATCCTGCGCGTACTCGTGACGAAGGCGAAAAGGCACGAGCTTACCGCTGCTCTAGGCAAGCGTCAGCCTCAAGTGCCCTTCGTGGACAAGCGCTTGGTCATTGAAACCGTGGTGGTGTCGAACTCTGATATTGCTGGTCGAACCGTGGAGGACCTTAACCTCTTCAAGCGCTACGGTGGTCGCATTGTCCACGTGCAACGCGGTGATGAAGAGTTCCTGGCTAGCTTCGATACGCACCTCGATGCAGGCGACCGGGTGACGGTGATTGTGGATCAGGACCGCCTGGGCGATATTCGTGATTACTTCGGTGACTCGGTTCAGGGGTATTCCCAGCTGAACTGGGTTGCTGTCGGTGGTGGTCTGTTCCTGGGCTACCTCATCGCGCTCATTGTGGTTCCACTACCGGGTGGCACGTCCTTCGAGCTTGGCTTTGCGCTCGGCCCATTGATTACCGGACTTATCCTCGGCGCTCTGCACCGCACGCGCCGCGTGCCCTGGAAAGTTCCGGCTTCTATCAATCTGGCTCTTCAGCAGTGGGGCCTGGTTATCTTCTTGGCTTCGGTGGGCTTGGCCTCAAGTGAAGCTTTCCAGTCCACGGCATTCTCCTGGATGGGCCTGAAATGCATGGCTCTCGCCGCCATCATTACCGTGGTTGTCGTCGTCCTCTTCGCTGTGGCTAACAGGTTCCTCGGCCAGTCAGAAACCCGCACCGCGGGCGGCGTTTCCGGCATCTTCGGCCAGCCTGCCGTGGTCGACTACGCCACAGGAATCAGCACGGATTCCCGCATTATGACTGGCTACGCGGCCACCATTGTGGTGGCGCAGATAGTTAAAATCGTGGTTATTCCGTTGATGCTCACGGTCTAATCCGACATGCAAACTGCTGCGGGGAGCCTAGTCAGTGCTCCCCGCAGCTGGCCGTTTTGGAGCCTTCACCGCACTTCAAACTGTTTTGTGTCGCGCTGCTTTGGCATTGTGCGAGCATACATTGATGCAAAAGGGTGGCGCGGCACACAATCCATCGGTACGATTCTGGTTAACTTCGTACAGTTTGGAGAGCGAATTATGGACATCGTTATTGCGGGCGCTGCCCGCACGCCTTTCGGCAAGTTGCTTGGTTCCCTTGCACCCTTGTCTGCGACGGAGCTTGGATCCCGCGCCATCGCTGCCGCACTCGAGCAGGCGCAGGTTCACCCTGACGACGTCGATGCCGTGGTGTGTGGCCAGGTCCTGCAGGCAGGTGTGGGGCAGAATCCCACGAAGCAAGCAGCACTAGGGGCAGGGATTTCTCCGAACGCGCACACCGCAACGGTCAACAAGGTCTGTTTGTCCGGCCTGACCGCGGTTATCGACGCCTCCCGGCTCCTTCGCTCCGGCGAAGCCACGGTGGTAGTTGCCGGGGGAATGGAGTCGATGTCAAACGCGCCGCACCTACTGCCGCAGTCACGCAGTGGGAAGAAGTTCGGTACCGTCGAACTGCTCGATCATATGGAACACGATGGCTTGCGCGCGGCCGACCTGGGGATTTCGATGGGGTCGCTGTCAGAGAAATATGCCGAACGCTATCCCGCAACCCGCCAAGAGCAAGACCGCTGTGCCGCGTTGTCCCACCAGCGCGCTGTGCAAGCGAGTGAGGAGGGAGCCTTCGACAAGGAAATCACTCCCATCACCGTGAAGAGTCGCCGCGACGAGGTCACTGTCTCACACGATGAAGGAATTCGGGAGGGGGTTACTGAAGAAACCTTGGCCGGGTTGCGACCAGCTTTTCAGAGCGATGGGAGTATTACCGCCGGCAACTCCTCACCCATCACGGATGGGGCGGCTGCAGTAGTTCTCACCACACGTGAGCACGCGGAAAAGGAAGGACTGCCGGTCATGGCGGTCTTACGTGCGCCAGGGCAGGTAGCCGGTCCGGATTCATCCTTGCAGGAGCAACCCGCTCGGGCTCTCCTCGCAGCCCTTGAGCGCCAAGGCTGGGGCATTTCTGATCTCGACCACATTGAGATCAATGAGGCTTTTGCCGCAGTGGTGGTTCATTCGGCCAATGTCCTTGGAATCAATTCCGATGAGGTGAACCCGCAGGGCGGTGCGATTGCCTTGGGACATCCCATTGGTGCATCCGGTGCTCGACTTGTAGTTCATGCGGCGCATCGCCTTGCGAGCGGCCAGGCCCATCGCGCGGGTGTCACTTTGTGCGGCGGCGGTGGCCAGGGTGAAGCTCTGTTGCTTGAAGCTCCACACTAGAACGCACCCGATTGTTCATAAAGAGGAGGAATAGACGATGACGAATGAAATTATCCACGACATCCGCGGCCATGCTGGTGTTCTTATGCTAAACCGGCCCAAGGCCATTAACGCGCTAAATCAGACGATGATCGATGAGATGACGGCAGTTTTGAAGGACTGGCAAGACGACGACCGCGTCAAGCTCGTTATCCTCCGGGGCGCGGGTGATCGTGGGCTGTGTGCTGGTGGCGACGTTGCGGCCTTGTACCACGATGCACTGGAGGGCGGCACGGCAGGCGCCCATTTCTGGAAGACGGAATATGAACTGAACTATTTAATCTCCACCTATTCCAAGCCCTATGTGGCGCTCATGGAAGGCATTGCGTTGGGCGGTGGAATTGGTGTCTCAGCGCACGCCTCATACCGTATTGTTTGCGAGGATTCGCGCATCGGAATGCCGGAGGTTGGGATTGGGTATTCGCCTGATGCCGGTGGGTCCTATCTTCTATCCCGGGCTGCGGATCGTCTTGGCCGGCACTTGGCGTATACCGCGATCCACGTGGGGGCCGCGGAGGCGATCGATACCGGCTTCGCGGACTACTTCGTGCCCAAGGACAAACTCGATGCTCTCGTTGAGCAGCTGGTGGAGACGGGCGACCCAGCCGATATTGAGAAGTTCACTGAGTCAGTGGGCCCAGGCTTCGGTAAGGACCGCGCCGAAATGGTGGACGTCTACGCCGCAGACACCGCTGAAGAGACCCTTGACCGCCTGCAAAGACTTGCAGCAGCAGGCGGCGACGGGCATTGGGCGGCGAAGGCCGCCAAACGGATGAGCTTGAATTCCCCGCTGGGCATTCGCGTCACCGAGGAATCATTGAATCGCAATGCGTCGATGAGCTTCGCGGAAACCTTGACCCAGGAGTTCTGGATGTCCGTGAACATGCAAAAACACAAGGAATTTGTGGAGGGAATTCGCGCGCAAATCGTCGATAAGGACCGCAATCCCTCCTGGGAATATGAGTCCATCGGCGCCGTCCCCGACGACATGGTGGCGTCTGTCCTTGACCCCATCGAGGGCAGCGTGGAAGCCCCAGAATTCAACGATCACCACTGATTAGGTACCAATCAAAAACCACAGGAAGGACACTATTACCATGGCAATTCTTAGCGAAAAGCGCGGCCGCGTCGCACTTATCACGCTCAATCGTCCGGAGGCGCTTAATGCCCTGAACAACGACACCATGCTTGAAGTTACCCAGGCAGTTCAGGAATTCGACGCCGATGCAGAAGTAGGGGCAATCGTTATTACCGGTTCAGAGAAAGCGTTTGCCGCCGGTGCAGATATCAAGGAAATGTCCTCGAAATCGGCGACAGAGATGTACACCGCGGATTGGTTCGCAGGTTGGGACGTCCTCACACGAGCCCGCACACCGATCATCGCTGCAGTGAACGGATACGCGCTCGGTGGAGGTTGCGAGCTGGCCATGATGTGTGACTTCATCATCGCTGGCGACAAGGCCAAGTTTGGCCAGCCAGAGGTCAACTTGGGAGTTACTCCAGGCATGGGAGGCTCTCAGCGACTGACCCGAGCTATCGGAAAAGCGAAGGCCATGGAGATGTGCCTGACTGGCCGCATGATGGCAGCCGAGGAAGCAGAACGCTCCGGCTTGGTAGCCAGCGTGGTTCCTGCGGGTGAGCTCCTTGACTCGGCGCTGGAGACGGCAAAACTCATCGCCTCGAAGTCCTTCGTGGCAACGTCTCAAATCAAAGAACAGGTCAATGCGGTTGATGAACTCTCATTGTCCCAAGGTATCCAGTTCGAGCGCCGTACCTTCCACGCTTTGTTCTCTTCTCATGATCAGAAGGAAGGCATGGCAGCCTTTGTAGAGAAGCGCGACCCAGAGTTTAAGCACGCTTAAACCCTTAACCGCGAGTTAGCCTTTTTGGCTTCTTCGGTCGCACGAGCGTGGGGGCACGCTTCTTAAAGAACTGATGGCTACTGGGCGTCGGACTCCTCGACATCTTCGCCTGCTGCGCGACGGATGCGGTTGGCAGCAGCAATGATGCGGTCTTGCTCGCCAGTAGAAAGCGCAACGGAATCAAAATAGCGATCAAGGGCAGGTCCCGCCGCCGAGGCCAACACGATGCCTTGGTCGGTGATCATGACCAAGGTTGAGCGTTTGTCTTTTGGATCGCTGACCCGCTCGATAAGTTCGTCCTTCTCAAGTTTGCGCACCGTGTGAGTGAGTGACGCCGGTGGAAGCTGAAGCCGAGCGCTGATTTTAGACATGGGCATGCTTCCCGCACGTGACCACATGAGCACAGCGAGGACCTCGAACTGGTTGTAGCTCACCCCATAAGGAGCCAGCACATTTTCGGCGCCATTACGCAAAATGTGTGCGGCACGTTCGAAGGAGGATACCGTGGCGAGGCCACGAGCAGAGCGCGCGGAATAACGCTTCGCCCACTGACGGCGTGCTTCAGCGATGATATCCATGAGCGGAAAAGGACCTCCTTGCGGTACGTGAGATAACTATAAATGAGAGCTTCGCTGTTCTAAGTACCCGACCACACGCATCGCAGATGCGAAAGCCCCAGCAGTGGGCTGGGGCCTGCGTTGCTGAAGGGCGGTGGGGTTAACCCTTTAGAGCTGGAAAGTCGGAATCCGCGTATTCCGTCGATGCCTTCGTCTCGCCGCCGTCAGCGGAGTGGATCTCGTTTTCGCGCTTGCGCAGATCTACACGGCGGATTTTGCCGGAGACGGTCTTCGGAAGTTCATAGAACTCGAGGCGGCGGATGCGCTTGTAGGGTGCCAACCCATCGCGGCAGTGCTTAAGGATGGATTCGGCGGTCTCCGCCGTCGGCTCGTAGCCGCCGGCGAGAGCGACGTAGGCCTTTGGCACGGCGAGGCGGATGGGATCCGGGGAGGGTACCACCGCTACCTCGGCAACTGCCGGGTGTTCAATGACGACGGATTCGAGTTCGAAAGGGGATAGGCGATAGTCGGAGGCCTTGAAGACATCGTCGGCGCGGCCAATGTAGAAAATGTAGCCGTCCTCATCGCGCTCCGCGGTGTCTCCCGTGTGGTAGTAACCATCGCGGAAAACTTCCGCGTTCTTGTCTGGATCATTGAAATAACCCACAGTCAGGCCGACTGGGCGGGGGTCGAGCTTCAAGCAGATTTCTCCGGTATCCCCAATTTCATCAGTAGCGGGATCCTTGAGCACAACTTCCCAGCCTGGCAGCGGACGCCCCATCGAGCCTGGCTTCACCTTTTGCTCTGGGGTATTGGCAATTTGCAGCGTCGTCTCTGTCTGTCCGAAGCCATCGCGAACATTTGTGTTCCAGGCCTTGGCAATGGTGCTGATGAGCTCGGGGTTGAGCGGCTCGCCAGCCGCAACCAGCTTTTTCGGTGGCGTCTTCATACGGCCCAGGTCTGCTTGGACGAGCATGCGCCAGACCGTTGGCGGCGCGCAGAAGCTGGTGACGCCTTCTTCTTCCATCTTGTCCATGAGCGCAGCGGCGTCGAAGCGCGCATAGTTGTAAAGGAAGATGGTGGCCCCGGCGATCCACGGCGCGAAGAAGTTCGACCATGCGTGCTTGGCCCAGCCGGGAGCGGCAACGTTGAGGTGGACGTCGCCAGGCGCCAAGCCAATCCAGTACATCGTGGTCAGGTGACCCACTGGATAGGACGTGTGAGTGTGCTCGACGAGCTTCGCCTTCGACGTAGTGCCAGAGGTGAAATACAGCAGGAGAGTCTCATCAGCCTTGGTTTCCTGCTTCGGCGTGTACTCTTCCGAGCCAGTAAAAGAATCCGAATAGCGCAGGGTGGGGTGCGCTGTCTGTGCATCTGGTTCATCACCGACCTGGATCAGGGTGAAGTCACCGCTGACGTCTTGGAATTTGGCGGCGTCCTCGGCATTGGCCACAACCCAGGAAATATTGGCTCGGTCAGTGCGGTCCTGCAGATCAGCCGCGCCAAGCATTGCAGTCGCCGGGTTAAGAACGAAGCCTGCCTTGATGCAAGCCAGCATGCACTCCCACAGCTCTACTTGATTGTTGAGCATGAGCATGACGCGATCGCCGCGCTGGACCCCCTGGGCCTCCAGCCAGTTAGCCAATTGTGCCGAGCGGGCTGACATCTCAGCAAAGGTACGGCGGGTGCTGCTGCCATCTGTCTCACAGATGACGAGAGCCTCGCGGTTCTTTGAATCCTCCGCAGTGGCGAGGTGATCGAACCAATCAAGTGCGAAGTTGAAGTGCTCGAAGCGCGGCCACTCGAAGTTGCTGCGGGCTGCTTCATAATCAGTCTGATAAGAAACCAGCAGGTCGCGGGCTGCTTGGAATTGTTCGGTCACCGTGGTCATTGGTTCTCCTCTAGCTCGTGCTCAAATGGGGAAGGACGGCGCAATGGCTATGGCCCGTGTCCCAAACCGCTCGTCTCTGTGACGTGGGTCGCAGCCTACTTTACTTCGAGTTCGAAGTAATGGCTAGAGATTTTC
The DNA here is from genome assembly GCF_023574125.1 of Corynebacterium intestinale. Taxonomy (NCBI): domain Bacteria; kingdom Bacillati; phylum Actinomycetota; class Actinomycetes; order Mycobacteriales; family Corynebacteriaceae; genus Corynebacterium; species Corynebacterium intestinale. The sequence continues at coordinate 99,564 of NZ_JAMKFF010000001.1, forward strand.
CGAACTGTCTTTGAAAGATGCAGGTTAGCGTGGTGAAATTCCGTGGAGAATGAGCTGGCCAAGGGTGTGGTAGGCCTCTGCTGGGGCTAGGGTGTCTGAGTAAAAACCCTGCTGAATATCACTCATTGAGCGCTGGATAAGGCGGGAGACAAAGTCGGTGTACTCGGCGGTGAATTCCCCAGCTTCGACGCCCTGGCTGAGCAACTTGTGGATAGTCTCGGTAGCTCTCTTAGTGTTGAGGCTATACACCTCCTGAGCGGCGAGTTCAGAGGCGAGGTCGCGCATGAACTCAGGGCTCGCGGGTTCCAGGGCAATGGTCATCGAGGAGAAGTATTTCTCAAGAGCTTGGGCGTATGTGGGCGCTGTGGTGACTGCGGTGCGACGGGTGATTTCTTTGAAGAAGCTGACCAGTACGCGGCGAATGATCGCGTCTCTGGATGGGCCTAATGCGTACATGGTCGATTTTGAGCATTGGTAGCGCTTCGTTGCGCCGTCGATGGTGAAGGATTCGAAGCCCTCGGCCAGAAAGTCCTGCAAGAGGGCATTGAACAGCTCGCGTTGTCGTGGCGTGAGTGGTTGGGTCATGAGTCTTTCTGCCTCTCGGCGGTCCTGGCTATGTGGGGTATTTTTGTGCGTTCTCCCCAGTCTGTTGCGCACAACGATCATAGAACACGGCACGCAAGAGTACGGAAAGATGTATATTCGTACTCATTCAATGTGAAGAGCCCATTGATACTTGAGTCCAAGAGCTTGTATGTGGACTGGAGAAAGCCCATACAGCGACCTTAAAACCCAGCTAGAAAGGTAGAAAGCTATGCCGCCGATTCTTAGTCCGCAACACCCCAGCGGGAAACACTTGGAGAACATTAAGTACCCCCACGCCGATATTTTCGCGGTGGCAGATCGTCTCGTCCCAGAGGAACAGGCGCGTTTAGCAGAGATCCACGAGTTTTTGCAGACGGAGATTCGCCCTGTCGTAGGCGAATACTGGGACCGTGAGGAGCTGCCATTCGATCTTCTGCCCCGTATGGCAGAGATGGGTTTGGGCGAGATTGAACTCACGGATACCTCGCGCCTTTACCGCGGGCTGGTGTACGCGGAAGTAACCCGCGCGGACGTGTCCTTGTCTGCCTTGGTGGGCATTCACAACGAGTTGGTCCTCGGACTTATCGACAAGCTGGGCTCGCCAGAGCAAAAGGACACCTGGCTAGCAGGTTTGCGCCAGTTCACCAAGGTGGGTTGCTTTGCGTTAACCGAACCGGAGCACGGCTCCGATATCGCCGGAGGCCTTGCCACCACAGCAGAGCGAACCTCTGAAGGCTGGCTCATCAATGGAGCGAAACGTTGGATTGGGGCCGGCACCTTCGCCGATTTTGCTATCACCTTCGCACGGGATAAAGCAGACAACGAGATTAAGGCCTTCATCGTTGAACTCGACCGCGAGGGCGTAACGCGCAGCAAGATTTCGCGCAAGATGGGCCTGCGCATCATGCAGAATGCGGACCTTAAGTTCGACAACGTCCTCATCCCACACGAGAACCTGATTCCGGGCGCGGAATCCTTTGCCAACGTCAATGACTTCCTGTGTTATTCGCGCGCCTGGGTGGGCTGGCAGGGAGCCGGTTTGCAACTAGGCATCTTCGACAAGGCCCGCGAGTACGCGGTCAAGCGCCAGCAGTTTGGCAGGCCAATCGCCAAATTCCAGTTGGTCCAGGAGCAGCTTTCCCGCATCCTCGGCAACGCCACCGCGTCACTCGCCATGATGGCGCAGCTGGCAGAGGTTCAAGAACAAGGAAAGCTGGAAATGCCCTTTGCCGCCTTGGCAAAGGCAACTACCACCCGCCTGGCGCGCGAATCCGCTGCCGCGGGCCGCAACATCGGTGGAGGAAACGGCATCCTGACCGAATACGACTTGTCGAAGATGATGGATGATGCCGAGATTCTCTTCACCTACGAGGGAACCTACGACATCAACTCGCTCATCGTCGGCCGCGCTGTCACCGGCGTTTCAGCTTTCGTTTAAACAGCCCTGTCAAACCCCACATCCCACGGTGATTAAAGGAGAAAACATCATGAACCTGCACGAAGCATCCGCCGTCGTTACTGGCGGTGCATCCGGCCTCGGGGCCGCAACGGCCGCAGCACTCGCGGAGCACGGAGCCACGGTCACCGTGCTCGATCTGTCCGTCCCGGAGGAAAAACACAACGGGATTAATTACACGGCAGTCGACGTCACCGATGCGGCCGCAGTACGCGAGGCGGTTCTCGCCGCATCCGAGCAAAAGCCTTTGCGTGTGGCGGTGAATTGCGCAGGCATCTGCCCTTCAGCACGCATCTTCGGGCGAAAAGGCCCCCACGACCCGGTGCTGTTTTCTAAGACGATCAACGTTAACCTCATGGGGACCTTCCACGTCATGACCGCAGCCGCCGAGGCGATGGCCCAGGCAGAACCACTCGACGAGGACGGCCAGCGCGGAGTCATCATCAACACCGCTTCCGTCGCGGCCTTCGAAGGGCAGGTTGGCCAGGCGGCCTACGCGGCGTCGAAGGGCGCGGTGGCTGCCCTGTCGATTACCGGAGCACGGGATCTCGCGTCGTTGGGAATCCGTGTCAATGCCATCGCGCCGGGCGTCGTAGCTACCCCGATGATGGAACAAATCACTCCGGAGTTCCGCGAACAGCTCGAGGCCACCGTGCCTTTCCCCGCAAGGCTGGCAAAGCCGGAGGAATTCGCCGCCCTAGCTGTGTCCATTACCGAGAACCCCTATATCAATGGCGAAACGATTCGCTTGGATGGTGCGCTGCGTATGCCGCCACGCTAAGGGCCTCATCACGAGAATCAACCCTCAGAAACCCATCACGCGCGCATTGTCGACGCCCCTCCGATACGGGGCCTAGCCATAAGCCGGCAGGCCCCAATAGGGAAAGACTGCGCGCGTAGTCTGCACCAGCGCTGCGTGCGGCCTTTCCGCCATGACCTTGGTGGGATCGAAGTCCCCAATGGAGGCGCACGCGCCCTCATCACCCAAGGTTGATGAGCCCTCCCAGCCGTTCGGCATTCGTTCCGAAGCTGCGAGCTCAACGTCGGCGACTGCGGCCAGCACCTGGGTCCACGCGCGGGCAACGGCGTCGACGTGATATCCGCCGCCGCCAAGCGCGACCCATCGCCCACCCGCAAATTGTTGCGCCCATACCGCCACTGAGCGATAAGCCCGCGCCATCGCGTCGATGGTGAGTTCCAGATCCGCGAGGGGATCAGAGCGGTGCGGGTCCGCACCGTGTTGGGAAATGATGAAGTCGGGGCGGAATTTCTTGAGGAGCGGTGGGACGACCGCGTGGATGACTTGCAGCCACTCCTCGTCACTCACCCCGCGGGGCAGAGCCACGTTAACCGCGGTCCCTTCCGCGCCTTGACCACCAATCTCGTGTGCATAGCCAGTCCCAGGAAAGAGATAGAGTCCCGATTCGTGTACCGAGATGGTGAGCACGTTGGGGTCATTCCAAAAAATCTTTTCGACGCCGTCACCGTGGTGGGCATCCAAGTCCAAGTACACCACGCGTTGGGCGCCATTTGCCTTAAGCCAACGGATGGCAATCGCAGCATCGTTGTACATGCAGAACCCTGACATGGAATCGGCGAAGGCGTGGTGCAACCCGCCGGAAAGGTTAACGGCGCGCTGCGCGCGGCCCTCCCATACAGCGCGCGCGGCCGCTAGGGTGCCACCGGCGATGCGCGCGGCGACCGTCGATAAGCCGTGGCTAATCGGGTTGTCTTCAGTGCCCAAGCCAAAGTGAGCGGAAGGCACCTCGGCGCGGGTGGCGGCGATGTAATCAGGACTGTGAACGAGCTCCAAGTGGGAGGTATTCAACGGGGCGGGACATTCGATGTCGAATTCTTCCAGCACCCCGAAGTGTTTGGCCAGCGACAGTGCTGCGGCGACTCGATCCGGCCCCATCGGATGCCCTGGGCCCAGCGAATAGCGGTGCATCTCCTCGGAGGCAAAAAGAAGAGGCTTCGTCTGGTTCATGACAAGGACCTCGCGAGAGGATCGCGGACATCACCGAGCGGTGCGATGCGCATTCGAGCCCCCACCACAACAGTGTGCGCTACCCCGGCGATGACGGGGGAAAGCTCAATATCGACGAGTGCAGCGATGTCGTCCTTGAGCTGTGCCAGCTGCATCATGACCTCTTCGACACGGTGCAGCTTGGCAGCCTTGGTGCCGCGGTAACCAGCAAGAAGGGGAGAAGCCTTGAGGCAGCTGAGCATGTCGAGTGCATCGGTGCGACGAAGCGGGGGCACGCGCCACTCGACGTCTCCCAAAAGATCCGAGGGTAGACCGGAGAAACCGGCGGAAATCATGGGCCCAACAACGGGATCTTCGATGGCGCGCACAGTGAGAGAGGCGCCGGCTGTGACCATGCGTTGCACGACTGGGATGAGAATGGCCGGATCCTCGCCCAAGTGGAGGTCGCGCGTGAGCTGGGTGATGGTAGTCCACGCGCGCACCATGGATTCCTCGTCATGGATGCTGCGCACGACGGTGGGCAGCTCCGAACGGCCCCGCACCATCTGCGAGCTGCACTTGAGGACGACATCCCAACCATAATCGCGGCCGGCCGCGATGGCTTCGTCGAGGGTGCGCACCGGGGCCCAAGGGACGATCTCTATGCCATAAGCCCTAAGGATTCGCGCGCACTCCTCGTCGGTGGCCCAGCGTCCCGTGGGGGAATCAGTCAGAACCTCCGCGACCACACCGCGCGCTTCTGCAAGGCCCGTGCTGTTGGCGAACTCATCGGAAGGATTGGGGCGTGCTAGAGCGCGGCGGCGTTCATTATCGATGATGGTGGCCAGAGCCTCAATGGCGTCGGCGTAGGTGCCAAACACGGGAAGCTGGCCGGGCGCCTCTGGCCCCTCGGAGGTGCGGAAATCGGGGATATCAAAACCCACGAAGCTGGCGATGAGCGGGGTATCCGTCGTCGTTGCCGCCAACTGGGACAGATTTACGTAGGCCTCCTTGAGGATGAACTCACCAACTTCCACGACGGCGCACAGCACCGCGTCGATACCCGGATCTTCTAGGGCGCGCCGGGCCAGTTCCGTGATGGCGGGGGCGGGGTCATCGACGACGGTGGTGGCGTGCGGGCGCAGCCCGAAGCGCCAGGCGGCCTGTTCCATCTGCGCGGTGAGGCCGGAGGAATTCGACATCACTGCGATGCGGCGGCCCTGCGGAACGGGTTGGCGCGCGAGGAGCTGGGCGATGTCGAGCATGGCATCGCGGCGGGTGACCACCATTGCCCCGGTGCAGCGAATGATCTCGTCGAGCGCAGCCGGGCTCGCCGCCGATAGTCCCTCCACCGCGTAGTGGCGGGCCGACTTCAGAGCCCGAGAGGGCAAGAACACGACGACGTGCTTGTCCAGCGCTAGGCGGCGCAGCACCCGGAAGAATTTGCGCGGGTTACCAATCGAGTCGAGGGAGAGCAAACAAATTCGTGTGTTCTCATCTTGGCTCCAGAATTGCATGACGTCATTGCCTGTGACGTCAGCGAAGGAACCGGCGGCAATGAAATTGCTTAGGCCGCATCCGAGCTGCAGTGCATGAGACAGAGCTAGCGTCGCCACACCCGCAGACTGAGTAAACAGGCCCACCTGTCCCGCACGCGGCATGGGTGCTGGGCTGGCGTTGAGCCGCACTGCCGCGTCTGTGTTGATCAGGCCTAGCGCAGCTGGGCCAAGGGCTCGCAGGCCGTAGTCCCTAGCCGCGAGCACGATGTCGCGAGCCTGGTCGGGGGAGAGGTTGGGGTTTTGGCTGCGGGAGATGAGGACTACTCCTTTGGCACCGGCAGCGGCAGCAGCCTGCATAGCTTCCGCGCCGCCGTGGCCTTGGAACTCGATGACGACGAGATCCACCGGCTCATCGAGGGCGTTGAGCTCCTCCACGCCGTGAAGGTGGCGTAATGTACCGGCGAAGTTGGCGCTAGCTAGCTGCTTGCTGGACAGCGTTCCGACCACCGCCACGGAGCGTGGGTTGAGCAAACGGTGGATCGAGTTCGCTTCTGCACGCAGCTCGCGGCGCTCCATGACATCGCGGGAGTTCTCATTCGGCGCTATTCGGAAATCCACCCGGATGAAACCATCCTCAAGTTCCGGCTTCGCGGAATACCCTGCGCGAACGAAAACCTGCACCATCCTGCGGTTCTGCGTCAGCATCTCGGCGAAGAAGCGCTCCACTTTTCCTTCGCGTCCAATTTCTGCGAGGTGCTCTAGCAGGATATTAGCCACGCCTTTTCCGTGGTGGGAATCTTGGACAAGGAAGGAGACATCGCCCACCCGCGCGGGCAGGAACTGCTCGACAATGGAGTATCCGGCAACGGCCACGATGTTGCCGCGTTCCACCATGACGAGGGTGACTTTGTCATAGCCATCCGTGTGGAGCCAGCGTTCTAGGTCATCGTCGGTCAGCGCGGGGTGCGTGCCGAAGAAGCGCAAGTACTTCGATTGATCCGAGACGCGGTCGTAGAAGGCGCGGATGGCGTCGCGGTCGGCGGGTGTGATGGGGCGCAGCGTGGCGATGTCGCCGTCGTTGAGGATGACATCGGCTTCCCAATTCTGCGGCTCGGGGCCGGTGTGCGCGGTAGCCGTGGGCTGCTCCAGGTGGTCCATGCCATCACCTTAGCCAACGCTACGTTGAGCTCAGGACAGGTGAACGGCATTCACCCCACAGGGCCTTGGGGAGGGTATTCACAAAAGCGCTGGACATTACATGTATGGCAAATCACTGCAGGGGGTGAATCGTGTTCTGTATCTCAATTTCTATGGCGGGCGGTTGTTGTCCAACGTTAGTGTGTGACCCAAGCCATACAGGGAGCCGAAGGTTCCAGGAAGGAGACGCGCCATGCGCACTGTGTATCACTACGTCAATGGAGAAACGTTTGAAGGGACATCGGGCAATACCCAGCCTGTGCTGAATCCTTCGACCGGCAAGGAGCAGGCCGCGGTGGCCTTGGCGAACAAGGCCGACGTGGACAGCGTCATTGCGGAATCCGCTAAGGCCCAGCCGGGTTGGGCGGCGCTGAACCCGCAGAAGCGCATCCGCATCATCATGGAGTGGATCCGCCTCATCCATGCCAACATGGATGAGCTGGCCACCCAGCTCTCCCTCGAGCACGGCAAGACTTTCCCGGATGCCAAGGGCGATGTGCTGCGCGGCGTCGACGTTCTGGAGTTTGCCCTCGGTGCGCCGCACCAGCTCAAGGGCGAGTACTCCTCGGAGGTTGGCACCGGCATCGATACCTACTCGCTGCGCCAGCCGCTCGGCGTGGTAGCGGGAATCACTCCATTCAATTTTCCGGCCATGATTCCGTTGTGGAAGGCCGGCCCGGCCCTGGCGGCGGGCAATGCCTTCGTGCTTAAGCCCTCCGAGCGCGACCCCTCCGTGCCGGTTCGCCTGGCGGAGCTCTTCATTGAGGCCGGCGGCCCCGCCGGTGTTCTCAACGTTGTGCACGGCGGCAAAGAGGCCGTCGATGCCATCCTCGATTCCGAGACGATCAAGGCTGTGGGCTTCGTTGGTTCCACGCCGATTGCGCAGTACATCTACGAGCGCTGTGCGGCCACCGGCAAGCGCGCCCAGTGCTTCGGTGGCGCAAAGAACCACGCCATTGTGCTTCCCGACGCCGACATCGACGCCACCGCCGACGCCATCGTGGGCGCTGCCTTCGGCTCCGCCGGTGAGCGCTGTATGGCACTGTCCGTCGTGGTTCCGGTGGGGAAGGAGACGGCAGACCGCCTGCGCGATGCCATCCTGGCAAAGATTCCGGAGCTCAAGGTGGGACACTGCCTCGACCCAGAGGCCGACTATGGCCCATTGGTCACCGCGGAGGCGCGCGACCGTGTCCACCGACTCATCGCCGAAGGCGTGGAAGCAGGCGCAACGCTGCTTACCGACGGCCGGGAGTTGGACATGTCTGACAAGTCTTTCAACGAGGATTCCCTCGCGGATGGCTTCTATTCCGGTCCGAGCTTCTTCGACAACGTCACCGCAGACATGTCTATCTACAGCGAGGAGATCTTCGGCCCCGTGCTGGTTATGGTCCGTGCCGAAACTCTGGAAGAGGCTGTTTCTTACCCGAATGACCATATGTACGGCAACGGCGTCGCCATCTTCACCCAGAACGGTGGCGCGGCCCGCGACTTCTGCAAGAACGTTCAGGTTGGCATGGTGGGCGTCAACGTCCCGATTCCGGTGCCGATTGCCTACCACACCTTTGGTGGCTGGAAGGCCTCTGGTTTCGGCGACCTCAACCAGCACGGTCCGGATTCCTTCCGCTTCTACACCAAGACTAAGACCGTCACCTCGCGCTGGCCTAGTGATGACTCCGCAGGTCCCCAGTTCACCATGCCGGTCATGTAAGGAGAGAACGCAATGACGACTATCGCTTTTATTGGATTAGGCAATATGGGCGGTCCGATGGCCGCCAACCTGGCAAAAGCCGGGCACGAGGTTCGTGGCTTCGATGTCGTGGAAGAAGCCCGGGACCGTGCCGCCGAGCAGGGGATCACCATCATCGAAACCGCGGAAGAAGCCGCGCAGGGCGCCGAGGTAGTGTTTACCAGCTTGCCTAACGGTGGGCTGGTCAAGCAGGTGCTCGAATCGGTCCTCGCAGCAAACGACGACGCGAAGACCTACGTTGATGTCTCCACCATCGCGGTCGCGGAAGCTCGCGAGCTCGCGGACACCGTGAGCAAGGCAGGCTCCGCCTTCCTTGATGCACCGGTCTCCGGTGGCATCGCCGGTGCCGCCGCGGGAACGCTTGCCTTCATGGTCGGCGGCACAGCCGAAGACTTTGGGAAGGTCAAGCCGCTGCTCGACATCATGGGCAAGTCCGTGACCCACTGCGGTGACATCGGCAACGGCCAGGCCGTCAAGGCGTGTAACAACATGATCCTTGCGGTCCAGCAAATTGTGTTGGCTGAAGCCCTCGTCCTTGGCGAGCGCTTGGGGCTCGATCACCAAGCCTTCTACGACGTCGTTTCCAACGCCACCGGAAACTCGTGGTCGCTGTCCGTCAACGCCCCAGTCCCGGATATCGTGCCGAGCTCGCCGGCCAACAATGACTTTAAACCCGGCTTCGCCTCTGCCCTTATGCTTAAGGATCTCAAGCTGGCCATGGCCGCGGCCGAAGATACCAAGACCGACACCGTCCTGGGCCGGATTGCGGAGGAGCAGTACGCCTCCTTCGTGGATGAAGGCCATGGCGGACTTGATTTCTCCGCCATCATCTCCGAGGTCCGTTCCAAGGGCGAATCCTAAGATTAGAAGCGCCTGAAAACTAGGGTGTTTGGTCCCCGTCGAGGATGCCCTGCAGCAGCGGGGCATAGTACTCGATGAGTTCCTCAGTTGAGAAGGCCGCGAACTCGGTATCACCGAAGCGCCGCATGAAGGACAAGCCCATGAGCAGGGCCAGCGCGGATTGGGCTCGCAGCTCTGGCGAAGGTGTTTGGCGTCCGGATTCCTCACGAATCCGGGAGGCCAAGACCTCCAGCAAGTCGGATTTAATTCTCTTACCAATGGCTCCGAGCGTCTGATAGTCCCCGCTTGCGACCGAAATCGTACGGGCCATGGAGTATGGGGCGTTATGCGGCGCGGTGAGGGTCTCCACCACCGCGGTGCGGCCTAGCTCGCTGAAAGGGCCGGCAAAGAGCGCCGCCGAGGAAGCGGTGAAATCCACCGTTGCCTCAAAAAGCCCTTCCTTGTTGTGGAAGTGCTTCACGATCAGCGCGACGGACACTTCCGCTTTTTCGGCGATGTCCTTCATCGACACCTGGGAGAAGGACCGCTCACTGAAAAGCTCGCGTGAGCACTCGAGAATCCTCTCCCGCGTCGAGGCTGCTTTCTCTTCCATAGAGGACATGGTACCGGCGCCGCATGCGCAGGAAGGGCGATTCGTCCTCTTGCCTCAGATGACCAAGACTGTGAGGTAGAAACAATGGTTATCTCATTCATCGGGGTGATTCTCTCCCTGATTTTCCTCGTCGTGATGGCCTATCGCGGGCACTCCGTGGTGGTCGTCGCTCCCTTCGCGGCGCTGATCGCGGTGCTCTTTTCCGGCGAGCCTATCCTGGCCACCTATACCCAGATCTTTATGCCGGCAGCCGGAAACTTCGTGACCAAGTATTTCCCGCTCTTCCTCTTCGGGGCAATTTTTGGGTACCTAATGACATCCACAGGGCTGGCCCGCTACCTAGCGCGCGGGATTACCGTGTTGTTTGGGCCTAAGCGAGCGATGTTCTCGACGGTCGTCGCCACCGCATTGCTTACCTACGGCGGTGTGTCCGCGTGGGTTGTGGCTTTCACCATCGTGCCCATCGCGACCGCTCTGTTTAAGGAGTCTGGGATCCCCAAACGGCTCATGCCTGGTGCGATTGCCTTGGGAACCATCACCTTCGCGCTGGCCGGGCTTCCCGGTTCGCCGCAGATCCACAATGCCATTCCCACCAGTTACTTCGGAACCAACGTCTATGCGGCGCCGCTCTTCGGCCTCATTTCTTCCGCCCTCATGCTGGCGGCGGGAACCGCCTGGCTCGAATACCGCGTGCGAACCCTCCGCGCGAAAGGTGAGACGTTTGAGCCGCTCGATGCCGACGGGAAGGTCATCGAAACACCCGAGGGAATCGGCGACAGCGGGGAAGAAGCAAGTGTAGAAATCGGTGGTGAATCCTTCGACACCAACTCCGGTGGCCGGGTAGCCACCCACGCCAGGGCTGAAACCGAGCCTTCTGTCCAGGTGCAGGGTTTGCTGGGTCTGGTGCCCATCGCCGTTGTCATCGCGGTCAACTTCGCCATGGTCTACGGGGTGTCGAAAGTGCTGGACACCTCCTACTTAGCCGAAGAGAAATACGGCGAGACCAACCTCGATGCGCTGTTGGGCATCTGGTCACCGACGGTCGCTTTGGCCTGCGCGGTGTTCGTCATCGTGGCGATGTTCCCCAAGCGCGCCGCCGAGTCCATTAAGGAATTCTCCGATGGCGCCAAGAACGCAATCCTTCCGTGCCTCACCACCGCCTCGGAGGTTGGCTATGGCGCGGTGATTGCCGCACTGGCTGTCTTTAGCGTGGTCAAAAGCAACATGATGGGAATCTCCGATAACGCCTTGGTGGTTTCCACAGTGTCCACCGCCGTCATCTCCGGCATCACCGGCTCCTCCTCAGGTGGTCTGTCTATCACGATGCAGACCCTGGGTGATCAGCTCGCCCAGCTAGCGACGTCACAGGGAATCAGCCTTGAGCTGATGCACCGCGTGACCGCGATGGCCTCGGTATCTTTCGATTCCATGCCGCACAACGGCGCGGTGCTTACCATGCTGATTGTCTGCAGCATGACGCACCGACTGTCCTATAAGGATGTTGCCGTGGTGACCATCATCATTCCGCTGGCAACGCTGGCGTTGATGCTCGGCGTCAACGCGCTCATCCCCGGCCTGAGCTAGAGAAAGCGCGGGGCCGCGCTAGGCTCCGTGTGGCCCGCGCTTTCCACATAGGTTTCTCGCGCGGCAAGGTGCGGGTGCGCCAGAACGTCCTCGGGGGAGACGACCTCCGTGACACAGGCATCGCTGCCGCGGAAGATATCGATCCATTCCGCTTGTGTCTTTTCCGCGAAGCGCTGCGCGATGATCTCCTTCATGGTTGGCCAGGCGTCGCGGTCATTTTGTTCGTAGCCACTTAGTTCCTGTTCAAGCCCAAGGCCTTCCACCATGAGCGCATAAAACTGTGGCTCGATGGCACCGGCGGCCATCCACTTTTCATCAGCTGTGCGGTAGACGCTATAAAACGGTGCACCTCCGTCTAGAAGGTTTGTCCCGCGTTCCTGCCATTGGCCTTTGGCACGGAAGGCATGCAGCATGGCGGTGAGGTTGGCCGCGCCGTCGACAATAGCGGCATCCACCACGCAACCACGGCCGGTGTTCTTCGCCTGCAGGACGCCCGCGAGAAGTCCTGTTACCAAATACATCGAGCCGCCGCCGAAGTCCCCGAGGAAGTTGACCGGCGGAACGGGTGCTCCGTCGCTGCCTGCGATGGGGTGCAGCGCACCTGAGACCGCGATGTAGTTGATGTCGTGGCCGGCGGTGTGGGCCAGCGGGCCGGATTGGCCCCAGCCGGTGATGCGCCCGTAGACCAGCGCCGGGTTGATCGCCTGCGCCTCCTTAGGGCCTAGACCAAGGCGCTCAGCCACGCCGGGGCGGAATCCTTCGATGAGGATGTTCGTTGTGGTCAAGGTTTCGCGCAGCTTGTCGACGTCCACCGGGTCCTTAAGGTCCGCCTCCAGAACCTCTTGCCCGCGGTAGAGGATGCTGTGCGGGACCACGGCGGGAGGATTACCTGGGCGGACCACGCGGGTAACACTAGCGCCCATGTCCGCAAGCATCATCGCAGCGAAGGGACCGGGGCCGATGCCTCCGAGGAAAAGGACTGAAATGCCGGTGAGGGGAGAGCTCATGGTGACCTACCTAAAGGTGTACGGATTTCTAGATAATCGTACCGTTAGGTAGGTCACTCGACAAGGGTGTGAAAACTAGTCCGCCACAAGTGCTTCGATGGTCAGCTCCGGGTGCTCCTTCTCAATGAAGGCCAGCTTCCACTTATCACCGAAGAGCGCGATGAGCTCGCCGTCGGTGCGGGTAAAGATTTCTACGCCGCGCTGGCGGCCCAGCTCGGGCGCGGATTCGGCGTCGGTACGGCGGGCCACCGAGTAGGGGATGGGCTCGGTGATGGTCTCCACGTTGTACTCGACCTCCATGCGAGCCTGCATGACCTCGAACTGCATGGGGCCCACCGCAGCCATGACCGGGGCGGCATCGCCACGCGTATCGTTGCGCAGAATCTGGACCACGCCTTCCGCAGCCAGTTGGTCCAAGCCCTTGCGGAATGCTTTGTAGTCACCCAAAGACTTCGCGCGCAGGATGCGGAATGCTTCCGGCGCGAACTGCGGCATGGGCTTGAACTGCACCTTCTTGCCCGTGTAAATCGTGTCACCCGGTGCCAAGGAACCGGCATTGACCAAGCCCACAATGTCACCCGGGTACGCCGTATCCACGGTGTCACGCGTGCGGCCGAAGACCGTCAGGGCGTACTTAGTGGAGAAGCTGCGTCCAGACTGCGCATGGTTGACCTGCATGCCGCGCTCAAACTCGCCGGAGACCACGCGCATGAAGGCCAAGTTATCGCGGTGCTTGCGGTCCATGCCCGCCTGCACCTTGAAGATGACGCCCGCGAAGTCATCGGTGACCTCACGTACCTCGTCGATGGCGGAGGTAGCGGTCTCGATGGCCTGAGGATCTGACTCGCGCGAGCGCGGAGCCGGGGCGATGGCGCACAGCGTATCCAGGATTTGGTGCACGCCGAAGTTCAGCATCGCGGAGGCGAAGATGAGCGGGGACGTCACGCACTGCTCGAAGAGCTCCTGGTCGTGCAGAGCGCCATCGGCTGCCAGCAGCTCTGCTTCCTCCACGGCTGTCTCCCAGGCGTCCTCTTCCTTCGCGGCTGCATCCTCGGGCGCGTAGTGCTCCTCCGGGGCGATGGTGGAACCACCGGCGGTGCGCAGGAAGTGCACGTACTCGTCGGCCTCGCCGTCATCGTTGATGTGGGCCAAGCCGCGGAAGTCGCCGGCAATACCCACCGGCCAGTACAGCGGGGTGGGCTGCAGCTGGATTTCGTTGACGATTTCGTCGACAAGCTCCAGCGGCTCCCGGCCCACGCGGTCCCACTTGTTGATCACCGTGATGATAGGCAGGCCGCGGGCCTTACACACGCGAAACAGCTTGAGGGTCTGGGGCTCGAGGCCCTTGGCGGCGTCGATAAGCATGACGGCAGCATCCACCGCCGTGAGCACGCGGTAGGTATCCTCCGAAAAGTCCGCGTGGCCCGGGGTGTCCACCAGGTTGATCATGTAGGGCTCGCCCTCGTGACCCTCGGGCGCGTACTCGAACTGCAGGGCCGAGGAGGCCACGGAAATGCCGCGTTCCTTCTCCATCTCCATCCAGTCAGAGACCGTGGACTTGCGGTTGCCCTTGCCGTGCACCGCGCCGGCTTCATTAATAACGTGCGCGTGAAGTGCCAGCGCCTCCGTCAGCGTGGACTTACCAGCATCCGGGTGGGCGATGACGGCGAATGTGCGGCGGCGGGAAGCTTCGGAGGCAATACTCATGCGGGCTAGTTTAGCCGCTGGCTGTTACCACTCCACATTGAGCTGGCGGCCCAAATCATCGAAGACGCGCCGCGCCACGGAGAGCTTCTTCGCAATCGGCCTCTGCAGGCCTGGCTTGCGCTTGTTGTTGTAATACTCGCCGGAATTGAAATGGATGCCCGGAGTGCCGCTGAGGAAATAAGCAAGGTTCTCGCCGCCCTTGTCCGCCTTGCCCAAGAAATGCTTTGCTGCAGTGGTCGAATACAGCTTGCTCGTCCTACTCGTTGAGTTCTGCCCGAAGCCAGTATTCAACACGCCCGGGTGGAAGGCCACGGAGGTCAGACCGTGCGAGTCGAGGTAGCGGGTCAGAAGAATATCGCCCAACTTGGCGTTGCCGTAAGCGCGCTCCGCGGTGAATTTTTCAAAGGTGTTTGGGTCACCGGGGTCGAAAGCGGAATACAGGACGTTGGCCAACGAGGCGGTCTGCACCACGGTGGCGTCGCTGGCCCGCAGGGTATCGCGCAATAAAGAGGTCAGAAGAAAAGGCGCCACAACGTTGATCTGCCACGTGCGCTCGAAGCCATCGGCGGTGGCGAAGGGGCCGTCGAACATGCCGCCGGCGTTATTGCCCAAGGCATCGATCTGCGGGTACTGGCTCAGCTCTTCCGCGAGGCGGCGAACCTGGCCCAAAGACTCGTAGTTGGCCACGTGAAAGGCCGCACCATTTTCTTCGGCTACGGCCTGCGTCTTTTCCGGATTCCGGCCCACGAGCACGAGCGAATCCTGCGGGCGGCGCTGGTGAAGAATGCGGGCAGCGGCCGCGCCCACCCCGCTCGAAGCACCGGTAATGACAATTGTTCGAGGGTCATGATTAGAAGGCAGGTTCTTGCTCGCGCGGCTCATACTTGGACAGTGTAGGACGTTGAGCGTGGTCGCGCCGGGGGTTTATTTAGCCCGGGAATGGATTTCCTGTTGGGCCTTACTGAGCCCCTCTGTCACGATGAGGCGGGCGGCCTCAGCAGCGGTGGCGATGGTGGAATCGAGGGCAGCGCTGGCGTCGACAGGCGCGAGCACCCAGTCCGGAATGGAACCACCCTTGGACGGGCGCCCGATGCCCACACGCACGCGCAGATAATCGCGCGTGCCCAAGCGCTCGCTCAGCGACTTCAGTCCGTTATGGCCATTCTCGTTGCCGCCCTTCTTAATGCGCACCTTGCCGGCGGGTAGGTCGAGCTCGTCGTGGATGACGATGATGTTCTCTGCCGCAACCCCCAGCTGCGCGGCCAAGGGTGCGATGGGATCACCGGAGAGATTCATGTACGTGTGTGAGCGCAGCGCCACGACCTTCGTGCCCCCGAGCTCGAGCTGTGCGGCGCTGAGCTGGTGACCGGTAACAGGCTCAAGCATGTCGCCGGAATCCGCGAGGAGGTCATCCACCGCCATGTATCCTACGTTGTGACGGGTAGCTGCGTATTTCGCGCCGGGATTGCCTAAGCCGACGATGAGCCACTTAGCGCTTAAATCGGCTGGACTTAGTCCAGGGGTGACTGCCTTTTTCGTCTTCTTCGGCGCAGCCTCAGCGCTGCCAAAGAGGCGGGCGAAAAAGTCACGGATGGCGGACACAACAACTCCCTTGATGGATTTTCTTTAGGCTGGGGGACCATGAGTCAACTTCTAGAGGCTATCACCTGTCCCGTCCTACCTGCCCCGATGGCCGGTGGGCCCACCACGCCTGAACTGGTTGCCGCCGCTGAGTCCGCCGGTTCCTTTGGGGCTCTGGGCTTGGGGAGCTCTTCAGTAGACGCCGCGCGGGAGGCCATCGCTGCGTGCGCTGGCACGCGCTTCGGCGTCAACCTCTTTTATCCGCAGAGGGAGCTGACAGAATCGGAGCTCGCAACTGCACGGTCGCTTGCCGCCGAAGAGAACGCCGTGCTTGGCGACGTCCCCCTAAACTTCGGCTGGCAGGACAAGCTCGACGCCGCGCTGGATGGTGGGGCAGCGGTGCTGTGGTCGATGTTCGGGGTGTTTGAGGAGGCGGACGTAGCGCGGATCCACGCAGCTGGGGCAGAGGCGTGGACCACGGTCACCACCCCTGAGGAGGCGCAGGCTGCGGCCGCGCGAGGCGTCGATGTGTTGTGTGTGCAAGGGCCTGAAGCCGGCGGGCACCGCGGTGTATGGGACCCGAGTGCGGAACCCGATCCGCGCCCGCTCAAAGAACTTGTTGCGGCGGTGCATCAAGTCACGGGCATTCCGCTCATTGCCGCGGGTGGGCTGCGAACTCGGGAGGATGTCGCCGAGGCCTTGGCGTGGCCGGGGGTAGAGGCAGTCAGCTGTGGCTCTGCCTTCTTGCTGTCCGATGAAGCCGGAACGAGTGAGCACAACCGTGGCCTTCTGCGCCGCGGCGGCCGGACGGTGTCGACCCGCGCGTTCTCCGGGCGCTACGCCCGCGGGCTGGAGACTGCCTACACACGGGTACACCCGGACCTGCCTTTGGTCTACCCCTATCTCAACGCGTTGCTGAAAACGCGTCGTGCGCAGCTCGACGCCGACGTGGACTATTGCCTCGTGGGCGTCGACGTGGAGAAAATCGGCGGGGGTAGTGTGGCGGAAATCCTCGCGCAACTACACCCAAACGGGCATGAATAGGGGTTAAGATTTACGGATGGACATAGTTTTACACCCTTTTTGACGAGTAAAGGATACAAAGTACGTGACTTCGAACGCGCACATTGGGCACGAGGATTGGAACGAGCGCCTGGAGCTGGCCCAAGAGATGATCCCGCTCATCCACCAGCTGCACCGCAATAACAACGTTGTCACCTCTATCTACGGCCGCCTGCTCATCGGTGTGACCGATATCGACATCATCAAGGCGCACCGCTACGCCCGCCGCATCGCTGAGCGTGAGCTTTCCACCGCAGAGACCCTGCCCATCCTCAAGGAACTGTGCTCGATGAACCTGGGCACCGCTTCCATCGACTTGGGCCGCCTGGCCACTGGCTTCCAGGAGTCCGGCTCCGATAACCTGCGCAACTACCTCGAGGAGACCCTCGTGGAGCTCGTCGGCGCTGGTGTTGACAAGGAATCCACCGACGTCGTTCTTTACGGCTTCGGCCGCATCGGGCGCCTGCTGGCCCGCATCCTGATTGCCCGCGAAGCTGCCTATGGCGGCGTGCGCCTGCGCGCCATCGTCGTGCGCAAGAAGGGTGACATTGACATCTTCAAGCGCGCCTCCCTCCTTCGCCGTGACTCCGTCCACGGTGCCTTCAACGGCACCATCGCCGTCGACGAGGAGAACGACGTCATCTGGGCCAACGGCACCAAGATCCAGATGATCTACGCCAACAACCCCGCGGAGATCGACTACACCCAGTACGGCATCGACAACGCCATCGTCGTGGACAACACCGGTGTCTGGCGCGACCGCGAAGGCCTGTCCCAGCACCTGCAGTCCAAGGGTGTGGCTCGCGTGCTGCTGACCGCTCCGGGCAAGGGCGACCTGAAAAACATCGTCTACGGCATCAACCACGGCGATATCGAGGATTCCGACCAGATCCTCTCCGCCGCATCCTGCACCACCAACGGCATCACACCGGTGCTCAAGGTCATCAACGACCGCTACGGCGTGGTCCACGGCCACGTGGAGACCGCGCACTCCTTCACGAATGACCAGAACCTCATTGATAACTTCCACAAGGGTGACCGCCGCGGCCGCGCAGCCGGCCTGAACATGGTGCTCACGGAGACTGGTGCTGCCAAGGCTGTGGCCAAGGCTGTCCCGGAATTCGCTGGCAAGCTCACCGGTAACGCCATCCGCGTTCCTACCCCGGATGTCTCCATGGCTGTGCTCAACCTCGAGCTGGAGAAGGAAACCAACCGCGATGAGGTCAACGACTTCCTGCGCAACGTCTCCCTGCACTCCGACCTGCGCCAGCAGATCTCCTACATTGCCTCCCCGGAGGTTGTGTCCTCTGATTTCGTGGGCTCTACCCACGCTGGTGTGGTCGATGGTCTCGCCACCATCTCCTCCGGCAAGCACCTCGTGCTCTACGTGTGGTACGACAACGAGTTCGGCTACTCCAACCAGGTCATCCGCATCGTCGAGGAAATCGCCGGCGCTCGCCCGGTGGTCTACCCGAAGCGCGTCGATGTTTCTGAGCTCTAAACGCTAGAACACGAACACCGCTCTCGCCACATGGCGCGGGCGGTGTTTCGTTGTTTTGGGGTCGTTATCGATTCATCCCTAAGCTTGCCAGGATGCTTCACACGCACAACTGCCCGATCTGCCAAAAGTAGGGCCTGGGATTGAAAAATCTAGACTGTTTTCGTCAGATTGGTCAGTTTTAGCGGGAAGACAGCGCTTGAGTATGGAGTAAATGCCGTGCGCGCAATGTTGCGGCCACACCGAGCACTGCGGCCAACACCACAGCGACGGCATAGCGCAAAGGTGAGTTTGCAACCAAAGGCCAGGCGGGGAAGGCGAGTACCCACAGACCGGTATCTGCCAAGACATCGCCGCCCAAGGTGACGGAGACAATCGTCCCCACGATTGTGAGAGCGATAGCGCTCACAGTGCCGAAGCGAATCACCAGAATGAGTGATACAGCTGCGATGACATAGCCCACCCCAACTGCAAGGGGCAAAGCGGAAAACTGTGCAGCGCCATCACCACCTGCGAGCGCACTGGCCAGGTATGCGGCAGCGCAAACCGCCACGATGACGGACAAAAACCACATGAGGATTCCGGATGTGCCGAACCGTGTTTCCATATACACCAGCGGCCACGAATCTGACATGCGCGGCCATACGAGGACAGGCAAAATACCTGCGCCGACCGGCAGCAGAAAGAAGTAAAAGAAACCTTCGACGTAGTTAGCAGGATAGAGCAGGGCGACAAAGCCTAGCACCAGAATGCTGAGCATCAGGCAAGAGAAAACTGCTGGGCTAAAAGCTGCACGGTGGAGTCCTAGCAGCGTAGACCACAGCGAGGACTGTGCCGCCGCACGTGGGTGGTACGTTGGCTGCCATACTTGGGCTTTTTCCACGGTGGTATCAGCCACGTCGGCGTCAGCCTGGGCCGTTGCAGATCGCGCAAAACGGTGTCGCAGCGAGAACATTGGCCGGTATCGTCGCGGCGTGTAGACCGCGGCTAATGCTCCGAGCACGGCGAGGATGACGCACAATATGAAAGCCGGTAGTGGACTGCTGCTTAGAAGTGGGTCGTGTGGTTCAAGAGGCACCGAGTTCTGGTGAATACGCAATGCGCGTAAAAGCAGTCGTTGCGGCCATGCTGGGGGAAAGGCCCACCACTTGCCTGATTCAACAGTGCTCGGAAGGATGCTGAGCATTTGCCACAGGGCCGCAGCAACCAGTGTAAAGGCGAAGCCCAGTCGGCGGGCACAGGCAGCGGAAAGCCCGGCAATGCCAAGTGCACCAAGGAAAGAATAAAGCCCGGCGACGAGGATAAGCTCGTGGTTCTCGCGCCCCTGGATGGCGACAGCGAGCCAGGAACCACCAAAGTTCAGCATGTGGAAGAGCGCAATGCTGGCAATGACGACGAGAAGCCGGACAGCGTTCTCCCGACGCGGGTTGAGGTTTCTCCACTGCGTCCCGCCGCTGCGGGTAACGGCCTCACGGTGTTCTGGGACCGCAGCGAATAGCGCAACAAGTGGGGCGTACATGCCGGTAACAAATAAGGATTGCCAAGCCAAGACGCCTGTGGCATCACTGTGCACCGATGCCATAGATGAAAAGATCACCGTCATGATGACCAGCGGTAGAGCAAGTAAAGGCAACCACTGTAAGGTGCTTCCACGGCTGCGCAGTAGTTCTGCTGAAAGGTAACTCGGGCGAGGATCAGTAGTGTGCTTAGGCACGTGACTCTCCTCCCCGGTTGGTAGGCGCTTGGGAGGGGTGGCCAGGTGAGGTAAGTCGGAAGAATTCCTCCTCCAACTGACCACGTGGAGCTAGCTCGTGCAGGGAACCGGAATAGCGAATCGTGCCCTCGGCCAAGACGGTGATGTCATGGGCAAGGTGCAGTACCTCTCCAAGCTGGTGGGAGCTGACGATAACGGTGTGCCCAGCCGCGGCTAGTTGTTGTAGTAGCTCTCGCAATTCCATGATTCCTTGGGGATCGAGGCCATTCTGGGGCTCATCAAGAACAAGAACCTCTGGATCGCCGAGGAGAGCTTGCGCTAACGCTAGGCGGGCCTTCATACCAGTGGAAAAGGATTTCGCCTTCTTGGAGCCAACGCCGCTGAGCCCAGCGATGGAGAGAACCCGGTCAATCTCAGAGTCGGGAAGCCCCAGAAGTCGAGCGTGAACGCGAAGATTCGCCGCGGCAGACAGATGACCATAAAAGGCTGGCCCGTTCACTGAGGCACCAATGCGGCGAAGCACATTGCGGTTCCAAGGTTGGCCCGCCACGCTGATGGAGCCCGAGTCAGGAGGCAGGAGGCCTAAGAGGATGGAGAAGAGCGTCGATTTTCCTGCCCCGTTGCGCCCGAGGAGCGCATGCACGCGGCCCGGGGAGATGCGGAAGGAAACATCATCGAGGACTCGTTGCCGACCAAAAGACTTCGAGATGTGCTCAAAAGAGATATCGCAATTCATAAAATGCAGTATCGCCGGGGCTCATCATAAAGGAATCCGCCTGCATGATGGTCTTCAGCGAGCAGACCTCCTACCGTGGTAGGAGCTTAGGCAACCCCAGCACGCTGCGCTAAGAGAACGAGGGCCACTCGGTCACGTGCGGCGAGTTTAGACATGAGCGCGGAGACGTGAGTTTTCACCGTGGTTTCTGCGATGACCATGTCGGCGGCTATCTCCGCATTTGTAGCACCACGCGCGATGAGCGAAAGCACTTCCATCTCGCGGCGTGTTACAAGACTGAGTCCTTGGCGTTCCTGGGCGCTGAGGTTTTCGCGCGTCAGCGCCGAGCGATAAGCCTCCAGCACTGGGCCGGTTACCCCGGCGGCCAGCACCGATTCTCCTTGCGCCACGTTGCGTACGGCGGTCACAAGAACCTCTGGGTCGGCATCCTTCAGCAGGAATCCGTGGGCGCCAGCGGAGATGGATCGTGCCACGAGCTCTTCATCATTGAATGTGGTGAGCATGATGATGCGGCATTCGGGCTTGCGCTCGAGTATGGCCTGAGCCGCTGCAATGCCGTCCATACCGGGCATGCGAATGTCGAGGATAGCCACATCAATGTGGTGGCTCAGCGCTGCTGTCACGGCGTCCGCCCCAGTGGCAGCGGTTGCCGCAACCTCGATGTCTTCTTGCGCAGTGAGGATGGTAGACAGTGCTGAGAGCAGCATTGCTTGATCATCGGCCAATAAGACGCGGACTCTAGAGCTGCTGGGTTGCATCCTTGGTCTCCTTCATCGGTATTTGTGCGTGCAAGGAAAAGGAATGAGCATCGCCGGAATAGTCGAGGCGACCGCCAAGCGAACGAGCTCGTTCCGATACTCCGACTAAGCCCACGCCGCTGCCCGCGACGTTGCTTGGCGTGGGATGAGGATTGGTGGAGTTGAGGGTGAGCGAGGAGGCGTCATCAAGCACAAGCTCAACCACAACATGCGTGCCGACGCCCTGATGGCGCAGCGCATTCGTCAATCCTTCCGTGATAATGCGCACCAAAGCCATCTGCACCAACGATGGCACGGCGTATTCAGTCGGGAGGTTGGCGTCCACCTTGAGCCCAGCAGCGCGGAAACCTTCGAGGATCCCTTCGATGTGCTCAAGTTGTTGAGCAGGCTCTAGATTCGTGGGGCCGGGTGAGCGCAAGGCAGCGACGATTCCGCGGACCTCGCCCAAGGCGGTATCCGCATTATCGCGGATCGAAAGAAGTGCTTCTTCAGCCGCGCCGGAGTCCGCATTCTCTGCAACGATGCCTGCATTAGCCTGAACCTTAATCAGGGTGAGGGAATGGGCAAGGACATCGTGCAGTTCCCGTGCAATGAGGAGGCGTTCTTCTTCTTGTGCCTGGTGGAAGCGCTCGCGGGCTAGTATCTCCCGTTGGCGATCACGGTCAAAATACCGGGCAGCGATGAAATACGTGCTGCCCAGCACCGCCCAATGGGCCACCACCATGGCAAGGAAGTGTGTGTCTACCTCGTAGCGCAGAAGGTAAGTCTCAGTGTCGATGCGCCACATGAAGGGGGAGATAAAGGTACCGAGTGCGGTGATAAGGAGGACCAGCCGCGGAACCAGCCTCTGGGTGATGTACCGCGAGGTGGTGTACACGGCCATGGGGGCGGTCAGCGCCCACGGGGTCAGACCGCTGTTGGCAGGGAGCTGGCTCATCCATATGACAGCCCAGGCCAGGAGAAGAACTAAGAAGCCTGTTGTGCTCACGATTGGCCTCGATCGCCACACGAGGAAGAACGGTATGAACAGCAGCGACAAGAGAGCCTCGAGAACTTCCACCGTTCCGGGGGAGGAAAACGCCAAGGCACAATAAAAGGCCGCTACGAGCCCTGCGGCTCCTGCGAGTAGCGCGTCCCCCAAATGCACCGAGGACAGGAAGGTGCGCGCGGTGCGGGAAGAGCTCATAGTCGGCCATGGTAGTACATGCCGAAAGTACTACTTCTTCTTTTTGTCCTTCTTGCCCTTCTTTTTCTTTCCTTGCTTCTTGCCGGAGCCGTTGACCTTGGCACGCTCCAAGTCGGCCGCGACATCCGGGACGTAGGCAAAGTCGTTGCGCGGTGGGCGGACGTATTCAGCCTCGAGCTCGGGGCGGTTTGGAATCTCGGGTACGTCCTGCTCCACGTGCTGATAGGGAACGGTCTTGAGGATGTGGTTTATCACGTTGATGCGTGAACGCTTCTTATCCTCAGACTCCACCGTGTACCACGGGGCGGACGGGGTATCCGTGTGGACGAACATCTCGTCTTTGGCACGCGAGTAGTCCTCCCAGCGGGTGATGGACTGCAGGTCCATGGGGGAGAGCTTCCAGCGGCGCAGCGGATCGTTGCGGCGGGACTTAAAGCGTGCGAGCTGCTCCTCATCAGAAACGGAGAACCAGTACT
This sequence comes from Corynebacterium intestinale, assembly GCF_023574125.1. Classification (NCBI taxonomy): domain Bacteria; kingdom Bacillati; phylum Actinomycetota; class Actinomycetes; order Mycobacteriales; family Corynebacteriaceae; genus Corynebacterium; species Corynebacterium intestinale. The sequence goes on from NZ_JAMKFF010000001.1 coordinate 122,776, forward strand.
TAAGAAGGATGACGCCATCCTCGATGAGCATGTGCTCCAGCAGCGGAGCCTGGTGAAGGAAGCGCACGTATTCTTGCTGGGAACAGAAGCCCATGACACGCTCCACGCCGGCGCGGTTGTACCAGGAACGGTCGAAGATGACGATCTCGCCGGCGGTGGGCAGCTTCTCAATGTAGCGCTGGAAATACCACTGGCCCGCCTCACGGTCGGTGGGCTTCGGCAGCGCCTCGATGCGGCAGGTACGCGGGTTCAGGTATTGCGTAATGCGTTTGATGGCGGAACCCTTGCCGGCGGCGTCGCGGCCTTCCATGATGATGACCACGCGGGCGCCGGTCTCAACGACCCACTGCTGCATCTCGACGAGCTCTGCTTGGAGGCGCTTGAGCTCGTCCTCATAGGCTTGCTTGTCTAGCTTCGGCGGCTTGGTGGCAGACTTCTTAGACTGTGAACTCATACCTCTAAATTTACCGCTTAGCTGGGAGAATCCCTAACCGCGGGGGTTAAGCAAGTGGGGCGAATTGGGAGGTATTTAGTCAACCTCGTGTTGCGTCACCGCGCCGCTGGCGGCGTCGACGTCGAGTTCGTGTTCCTGGCCATTCGCCTTGAACTCGATCTCCCAGTGCGGGCCCTTGCCGTCGTCACCATCGTCGTAGTCGACCTCTTTTTCTGTGACGGTCTGGGCATCAACGCCGGCGTGGGATAAAGCTTTCTCGAATGCTTCATCGCCGGTGAGTTTCCCGGAATTCTCTGCTTTTCCGGCGTCCCCGGCAGCAGCCGTGTCTGCAGGCAGCTGGGCGTCGTCATCGCGGTCATCGTCGTCATCAACATCGCCCTGGTCCGCGCCAGTTGCAACGGCTGTTTCCGTCACGGTTTCCACAGACGCGGGAGTCGGCGTCGGGGCGGGATCGGCCTCTTTATCTGAAGAGCACGCAACCAGCGCGGTGCTGGCGCATAGTGCGAGGCCGGCGGCGGTGAAGCGGGAGCAAAGAGTCATTGAGGCTCATCCTCCTTGGTCAGTCGGGCACGTGTGGTGCCCCACCCTAACGAAACCTGTCAGTTTTCGCTGAAGATCCTGGATACGGCTGAATGTTAACGGCCGTGACAGATACAGCCTTCGCCGCAGCCCCCGGCAGCGGGAGGTTCGCCGAAGCGCGTGGTGTTCTCAATCGCGCCGAGCCCTTCGATACTGATGCGGGTGCGGGAGCCCTCGCCAAGCAGTGCTTCCTCGCCGCGCGCGAAGCCCACGCCTTCCGGGGTGCCGGTGGCAATGACATCGCCTGGATTGAGAGGGTAGAGGGAGGAACAGAAGGCGATGAGCTCGGCCACGGAGAAGATGAGGTCATCGGTGTTATCGTCCTGGCGGACTTCACCATCGACGGTCGTGACTAGCCGCGCGGCCTTGCCCGGGGCCCATTCATCAGTCGTGGTCAACCACGGTCCGAAGCCGGCGGTGCGGTAGAAGGATTTGCCGGCGTGGAACTGCGTGGTGGCACGCTGATAATCGCGCAACGTGTAGTCATTCATGATGGCATAGCCAGCCACGTGCCCGAGTGCCTCCGCTACCGGAACGCGATGGGCGCGGCGCCCAATGACCACGGCGAGCTCTCCTTCATAGTCCAGCTTCTTCGTGGCATAGTCCGGGACATAGACGTCATCGAAGGGGCCTGTCAGGGCTTCTGGAAACTTGATGAAGAGCGTGGGCTGCGTGGGAAGTTCGCGCCCCATTTCCCGGGCATGCTTGGAGTAGTTAACACCGACGCAGATAATCTTGCCCGGGTTCGGGACGACGGGAGCCAAGTCGGCATCGTCGAAAACCACGGGCTCGCCAGAAAGCTGTGCGGCCTTGCGCCAGTCGGGACTACTAAGTAATTCTCCTACATCTTCATAATCCAGCTCCGTGCCCACGTTGGGGCCATCGATGCGGATAGCGCAGGTGCCAAAACTGGTGCGAAGAGTAGCGAGCTTCATGCCGGCTAGTCTAACGCGCGAAGAATCTCATCGACCGCATCAGCACAGATGATGGGAACCTCCTGGGCCTCTTGTTTGTTCCACGGTTTGAGCACAAACGCAGCCGGATCCATGCGTCCGGGTGGGCGGCCGATGCCCACCGAAAGCCGCTGATAGTCCTTGGTGCCCAAAGACTTCGTGGTGGAGCGCAGGCCATTGTGGCCGTGGTCCCCGCCGCCGAGGCGTCGCTTGATGGTGGCAAAGTCGAGCTCAAGTTCATCGTGGACCACGATGATGTGATCATGCGGAATGTTGAAGTACTGAGCGAGGGCCTTGATAGGTCCGCCGGACAAGTTCATGAAGCAACGCGGCTTGGCGACGATCACCTTGTTGTCCCCGCGCCGCGCTTCGGCGAAATCCGTGTTTGTCTTCTTATGAACGGAAAAGGAAGCGAACAGCTCACGGGCCAGCTCATCAGCCACGTCAAAGCCGATGTTGTGGCGGGTGCCGGCGTACTTCGGGCCGGGGTTGCCCAGCCCCACGACGAGGAAAGAAGATTGAGTCACGCTGCCCATTCTAAACAGCGTAGGGGCGAAAACGGCGAACCGCGCCCGTCCCCAGAAAGCTGGGGGCAGGCGCGGTGCGTTAGATAGGTGAGGGGAGGTTTACTCCTCGTCCTTCTTCTCCTCGGAAGCGGACTCGTCGGCGGACTCGGCGCCAGCCTCAGCGCCGCCTTCCTCAGCAGCCTCAGCGGCAGCCTCGACGTCCTCATCAACCTCCGGCTCGGAGATGGAGACGATGACGGTGTCTTCCTCGGCAGCAAGGGTGGTGCCCTCCGGCAGGGAAACCTCGCCAGCGGTGACAACGGTGCCGTCCTCGAGACCCTCGATGGACACGACGATCTCTTCCGGAATGTTGAGCACGTCTGCCTCGACGAGGAGGACGTCGGCATCCTGGATGGACATGAGACCCGGAGCCGGCTCGCCCTCGAGGACAACCGGAACCTCGACCTCAACCTTCTCGCCACGCTTAATGGAGAGCAGGTCGATGTGGTCGATGTTGAAGGTCAGGACGTTCTGGTCGATGTGCTTGACCATGACGAGGTGCTGCTCGCCCTCGAGCTCCAGCTCGAACACGGCGTTGACACCGTGGTTGCGGACCAGTGCGGTCATTTCTAGGCGGTCAACGGCGAAGTGCAGAACGTCGACGGCGTGGCCGTAGACAACGCCCGGGATCTTGCCTGCAGCGCGCAGACGGCGAGCGAAGCCCTTGCCGAACTCAGAACGGACCTCAGCCTTAAGTACGGGGCGCTCAGAAGCCATAAGTAAATCTCCTTAAAGTATCGTTGTGCGGCAAGGGCTGTTGTAGGACCGTGTAGATACGACAAAAGCCTGCCGATGGACGTCTTGGACGAGTCATCGCAGGCTTAATACAAGATTCACTGCTTAACTTGTGCTATCGCGTCGATAACGGATTTCTCCCTCGCCGAGACGCACAAAATTTTAGCAGCAGCGTTGTCGCAGAACCAAATCTAGTGAGTCTCAAACAGCGTGGTCACAGAACCGTTCTCGAAAATCTCGTGGATGGTGCGGGCCAGCAGCGGGGCGATGGACAGTACCGTGAGGTTGTCCCAGCCCTCGGTGGACTGCGGCAGGGTATCGGTCGTGATGACCTCGACAGCACCGCACTCGGACAGGCGCTCGCGGGCCGGGTCGGAGAAGACACCGTGGGTACACGCAATAACCACGGACTTGGCGCCGGCTTCTTTGAGCACGCGGACAGCGCCCGCGATGGTGCCGCCGGTATCAATCATGTCATCGAGCAGGATGCAGTCCTTGCCCTCGACGTCACCGACGACGCGGTTGGACACCGTCTTGTTGGCCTCGGTAGTGGAGCGGGTCTTGTGAACGAAGGAGAGTGGGGCGTCGCCAAGCTCGTGCGCCCACTTCTCCGCCACCTTCACGCGGCCAGCATCGGGGGAGACCACAGCGAGGTTGTCCAGCGGGTACTTGGACTTGATGTAGTCCACCAAGATCGGCATCGCGTGCATGTGGTCGACCGGGCCATCGAAGAAGCCCTGAATCTGGTCGGTGTGCAGGTCCACGGACACGATGCGGTCGGCGCCGGCAGCGGCCAGCAGGTCTGCCACCAGGCGGGCAGAAATAGGCTCGCGTCCCAGGTGCTTCTTGTCCTGGCGTGCGTATGGGTAGAAGGGCAGGATGGCGGTAATACGCTTAGCGGAGCCGCGCTTGAGCGCATCAATCATGATGAGCTGCTCCACCAGCCACTTGTTGAGCGGCTGGGTGTGGGACTGCATCACGAAGCAGTCGGCACCACGGACGGACTCCTCGAAGCGAATGAAGATCTCACCGTTGGCGAAATCGCGCGCGGTGGTTGGAACCAGATCAGTCTTGAGCTCCTTGGCCACAGCCTCAGCCAACGCTGGGTGAGCGCGCCCAGTGAAGAGCATCATGTTCTTGCTGCTGCCGGTAACCTTGCCAGTCATAGGTAGATATCCCTTTACTTGTTGTTAGTTAGTGGTCTATTCGTCAGCCTCGGCGTCCTGTGCCTTGCCGGCGGCTTCTGCTGCCGGCGTGCCCGGACGCTTCTTTTGCACCCAACCTTCGATGTTGCGCTGCTTGCCGCCGGAGACCGCGAGCGCTCCCGCAGGAACGTCGTCCTTAATCACTGTACCCGCACCGGAGTAAGCGCCATCACCGACGGTGACGGGGGCGATGAACATGGTGTCCGATCCGGTGCGCACGTGGCTGCCGATGGTGGTGTGGTGCTTGTTGACGCCGTCGTAGTTGACGAAGACGGAGGAAGCACCAATGTTGGAATAATCGCCCACGGTGGCGTCACCGATATACGTCAGGTGAGGCACCTTGGTGCCGCGGCCGATCTGTGCCTTCTTTGCCTCGACGAAGCCGCCCAGCTTGCCCTCTTCACCCACGATGACGCCGGGGCGGATGTAGGTAAACGGGCCAATCTGCGCGTTGCCGCCAATGACGGAGTCGAAACCGTGCGTGCGCACCACATGTGCGCCTTCACCAACCTGCATGTTGGTCAGCGTGGTGTCGGGGCCGATTTCGGCGCCATCGGCGATGGTCGTGGCACCCCACAGCTGGGTGTTGGGGTGAATGGTGACGTCTTGGCCAATGGTCACGTTGACGCCGATCCAGGTGGTGTCGGGGTCAACGATGGTGGCGCCGCCGCGCATGGCTTCCTCAACCACGCGGCGGTTGAGCAGGCGGCCGGCTTGAGCTAATTGCACGCGGTCGTTGACGCCGGAGAGCTCCTCCGGATCGGCGGCGACGTGCGCACCAACGCGGTGGCCGTCTTCGCGGGCAATCTCCAAAACATCGGTGATGTAGAGTTCGCCCTGGGCGTTATCGGAGTTGAGCTTCGTCAAAGCGTCGCGAAGCACGGCACCGTCGAACGCGAAGACGCCGGAGTTGACCTCGCGCACCTTTCGTTGTTCCTCAGAGGCGTCCTTCTGCTCCACGATGGCGGTGACGGATCCATCCTCGGCGCGCAGCACGCGGCCGTAACCGGTGGGATCCTCCAGCGTCATGGACAGAACTGTTACGGCATTGCCCTCGCCGGTATGGGCCTCCTGCAGCTGGCGCAAAGTCTCCGGACGCAGAAGTGGAACGTCACCGTTAGTCACGATGACGGTTCCGTTAAAGTCCGGTAGAGCGCTCAAGCCGCACTGCACGGCGTGGCCGGTACCGTTCTGCTCCTCCTGAACCGCCTGGGATACTGCGCAATCCAGTTCTTCGGCGATGGCATCGACAGCAGGGGAAACCTGGTCGCGCTGGTGGCCCACGACGACCACGAGGTGCTCCGGATTCAGGCCGGCGGCTGCGTGGAGGGCGTGGCCGAGAAGTGACCTCCCGCCAATCTCATGCAACGTCTTTTGGGTTGAGGATTTCATGCGGGTACCTGCGCCTGCTGCCAGGACAATGGCGGCGCAGTCAGTTACTTCAGCCACGAGTGTGTGCTTCTCCTGTGATTGGGGGTCAGGACTTACTGTGTTTCATCATAACGCGTGCTGCCTACTTCCCGTGTGAGACCTCCGGGAGTGCTCGGGCACGCCATGCGCCAATCAGGCCGATGCACGCTAAGAACAGGATGGCCGCCGAGGGGCCCGCGAGTGCAATGACGGCGGAGATGCCACCGACGACGAGGAGGATGACGCCCATCATGGTGTTTGCGGCCCCGACGTAGCGGGTGCGTTTGTCCTCGCCAGCCATGTCCACCACATAAGTCTTGCGAGCCACGCGGATGGCGGCGTGCGCCAGGTTGACCAGGAAGAAGCCGAGGGGAAGCGCCCACATGCTCACAGCCGTCGGCGCCCACGCGGCACAGGCCACGATGGCCAGCAAGATGAATGCCGCGGCACCCGCGGCCCAGGACATGACCAAGCGGGAGGACTTATCGGACAACACACCGGAAACCCGGCCGCCGACGAGGCTGGCCAAGCCTGAAGCTAGGACAAAGCCGCCGAGCCCACTAAGCGCCTGCGAGCCGATGTTCTGCGAAAGCACCACGATGAAAGAAGTGGACAGGGCAGACACCAGCAGCAGGGCGCGGACGTTGACGAAGCAACGGAAGCGGACATCCTGGGTGTATAGCTGCCAGGTGTCCTTCCACCAGCTGTGGTTAATGCCCTTCTGACCGGAGCTCTCCGGCACAGGCTCCTCGATGGTGCGAAAGACCGCTGCTGCCAGGAACCAGGTGGCCGCACCGATGGCCAGCAATAGTGCCAGACCCCAGCGTGGGAGCTCACCTAGTACGGCGAGGATGCCACCGGTAATCAGGGTGACCGCCCCGCCGAGCTGCGTGGCCCGGCCGGTCACCACGCCGCGGCGCCCCTTGGAGATGGTGCGGCCCTGGACGTCCTTGCCGGTCAGCGAACACAGCGCGCGCAGCACGGCGAGAACAGCTAGCGCGAGGCAGACAATGAGGCCGAGGAGGGGGCCGCGGACAAGCACAGCAGCCGCCGCGATAATCGCCGCGCACACGCCCTGGCCCACCGAGCCCAGTACCCACAGGCGCTTGCGGGCGGGATGGGACACCACCCACGGGGTCAGGGCCGCCTGCGGGAGCATGGAGCCGGACTCGCGCAAGGGGACCAGTAGGCCCGTGAAGAAGCCCGGCACCCCGGCCGCACTGAACAGCCAGGGGAGGACGGTCTTGCCGGAGAGCAATTGATCGCCCACGCCCTGAAGGCCATTCGACCACACGAAGCGGCGTGCGTTGGCGGATTCCTGGGAGGGTGACGAGCTCTGAGTCATGACTGTGATCTTAAGCCCGGCTCGACCTTATCCGGGCCCTAAGGTTTGCCTGATCTCTATCCTGGAAAACATGTTTATCTCCGCTCGTCCCACAGTGTCCCGCCGTGTCTTCGTCCAAGGCTCCGTGCTCACCATCGCCGGTGCCGCCGTGATGGGGTTGAGCTCATGCTCTGCATCGTCCTCGAAGAATCAGCCGGAGCCACAGGGCTATGACGGTGAGCCGCGCGCCCTGCCCATCCCGCCTGTGGACGAGGGCGAAGTTATTGACGGAACGCGAGTTTTCAAGCTGACCGCGCAGGACGGTTACTCGGAGGTCCTCCCTGGCAACGAGCGCACGCGGACGTGGGGTTTCAACGGTCCCTTCTTAGGGCCCACCTTGCGCGCCCGGCGCGGGGAGAAGGTCCGCGCGGAAATTACGAACAACCTCATTGAGATGACCACGGTGCACTGGCACGGCATGAAGTTGCCTGCCTACTCGGATGGCGGCCCGCACTCGCCAATTGAGGTGGGCAAGACCTGGAAACCCGAATGGGAGATCACCCAGCCAGCCGCCACGCTGTGGTACCACCCGCACCCGCACATGGCCACGGCCACGCATGCCTACCGTGGGCTGGCGGGGATGTTCCTGATTGATGATGACGTGGCCTCAGATCTTGATCTGCCCCAGGACTACGGAGTGGATGATATCCCGGTGGTCATCATGGACGCGAAGTTCACCGACGATGGACAGATCGATGAGAAAAGCGATAACACCCTGGGTCTTCTGGGTACCACGCCTCTGGTCAACGGCATTACCAACGCGCGCTTCGACGCCATCACGCGCCGGGTTCGCCTGCGGCTGCTCAACGGTGCCTCGATGCGCTTCTACACACTGGAGCTGAGCAACGGCCCCTTCCACGTCATCGCCACGGACACAGGGCTTCTCGACGCCCCCGTGGAAGTCGACTCCCTCCTCTTCGGCCCCGGAGAGCGCGCCGAAATCATCGTGGATTTGGAGCCTGGTAAGGAGGTCACGCTGCGCTCGGTGCCGCGCAAGGATAACTTTGGGGTGCCCAAAGACAAGGATGCGGCTGACTTTGGCTTCCAGGATTCCTTCGACCTGCTCACCATCTCTGGGCCTGCGGAGTCCGCACCGGAGCCATCGGCCCTGCCGGAAACGCTGGACCCGGCCGCGGCGAAAACCCCGTCGACGGATGGACTCACGGAGCGTGAGTTCGTGCTCAACACCTTCATGATTAATGGTGAGCAGATGGACATGGCGCGGGTGGATACCGTCATCGATCACGATGCCCCGGAAATCTGGACCGTGACCAATGAGAACTCTGATTGGCCGCACAACTTCCACATCCACAACGCCCGCTTCAAGGTTCTGGACTGGGACGGCGATGAGAAGATGAAGGTCTTCAACTCCGGCTGGAAAGACATTGTCAATCTTCCGCCGAAGGCGACCGCACGCCTGCTGGTGGAGTTCGGTCACTTCCCGGACAAGACGATCCCGTACATGTACCACTGCCACATGTTGCTGCATGAGGACGAGGGAATGATGGGGCAGTACGTCATGGTCAATAAAGGCGAGAAACCCGACGTGCGCGTGAAACCAGCCGCCTTAGTCTTCGACCAAACCGCCACCACGCACTCCGCGCACGCGGGACAGGTGGTGGATTCCTCCCGCAGCCCCTATGCGACGCCGGAGGCGAAGGCCTAACCAAGAGTCAGGCTAGGCTTCAGCGGATTGAGAATCTGGCTATTTTCTGAGGCTCGGTTTCGTCCGCTTGCAGCTCTAGCTGCGTACGTCGATGGAGGCAAGCCTGTTTCCAATCACGTTGTCCCCTGAGTCGTCGTAGGCAAAGGCTACAGGGGTAAAGTCCCCGGGAACCTCGAATACCCAGGTATATGGTGTGGAGAAACCAGGGCCGATGGAGTCACTGAGGGTATCCCAATTGGCCTGAACCCGCCAGTGGTCATTGATGGGGTCGTACTTTCGTCCTTCTTGGTCTGCGATCCAGGCGAACTCGTCGAAGTCGGCAATAAGCGGGGTTTTCCCCTCATTGAAGACAGTTCCGGAAACGATGACGAACTGTGCTCCTTCGTTTCTAGGGCCTTCCATGACAGTTTCGGATGCTTCAGAAGAGAAGTCCTCGTTTCTTAGTTCCACCGTGGGGGCGAGCTCCACAGAGTCAATAATGACCTTTTCGTTTCCACTTATGGCTGGTTCGCCGAGCTTTGGGAGTTCGTCGAGAGTTCCTCCAGTGGTGCTGTCTTCCTGTGCATTTGAGGTGTCGGCATTGTTCGATTCTCCGGATTGTGAAGAGGCTGGCTCTACAGAGGCTGCGGAAACCTGTTCCTCTTTAGAACCAGTGAATGCGTAGGTGGCGCCTGCACCAAGTAATACGCCGACTAGAGCGGCAGCAGGCACCATCCACCATGCAGCTTTGGGGGTCTTAGGCTGGGCTGCCGTGCCGGAATCAACTGGCTGTGGCGTGGTAGAAAAAGGATTCTGTCCTGGTGTCTGTTGCGGCTGTTGCTGTGCATCGTAAGGGGACATGACTTACCTCGAGAGAAGAGAGTGAACAAATTCTTAACAGTGTAAACCCACAGCATTGCGTTTCCACTATCAGAGCAGCAGTGAGCATTACAGAAAGGGGAGGGATCGGTTTCACAAAAGTTCAGACGTGGAAGTGCAAACCCTGCCCTGGTCGTCGCCAAGCACGTTTGGCGCTTCACCGTGCTGTCAAGGGGTGAATGCGCTTCAAGGTCTGTACTTAAGGAAGCGTCGGCCGTTGGAGGTGCTTGAGTAAGGCGCTGTGGGACGACACAAGCCTGGCGATAGTGTGAACTGAGGCAAATTCATCATCATTGTGTGATCAGTGCGCTATGGTCGGTATCTGTGATTCAGGACGTCGACCCGCTCATCCATTCCCTGTACCAGGTCTTTGACCTCATCGGTGTGGTGCTCAACGGCATTATCGGTGGCACGATTGCACGCCGTAGGGAATTCGACATTATTGGTTTCGTCTTTCTGGCGCTCTTTTCGGCGCTGGCTGGCGGCATGATCCGTGACATGCTGATCGCCAGCGGTCCGGCTGCGGCTATCTCAGATCCGCTGTACCTCACGCTGGCGTGTGTGGGCGCGCTCATTGCGTTTTTAATGGATTTAAAGGGCAAGGCCTGGGAAATCTTCCTCGAGCACGCGGATGCCGTCATCTTGGGCGTGTGGTGCACGACTGGATGTGTGAAGGCGCTGACCCATGGAATGCCGTTTATCGCCTGCGTATTCTTGGGCGTCTTGACTGCAGTGGGTGGCGGAATGGTGCGCGATGTTGCTTCCGGCCAGATTCCCTCGGTCTTTGGGGGAAGCCCGCTCTATGCCGTGCCGGCGGTGCTTACAGGAATCGTGATGGCATCCTTCGCGCACTTCGACAAGTTTGCCCTTGGCATGGTCATCTCGCCCTTCGTGGGCTTTGGCCTAGCAGTTATGGCGTATTGGCGCGGATGGGTGCTTCCGCGCGCTGGTATTGCTCCCTTGAACTACACCGCGGCGCAGGTGGCTTCGATTGCGCGGAAAGCTGAAATCAGGGGATTTAGGCGCGGTCGCAAGAAAAGAAAATAAACACCGCCAAGAGCTGAAAAAATTGCAGTCCAGGCGGTGTTTGTGCTTGCTTCCCCACCAGGACTCGAACCTAGAATGACGGTACCAAAAACCGTAGTGTTGCCGATTACACCATGGGGAAACGCGCCCACATTATGAGCGCTGGGGGACATGTTACCCGACGGGTGCGTATCAGACCTAAACAGGTGGCCAAGACTCGCATTCCCGTTGCTTGCGGCTTACTTTTAGCTGGTGCGGGTCATGTCCGGTGAGGGAGATACAGTAGTAGGCATGGTTCGACAAAGGATGACCGGGCGTGAGCGCCGTGAGCAGTTGATCTCCATTGGCCGGGCGGCCTTCGCAGAGCGCGGTTTCGATGGCGCCAGCGTGGAGGACATCGCGGCACGCGCCGGTGTGTCCAAACCGGTGGTCTACGAGCACTTCGGCGGCAAGGAAGGTCTCTATGCCGTCGTCATTGACCGCGAGCTCGTCGCTTTGGAAAAGGTCGTGACGGAATCGCTACAGACGGGTTCCTGGCGCGAGCGCATCGAGCAGGGGGTTGTCGCCCTGCTGACCTATGTGGAAGAGGAAACCGATGGTTTCTTGATCCTCGTGCGCGATTCCAAGCCAGGGGATGAGCGTAGTTTCTCCACGTTGTTGAACGCAGCAGTTAATCAAATCGCGCACATCCTCGGTGAGGCCTTTGAACACCGCGGACTCGACCCAGAGCTGGCGGTGCTCTACGGCCAGGCGCTCGTTGGCATGGTGGCCACCACAGCCCAGTGGTGGCTGGATGAGCGTGAGCCTTCGCGTGAGACAGTTGCCGCGCACATCGTTAATCTGTGCTGGAATGGTCTTTCCGGCATGGAAGCAGCACCGAAATTGAAGGGAGCTAAGTAGGTGGCAACGCCGATGCTGGGCGGGCTTTTAAAAGTAGCCGCCTCAGATCCGAAACTTAAAGGCCTCGCATCCCAAGTGGGGGAAGCCTCATTGCACATTACTGGCATTGACCAGGCACGCCCCTGGGCCATCGGTACCTTGGCGCACCACGCACCGGTGCTGGTGGTGACCGCCTCCGGGCGCGAGGCGGAGGACCTTACCGCGGAGCTGACGGCCATGCTGGGGGAGAAGGTCGCTTACTTCCCGGCATGGGAGACGCTTCCGCATGAAAGGCTGTCGCCGGCCCCGGATATCGTCGGCAAGCGCGCGCGTGTGCTCGACCTCGTGGGGGCGGGCAAAGCCCAGGTCGTGGTGACCTCCGCCCGCGGGTATTGTCAGCCCATCCTGAGCAAGGTGGAGGGCCGCGCACCCATTTTCCTGAAGGAAGAGGACGAGCACGAGCTCGCGCATATCCTGTCGGAGCTGGAGTTTCGCGCCTATAAGCACGTGGACATGGTGGCCAAGCGCGGTGAGTACGCCACGCGCGGCGGCATTCTTGATGTTTTCCCCACCACCTCCGATTACCCGGTGCGCGTGGAGTTCTGGGGTGATGAGATTACGGATATCCGTCAGTTCTCCGTGGCTGACCAGCGTGCCATCCCCGAGATCGAGGTGGGAGAGGTCGCTATCTATCCTGCCCGCGAGCTGCCGATCACCAATGAGGTCGCCGCGCGTGCCCGCGAGCTGGCGCAGAAGTTTGGGGGCAACGCAGCGCTGGCGGAGCTTCTGACCAAGGTGGGGGAGCACATCCCAGCTGAAGGTATGGAAGCCGTGCTGGCCGTGCTTGCCGACGCCCCCTTTGTCACCCTCCCCGAACTCCTTGCCCCGGGCACGCACGTGCTGCTTGTGGCGCCGGAGAAAATCCGCACCCGTATTGCAGACTTGGAATCCACCGATGCGGAGTTCTTGGCTGCTGGCTGGGAGGCCGCCGCGATGGGTGCGGATGGTCCGTTGGCTGCCGAGGGCTTGGACACCTCGGCGTCGAGTTATCGCTCCTATGAGTCCTTGGAGGCGACGTGCCGGAATATCGAGGCACCGCTGTGGACTTTTGCGCCGCCGGGAATGTTTGCGGCGGCCGAATCGGAGACTCTGCCGCTGGACTTTGAGCCCGGACCAACTCCGCGCGGTGATATCCCAGAGATTGATGCCATGATGGCGCAGCTTCTGGCGCACACGACGGCCGGCGGGCGTGCCGCCTTCATTGCCCCTGCGCAAGGCGCTATCAAGCGCATGGTGGAGCGCTTTGCGGAGAAGGGTATCCCCACGAAGGTGGCCACACCTGGCTGGGAGCCGAGCCCCGGCGAGGTCACGCTCTACCAGGCCTTGTCCCATGCTGGTCTGGTGTTCCCGAAGGTGCGCAAGCTCAAGGACGCTGAGGCGCTACCGCTGGTCGTCATCACGGAAACTGACCTGACGGGTAACCGTGTGGGCGATATTGCGGGGGCGAAGCGTCGCCCAGCAAAGCGCCGCAACCGCGTGGATCCCCTCGCCCTGAAGCAGGGGGATTACGTGGTGCATGAGACTCATGGCATCGGCAAGTTCCTCAAGATGGCCGAGCGCACCGTTCAATCCGGTGACGAGACTTCGCGCCGCGAATACATCGTGTTGGAGTATGCCGCCTCCAAGCGCGGTCAGCCGGCTGACCAGCTGTGGGTCCCCATGGATTCGCTGGATTTGCTGAGCAAATACACCGGCGGTGAGACGCCGACGTTGTCCAAGATGGGTGGCTCGGACTGGAAGAACACCAAGAAGAAGGCGCGCGCCGCGGTGCGCGAGATCGCCGGTGAGCTGGTGGAACTCTATGCCAAGCGCCAGGCCGCACCCGGTCACCAATTTGGCCCTGATACGCCGTGGCAGGCGGAGATGGAGGATAATTTCCCCTTCGTCGAGACCGAGGACCAAATGCTGGCCATCGACGCCGTCAAGCAGGATATGGAATCCACGGTGCCGATGGACCGCGTGGTCGTCGGCGATGTGGGCTATGGCAAGACCGAGGTTGCGGTGCGCGCAGCCTTCAAGGCCGTGCAGGACGGCAAGCAGGTCGCGGTCCTCGTGCCCACCACTTTGCTGGCCCAGCAGCACACCGATACTTTCCGCGAGCGCATGCAGGGCTTCCCGGTGGATATCGAGGTGCTTTCGCGCTTTACCTCGGCCAAGGAATCCAAGGAGATTCTGGCTGGTTTGGCGGATGGTTCCGTGGACATCGTCATCGGTACCCACCGCCTGCTGCAGACCGGTGTGCAGTGGAAGAACTTGGGCCTCATCGTGGTGGATGAGGAGCAACGTTTTGGTGTCGAGCACAAGGAGCACATCAAGGCGCTCAAAGCCAGCGTGGACGTGCTCACCATGTCCGCGACGCCGATTCCGCGCACCTTGGAGATGTCCATGGCGGGCATCCGCGAGATGTCTACCATCCTGACCCCGCCGGAGGACCGCCACCCGGTCCTGACCTATGTGGGCGCGTACGAGGATAAGCAGGTGGCCGCGGCCATCCGCCGCGAGTTGCTGCGCGACGGCCAAGTCTTCTTCATCCACAACAAGGTTGCGGATATCGAAAAGAAGGCCCGCGAGCTGCGGGACCTGGTCCCAGAAGCGCGTATCGTCGTGGCACACGGCCAGATGAACGAGGACGTCCTTGAGCGCACCGTCCAAGGATTCTGGGACCGCGAATTCGACGTCCTGGTGTGTACCACCATCGTGGAAACCGGCCTGGATATTGCGAACGCGAATACCCTCATCGTGGAAAACGCCCACCACATGGGCCTGTCCCAGCTGCACCAGTTGCGCGGGCGCGTGGGCCGCTCCCGCGAGCGCGGCTATGCCTACTTCCTGTACCCGAAGGGCGCCACGCTGACGGAAACCTCCTATGACCGCCTGGCCACCATCGCCCAAAACAACGATCTGGGCGCCGGTATGGCCGTGGCCATGAAGGACCTTGAGATGCGCGGCGCCGGCAACGTGCTGGGCGCCGAGCAATCGGGCCACATCGCCGGTGTGGGCTTTGACCTCTACGTGCGTCTTGTCGGTGAGGCAGTGGAGACCTTCAAGGCGCTCGCGCGTGGTGAGACCCCCGTGGTCACGGACGAAGGACCGAAGGAAATCCGCATCGATCTTCCGGTGGATGCCCATATTCCGGAGTCCTATATCAACTCCGAGCGCTTGCGTTTGGAGGTCTACCGCAAGCTGGCGGCCTCCAAGGACAACGCGGACCTGGCACATGTGGTGGAGGAGATGCAGGACCGCTACGGGCCCATTCCGGAGCCGGTCGAGCGCCTGCTCGCCGTGGCTCGCCTGCGCCACCAGGCCCGCCGGGCCGGGGTCAGCGATATCACGGTGCAGGGCACGCGCATCAAGGTCCATCCGGTGGAGCTGGCGGATTCCAAGCAGGTACGCCTCAAGCGCCTCTTCCCGGGTTCCAACTACCGTGCAGCTGCCAAGGCCATCCAGCTCAACTTCCCCAAGGCCGGACGCAACGTCACGGACCCGAAGCTGCGTGACATCGAACTCCTCCAGTGGGTGGCGGACTTCTTGGCCTCGATGTTCGAACTCGAGCGCGTCGACGTCAGTGGTGCTAAGACTAAGAAGAATGTCATTAGCGTAGGAGAAAAATAATGGACGCCAGCACCGCCGCCGGGAGTTCTCGGGCCAATCCCAGAATCGTTTTAGTGGCGGTGTGGATGGCTGCCTCGCTGCTCAGCATCCCCGTCTCACTGGTGATTAAGTTCAGCGGTGAGAACGGTGGCTGGCTCACCTTCATGTTGATGATGTTCGGAGTAATCCTGGTTGGCATCTGGGTGCTGCTTGGTTTACTCCCGCTGTTCATCCGCGGTGATTACACAAGCAAGCTGGCGTGGGCGTGGGTGTCGCTGGCTTTAGTGTTCATCGGCTTTATCGTGGGCAATGCCAACGTGCCGGATTTTGGGGACGTCGGACCAGCCACTGTTCCGACGTGGTGGTTTGGCAACGAGGAAGCGGCCTCGATTACTGGAGGCATCTTCCTCGTCATCAGCGCTATCGGCCACGTGTTGTGGATAGCAAGCTGCATCGCCTATGCGGTGTTGTCGCGCCGCTCGGCGCCCGAGGTTTTCTAGAGCGCCAGGCGGCCCGTGCTCAAGCCCCACACCGCGGCAACCGCGCCGATAACTACCAGCGCTACCACGAACCATTCGAAGGTGTTGAACACGCGCTCCTTTTTGTACAGGCGGGTGGCCACATAAGGAATCATGCTGGGGACCACGGCCAGCGCGCCGAGAAGTACATAAACCGGGTCGGCGGCATAGATGAGCCACAGGGAATAGATGAAGGCGACGAGGCCGATGCAGAGGTGGCGGCGATTCTCTCGGCGGCTCACCTCCGGACCTGAAATATCGAAGCGCACCCCTGCATGCGGGTGAGTCAGCCCCTTGCCGCGCACGGCCAAGAGGACCAAGTAAAGGGAAGAGAAGATGTAGGGCAGCAGGTACATGATGGTGGCCAGCTGCACCATCGCGTTATAAGAGGTTTCGTTGAGGAAGAAGACGATAACGAAGAGCTGAATCGTCAGCGTAGAAATCAGCTGCGCTACCCACGGCGCACCGGCGATGTTCACGGTGCCGATCTTGCGGGGGAGAAGACCATCGACAGCCATCAGGACAATCGGCTCCGCGCACAGCATCTGCCAGGACACGTAGGCGCCGAGCACGGAGAGGCACAGGCCGAGGGAAATGAGAGCGCCGCCCCATTCGCCTACGGCCGCGGTGAGCACGGACGCCATCGAGTTATCCGGCAGCGCTGCGAGCTCCTCCTGGGTAAGCACGCCGAAGCTCAGCGTGGACACGGATACCAGCAACGCCAGAACGCTGATGAAGCCGATGACGGTGGCGCGTCCGACGTCGGCACGCGTGCGCGCCTGCTTGGAGTACACGGATGCGCCCTCCACGCCGATGAAGACCCACACGGTAAAGAGCATGATGCCCTGAATCTGCTCGAAGAGGGACTTATCGGAGGCCTCACCCCAGAAGTCAAGAGTGAATTTGTCCCAGCTAAAGCCTACGAATGCGAGGATGACGATGAAGGCGAGGATGGGGACGATCTTGGCCACGGAGGTGACCATGTTCATGATGGCCGCCTGCTTAATACCGCGGGCCAGCACAGCAAAGATTCCCCAGGACAACACTGATACGGCGATGGCGGAAACCCAGCGGTGGTCGGCGTCAAAGAGGGGGACGTAGTGGCCGATGGTGTTGAAGAACAAAGTGGCGTAGCCCACCTGCGCCATGACGGAACCCAGCCAGTAGCCCCAGCCGGAGGTAAAACCGATGAAGTCACCCAGGCCGGCGCGAACATAGGAGTACACACCGGAGTCGAGGTGCGGCTTGCGGTGCGCGAGAATTTGAAAAACGAAGGCGACAGAGAGCATGCCGACGCCTGCGATGAGCCAGCCGATGAGCATGGCGCCAGGGCCGGCCACGGAGGCGATGTTCTGCGGAAGAGAGAAGATTCCGGCGCCCACCGTGGAACCGATGATGAGCGCGATGAGCGTCCACAACGTCACAGAGTGTGTGCGCGGCGATTCGGTGAGATTGGAAGTGGTCATTGGTTAAAAATACCCCTTCAGGCGGGCGTTTGTGCAACTGCAGCGAAAGTTCAAAGAACTGGGGACCTATACTCGTTGCTTATGACTGTCCTGTTGTTAGATCCGCGCTGGCCCACGTTAATCCCTATGGAGGCCGTTGGGAAACTGCAGGGCCCTGTTGTTTTCACTGATGAAGTTCCGGTGAAGGTGCGCTGGGACTTTGATTCCCTGTTGTGCGGTGAGGATCCGGAAGGCCATGGTGTTGTGGTGAGCACAGATCCATCACACCCGCAGGTGCGCGCGCTTATCGACGCTGATGCGGACCTCATCCTCGCCCCCTCCCTTGAGGAACCGATGTGGAAGGCACGTGAGGTGATGTCGCGTGCGCGGCGCATAGGGGAGTGGGAGCGCGATCAAACCCACGAGACCTTACTGCCGTATCTAGAAGAAGAGTCGGCGGAATTCGCCCAGGCGGTGCGGGAGCGTGCCACTGATTCCGAGTTGCTTAAGGAATTGGGCGATGTCTTCTTACAGGTCCTCTTTCACGCCGAGATCGCGGCACGCCGTGGGGCTTTTACTCTCGACGATGTTGCGATGTCTTTCGTCAACAAAATGCGCTCCCGCGCGCCCTACCTTTTCGACGGCACGGAGGACGTCGTGGGGGTAGAGGAGCAGGAGCGCTTGTGGGCCGAGGGAAAGGCCCGAGAAAAGAACTAACCCTTCTGGATCATCGAGGACAGCAGGGGAGCGTAGTCAGCGATCGTGGAGGAAAGGCCGGTACCGCCGGTTGCGAGAGTGTCTTCCTTGACGATCTTGCACTCGAGGGCGCGGTCGGCGGTCTGGCCGGAGTACTTCACGGCGGCCAAGGCGAGCGGGCCGAGTTCCTCGGAGTTGCCCAGTGCGGTGAGGTTCTTGGAGAGCTGGTTGCGGGTGGTGTTCGGAGTAAGCAGCTCGCCCTCGGTGCTCTGATCAATCAGCGTCAGGGTGCTGCGCAGGGTGTTGCAATCAGCGGACTGGATGCCCTGGGAGAGGAAGCCGCCCAGCTCAGTCAGGGAAGCGGCAGAAGCGGTGGCGGGGGTGATTGCGCCGAGGGCGACAACGGCGGAAGCAGTAGCGAGGATACGACGGATGGACATGGAACTCCTTGGCTAAGAGAAAGACACGTTTCTAGAACGGACAGTGATAGAACGTGGAGCACCAGCAGGGCCTCGGCTCTCTGTTCAACGCTGCAGTGTAGCGCAGAATGTTACGCATGGGAACATTTGGACATAACTTTTGTTCCGCGATTGTCGTAGGTCTTGCCTATACGGTCGCCTCGTGGCGCCCTCTGTGTCGCTCGACCCCCTTCCTGCAACGGGCTGTAGTATTCACCTTTATGACGCAGGGGCTTAGGAGGATCGGGGGCTGTGGCCTCGGCATTGTCTTGGCCATCATTCTGATCATTTCCTTGGTGGCCTGGAGTCTTTCCTTCCTGGATAAGCCATCCCCGTTCCGGCAGCTTTCCCCCGTCCCAGAGGAACTTCCACCCGTGGGCGGGGCAGAGGTGCCCGCTATTGATGTCGACGGGCTGGGGCGCACGGCGGACAAGCTGACGTGGTGGTCCGACCAGCTTGCCGACGCCACCAGTATCCCCGCCCAGGCATTGCGGGCCTACGGCAACGCCGAGTTGATCGCGCGGCAATCCTGGCCGAACTGTAATCTGCGCTGGAATACCCTCGCCGGTATCGGCTGGGTAGAAACTCGTCACGGGACCTATAACGGAAGCCTCTTCGACCGTTCATCCCTCGATGAGAATGGTTATCCCGACCCGCCCATCGTGGGCATTCCTCTCGACGGAACTAACAACACCACTTTGGTTCCTGATAGCGATGGCGGCGCCATTGATGGCGATGCCGAGTTTGATCGGGCGGTTGGCCCCATGCAATTCATCGCTTCTTCGTGGGAACATCTAGGTCGAGATGCCAACGGCGATGGCGTTGCTGATCCCAATCAAATCGACGATGCCGCGTTGGGTGCTGCCGCACTGCTGTGTCACGGAGATAGGGATCTTTCCACGCCAGAGGGATGGCGTTCGGCCGTCCTCAACTACAACCAATCTGAGGACTACCTGCGCAAAGTCGCAGCAGCCGCAAATTCCTACGCCATTGAACAGCCTGCCGTGTCCTAGCCTCTTTCTAGATCTATGTCACGTTGTCCGTTTCCGCCCGACACGTTCCGAAGTTTTCTGGAACAATTGTCCCCAGGTGGTTTGGGAGCCCCTCCCAGAACACGAACCCAAGATCAATTTGGCTCTATAGGAGTGAAAGCAGCATGGCTGACATCATCCACGTAATGGCACGCGAAATTCTTGATTCCCGCGGCAACCCCACCGTTGAGGCTGAAGTATTCCTCGACGATGGTGCACGCGGTGTCGCCGGCGTTCCGTCTGGCGCTTCCACCGGTGTTCACGAGGCTCACGAGTTGCGTGACGGTGGTGACCGCTACTTGGGCAAGGGCGTTCTGAAGGCTGTTGAGAACGTCAACGAAGAGATCGCTGATGAACTTGCTGGCTTCGAGGCCGATGATCAGCGTCTCATCGACCAGGCCCTGATCAAGCTGGACGGCACGGATAACAAGTCCCGCCTTGGCGCCAACGCCATCCTGGGCGTGTCCATCGCAGCCGCCAAGGCCGCTGCCGAGTCTGCTGGCCTTCCGCTCTACCGCTACATTGGCGGCCCGAACGCTCATGTCCTGCCCGTTCCGATGATGAACATCGTCAACGGTGGTGCCCACGCTGACTCCGGCGTTGACGTTCAGGAGTTCATGATCGCCCCGATCGGTGCCGAGTCCTTCAGCGAGGCCCTGCGCATGGGCGCACAGGTCTACCACGCACTGAAGGCCGTTATTAAGTCCAAGGGCCTGTCCACCGGCCTGGGTGACGAGGGCGGATTCGCTCCGGAGGCTGAGTCCACCAAGGCAGCTCTGGACCTCATCGTTGAGGCCATCGAGAAGGCCGGCTTTAAGCCGGGCAAGGATGTCGCCCTGGCTCTCGACGTTGCATCCTCCGAGTTCTTCAAGGACGGCAAGTACCACTTCGAGGGCGGCGAGCACACCGCTGAGGAGATGGCCAAGGTCTACGAGGACCTCATTGCCAACTACCCGATCGTGTCCATCGAGGACCCGCTGCAGGAAGATGACTGGGAGGGCTACACCAAGCTCACCGCAGCTATCGGTGACAAGGTGCAGATTGTCGGCGATGACTTCTTCGTCACCAACCCGGCTCGCCTGAAGGAAGGCATTGAGAAGAAGGCCGCCAACGCTCTGCTGGTGAAGGTTAACCAGATCGGTACCCTGACTGAGACCTTCGACGCCGTTGAGCTGGCACACCGCAATGGCTACCGCACCATGATGTCCCACCGCTCCGGTGAGACCGAGGACACCACCATTGCCGATCTCGCCGTTGCTCTGAACTGCGGCCAGATCAAGACCGGTGCTCCGGCCCGCTCTGAGCGCGTTGCCAAATACAACCAGCTGCTGCGCATTGAGCAGGAACTGGGTGACGCCGCAGTTTATGCCGGCCGCTCCGCATTCCCGCGCTTCCAGGGCTAGGAATTAACTCCGGTTTCCAGCAGCGGTCTGCACAGACCACTCGCTGAATGACTGGTGAACGAAAAGGTGCCACAGTAACCGTGGCACCTTTTAATCGTTTTGATCGTGGCACCTTTCCTGTTGTCTGGCCCCGAACAGGCCCAGCCCAAAACTTCTGAGGCGCATGTTATTTCTGGGACACGTCGCGCGCCGCACAGCACCTGGGCCGGTCCGGGATACAATGGCTTTCCGATGGCACGCACTACTTCTCCCCGCACGAAACGCCGGAACACCGTTCCGGTTCGCACGCGTGCCCGCGATGAGCAGCGAGCTAAACGGAAGAAAGCACCTGTGCAGCCCAAGGGGCTAGACATCCTCGGGATCGGTGTGATCATCGCTGTAGTTCTCGTAGTACTGCTATCCATTGCCGTTCCGCTGCGAAATTACTACCACGGCCAATCGGAGATTGCGCGGCTGGAAAGCTCAATCGTCGCCAAGCAGGCACAGAAGGATGACCTCCTCACGGAGATTGACAAGTATCGATCCGAGGAATACGTCAAGGAGGAGGCGCGCCGCCGCTTCGGTGTCATGGATGAAGGCGAGATGGCCTTTCGCATCATGGATCCGCGCATGGACTCTGGTGACACGGTGACCTCAGAACGTCGTGAGGATGCCGACGACCGCGAGTGGTACACGGTGCTGTGGGATTCAGTATCGGAAGATGCGGAAAACCTACCGGAAACACCTGCTGAATAGGACTCATCCATATCTCCATGTCACAATGGTTCCTATGACCGTGACCGATGCTGACCTTGAAGTCGTCCGCGAACAGTTGGGTCGCGCCCCGCGCGGCGTCGTGGACATTGCTTACCGCACCCCGGACGGAGCCCCAGCGGTGATTAAAACCGCGCCCAAGCTTCCCGACGGCACCCCGTTTCCCACCCTTTACTACCTCACCGATCCGCGCCTGACTGCCGAAGCATCGCGCCTTGAGGTCGCCCATGTCATGAAGTGGATGGAGCAGCGCCTCGCCCAAGAAGAGGACCTGCAGCAGGATTACCAGGCAGCGCACGAACACTACCTGGAAACCCGTAACGCCATGGAAGACCTGGGCACTGAGTTTTCAGGTGGCGGCATGCCAGAGCGCGTGAAGTGCCTCCACGTTCTCATTGCTTATGCCTTAGCTGAGGGGCCGGGCCGCGTGCGCTTTGGTACCGAGGCCGTCGCGATGGCTGCGGAGCACGGTAAACTCCGGGGAAGCGCCATCCCTGAGGATTGGCCCACCGTGGGGGACCTGGGCATCGACATGACCCAGTTCGATTTTTCTAACGCCGGTTAAAAGAAAGGCTAGCCTTATGACTCGCGTCGCTGCTGTCGACTGCGGAACCAACTCCATTCGCCTGCTCATCAGCGAGATTCAGGAGGATGGCAAGATCCGGGACATCACCCGCACGATGGAGATCGTTCGCCTTGGCCAGGGCGTCGATGCTACCGGTGAGTTTGATCCTGAAGCTCTTGCGCGGACTCGCGTAGCGCTCGAAGGCTACGTCAAACAAATGAAGTTTGAAAAGGTCGAGCGCGTGCGCATGGTCGCCACCTCGGCTACTCGTGATGCAAAGAACCACCGCGAGTTTTTCAACATGACCGAAGAGCTTCTCGGTGAAATCCAGCCGGGGGCTCGCGCGGAAGTAATTTCCGGTGAGGAAGAGGCACTGCTGTCCTTTACCGGTGCGGTGGGGGACCTGCACTCTGAGGAGGGCCCGTATTGCGTCATCGATTTGGGCGGTGGTTCGACAGAGTTCGTCGTGGGGACAATCGACGGCGAGATCCTCGGCTCGCACTCTGCTCAGATGGGGTGCGTGCGGCTTACCGAGCGCATCATGCGCACCGATCCTCCCACGGAGGCCGAGATTGAGATTGCTAGCGACTATGTTGCTGAGCGCATGGCCGAAGTGGAGAAGATCGTTCCTATCGACAAAGCCCTCACCTTCGTTGGCTGTGCCGGTACGTTTACGACTCTTTCGGCGCTTGCCCAGGGGATGGAGCGCTACGATGCCGACTCCATCCACGGTTCCGAGCTTCGCTTCGATGCGCTGCGGGTGCTCACCCGACAGATGATTGGATTGTCTTCGGATGTGCGCGCTCTCAACCCCGTCATCCACCCCGGGCGCGCAGATGTCATCGGTGGTGGATGCGTGGCCATCGAGGGCATCATGACGATGATTGAGCGCAACAGTGAAGCCCGTTCCTTCTTCATCAGCGAGAAGGACATCCTCGACGGTATTATCAGCGGCCTCGCTGACAGTTAGCGAACTCAAACCAAAAGAGTTGCGCAGAAGCCGACCCTATTTTCAGTCCATGCCTACCCGTGCCCTAAGATGAGTGGGCACGGTTTGGCCCCCATAGCCCAATCGGCAGAGGCAGTCGACTTAAAATCGATTCAGTGTGGGTTCGAGTCCCACTGGGGGCACCATGACCAGCGGAAACGCTGAATTTAACGGGGTGAAGGAAGCGAACGCTTCCCAGCGCTCCTCTTCATAGTTCGCGGCGACAGGGGCGCCGGCAAGCGCAGTGCTTGTCGACGCATTCCTGTTACGCGTGGACAATTTTGCGAATTTTGAGATTTTTGGGAACTTCCTAGCAGTGGGGAGCGTTGATCTTGATGAAACGACAAATAAGGCGGCCCTAGGGGCCGCTTTTTAGAGAAAGACTGTGAAAGGAATCGGGATTCGCGTGCGTTCTAGCAACCCCGTCATGAGTTCCCTCTCGTCCAGCCAAAGTCAGACCCAGGGGGGCAATCCCTACGGTCAGAGCGATAATCCATTTGTTCAGGAGAATCGCAGCGCCGATCGGCCGCTGACTGTTGATGATGTCGTGACCAAGACTGGCATTACTCTTGGCGTCATCATTGTCATGGCCGTGCTCAACTTTGCTGTTGGTGAGTTGATTAACCCCGGCATCGCGATGATTCTTACTCTGGTCGGTGCGCTCGGCGGTTTCATTACTGTTCTTGTCTCAACGTTTGGCAAGAAGTTTGGTTCTGCAGCCGTCACGTTGATCTATGCCGTGTTTGAAGGCCTCTTTGTGGGCGGATTCTCCCTCATGTTTGCCGGCGTATCCTTCGGCAATTCCGATGGCATGGCACTTATCGGCCAGGCAATCATGGGTACCGTAGGTGTCTTTATCGGCATGCTGATGGTCTACAAGACCGGTGCCGTCAAAGTCACCCCGAAGTTCAACAAGATCATGTTCGGCCTCATCGCCGGCGTGGCCGTGTTGGCTCTGGGTAACATGCTGGGCGCTATTTTCTTCGGCTTTAATCCGCTACGTGATGGTGGCATGCTTTCCATCATCTTCTCCCTCGTCTGCATTGTTCTGGCGTCCTTGTCCTTTATGACAGACTTCGACCAGGCAGACCGCCTGATTCGCCAGGGTGCCCCGGCGCAATATGCCTGGGGTATCGCTCTTGGTTTGGCCGTAACCTTGGTCTGGCTGTACACGGAGATTCTTCGTCTGCTGAGCTACTTCAGGGACTAATTAGTCTCATACTGCTTCTGCGAAACCGGCGGCTGGCACCACAAGCTTTGTGGTTGCTGGCCGCCGGTTTCTTTGTGTGCGTGGCGCACCTCTTTTGGAGTAGGGGCGTAGCGCCCGTTAGATGCGGGCAGGATCTTGGCATCGACTGGCGCGAGCTAATGCAGATTGCAACAGTTAGAACAGGATTTCCCTTCGCAAATATCTATTTGTGTACCAATTGCGGTACAGGTGGCCTGTACTGCAAGCCGTGTGACGTGGATGACTGTGGCGGCAGCTATGGTTGCAAATCTGAGATCCTGTCCGGTTCTTGTGGGCGAAATGTTCGATTTCTTGGGTGGGAGAGTTTTGCCTAGCTGTTAACAGGCACCGTGAGCCGTCCGCTGGAAATGAAGGCAACTGCATCGGCAAGCACCTGTTTCCGTGCCTAGCCCTGAGCTTTACGTGACCATGCCGACAGAATTGGGTTTTTCATGTTCCCAAGGATGCGATGCTCTAAGGGGCGTGGGGCAATGCGGGCAAGATTGCTGCTCAATTGAGAAAAACGACACCCCAAAAATTGACAGTGTTGTAATTCGGGTACCCCCAATTGGTTATAATCGGCAGCCAAGACACATGTAGTTCACGGCGGGTATCCAAGCTCCATACAGGCTACGACCAGCAATTATTAACGGATGGTTCTATTAGTGTAATCGAATAGTTTCAATAAATTTGCATATAGAAAATGACTAATTTGGCACTGGCGCGACTTCTTGTTCTTTCTCGTGCATTCTGGTCGCAGAAGTCGCTCGGAGTTTAAAGCTCAAGGGAGGGGCTTCTAACGGTCAGGAAAGTTAGTTGAAGGGACACCATGAAGCGAATCGGGGGCCTTGTGATGATGGCGGTTTGTATCGGGGTGCTGTCAAACTGCGCGTCACCGCTCGGCCTCAGTGTTCGTGGCAATGGTAGTAACGCGGGGGACTTTCGCAATTCTCCTGACATGAAAGCCGGCGGTGGCTCAGTGGACTCGGGGGTCGCTGATGTCACCGCCACGACGGGGCGAGAGTCTCAAGCTCAAATTGAGCAGTCTCGTGCAGGCGGTGGGGTACTTCCACCGTTAGGTGAATTTGACCGGACAGTGCCTGGATTCCAGGTGTTTGATCCGTGTGTAGGGATTCCGGAAAGAAAGCTAAGGGAAGCAGGCCTTTCTACGCGTTTGGAGTCAAGTGTTCGCGAATCAGGTTTTTCCCACTGTGGGTTTGAGATTGAAAATGCTGAGGGGGAAACTGGATTCATTGGTCTCGGCGTGACGGATATGGCACTTCAGGAACTGGAAACGCAATACGGGGGGCAAAGGGTTTATGAAGGTGAGCAACTTCCGGTAGTTGCCCTAGATGATCCTGATTTTGGTCGACTGTTTTGCACTTTATATCTAGAGACCACCAAGGGAACGCTGATAGTTGAATCTTCTGGTTTTGGTAGCACTCAGAAGGACGAGCGCTGCGTGATCGGGGAAAGAATTCTTTATACGCTTGCTACTTAAATAGGGGGCATAAATGCAAATAAACTTGTCAAATCTTTTCAATCAATTGTCTGAAATCAAGGGACTATCTGAGCGGCTTAGAGGTGTTGCAGATGGAGCCCATTCTCCGCTTAACAGCGGATTCTCTCCGGTATTGGGGATAAAGGATGTCGGGGGTATCCACGAGAGAGTACTTACACATGATCCTGGCTCTGCGCAGCATTCACTCGAAGGCTTTAATAGGCAGCTTTCCTGGTTGGCAGACACACTAAAAACTGAGCTGGCAAGCTTCGAATCACAGGATGAGCTTACGAGTCGGGGGTTGGATGTCGCTGACGCTGGTGGGGGAGGCGGGGCGGTATCGATGCCGATCGTGTCGCAACCAGACCCGGGATACAG
Organism: Corynebacterium intestinale; assembly: GCF_023574125.1. Lineage (NCBI taxonomy): Bacteria > Bacillati > Actinomycetota > Actinomycetes > Mycobacteriales > Corynebacteriaceae > Corynebacterium > Corynebacterium intestinale. The sequence goes on from NZ_JAMKFF010000001.1 coordinate 149,106, forward strand.
CCCGTTTGGATTTACCATTCCGATCGTGGACACCGGCGCTTCTATCATGGGCTTAGCATCGAACTTGTTTAGCACGCGCTTCTGGGATGTGTCGGAAGCGAATGCGCGGTGGGGCGCTTTGAGTGGGGAAGTCGCAGAAATCGTTGCGGGTCTTGAAAACTCGGCCGCGTCTTTGGAAGCCGAGAACGACAGTGAAGCCACCACACGCGCAGCGCAGAAGATTCGTGAAGTTGCGCAGGCGGGTACACACTTCATTGCCAATGCGAGCGTCATGCAGCAGAAGCTGTTCGGCTTCCAAGCGCAGCTGATGAATGTTCAGCCGGAAGCCATTGCCTTGGCCTTTGAGGTGGCGGCAATCCCAGAGCCTGCTACGCGTCAAGCCGCTGAACAAGCAGCCTTGGTCTATATGCAGGGCGTCCTTCAGCAGCAAGTGATTTCCGCTATGCCGTATCAGCATGCGCTTATGGACGCAGCGCCGCCCAGCGGCGGCGGAGACACCAGTACCCACTTTGGGGCAGTCATGGGCGACGGAAATCGCTACAACACCGATGGAGTCACATGGCCGAAGCCAATAGCCGAAGCGATAGAAAACGGCACCATGGGCCCAGGCTCCTTTGGCGTTGCGGACGGCCACATCCAAGGTCTGGAAAGCGTGGGGATGGGGGCTGACGATATCGCGCGCTTTCATAATGAGCTACACAATCGTGGGCGCAGCATCCTCAGCGAGCTTGGTTTCGGGGACGCATTAGCGCCGATCAATGCAGGCGACGTGAATACCTCAGCTGCCAACGCAGGCTTGAGCGCCCTTGATCCCGTTCGGGGAGGAGCGCCAGGATCGTTGGCAACTACCAGCGGAGCGGCAAACATGCCAGCTGGTGTAAACGGGCTCGGAGGTCTAGGCAGCGGCGCTGTAGGGCAGGGATTAGGAGCCATTGGTCTTGCTGATGGCCGTGGGAACAAGCTTCCCGGAGGCGTGGCAGGCCACAGCGGTCGCTTGCCGGAAATGTCGGCGAATCCAACGACAAACGCAGCGGGGTTCGGAGGCGCGGGCGCTTCATTCGGTGGGCCGCAGACCGGAACGCATCCGGTATTAGGAGGCCTTCCTGGGGCCGTAACGGGAACTGGACAACAGAGGGAAGGGCGGACGTCGCTAAGCGGAGGCGGCCTCGTCGGAGGTGGTGCCATCAGTACGGGAGGTTCCGGGGGCGTCGGCAACGCTGGTGGCGCTGGTGGTGTCCTGGGAGCCCCGGGCGGAGCGGGTAGTGCGAGGCAGGGCGTCGGCAGTGCCCGCGGTGCGGGGATGCGCATGATGCCCATGATGGGTGGCATGGCACGCGGCGGCGAAGGCGAAAGGCGGGTCAAGTCCGTCACGACTCAAGTAGAACGCGACCCCAACCGCCGTGATCTACTCGGCGAAGCACCCGCAGTACTGCCAGGGGTTATCGGGGATTGGGTCCGGGAGGCAAAGTAGAAAAAGACGACGGACCCCAGAAAGCTAAAAGCGGCGCCCCAACTATCGGGACGCCGCTTCTTTGCCAGTTGCCGTTGAACCTACTGCTGAACCGGAGCAGTGGTGTATTCAGCCGGAGCAACCTCGGTTGCAGCAACGGCTTCGGACTCAGTGGCTGCTTCGGACTTAGCCGCAGCCTCGGAGGGGGCGGCTGCACCTGCGCCGGGAGCCTCACCGGCAAAGGAAGCGCCGGTGTCAACCTTCTCAGAGGAATCCTGTTGGTTCGGAGGGTGGCAGGCAGCGAGGGTGAGGCCAGCGGAGAAAACCAAACCAGCGGCAGCGAAACGAGTGAACTTCTTCATGGGTTAAAACTCTTTCTCGGAAAAACGATGACCTAAGAGCAGTATAAATTAGGACTTGCGCGGAGTGGCAGCCTTTGCGGAATCATAGGGTGCCGCAGAGACCACGGTGACCGACAAGGTCTTGCCATTCGGCGCCGTGTACTCGCGGGTCTCGCCCTCAGCAGCACCCAGGAGTGCAGCGCCCAGCGGGGACTGCTCGGAGTAGGTCTCCAAGTCCTTGTTATCGGAAGCAGCGGCGCGGGTACCGATGAGGAAGGTCTCGCGGTCCTCCTCGTCGCCGTTGTAGTACACGTGCACAACGGAACCGATGTGGGCAACACCCTCCTGGACGGCGGTGCGCTCGGTGGTGGAGTTCGCCAGAACCTCGGAGATCTGCTTGATGCGGGCCTCTTCCTGGTCCTGCATCTCACGGGCTGCGTCGTAACCCGCGTTCTCCTTGAGGTCACCTTCCTCGCGGCGCTCATTAATCTCCGCGGCGACGACCGGGCGGTGGTCGATGAGGGCCTGCAGCTCGGCCTCGAGCTTGGCCTTGGTTTCCGGGGTAATGTACTGCTTCTGCTGCTCAGCCATAGTGCAACCTTCCGTTTACGGTTCCTAATGAACGGGTCTATTTCTCATTGGATGGGCCAGAAAGCGCAGGTGGCGCGGCCCATTCAGAACGCTCAACATACTAGCACAGCTGGGCTTTTACTCGCCGGTAGCCTCACCCGCTGTATCCATCGTGCTGGTGTCCAAATAGGACGGGATGCTTCCGGAGCAACCGTAGGCGCCACCGGCGACGGCTCTGTGGTTGGTGGGGATATCCACCGCGATGCGTTGAGCGGAGTCACCGCCAGCAGGCACGGCGACCTCGCGGCGCCCCACCTCAGCCTTGGAGTAGTCGAAGGCCTGGACAATGCAGTATGCAGGTTCTTCCACGCGGTTGCGGGTGATGTCTACCCACACGCGCGCTGTGTCATCAGACAGGATCTCGTGGGTGACGTAGGAGATATCTGCGTTGACCTTTTGCTGGCTGCGGAAATACTGAACGCCGTAGACAATGGCCGCAATCAGCATGGCCAGGAATACCAGCACCAGCGCCCGGTTGGTCCATGAGCCTTTTGTGCGAGTGGACTGAGAGGAAGAACCGTAGCGGGACTGCGAGCGTGCGGGTTGAGAAGCAGGTTGGGCGTCAGACATGAGTCTGATTCTATCCAACAGTCGCCGCGAAGAAACTATCCACTAGACTAGGCCTCTGTTTAATGCCTCTGTATTAATGAGGCGATGTAGGGACGATGTAGGGAGATGTATCACCCAGTGAGCACGAAGCGCCTTTTGGCTATCCACGCGCACCCTGACGATGAGTCCTCGAAGGGTGCTGCGACGACCGCAAAATATGCCGCGGAGGGGGCGGAAGTCCTCGTCGTGACCTGCACCGGTGGCGAGAGGGGAGATATTATCAACCCGGCCATGGATCGCCCCGGTGTCCTTGAGAATATGGGCAGCATTCGCCGTGAGGAAATGGCGAAAGCAGCCGCCGCCTTGGGCGTGCAACATCGCTGGCTTGGGCACATTGATTCGGGCCTTCCTGGTAACCCGCTCGCGCCCAATATCAAGGACTTACTACCTGAGGGCTGCTTTGCGCTTAAGGAAGATGATGACGTAGCCCAAGAGCTGGTTGAAATCATCCGTGAGTTCCGGCCCCACGTCATTATTACCTACGACGAGAACGGCGGCTATCCACACCCGGATCACCTCATGGTGTACCGCGCGTCCATGCTGGCGTGGGAAAACGCGGGTGACGCGGCATACCACCCAGAATTGGGTGAGCCGTGGGAGCCGCAGAAGCTGTACTACACGCATGGCTTCGTATACCAAAGGATGAAGATCTTCCATGATCTTCTTCTGGAGGAAGGCAAGATCAGTCCATATGAGCCGATGCTGGCGCGCTGGGATACGACGTTCGGAGACATCATGGCGCGGGTAACCACACAGGTCGAATGCGCGGATTACTTCCAGAATCGTGAGGATGCGCTCCGTGCGCACGCAACCCAAATTGATCCAGCCGGTGCCTTCCTAGCCACGCCCGTGTCCGTACAGCAGGAGCACTGGCCCACGGAGGAATTCGAGTTGGCCAAAACTCGCGTTTCTACTGCACTGCCGGAAGATGATTTATTTGCGGGAATTCCAGAAGTAGGGGAGTCTTAAAGCATGAACGCTTTCTACCTCGCAGCGCACGACGTCGCCCTGCTCGCCCAAGGAAGCCAAAGCGGGCCGGTTGGACCGGAGTTTGGTAAGGCTTCGCCTATTGGTCTGCTCATCCTCGCCCTGATGGGTGTTGCTGTCCTTTTTGCAGGCTGGAATTTTCACCGCCGCTATTCGCGCTTCCGTCGTCGAACCATGTTTGCGCAGGATCACGGCATCGATCCGTTCAATGATGAGGCGATCGATTCGGCAATGAAGGAAGCCGGCATCCTCGATAACAGCAAGAAGTCCATCTTTTAAGGTAGAGGACGATTCCCACCGTGAAGTTCCTAAGCCAGCTCCTGTACCCCCTGTACGAAGCGCGTCTGACACGTGAAATCAAGAACAAGCCGCAACCACGCCACGTGGCAATCATGGCTGATGGCAACCGCCGCTGGGCGCGCGAGGCTGGATTTACGGATATCAGCCACGGCCATCGGCAGGGCGCGCGGAAGATCAGCGAGATGATCTCTTGGTGCCAAGGCACCGACATCGAGGTTGTCACTATCTACCTGCTCTCGACGGAGAACCTGAAGCGCAGCGAGCAGGAGGTGCAGCTGCTCTTCGACATCATCTCGGATGTCGTTACGCACCTCTCCCAAGGGGACTTGGATTGCCAGATCCGGCTCGTTGGGCACCTAGATCTGCTCCCTGAACAGGTCACGGCCAAGATGCAAAGCGCGGCTGAGGCCACGGAGGAGCACCAGGGAGTCATCGTCAACATCGCGGTTGGTTATGGTGGGCGCCAGGAAATTGTGGACGCCGTGCAGAGTTTCATTCGCGGCGAAGCCCGCAAGGGGTTGAGCGCTGAGGAAATTGCGGACAACGTGACGGCGGAGGCCATTACGGGCAACCTTTATACCAAGGGTTTGCCTGACCCCGATCTCGTCATTCGTACCTCCGGCGAGCAGAGGCTGTCCGGCTTTCTGCTGTGGCAGGCCGCTTACTCGGAGATCTGGTTCACGGACACCTATTGGCCCGCATTCCGCCGGGTGGATTTCCTGCGCGCCTTGCGTGACTATTCGCAGCGCTCGCGCCGCTTCGGCCGCTAGCCCTGGCGATCGGGCTAGAGCTTACGCATCCTCACCCGGTCAACCAGGTGGTGCGAGCCCTTGCACAGCACCAGGGAGGCGCGTACCCGGGTGGGCAAAATGTTCTCGATGAGGTTGGGCAGGTTGATGGACTGCCAGATTTCACGGGCCTGCATGTAGGCCTCCTCGTCCGTCATGTCCGCGAAGGACGCGAAGTGCGCCCCTGGTTCGCGGAAGGCAGTGTGGCGGAGCTTGAGGAAGCGATCGATGTACCACTTTTCGATATCGTCGACCCGGGCGTCCACGTAAACAGAGAAGTCGAACAGGTCCGAAACCATGAGGGTCGGCCCGGTTTGTAAGACGTTGAGGCCTTCCAAAATCAGGATGTCCGGCTGGCGAACCTCCTGAAACTCACCAGGAACGATGTCATAGGACACATGCGAGTACAGCGGTGCGGTTACCAGCGGCTTGCCGGACTTAACGTCGGTAACAAAACGCATGAGCGCGCGACGGTTATAAGATTCCGGGTAGCCCTTGCGCTGCATAAGCCCGTGCTCTTTAAGGTACGCGGTGGGGTAGAGGAACCCGTCGGTGGTGACCAGATCAACCTTCGGGTGGGAATCCCAGCGCTGTAGAAGAACTTGGAGCAAGCGCGCGGTCGTTGACTTGCCCACCGCTACGGAGCCGGCAACGCCGATGACGAAAGGAACGTGCGTGGGTGGGTTTCCTAAGAATGCCTCGGTAGCGGTAGTGAGTTTTTGGCGGGCCTCAACCTGCATGTGGATGAGACGGGATAACGGAAGATAAACTTCAGCCACTTCAGTGAGGTCGATGCGGTCACCGATACCACGAAGTTTTTCCACCTCGGTTGCAGTTAGCACCTGTGGCATGGATTTACGCAGGGCACGCCACGTATCGCGGTCAAAATCGAGGTACGGGCTCGCATCGGTCATTCGCGCCATGCCGACTATTGTTCCACTCAGCAGAGCGCCTGTGGCAATCGCCCCGAATGAAAAGATTCGAGGAGGCCCCCACGCGGGGGATGCGGGCGTTAGGATGTAGAACTAGCTTCCGCGATTGCAGAGCCGGTGGTGTCGTGTCGCGGGCGGGCGCCGCGGGCTTCATTGACCACCTCTACGAAGGGACATCACGCTTTCATGACCACTACGAACAATTCAGACGTGCGCTACCAGGAGATGCGCGATCTCGACCCCGAGGTCTTTGCTGCTATTAACGGTGAGATTGCTCGTCAGCGCGATACCCTCGAGATGATCGCGTCGGAAAACTTCGTCCCCCGCGCGGTTCTGCAGGCGCAGGGCTCTGTTCTGACCAACAAGTATGCCGAGGGCTACCCGGGGCGCCGCTATTACGGCGGCTGCGAGCACGTTGACATCGTAGAAGATCTGGCTCGTGATCGTGCCAAGGCGCTTTTCGGCGCTGATTTTGCCAACGTCCAGCCCCACTCCGGCGCCCAGGCCAATGCCGCCGTGCTGGCGTCGCTGATCCAGCCGGGTGACAAGATCATGGGCCTGTCCTTGGCTCATGGTGGGCACCTGACCCACGGCATGAAGCTCAACTTCTCCGGCAAGCTTTACGACGTTGCCGCGTACGAGGTTGACCCGGAGACCATGCGCCTTGACATGGATAAGGTGCGCGAGCAGGCGCTGGCAGAAAAGCCCCAGGTGATCATCGCTGGTTGGTCCGCTTACCCGCGCACCATTGATTTCGAGGCTTTCCGCTCCATCGCGGATGAGGTCGGTGCGTACCTGTGGACGGATATGGCGCACTTCGCGGGCCTCGTGGCAGCTGGGCTGCACCCCTCCCCGGTGCCGCACTCCGATGTCGTGTCTTCCACCGTGCACAAGACGCTGGGCGGCCCTCGTTCCGGTCTCATCCTGGCCAAGCAGGATTTTGCCAAGAAGATCAACTCCAACGTCTTCCCGGGGCAGCAGGGCGGGCCGCTCATGCACGTCATCGCGGCGAAGGCTATCGCGCTGAAGATCGCGGCCACCGAGGAATTCAAGGAGCGCCAGGAGCGAACCCTGGAAGGTGCTCGCATTCTGGCTGAGCGCCTGACCTCCGAGGATTGCACCAAGGCGGGCGTCGACGTCCTCACTGGCGGCACCGACGTGCATCTTGTCCTAGCGGACCTGCGCAACTCCGAGCTCGATGGCCAGCAGGCGGAGGACCTCCTCCACGAGGTCGGCATCACCGTGAACCGCAATGCGGTGCCGAACGATCCGCGCCCGCCGATGGTCACCTCCGGCCTGCGCATTGGTACCCCGGCCCTGGCTACCCGCGGCCTCGACACGGCGGCCTTCACCGAGGTTGCCGACGTTATCGGTACTGCACTGGCAAACGGTAAGAACGCGGACGTCGCCAAGCTGCGCGCCCGCGTTGAGAAGGTCGCCGCGGACTTCCCGCTCTACGACGGCCTTGAGGACTGGAAGCTGGTCTAAGCTTCCTTGCGCTCCTCAGCGTGGGCTTTCCGGGCGGCTTCGAGCCACTCGGGCATCGCGCTGAGGAGCTCTTTAATTTCCGCGGTGGTGAGAGGGCGGTCCATCTCGTTCTTCTTCAGCGCGGTCACGGAGATTCCCAGTTTTTGTGCCACGACCGGGCGCGGGTGCGGGCCCTCGCGGCGTAGGGTAGCGAGCCACTCCGGTGGGTTCTCCTGTAAGTCGCGCAGCTGCGCATGGGTTACCGCGTTGGCTTGAAACTCCTCCGGGGCGGCCGGCAGGTAGATGCCCAACTTCTTCGCTGCGGTTTGCGCACGCATGGCGGTGCCGGAAGGCTGCTGGGTTTCGTTGGCTGGGGTTTCACTATTCGGGGTATCAGTCACGCTCACAACGCTAGCAGCACCGTAGTATGAGGTGCATGCTCCGCCTTGTCTTTTCCACTGGCACAGAACCCGGCAAATGGTTTCGTCGCTACCGTGATTCACATCCACCAGAGTCCCTGGTAACCGTCGACGCCGATGACGCGATGGACGTTCTTCTTGCTCATGAGGCAGATCTAGCGCTGACCCGCTTGCCGGATTCGCGGGTTGATGACAGCTTCCACGTCGTCCAGCTCTACGAGGAAGCACCCGGCATCGCCGTTCCGAAAGATTCTGTCTACGCGGAGGTTGGGGAGGACGTCACGCAGGAGGATGTTGCCGAAGAAATAGTGAATTACCGGATTGCGCAGGACGGCAGCGTCGATGTTCCGGCGCTGCGCACCGCTTTGCAGGTCGTGGCAGCCAACGTGGGCGTAGCCATCGCGCCGCGGCCTTTGTTGAAGGTGCTGAGCAAGAAGCAGGTCGTGGCACTGGGCTTGGAGGACCCCACTGTGGCTCGCACAGTGATTGCACTGGTGTGGCGCCGGGCTGATGACGGCGATGAGATCCAAGACTTCGTCGGGGTCGCAAAAGGAAGGACGCGGAATTCATCCCGTAATGCCGCCCCGAAACGCAGCGCACGCGACAAAGCAAAAGCTAAACAAGCGCGCAGAAAGTCCCAAGGAAAGCCTCAAAGAGGCTCGGTTTCCAAACCGTTATCAAAAAGATATAGGGGTTCTCAACAGCGGAAACGGAGATAAAGCAACGTCTTTGTTGTCAAATCATAGGTTCTGTGGTGGCAGGAAGTGCTGGCCATGCCTACGGTGGGCATCGTTCTCAACAAAAGTACTTAGAACAGTGCTCAACTAGACAGAAAGGCTTAAGAAAATGAAGAAGATGACTCGTCGTTTCGCCGCAGGTATCGCCGCCGCCACCCTGTCCCTGGGTGTCGTTGCTTGTTCCGACGCTGAGGATGCCGCTAAGGATGCTGGCGACGCTGCTCAGTCCGCTGCGTCCGACGCTACTGATGCTGCCGGTTCTGCCGCTAAGGACGCAAAGGATTCCATGAAGGACTCCGAGTCCGCCGATTCTTCCGAGGCCGAGGGCTCTGAGGGAGCCGAAGGCAGCGAAGGTGCCGATTCTTCTGAGTCGGACTCCGCCGAGTCGAAGGATGGTTCCGGCGCTGAGGGCGACAAGGAGAGCGTGTCCACCGCCAATGGTGACGTAGAGGTTCCTTCTGATTTCGCTCAGGCCATCAAGGAGAAGGCTGCTGAGTGGGGCGATCCGGAATCCATTGAAAACACCGACAAGGGAAGCGTTGCTACCTTTGCCAAGGACAAGCTGCTGGCATTCGGTGAGGGTGACGGCACCCAGCCGATCATCGGCAAGATCGCAGAGACCTGGACCGAGGAAGGCGGCCTGGAGAGCAAGGTTGGCCTGCCGACTGGCCCGGAGCAGGCCGAGGGCAACGGCTGGGTACAGGAGTTCACCAATGGCACCATCTCCTGGATGCAGGGTGAGTCCGGTGAGTACGAGGCCACCATCAACTAAGCGCTCATAAAACGGCTCGCTGCCTTGTGAGCTAAAGCGACAAAGCTCCGCACTGATAACACGGTGTGGAGCTTCTTCGTTTTTCACGGTCAACGCGTGAAAGTGCAGGGCCGAAGAATGTAGCTGCAGTGTTGGGGGAGTGGGGGAGAGACGACAGGCTCGTAGAGCCTGATGGGGATGGTGTGACGCTGGTGATTGTCGTTTTAATACTGTTCATCTTGCACCCATGTAATTTCAACCTTTGCTCTCTAGCGTGGACGGTGTCCGGACGCTAAGAACAGTCTCCGGATCGTTCGAAAACCACCAGCTTCACCATGCCGTCCCAGGTCGATGAGTTGGGGCGGGCATAACAAGGGAGAACCCTGCCGCTATGACCAATCCTTCCGTCCTCACCGAACAGCCGCACGAGGCCGCTGTGGCAACCAAGACCTATGTCATCGATACGTCCGTCCTTCTCTCAGATCCCTGGGCGTTGCGTAAGTTTGCTGAACACGATGTGGTACTGCCCATCGTCGTTATTTCTGAGTTGGAAGGAAAACGTCATCACCCGGAGCTTGGCTGGTTTGCCCGCCAAGCTCTTCGCTTTTTGGAGGACCTTCGCGCTACCTATGAGGCGTTGGACCAGCCCCTGCCCGTAAATGCAGCGGGCGGGACTTTGCGCGTGGAACTCAACCACCAGGATCAATCCTTGTTGCCGGCGGCCTTTCGCGGGCCGGAGGGAGATCACCGAATTCTGGCCTGCGCGCTGAATCTCCAGCACGAGGGCAAGGACACCGTCCTGGTGACTAAGGACGTCCCATTGCGCGTCAAGGCTGGTGCCGTAGGCCTGCAGGCGGATGAATACCATGCGCAGGACGTCGTGCTCACCGGTTACACCGGCATGGCTACGGTGCCCACCAGCGCTGAGGTCATCGATGAGCTCTACGGGGAGGGCGAGGTGCTTATCGACGGCTCCGTGACCACCGCCGGCACCCGCGTCGAGGACCTGCCGGTGCACTGTGGCATTACGCTGCAGGCAGGCGGGCAGTCCGCTCTGGGCCGGATGACGGCTGAGGGCACCGTTCGCTTGGTGCGCGGCGATGCGAATGTCTTTGGCCTGCAAGGCCGCTCTGCTGAGCAGCGCGTTGCCCTGGACCTTCTCTTGGATCCCTCCGTTGGAATTATGTCCATCGGAGGCAGGGCGGGCACTGGTAAGTCCGCGCTGGCGTTGTGTGCTGGCTTGGAGGCAGTGCTGGAGCGCGGCGAACACCGTCGCATCGTGGTGTTTCGCCCCATGTATGCGGTGGGTGGGCAGTCCCTGGGATACCTGCCGGGCTCTGAAAGCGAGAAGATGAATCCATGGGCGCAGGCCGTCTATGACACTCTGGAAGGCCTGGTATCCGAAAACGTCATGGACGAAGTCCAGGACCGCGGATTGCTGGAGGTTCTCCCATTGACCCATATCCGCGGCCGCAGCCTGCATGATTCTTTCGTCATCGTCGATGAGGCCCAATCGCTTGAGCGCAATGTGCTGCTGACTGTTCTGTCGCGCTTGGGTCGTGGCTCCCGAGTTGTACTGACGCATGATGTTGCCCAGCGCGATAACTTGCGCGTTGGCCGCCACGACGGCGTGCAGGCAGTCATTGAGAAACTTAAAGGGCATGAGCTCTTTGCACACGTCACGCTGCAGCGCTCTGAGCGCTCTGCCATTGCAGAGCTGGTCACTGATCTGTTGGAGGGGGAGAACTAACGCGTTCGCGCGCGGCGATCTCTCTGCCCTCAGCTTGGCATTGACGCCGTGTGCTCAGTAATAATTGTTCCATGAGCGACAACGCGAAAGACAAGAAGAAGGATTTCCGCATCCGTCCCTTCAATGCGGCGGACTATCCACAGATGCGAGAAATCTATGAGCAGGGCCTCAACACTGGCCACGCTACCTACGAGACCCGCTCGTTGACCTTTGAAGAGTTCAAAAACGTCAAAATCATGGCGTCAGTTTTCGTCGCTGTTGAGGCGGAGGATGATTCAAAGGTTCTCGGCTGGGTGTGCGCCGCGCAGGCGTCTACCCGCACCGTGTTCCACGGCGTCGTCGAGGATTCCATCTACCTGAGCAAGGAAGCCCAGGGAAGGGGCATCGGTGGCGCCTTGCTGGATCAGCTCATCGAGGTCTGCCGCGACCTGCATAAGTGGGCTATCCACTCGTGGATCTTCCCGGAGAACGAAGGTTCCGCCGGCCTCCACAAGTCCCGCGGCTTCGTCAAGGTGGGCACGTACTCCCACATGGCAAAGATGACCTACGGTGAGCTCGCCGGCCAGTGGCGCGATACGGACGTGTATGAGCTTCTTCTGCCGAAGCCCGAGGAGAAGAAGGCAGCAGCCAACCAGAAGAGAAAGTAATTATCCTGCTTTTCTAATGGAAGGGCATGAGTGGGGATAGAATTAAAGCTGTTCTCATTTCCCCTCGCTTAGAAGGTGAAGCATGTCCTTGCGCACTTCTGTCCTTGCCCTTACTACAGCCGTAGCCGTGTCGGCGGGTGCTTTCTCCGCACCCGTTGCCACGGCAGCAACCTATCCGTCGGCTGGTTCCGTTCCCGTGGCCGAGCTCGACGTTAATCAGCCTAACGGCGCTCTGGCCTATGTCTTTGCCGAGCCAGTGATGCAGTCAGACATCGACCTGGTTACCCGCCAAGTTCGCGAGCTGCGTGGCAAAGCCTGGGACGCGAATCTGCCCTTCAACGGCGGAACCCTGCGACAGGCCGCGAATGCCGCTGGCTACCGCACCCGCGACGCATATGTGAATTCAATCTCCTGGGATCGCGGTCTCGAGCACGCGGTTTTGCAGCGTGCTGCCGAGGGAAACTTCTTGTTTGATCATCGCCGCGCAGTTGGCACACGTACTCCTGAAATCCTGGACAATTACAATACGTTGGACAACCTGACCACGACGGACATGAAACATGCCGTTGAATCGTGGTCTACAAGCAGAAGCAGCGGTCCCAGCGAGTGGGACTACCTTGTCCGAGAGAACGGCCAATGGTCAACAAATAATGGCCACCTGTACACGATTCTTAATCCTGAATACGTGAAGTTTGCGCAGGCTCAAATCGGAGAAGTGACAGCTGGTCTCTATTCGGCCGATGATAAGCCGTCCGAACCGGCGCGGTTGGCGGCCGGTCGCCACGCATTCCCCATCGCCGTGCCGGAAAGCGCTATAAACCGTGCTGAACTGATGACCACGGGAGGCACCTCGGTCGGAAGCCAAGGAAGCCTGGGTTTGCGCATCGATGGATTCTTCGGAGCGAAGCTGGGGGTTCCGGTGGCGGCGCCCAGCAGTAGCGACCCAGAGGTCCTTGAAGTCAACGAGGACGGAACCTACACAGCAAAGTCTGAGGGCACCGCGACCGTCACCTTTAACACCTATGTTCTGCGCAATGGCCAGGCAAAGGTCTCGGATAACCAGATCACCAAGACCGTGAAGGTGACCAAGAAGTCCCTCGGCGGGGACTTGAGCTCCGGCGGCACGAATATTGGTGCCATCGTGGGCATCCTCGCCGGCGTGCTCGCGCTCATCGGCGTGGCTGCCCAGGTAGCACGCCAGTTGGGAATCTTGCGCTAAGCATCGTGACAATAAGAAATCCTCGCTACGTGAATGCTCGTAGCGAGGATTTTTGTGCTTACTTCACCCGGTTTCTACGCCGAGGGGATATCTCAGCTCCCAGACCACCGTTGCACGTCGTCAAGCGCCAGCTTGTCTCGAAGCAGTGGCTTCTAATCAATCGTCTCCTTGAGGTGCTCCTCGCGGACGGGGAGGATGAGGAGGAGCGCGATGATGGCCATAGGAACCATCAGCAAGATGACGGGGGTTAGGCCGTCGTTGTAAGCGTTGAGGATAACGTCCTTGATGGGGTCCGGCAGCTGAGCAACCAGCGCCGGGGTAAGGCTGGAGGAACCACCATTGGCGCTGGCAAACTTCTCCGCGAAGGGCTTGCCTGCCTCACCCATGGACTTGATGGCAGCGGGCATGTTGGCGGCCATTTCATCCTTCATGTTGTGGATGAAGAGGGAGCCGACGAGGGACGCGCCGATGGCGGAACCGATCTGACGGAAGAAGTTATTTGCGGCAGTCGCGGTTCCGACGAGGGCGATGGGGAAGGAGTTCTGGACAATGAGGACCAGAACCTGCATGACGAAGCCAAGGCCGATGCCGAAGACGAGGAACTCTGCACCGAGCTGGGTCAGAGAGGTGTCTGCAGTCAGCTTGGACATCCAGAACAGCGCGCCAGCAGTGATTGCTAGGCCGATGATGGGGTAGCGCTTGTAGTGACCGGTGCGGGCGATGATGAAACCGACGGCTGTGGAGGTTCCGATCATGCCGACCATCATCGGGATCATCATGAGACCCGCCTTGGTCGGGGTCAGAGTGTGAACCATCTGCAGGTAGGTTGGCATGTAGCCCAGCACGCCGAACATCGCCAGGCCCAGCACCATGCCGGCTGCGGTGGTGAGAACCATGTTGCGGTTCTTGAACAGCTGCACCGGGATGAGCGGCTCCTTGGCCTTGGATTCCACGAAGACGGTGATGATGGCACCGATGACCACGGTGATGCCCAGGCCGATGATGATCGGGTCGGACCACTCGTATTGGGTTCCGCCCCAGGTCGTCATAAGGATCAGGGAGGCGGTGGTGATGGAAATGAAGATGGCGCCGAGGAGGTCAAACTTGCGCAGGTCGGTATCGCCGACGCGCAGGTGGAGGACCAGGGTGCATACGATGATGGCGAGCAGACCCAGCGGGATGTTCATCCACATGCCCCAGCGCCAGCCCGGGCCGTCAGTGAACCATCCACCGAGGACCGGGCCGAGGACGGAGGAGAGTCCAAAGACGCCGCCCATGATGCCCATGAACTTGCCGCGCTCACGGGAGGTGGTGACCTCCGCGATGATGGATTGGGAGGAAATCATCATGAAACCAGCGCCGAAACCCTGCACGGCGCGGCCAATGATGAGCAGGTTCATCGAATCAGCGAAGCCGCCGAGCGTGGAGCCAATGACGAAGACGCCGATGCCGCCAATGTAGAGCCACTTGCGGCCCATCATGTCACCGAGCTTGCCGGAGATAGGCATGGCGATTGTCATCATGACCAAGAAGGCGGAGATGACCCAGCTCATGTGGTCCACGCCGCCGAGCTCGCCGACGATGGTGGGCAGAGCGGTGGCGAAAATCATCTGGCCCAAAGAGCTCATCAGCATGGTGAGCACGAGGGCGGAGAATACGAGGGCAAGGTTGTTATCCGGCTTGCCGCTGCCGGCCTGAGAGGCCGGCTTAGCCGCGGTATCTACCATGTCAGTCCTTTCGAAAATTTGTTAATGAGTGTGAGCGCAGATTCGAAGCGTTCCTCAAAGGGGATGTCGCAGCTGAAATCTGGCGACGCAGTGGCTATCCAGAATGCTTCCCTGATAGCAAAGGCAATGAGTATCGCCTCAGTCTCAGCCGTGACCTCGGGCATCTGCCGCAAGGAGGCATCCTGGTCAAGGCGCTCGGTGATGAGCTCCAGGATCTCGTTCGATTTGGCCCGCTTACGGCTGAGTGCCGCCGCTGCGGCATCGCTGTCCCCAGAGATCCGACGGCGACGCTCAGTGATGACCTCGTTGACATGCTGGCCAACGAGGTGTCCTTTCACTAGGTCGACCGCCAGCCTGAAAACGCTATCCGTAGGGGCGCTAAGGAAAGCCTTCTTCTGTTCCTCGGTGAAGTCATGACTCGGCGCACCGAGCACAGCAGTGTCTTTGGAATCAAAATAATTAAAAAACGTGCGCCGAGAAATCCCCGCTGCGTCGCAGATTTCCTCGACGGTAACGTCGGCGAATCCACGCTCATCCACGAGACGGGTGGCGGCGTCTTCGATTCGCAGGCGCGTCTTGAGGCGCTTCTGCTCGCGTAATGACATTTCTTCTTGCACAGAGTGCAACAGTACACCCAGTGCAAATTTGCACCAAGTGCAATTCGGGTGATTTTTGAAAGGGAGATCTAAAAATATGACGGTGGTTACTATGACGCTGAGCGTGGGCGTTGAAAACGACGAAGGCCGCCCTCCCGAAGGAGAGCGGCGGCGTTCGCGAAAGCGAGCTTAGAAGTTGTCGCGATCGCGGTTGGTCATGGTGAGAACGTTGAGGCGCTCATCGAGCTCCTCCTCAGTGAGGTTCTCTCCGTCGACGAAGCCCAAGTCGATGACTGCCTCGCGGACAGTGATCTTCTCGTGCAGTGCGTGCTTAGCTGCCTTGGCTGCGTTCTCGTAGCCAATCTTGGAGTTCAGCGGGGTCACGATGGAGGTGGAGGACTCCGCAAACTTCTTCATGCGCTCCTCGTTGGCCTCGATGCCGTCAACGCACTTCTCAGCGAAAACACGGGAGACGTTGGCCAGCAGGCGGGCCGACTCGAGAACGTTGCGAGCCATCATCGGGATGTAGACATTGAGCTCGAAGTGGCCGTTGGAGCCACCGAAAGCAACGGCTGCATCGTTACCGATAACCTGGCCAGCGACCATGGTGGCGGCCTCACACAGAACCGGGTTGACCTTGCCCGGCATGATGGAGGAGCCCGGTTGCAGGTCCTTCAAGTGGATCTCGGACAAACCGGTCAACGGGCCGGAGCCCATGAGACGGATGTCGTTGGCAATCTTGTTGAGGGAGACAGCCACGGTGCGCATGGCGCCGGAGAACTCCACCAGGGCGTCGCGAGCGGCCTGGGCCTCAAAGTGGTTCTTAGCCTCAGACAGCTCCTTGACGCCGGTGAGCTTCTTGAGCTCCTCGGTAACCTTGCCGCCGAAGTCAGCGGAAGTGTTCAGGCCGGTACCGGTTGCGGTGCCGCCGATGGCCAGCTCACCCAAGCGCGGCAGGGTTGCTTCGATGCGCTCAATGCCGAGCTCGATCTGGCGAGCGTAGCCGCCAAACTCCTGGCCCAGGGTGATCGGGGTGGCGTCCATCAGGTGGGTGCGTCCGGACTTGACCATGTCGGCGAATTCCTTGGCCTTAGCCACGAGGGATTCGTGGAGGACCTTGAGGCCCGGGATGAGGTCGTTGACGGCAGCCTCGGTCGCCGCAACGTGGGTTGCGGTGGGGAAGGTGTCGTTGGAGGACTGGCCCATGTTCACGTGGTCATTCGGGTGAATCTCCACGCCATTGTTGTGGGCGATGGAAGCGATGACCTCGTTCGTGTTCATGTTGGAAGAGGTACCGGAGCCGGTCTGGAAGACATCGATCGGGAAGGCATCGTTGTGCTTGCCTTCTGCAATCTCGGTGGCTGCCGCAATGATAGCGTCGGCCTTCTCCGCATCCAGCTTGCCGGAATCCTTATTCACCTGAGCGCAGGCGGCCTTGAGAAGACCGAGTGCGCGGATCTGGGCAGCTTCAAGGCCACGGCCAGAAATGGGGAAGTTTTCCACAGCGCGCTGGGTTTGGGCACGCCACAGGGCGTCGACCGGAACCTTGACTTCGCCCATAGTGTCGTGTTCGATGCGGTATTCAGTCATGAAGTCACCTTTTCTGTGAGATGAGAATTGTAGAGTTCTTTATGTGTGCCGTGGCACGGCATTGATGGCCACCGTAGCACTCTTCGCAGGAAAGTGGATTAGCTTTCCTTATCGTGGGGGTTGGTGTAGTCCACCACGGAGTATTCCTGCAGCTTAGCCAGCTTATGGATGGAATCGACGTAGCGGATCGTGCCGGACTTGGAGCGCATGACCAGAGAACGGGTCGTGGCGCCGTTGGGGCGGTAGGACACGCCGCGGAGCATGTCGCCATTGGTAACGCCGGTTGCGGCGAAGTAGCAGTTTTCAGAGGAAACCAGATCGTTGGTGGTGAGGACGCGATCAAGATCGTGTCCGGCCTTCCGTGCCTTCTCTGCCTCTGCTTCATCCTTAGGCCACAGCTTGCCTTGGATTTCACCACCCATACACTTCATGGCACATGCGGTGATGATGCCCTCTGGGGTGCCACCGATACCCATCATCATATCGATGGAGTTGGTGTCCTGGCAGGTGGCGATGGCGCCGGCGACGTCACCATCCATGATGAGGCGAACCTTGGCGCCTGCCTCACGGATCTGGCGGATAAGGTCATCGTGGCGCGGGCGGTCGAGTACGACGACGGTCAGGTCAGCTGGCTTGATGCCCTTGGCCTTGGCCACGGATTTGATGTTCCACTCCACGGACTCATTGAGATCGATTGAGCCAACAGCCTCCGGGCCGACAGCAATCTTCTTCATATAGAACACTGCGGAGGGGTCATACATGGTGCCGCGCTCAGCAGCAGCGATGACGGAAATAGCGTTCGGGCGGCCTTCTGCCATAAGACGGGTGCCGTCAACCGGGTCGACGGCGATGTCCATCTCTGCACCCTGGCCGGTGCCGACTTTTTCTCCGTTGAACAGCATGGGGGCCTCATCCTTTTCGCCCTCACCGATGACGACGACGCCGTCCATCTCTACGGAGTTGATGAGCTTGCGCATAGCATCCACCGCGGCGCCGTCACCTTCATTCTTCTGTCCACGGCCAACCCAGCGACCCGAGGCGAGTGCTGCTGCCTCAGTGACACGCACCAGCTCCATGGCTAGGTTGCGATCGGGGATATAAGACGTGTTATCAGACATGTGTGATTAGTCCCTTTCTTTTCAGGTGGCTCGGCCCGGGGTGGGGGACAACCCGGAATACACATTCCATTCTTCCACTTTTCCCTCGTATCCAAGCCCGAATGCCTCCCCCAGAAGAGGGGCTCAGTCAAGTTGGCCACCAAAAGGGCAGGTGGGAGGTCGCTGTCGCGAGCGCGGGAGGCGGCGTGACATACTGGGCGGGTGGCATCTGAAGATAAACCAAAGATTTTTGAGGACGCGCGTGATATCACCCTGACGGTGGGCGTCATCCTCATCATGATGTTCCTGGCGGTTGGAGCAACGGGATTGTGCTCGATCAACCCGGAAAAGCCGGGGCCCGTGCAGAACGTGGATGCCGCTACGTTTCTGGAAATGGAAGCGCGCGGCAGTGGGGCCGTCATCAGGGAGCCCGTCATGCCGGAGGGCTGGCAGCCTACGGCCGCACGGCGTAAGGAGATGGGCGGCGAATCCGGTGCCGTGGTGAGCTGGCTTACCGCCGAGGAAGGCTACGTGGAATCGGCGCAGACGCAGTTGGCGCTTGGCGATGTCCCCTCGGCCTACGACTCCAACTATCGTGGCAACTCCGAGCGGCGTGAGGTGGCGGGCCACGACGTGGAAATCCTGAGCAGTGACGACAAAGATGTGCGTCCACTGTGGATTACTGACTTGGGCGATGCCCGCCTCGTTCTTACGGGCTCTGCCTCCGACGCTGATTATGAGACGGCCCTCACCGCCTTCACGGAAGCTGAGCCGCTCCAAATTGCTGAGGATGGCAGCGTCGTCAGCGGGTAAATAGTTAGCGGAACGTCACGCTCTGCAGCGTTTCATCCCACTCCACCTCGACGGCATCGCCGGCGGCACTGGTGAGAGACTCCGGGTCGAGCCCACTCAGGCGCGTCTTGCCCAGGTAGACATCGACCTTTTCGTGTTGGGACTTGCCGGGGAAGAGTGCAATTTCGACGAGTTTATCAGCGCTAAAACGCAGGACGATGGAGCCGGAGAAATAGCTGATTTCCTCTCCGCTCACGGTGTGCGGCGGGCCGAAAAACTCCTCGACGAGCTGGCGTGAATCCCCAAAGACCATGGATCCCGCTCCGCCCGACTTGGAGACGAAATCGACGCGATCTCCCGGGTAGCCGTAAATTTTCATTTAATCCTCTCCTGCTTCTGCATTGGTGGCTGCGCTATCGGTGCCCTCAGTATTCTTGCGGAGGGCTTCCTCTACGCGCTTCGATGCGCCGTCGAGGTGCGCCTCGCAAGCTTTTGCTAGGGCCTCGCCACGCTCCCAGTATTTAAGAGACTCGTCCAAGCCCATCTGGCCCAGCTCGAGGATCTTTACGGTCTCAATGAGTTCATCGCGGGCTTGTTCATAGCTCAGTTCTTCTACCGGTGGGAACGCGTCCTGGCCGGGTTGGCCGGCACCAATTGTGTCAGTCATGGGGTCAATTCCTTTTCTCTTGTGCTCTAATAAATCGTTTTAATCTGCGGCCTGGGAGGCCATTGCGGCGGCGGTAATCGAACCATCGCCAACGCGGATGCGCAGCTGCGATCCCGGGGGAGACTGCGCATAGCTGGTGACAACCTCTGGTCCGCTACCGTCGCGAGGCAGCACCTGAACGATGGCGTAGCCCCGTTCAAGTGTGGCCGAGGGGCCCAAGGCTGAGACGCGAGCACGCAACGAGGCTACCTGGTTACTTTCGCGATCCAACCGGTGCGTAACTACCCGGCGAATCAGCGCGAGGTTGCGCTCAAGTTCCTCGCGGCGCGCGTTGATCGGCACCATGGGATCGGCGAGGACCGGGCGGGAGCGGATGCTCTCGAGGCCGCGGCGTTCCCTGTCCACCCAGCCGCGCAGCGCTGCCGCCATGCGCGAGCGGGCTTCAGAGATCAGCGCATACTCTTCGGCGGCGGAAGGAACGACGCGCTTGGCCGCATCGGTGGGCGTGGCGGCGCGCAGATCGGCGACATCATCGAGCACCGGGTGGTCCGGTTCGTGTCCGATGGCGGAGACAACCGGAGTGCGGGCGTCTGCCACAGCGCGCTGGAGCGCCTCCTCGGAGAAGGGAAGCAGATCTTCCACTGAACCACCGCCGCGGGCGATGATGATGACATCGACTTCCGGGTTCGCGTCGAGAGTCCGGAGCGCGTCAATCACCTGGGTAACGGCAGTGGCTCCCTGGACAGCAGTGTTAATGACTTCGAACTGAACCGCTGGCCAACGATCCTGCGCTACGGAGAGCACATCGCGCTCGGCATGGGACCCGCGGCCGGTGATGAGGCCAATCTTCTTCGGTAGATAGGGAAGCGGCAGCTTACGGGAAGCGTCGCACAGGCCCTCCTGACGCAGCCGCTGGCGCAGCATCTCTACCCGAGCAAGAAGGTCACCAATACCGACGTGGCGGATCTCCGTGACCCACAGGGAAAAACTTCCGCGTCCGGCGTAGAAGGCGGGCTTGCCGTAGACCACGACGCGGTCGCCATCCTTGAGCGGTGAGGGGGCATTGCGGATGAGCGAGGTGTTACATGTCAACTGAACAGATTTTTCCTGTTCGACATCACGCAACGTGATGTAGGAGAGCTTCCATGTTGGCTTCATGTTCAGCTGGGTGATCTGCCCCTCCACCCAGAGGAAACCGAGGCGCTCGATCCAGCCTTTGACTTGGTCATTGACCTTGCCGACGGGCCACGGCGTTTCCGCAGAATTGGCCGGTTGGTTCACTCGCAGTCCTTTCTCTTGAGTGGTCTAGTCTCTCGGGTATGTTCCGTCCAGTGTAAGAGGCGTGCCGGACATCTGGTGCTACCGGCCAAGCCTGGCAAGCTGTAACTACAGTATGCGCGCGACTTTCGATACTCTGGGAGCCATGACTGAAACTGCAAAGAAGGTGCTCCTGGCGGCTCCCCGCGGCTATTGCGCCGGCGTGGACCGTGCTGTTGAGACAGTGGAAAAGGCGTTGGAGAAATACGGCGCCCCTATCTACGTGCGCAAGCAAATCGTGCACAACCGCTTCGTTGTTGAATCCCTGGCTAAGCGTGGTGTCATCTTTGTGGAGGAGGCTTCCGAAGCCCCTGAAGGCGCTCACCTTGTATTTTCTGCACACGGCATTGCGCCGACGGTGCGCAAGGAAGCGGAGGAACGCAAGCAGCTAACGCTGGACGCAACGTGCCCGCTGGTGACCAAGGTGCACAAGGAAGCACAGCGCTTTGAGCGCGATGGCTATCACATCTTGCTCGTCGGCCACGAGGGCCACGAAGAGGTCGAAGGCACCGCCGGTGAGGCCCCAGAGGTTACCCACTTGGTAGATGGCTTGGACGGCGTCGACAAGCTGCCGGATTTCCTCCACGATGAGAAACTCATCTGGTTGTCGCAAACCACATTGTCGGTTGATGAAACCATTCAGATCGTCAATAAGCTGCGTGAGCGCTTTCCGCACCTGGAGAATCCGCCATCAGATGATATCTGCTACGCCACTCAGAACCGTCAGGAATCGGTGAAGGCCATTGCCCCGAAGTGTGATCTCATGATCGTCGTCGGGTCCCAGAATTCCTCCAACTCAAAGCGTCTCGTCGAGGTCGCCCTAGAAGCAGGCTCTAAGGCCTCGCACCTCGTAGACTTCGCTTCGGAGATCGAAGAAGCTTGGCTGGAGGGCGTGAACACCGTCGGTGTGACGTGTGGCGCATCCGTGCCTGAACTGCTGGTCCGTGAGGTACTGGAATTCCTGGACGAGCGTGGCTACCACGACGTTGAGCAGGTGACGACCTCCACGGAGACCATCACATTCTCCTTGCCGCGCGATCTGCGTCCGGCACGCACCGCGCGTTAATCCTCGTCGTAGAGATTCTCTTCCAGCGGCTGGGAGGACCGCTGGGAGCGCTCCCGTGCGCGCCGCGCATTCTCTGCCGATTCAGCGGCGGCACGGCGGAATTCCTCCCGCTCATCTGCGTCGGGGGAGGCTTGTTTGCGCTGTTCGCGCTCCTCGGCCTGAATACGGCGGCGTTCTTCGCGGTCGCGCTCCCGGACTCGGCCGGAGCCTGTGGCTTCACGAGCAAGGAGCTCGGCTACGGAAAGACGCTCGGAGCGGTTTCGAAGGTCGGAAGCTGCGTCGGTGCGGCGCTTTTCCTGGGCTTTGGCCTCACGGCTCTTCGCGCGATTGTCGCTGCGCCACAGTCGCAGGACTGCGAGTAGCGCGCAGGCAATTACTGTGACAATAAGTACGGGGAAGTGCTGCAGCAGCGGGAAGGCCGTGGTGAGAAGCGCGGTCTTAGAAAACGGCGACGCGCCTTCTGGCAAGGCTGACGTGGAACTGATGAAGCCACCGCCCACGGTTCCCAGCGCGTAGAGCAGGGGCAATGAAATTACCAGCATGTAGAGCCCGCGGGTTTCCACCAGCCAGGTGACGGCGAGCGATCCCAGTCCAAAAATCAGGGCGAACGGCAGCCCCACGCTGCCAAGCACTCCTGAGACCGTCAAAGCCACGAGCGTTACGACGAGCGCGAGGAGAAGCGCTCGGGTAAGCGGCATCCCGCGGCGGGGAGGGCGGCGACGATTTTTGGCAACTGACACGCCCAGAGAGCTTACCGGGAATGTTGGCCAAACCGTTATTCATTCTGGGCGCGCCGCGGCCAAGAACCGACACGGCGCGGCTCCACGGGCAGGCGGTCGACGCGGGCGGGGACGTCCAATTCTTTGAGCCGCCGTGCAGTGACCGAAACGCGCGAATCCAAACTAGCCAGGCTTGCGTTATAGGCCTCCACCGCGCGCTCCAGCCCGCGGCCCACCTTGTCGTAGTGCTCATTAAGAGTGTTGAGCCGGGTGTACAGCTCGCGGCCCAGGCGCTGGACCTCGCGGGCTTTATCCTCGATCTCTTCGTGCTGCCAGCTCACCGCAACGGTACGTAAGAGTGCGAAAAGGGTGCTCGGGGTAGCGATGACGATGTTGCGCTCGAAGGCGAACTCGAGCAATTCAGCGTCGATAGACAAGGCCGCGTCCACGAAGGTGTCAGCGGGGACAAAGAGGATCACAAATTGTGGTGTGGGGGAGAAGGCCTCGATATAGTCCTTCGACGCCAGTGCCTGCACGTGGGAACGCATGAGGTGCGCATGGCGGCGTAGGTATCCAGCCCGCTCCTCCGGGTCTTCAGTCTCCATCGCATCGAGGTAGGCGCTGAGCGGTACCTTGGCGTCCACGATAATGCTGCGCCCGCCGGCCAAGTGAACGACAAGATCGGGGCGGACGAGCGAGCCATTGATGCGGGCGTTCACCTGTGAATCAAAATCCACGTGTTTGCGCATACCGCCGAGCTCGACGACGCGCTCGAGCTGCACTTCGCCCCAGCGTCCCCGAACATTCGGGGAACGCAGTGCGCCGACCAGCTTGTCCGTGCGGTCAGACAGGCGTGTCGACGTGCGGGTCACCGCTTGTACTTGGCTGCTGAGTGCTGCGAGCGATGTCGCCCGATCCTCCTCGATTTCTTGGAGCTGGAGGCCCAAACGGTCCATGGCCTTCTCTAGAGGGGCGAGTTCTGCTTGGCGGCGTTGAGACTCTTGAAGTGCACGGTGTTCCTCTGATGGCTGGGCGGACTGTGCGGAATAGGCGCGGGCCAGCCAGCCCAGAGCGGCCCCGATGATGAGGCCGAGGAACAAGAGCACTACGGGAAGGGAAGACGTCATGCCTGTCATCATGGCACGCTCCCCGGACACGGAGGCTTAGCTCTTGTCTTTTGATTGCAAAATCTGTTCGAGAGCGCCAATCGCTCGCTTGATTCCCGCTCGGGCACCGCTATCTCGTTCGCTGAAGTCTGCGTCAACGTCGACATCGATCTTTTGGTCCAGCGGGCTGGTGCCGTCGTGGGCTACGTCCTCTGCTGCGCCCTCGGGTGCGGCGTGGTCCGGGATGGACAGCCATTGTTCGCGCTTCCGGTCACCCTGCTGCTGTGTGTAGCGCCCGATGAGGAAGCCGGCGACCGTTGAGAATTCCAAGTCTTCGGCGGTCCTTTCGCCGGACTGGAGCATCATCATGTCTTGGAAGTAGCGGTAGACCACCGCGATGGTCGCCGCCGCCGGAACGGCGAGGAAGCCGCCGACGAGGCCGAAGAGCGCGGAACCTACAGTCACAGAAATCAACACGATGACCGGGTGCAGGTTCATGGCCTTCGATTGCAGCCACGGGGAGAGTACGTTGCCCTCAAGCTGCTGAACTAAAAGGACCAAGCCAAGAACGAGCAGTGCTTTGGTAAAGCCCAAGGAGACCAGCGCGATGGTCACGGATAGCGCACCAGCCACGATCGCGCCCACAAAGGGGATAAAGCCGGCGATGAAGGTGATGATGGCCAGCGCCATGGCCAAAGGCACCCCGATGAGGGCGAGGCCGAGGCCGATGAAGATGGCGTCGACAAGCGAGACCACCGCCTGCGCCCGCACGAAACCGCCCAGCGTGGTCCACACACGGGTGAGCAGCTCAGTGAGGTGCCAGCCGGTCCGGCGGCCCGTGGCCTGTCGCAACCAGGGGAGGAAGTTGTGGCCATCTTTAAGGAAGAAGAAGGTCAGCACCACGATGATGAAGAGCGTGACCACGATGGAGGTCGCCGTGCCAATTCCTGTGAACACGGAACCCGCAATAGAGCCGGCCTGGCGCTGCAGCCACAGGGCGATCTCATCGATGTATTGGCCGATCTCATCCGGATCGAGGTTGAGCGGCGGACCCTGTGCCCATAGCTGCAGGCGCTGAATGCCTTCCGCAGTTTGCAAATACAGCGTTTGGGATTGCCGCGCAAAGTCCGGAGCAATGAACATGAAAAGCGAGCCCACCGCGGTAAAGGACACGAGGATGGTTACCGCCGCAGCCAGGGCCGACGGCAACCCCTTGCGCCGCATGGCGCTCGCAACAGGGGCAAGCACAGTGCAGATGATGAGAGCAATGAGAACCGGCAAAATGCCACGCCAGAAGTTGCCCAACATGCGGAATGAGGCATAGAGGAATAGCCCAATAATGGTCAGGCGCAGTGCCCACAGCGATGCGGACTTGATGACCTCGCCGACCACCACGGAGCGATCCACTTGGTTGCCTGGCGGGTGCGGCGAGACTGCGTTCAGCGAAGCGGCGTCGACGGAATCATCGAAGCGTCCGCCAAGCGCTGCCTCAGCGGCGGCGAGCTCAGGCGAGGATGCATTGGGGGATGGCTGATCAGAACTCACCCCACCATCTTGCCTTAAAAGATCCGGGGTGCGTTAGGATTGGCCCCGTGAGTCTTACACTTGGAATCGTCGGCCTGCCCAATGTGGGCAAGTCCACTTTGTTTAATGCCCTGACCCGTTCCGATATCTTGGCAGCGAACTATCCGTTTGCCACCATCGAGCCCAATGTCGGACTAGTGGAGCTTCCCGATTCCCGCCTGAACCGCCTCGCGGAAATCTTCAGCTCCGAGCGCATCCTTCCGGCCACCGTGTCCTTCGTGGACATCGCCGGCATTGTCGAGGGCGCTTCCAAGGGTGAGGGAATGGGCAACGCCTTCCTTGCCAACATCCGTGAAGCTGACGCCATCTGCCAGGTGGTGCGCGCTTTCGCTGATGAGAACGTTATCCACGTCGACGGTGAGGTTAACCCGGCGCACGATATTTCGGTCATCAACACCGAGCTCATCCTTGCGGACCTCCAGACCATCGAGAAGGCTTTGCCGCGTTTGGAAAAGGAGGCCCGCAAGAACAAGGATCTGGCAGAAACCGTGGAGGAGACCAAGAAGGCCCAGGCCATCTTGGAGGATGACCGTACCCTCTTCGCGGCGTCCAAGAACAATGAGATTGATTTGTCTTTGCTGCGCGAGCTGCACCTCATGACCGCGAAGCCTTTCCTTTATGTCTTCAACTCGGACGAGGCCGTCCTCACCGATGAGGCCAAGAAGGAGGAGCTGCGCCAGCTTGTCGCCCCGGCGGAGTGCGTCTTCCTCGACGCCCAGACTGAAACTGAGCTCCTTGAGCTCGACGAGGCAGAGGCCCTCGAATTGCTGGAGTCTGTCGGCCAGGAAGAGCCAGGCTTGGCGACGTTGGCCAAGGCCGGCTTCGCCACCCTCGGCCTGCAGACCTACCTGACCGCTGGCCCGAAGGAAGCCCGCGCGTGGACCATCAGGCAGGGCTCTGCGGCACCGCAGGCTGCTGGCGTTATCCACACCGACTTTGAGAAGAAGTTCATCAAGGCAGAAATCGTCTCCTTCGACGACCTTGATGCTGCTGGCTCCATGGCGGAAGCCCGTAACGCTGGCAAGGTGCGCCAGGAGGGTAAGGAATACATCATGCAGGATGGCGACGTCTGCGATTTCAAGATCGGCGGCTAGCTCGTGCGCTCATAGCGCGTAGGCTGTGGGCATGAGTATCGCCCACATCCTAGACCGAGCAGCACATGCCACGCAGTGGCAAGAAGCCCTGTACAAGGACCTTCACCAGCATCCTGAGCTCAGCATGGAAGAGGAGCGCACCCGCGGCGTCATCGCGGATAAACTCCGGGAGTTTCCAGAGGCTGAGGTGCTTGAATTCGGCGGGGGAGTCGTCGGCATCCTCCGCAACGGTGAGGGTTCGACGGTTTTAGAGCGCGCTGACTTCGACGGCCTGCCGGTCACTGAAGACACTGGCCTGGACTACTCGGCCACGGGCGAGGTTATGCACGCCTGTGGCCACGACACCCACGTGACCGCCTTGCTTGGCGCCACGGAAGCGATGGCGAAGGCCACTGACGCGTGGTCCGGTACTTTCATCGCGCTCTTTCAACCGGGCGAGGAAACCGCTGAGGGCGCGCAATCCATGGTGGACGCGGGACTTACCGGCAAAGTCCCCACACCTGACGTGTCCTTTGGTCAACACATCTTTATTGATAAAAACGCCCCGGCCGGCAGCGTACTGATTGCGCCCGGCCCGGTCTTGTCGACAGCGACCTCACTCACCGTCACCGTCTATGGCCACGGTTCCCATGGTTCGATGCCACACCTCAGTGTCGATCCAGTCGTCTTGGCCAGCTCCATCGTGTTGCGGCTGCAGACCGTCGTGTCCCGCGAAGTCGATCCTCACCAGTTCGCCGTACTGACCGTCGGCGCGCTGCAAGCGGGGTCGAAGGCCAATATCATCCCGGATTCGGCCACCCTGCGCATCAATGTCCGCGCCTATAGCGAGGAGATTCGAGAGCAAATCGTTGTGGCCATCCACCGGATTGTCAACGCCGAGTGCCAGGCAGCGATGTCCCCACGTGAGCCGGAGATCACCGAAAGCGATAATTACCCGCTCACTGTCAACGATGAGGAAGTCACGAACAAGGTGCGCGCGCAGCTTGTCGACGTCCTCGGAAGCGACAACGTCCTCGACATGGAACCGTGGACCGCATCGGAAGATTTCTCGAGACTCCCCGATGCCTTCGGCGCTCCCTATTGCTTTTGGGGCTTCGGTGGCCGCACGGACGGCGTTTCCGTCCCGAACCACAATCCGCGCTTTGCACCGGAGCTGCAGCCGACGCTCAGCACCGCGACGCAGGCGCTCATCGCCGCGGCCTACGCCTACCTGGGAAATTAATCTTCCATCGCCGAATGGAGCACGGAGAGCACCGTGCGCCGTGCCGCGGAATCATCGAGGTGGGAATCCACCAGCGTCACGAGTGCTTCAAGCACCAGCAGAAAAGCAACGCGCGAGGCATCCTGCAGCTCTGCACGAAATGTCCCATCCGGGGAGGGGATGACCAGCGTGTAGGAGGCGAGCTCCGCCAAGGGCGAGGAGGTAAACGAAGTCAGCGCGATGAGCTTCGCGCCCGCCTCGAAGGATGCGGTCGCGGCTTTGAGCGTGAGCGTGGTCGACCCTGAACCGGAAACGACGAGGCACACGCACTCTGCGTCTAGTTGCGTCGCCGCGATGTGCTGGCCCATGGCCTCCGCCACGAACTCGGCGGGGCGCCCGATGCTTGTGAGGCGCAGCGCCATGGTCTGCGCCAAGGGAGCAGAGAGGCCATTGCCCACGAGGAGAACCCGCTTGGCCTGTGCTACTGCCTCCACTGTCGCGGCTAGCTCATCCTCGTTGAGCAGGGCAGTAAGCCCATGCAGGTAGTTGCTGAAGGAGGCAATCTCGGCACTCATGCGGCCGACGTGGGTGGAATCGGCACCCGCCGGCGGGGTGGGGCGCTGCGCAATCTCCTGCGTGAGCGCCACACGCAACTGCTGGTACCCGTCGTAGCCCAGCGCTTTCGCGGTGCGGATGACGGAGGTACGGGACGTGCCTACCTTGGCTGCCAGCTGGTCCGCAGTGGCGTGCAGGACGAAGTCCATGTCTTCGAGGATTGCCTGGGCCACGCGTTGTTCGATGGGCTGCAGGCTCGGCATGCGCGTGGTGATGTGCGCGGAGAGCGGGGCGGAATCAGTCATAGGGGTAACTATCAGGTGAATTTGGCGGCCACGATGCGGCGGCGGATAGCGCCGGAGATGGCGTCGATGGACATGGTGATGACGATGACCACGATGAGCAGGACGCCGACGACGTCCCACTGGCGGTACTGCGTATAGCCGGTGAGCATGTCACCGATGCCACCCACGCCGATGAGGCCGAGGACCGCGGAGGTGCGCACGTTGATCTCAAAACGGTAGAGCGCGAGCGAAGCCAGCTCGGGTTGGACAATGGGCCAGGTTCCCCAGCGTACCATTTCTGCCAGGCTGCCGCCGGCTGCCTTGACCGCTTCGGCTGGGCCAGTCGGCGCGGTTTCAATGGCCTCATAGGTCCACTTCGCATGCGTGCCGATGCCGCCGATGGCTAGAGCTAGCGCGCCCGTAAACGGGGTTAACCCGGTGACGGTGAGGATAATGATGGCGATGATGATCTCCGGTACCGCGCGGATGATGGCAAACAGCGCGCGCAGTGGTAGGCATACCCACCCCGGGGAGACCGTATTGGCAGCTAGGACACCGAGGATGGTGGAGAGGAACACGCCGAGCAGCGCGCCGATCCAGGCCATGGCCACGGAGCGCCAGGTCTGCAGGAGGGCCTCACCCAGCTTGGACCAGTCCGGGTTGGAGAACATGAGCACGAGGTAGTGCCAGATGTTCGAGGGCAAATCTTTAAGAGCCGTCAGATCAACGCGAATGTAGCCAAAGGACAGCGCCAAAATAATAAGGAATCCGGCCCACGCAGCGAAGACTCCCCAGCTGCGGGAGCGGGAGGGAAGTACATGTGCAGTGCTCATCGCAGCCTCTTTCGCAGGTTGACGGACACGATCTCTAGGGCGATGACCACGACGAGCAGCTCGAGCACGATGGCGGAGAGCGCGTCATAGCGGTAGAAGCCACGGACTTCGTCGATCAGCAGGCCAATGCCACCAGCGCCCACGAGGCCGAGGACCGCGGAGATGCGGACGTTGAGCTCGAGGGAGTAGATCACCTGGCTGGCAAATACCGGCCAGGTCTGCGGCAGGGCAGTAACCCGGTTGATCTGGGTTTGCGTGCCGCCGGCGGCCCGGCCGGCCTCCATGTAAGAATCATCCGCGGAGTCGATGGCCTCGGAGACGAGCTTGACCACGATGCCGACGTCGAAAAGCACCAGCGTGATGATGCCGGGCAGGGCACCGACTCCGAGCATGGCCACGAGGATGGTGGCGTAGACCAAGTCGGGCACCGCGCGGACAACGTTGACGATGCCGCGCACTAGCGAGCGCCACGGTGTCGATGGGTTGGTGGGCCGCGCCGCCCACAGGGATAAGGGCAGAGCGATGACCGCGGAGATGGCGGCACCGACGACAGCCATGGCGAGGGTTTCAAGCATCGGCTCCCACGTGCGCGGGAGGATGGACCAGTCGGGGCTGAACATCAGGGCCAAGCGGTCGGCGCCGTTGCGCCAGTTGCGAGCGATCTGCCCAAAGTCGATCTCGATTCCGCCCCAGGCGGGGACGCAGGTGGCGATGGTGAGCGCGAGAAAAGCAGCCAGCCCGCCAAGGATGCCGGGCCAGTTGCGCTGCCGTGGGGGAAGTACCGCCGTCATGCCCGGCTCTCCTGACTTCCCAGCTGGTCTTCCTCGCGGATGCGGCGGCCGTAGATGGCTTCGAAATCCTCCACGGTGGAGCCTGCGGCGGGCCCATCGAAAACTATCTTGCCGTGGCGAATGCCGATGATGCGCGTGGCGTAGTCTTGCGCCAGATCCACCAGGTGCAAGTTCACCAGGGTGGTCAGGTCCCGCTCGGTATTGATGCGGCGCAGATCCTTCATCACGGAGTGGGCAGTGGGCGGGTCGAGGGAGGCGACGGGTTCATCGGCCAGCATGATCGCCGGCTTCTGGGACAGGGCGCGGGCGATGGCCACGCGCTGCTTCTGGCCGCCCGACAAGGCGCCGGCCTTATTCCACGCCTTGTCGAGGATCCCTACGGAGTCGAGGGCCTCGGCGATGATTGCTTTGTCCTCGGCGGTAGAGATTCCCAACAGGGTGCGCCAGCTGGGATTGTGAGAAAAGCGCCCGACGAGGACATTGGAGAAGACGCTCGCGCGGTCGGCTAGGTTAAACTCCTGGAAGATCATGCCGATGCGGCCGCGTAGCTTCCGCAGCTGTGCTCCTTTCGCTGCGGAAATCTCGTGGTCGCCGACGAAAATCTTGCCGGATGTCGGTTGCACGAGGCCGTTGATGCTGCGGATGAACGTGGATTTGCCAGAGCCGGACAGGCCGACGATGGCGACGAATTCGCCGGGAGCGATGTCCACGGAGACGTCGTCGAGCGCCAGCGTTCCGTTGGGGTAGCGCACCGAGACATTCTCGAAGCGGATTCCCCACGCTTTCTCCTCCGTCATGGGTGAAGCCTTTCTGAGTAGGGGCGTCAGGCTACTGGGCGAAGCGCTCGTTGACCTTGCGCGCCATATCGATGGATTCCTGCTTGGCGGGAACCCAGTCGGTGATGTCGAAGATGGCGGACATGGTGTCCGGATCAACCTCGGAGAAGCCGTCCATGAGGTCGGTGATCTGGCCGCGCAGATCCTCCGGCACCTCATCAGAAATCACGACGCCACCGTTGGGGTACATGTCGGTGTAGCCGAAGACCACGAGCTTCTCGGCCAGACCTGGGGCCTCCGACGCGTCGATGGTGGAACGCGCATCCCAGAAGCTGAAGCCCACCTCGGCATCGCCGTTGTAGACCGCCATGATGGAGGCGTCGTTGGAGGTCACAGGCACCTTCTTGAGGCTGTCGACGTCGATGCCCTGGGATTCCATGGCCATGACCGGCAGCTGGTATCCGGCGGGGGAGGTAGCACCCAGCATGGCGACGGTGGTCTCCCCATCGATCTTCTTGAGCGCCTCGAGGCCCTTCGGACCCTGGCCCTTGTTCTCCTCCGGGGTGGCGGTGCCGTTGCAGTACAGGTAGTCGGCACCGCTGGCAGCATAGGTGGAGGCCACCGGCTCGTCCTTGCAGTACTTGTCGGGGTTGTTGGTGACGAACTGGCCGGCGTAGGAATCCGCGCCGAAGCGCTCGTCCTGCAGTACGGCGTGAGCGCCGTACATGTCTTCTGCAGAGGCCAGCTGCGCGGCGGAGGCGATGGCGATATCTGCCTGGCCGGAGCCGATGGCCTCGACGGCGGCCTGGTAGTCCTTGGTCACGACTCCCTCGACCTCGATGCCGAGCTCCTCGGAAAGGTAGTCAGTCAGCGGCTTTGCGGTGGTGACGAGATCGTTGACCTTCTCGTTCGGGATGAGCGCGAGGGTGAGCTTGTCGGGGGAGTTCGAGTCATCGGTTGAGGAGGAATCAGAGGAGCAAGCGGTCAGGGAGAGCGACAGTGCAAGGGCGGAGGCAGCGAGGGCGGTGAAACGGCGCATGAGAATGTCTTTCTGTGTCGAGGGGTGGAGTGCTAGAAGGCGGAAGATAGTTCAGAAAAGATGTCGGTGACGCGCTGAGCGCGCCACGTGGGGTTGGCGTCTGCGGGGGTGGCGAACGGTGTTTCCAATAAAACGGTGCGCCCGCCACGGGCAGTCACGGGAGCGAGATCGAAATCCCAGATATCGCCGAAAGCGATGATGGGGCTATCGGGGAAATCAGATTCGAGGATTCGAGTCAAGCCGTCGGGCTTGCCCACCCTCGTGTAGATGGCGTCGAAGGAGTTGCTCAGCCCCAAAACCTTTAGCGCCTCTGCGAGGCCAGTTTCGGGGGAGTTGGTGGCGAGAACCGCGCGGCCGGGATACGAGCCTAGAAACTCGGCGAGGCCTTCGGGCGCTGTGATTCCGGTGTCCGCAAGGTTTAGTCGGGAGGCCATGTAGGCCTGTTGGCAGGAGTCCTCCGGGACATCGCAATCCGCGGCGAGGCTGTGGACGAGGTCGTAGCCGTCGCAATAGTGCACTAGGGAGGCGTCGTTCGTTGAGAGCATGCGCTCGGCGGTGTGGGGGATGGAGTGGTTTCCGGTTGCCTCCCCGATGTGGCGGGCATAGGCCAGCACGGGCCCGTGGCCCAGGCTAACGGTGCCGTCGAAATCGAAGAGGAGAACTGGGGGAGATATGTCTTTGGACATGAAGTACAAACTAACGACGGTGTATGTACTTTACGACCACACGCGGTAAACAATGCGTGAACAGTACGTGCACACTCGCCCTTGGTACCCTGACTCACGGTAAATAGAAATTTTCCTCAGCGAAGGACATATAGAAAGACGCACATGTCTCTTCCAACCGAGCAACTGCTGCTCGAACGCTTCATGAAGCTCTCCATTGCCACCGCAGTGGCCACGATCGCGCTCAAAGTCGTCGCTGCTGCGGCGACAGGATCGGTGGGCTTTCTTTCCGACGCCCTCGAATCCGGTGTGAACCTCGTGGCCGCCGTCGTGGGGTTTGTGGCTATCAAAATTGCGGCGAAGCCGGCAGACGCAAACCACCAGTTCGGCCACGGCAAGGCCGAGTATGTTTCCGCGTTGGTAGAGGGCGCGATGATTTTCGTGGCCGCCGCGATGATCATCTACACGGCCATCCGCCGATTTCTGGCTCCGCAGCCGCTGGAGCAACCTGGGCTCGGCCTCTTACTGTCACTCATCGCCTCTTTGCTGAACTTGGGCGTGGGCCTTCTGCTCGTGCGTGCAGGCAAGCAACACCGCTCAGCTACCTTGCAGGCGGACGGAAAGCACTTGCTTACCGACGTCTGGACGTCCGTCGGCGTCCTCCTCGGCATTGGTGCAGTCGCACTGACTGGCTGGCTGTGGTTGGATCCCGTCATTGCGCTGGCAGTGGGCATTAACATCTTGTGGACTGGGTATAAGCTGCTCAAGGAATCCTTGAGCTCCCTGTTGTCGGAGTCCCTGCCCAAAGAGGAACACGCCAAGTTGGATGCTTTGCTCAATGAGCTGGAGGGCCGTCACGATGTTTCCTTTACCTCACGCCGCACGGTCGCGGCAGGGCGCCAGCGCCTTGTTTACCTCACCATGGATGTTCCCGGCGAGTGGACGGTGCTGCACTCGCACACAATCGCCGACCGCATCGAAGACGCCATCGATGAGCTTTTTCCCGGTGCGGAAGTGTTTATCCATGTCGAGCCCGAAGGAACGGTTCATCGCCGCATCCTACGGATGCCGTAGGCTGGCTACGCCGCGCCCGCCTTCCATGACCCACGGCCAACTGAGGCCATTTCGAGTGAGGACGTTTGCTCGGATCTCATCGGGCACGATCCATTCCTTGTGGGCATAGCCCAGCAGGTATTCGTCGAAGGCGGGGAGTTCGAGCCGGATTTTTAAGGCACCGTCGATTTCGCTCGCGGTGACATCCTCCTGCCAGCCCGCCATCCACAGTGTCTGCCCATCATGGCTAACGGTCGTGGCCTCCGTGCTCGCAAGAGCCTTGGCGGCCTGGGACTTGCTGAGCTTGGACCATGTTTGGAGGTCGGCTACGGATACGGGGCCGTGGCCTTCGACATAGCGCTGGGCTAGCTCTGAGAGTGGCTTCTCTGGCTTGCGCTGGACGCTAGGCAGCGCGTCGACATGGAGGAAGGTCTCTTGGTTGCCGGCCTTTGGGCCCTGTACCAAGTCACCGGCACCGCCGAATGCGCGGAGTAGGTGGGAGCCCCTGCCTTCTGTGGGGTCCACTCCAACCTCAGCGAAAATCTCGTAGACTTCCGTGCGAGTGAGAGGCTCGGTGGCTGCGCCATGTAGTGCTTCCGAAGCTGCTGCCACCATGTCTTCGCTGAGCCCCAAGCTCGGTCGCCGGGATTTCTGGCTGGAGGCCACGCGCGGATAGAGCAAGCGGGACATCCAGCGGACGTCGGCAGCCGGCATGAAGTGCAGCGTGCCGCGCTGTGGCCAACAGCGCACCACGCGATAGTGTCCAACTTCACCGAGCACTTCTTGAGCAGTGCAGCCGGCGCGAAGGGCTAGTGCTGTGATGCCGGCATCGTAGGTCTGCCCCTGCAGAGCGAGGAGATGCTCAGCGACGTCCAGCGCCGAGGCGAGCGATGGCCTCGCGGCCGATGGGGCAAGGCCTTGAGCAATGAGCCGGCGGGCTAGAAGTTCGTCGCGGTTAAGCTCCTTCATGGCTGTCTACATTAGAGCCGGAAGGTCTTCATCAGCTGCATGCCCGTCGAAACCAGCTGGCGGAAGCGTTCCGGTGAGACGTACTCCGACGGTGCAAGCGGGTGCAGGCGCTGCTCGGCCACGGTGCGCTCGTTGGCCCACAGGCGCATGCCGGTAATACCGTGGCGGTGGTTCAGGCCAGATTCCTTGACGCCTCCACCTGGCGCGGCGATAGAACCGTAGGCGGCGGCGAAGCCTTCGTTGATGTTGACCATGCCGGCCTCTAGCTGGGAGGCGACTTTCCACGCGCGGCGGGAGTTTCCGGACCACACGGAGGCAGAAAGACCGTAGGTGGTGTCATTGGCGCGCTGGATGGCCTCGGCATCGGAGCTCACCGGGTATACCGCCAACACTGGGCCAAAAGTCTCGGTGGCATAGAGATCCATCTCTGGGGTCACGCCGGTGAGCACGGTGGGCTCATAGAAGAAGGGCCCAAGATCCGGCCGAGCCTTTCCGCCATATACCACGGTGGCGCCCTTGGAGACGGCGTCCTCGACGTGGGAAACTACTGCATCGAGCTGGCGCTGCGAGGTCAGTGAACCGATCGTCGCGGCGTCAGAAAAGGCCGCCCCGAGCACCTGCTGGTCCAGTGCATTTGTGAGTTCTGCGAGGAACTCCTCAAAGACGCTCTCGTGGACATAGGCACGCTCAGCGGACATGCATAGCTGCCCGGAGGAAGAGAATGCGGTGCGTACGGCACCTTGGGCGGTGGGTTTAAGGGGGGCGTCGTCAAGCACGAGCATCGGGTTCTTGCCGCCCAACTCCAGCATGGTGGGGATGAGGCGCCCCGCGGCCTGGGTGGCAATCGACTTGCCAGCCTGGGTGGAACCGGTAAAGGAGAGCCCATCCACCAGAGGAACCAGGGCGTCACCCACCTCGGCACCCCGGCCGGGAACCAGCTGCCAGGCGGCCTCCGGAAGGCCCGCTTCAATGGCTAGGCGTCGCAGCAGAATTGCTGTCAACGTCGTCTGGGAGTCCGGCTTGTGTACCACGGCATTGCCGGCGGAGAGCGCTGCCAAGACGTCGCCCACGCCCAAGGACAGTGGGTAATTCCACGGGGAGATGAGCCCCACCACGCCGAGTGGGTAGTACTGCGTGCGTGTCTTGGTCAGCACGGGAAGCGCGCCGGGGTGGCGGTCGTTTCCGAAAGCTTTGCGGATGTTGACGGCATAGAACCGAGCACAGTTATACAGATCCATCAGCTCGTCATAGGCGTGGGAGCGGGACTTGCCGTTTTCGGCTTGGATCAGGTCGAGGATGAGCTCCTCGTTCTCGTGAACGAGGTCGTGCAGGCGCAGCAGGATAGCGGCGCGGTCACCTTGCCCGACGCCGGTGCGCGCATAGGTGACTGCCTTCTCGACGTCCCCGGCGGTGGCGACGGGGAAGCTAAAGAGCTTGTCACCGCTAAACGGCGCGTGAGCCTGATGCTGCTCACCCGTGCCGCGCACATCGCGGGCGGGATCCGTGTCCAAGAAATTGAGCACTCGCTGGGGCAGGCGTGTCTGAGTGAAGGTCTTCATGCGGTCTATTGTCCCAAAAATATGGGATGCCGCTATGAGTTTTTCGAGATTTGTCTCACAAACTAAATTAGTTGTGGTTAGGATGACGCTATGCCAATCCTCGCGACCACTCCACAGGCCCAGGTGCGTTCGGCCGTTGAGCCGCTCGTCAGGTCTGGTGAAAGCCCAGCGCCCGTCGGCGTTATCGACCTCGATGCATTCGACTACAACGCTGCACAGATGCCCACCCGCGCCGGGGGTCTGCCCATCCGCGTGGCCTCGAAGTCAATACGCAGCGTGGCGGCACTACGCCGTGCCCTCGAGCATGAGGGCTACCGAGGCATCCTCGCGTATTCCGTTCCGGAGGCGCTGCATCTGGTCGGGGAGGGTTTCCGCGACATCGTAGTGGCCTACCCGAGCGTTAACCGTCAAGCCCTGCGTGAGCTCGCCGCAGATGACACGGCGCGCGAATCCATCACCGTCATGGTGGATAGCGTGGAGCTGTTGAGCCTGCTCGAGGGTTCTGTACGCGTGGCCATCGATATTGACTGCACCCTCCATTTGCCGGGTGCGGTCATCGGCCCGCGGCGCTCGCCCGTGCGCACTCCGGAACAGGTCTCAGCGCTGGCGCGTGAAATTCTTCGGCGCGGTCACCGGTTGGTGGGGCTCATGGCCTATGAGGGGCAGGTGGCGTCCGTAGCGGATGGCTTGCCGGGGCCGGTGGGAGCGGTCAAGCGTTGGTTGCGTTCAAAGTCCATGGCGGACCTCGCCCCGCGGCGCCGAGCCTGCGTGGAGGCCGCGCGGGAGGTAGCGGACATCGAATTCGTCAACGGCGGTGGCACGGGCAGCCTCCAGGAATCCGCGGCCGAGGGAACCTTGACCGAGCTGGCCGCTGGATCCGGTTTCTATACGCCAGCGATCTTTGATGATTTCACTGGCATTAACCACAAGGCGGCCGCGTTCTTCGTCTGCCAAGTATCCCGTGTGCCCGCGCCGGGCTGGGCCACGGTCAACTCCGGCGGCTGGATCGCCTCCGGCCCTCCCGCGAAGGATCGCGTCCCCGTACCGGTGTGGCCGGCGGGCCTTAGCTACTCCAGTACTGAGGGCGCCGGTGAGGTCCAGACCCCACTGCGCGGGGCTGACTTAGAAGTCGAGGACCTGGTGTGGTTCCGCCACGCCAAGGCCGGCGAAATGACGGAAAACGTCGACCGCCTCCTCGCCGTCGGGCACGACGGCGTTGATGTATGGGACACCTATAGAGGACAAGGATGGACACTCCGATGACAACCACATTTAGCAATTGGGCAGGTTCGGTTGCTGCGAAACCGCAGGAGTTTGTACAGCCCTCCCGCATAGACGAGATCCCCGGAATTATTAGCCGCTCCCGCAGCGTGCGTGCGGTGGGCGCCGGCCACTCCTTCACTCCCATCGCGGCAGGGGAGGAGACGATGCTCAACCTAGACCACGTGAGTGGGCTGGTGAGCGTCGATAAGCAGCGCAAACGCGTCCGGTTCCTGGCCGGCACTCGCTTGCGGGATGTGCCTAGGCTCCTGCGCCCGTTTGGGCTTGCCCTGGCTAACCAGGGCGATGTGGACCCGCAATCGCTGGCGGGTGCGATTTCGACCTCGACCCACGGCACCGGCATCAATTACACGGGATTTGCGGGGACGGTCACTGGGCTGACGCTTATCGACGCCGACGGCAACACCCGCACCTATTCCATCGACGAGGACCCGGAGCTCCTGCGCCTCGTAGTCGTCAGCGTGGGCGCGCTCGGCGTGGTCATCGAAGTCGAAATGCAGTGTGTGGATGCCTTCGACCTGCTGGCAGAGGAGTCCGGCATTGCCTTCGATGAGTTGATGGACAACTGGGAGGAGCTCTCCCGCAGCGTCGACCACTTCGAGTCCTATTGGTTCCCGCATACCGACCGCGCGATGGTCAAGGCCAACACGCGCCTCGAACCGAATGGGGAGCGCCGCTCACGTCTCAAAGCACTTATCGACGACGAGCTCATTGGCAACGGCGCCTTTGCCGCCGCCTTGGCGTTGGGGCGCCTGATTCCGGGAACGATTCCGACCCTTAATAAGTTCGCCACCTCGGTCATTTCTCATAATCGCTACCGTTCCGCCGCCCATGACGTGTTTGTCAGCCCGCGCCGGGTGCGCTTCCACGAGATGGAGTACGCGGTGCCGCTTGCCGACGGCCCCGCCACCGTTCGCGAAATCCGTCGCTTCATTGATGAGCAGGATTGGCGCATCGGATTTCCGATGGAGCTGCGCACGACGGCCGCGGATGACGTTGCTCTTTCGACGGCATCTGGCCGTGAGTCGATGTACATTGCATTCCACATTCCGCGTGCGTTGAATCCGCAGGACTACATGCCGAAGCTGGAACCCATTTTCCGCGCGGCCGGTGGGCGCCCGCACTGGGGGAAGATGAACTCCCTGTCCCGGAACGACTTTGCTCAACTTTATACAAGATTTGATGAGTTCTGTGAGCTGCGTGAAGAGATGGATCCGGAGTGGAAGTTTGGTTCATCCTACCTGCGAAAACTGTTCGGGTAGGGGCGTCGTCAAGCGCCGTGCAACCCGTGATTTGGATTCGAAAGTATCTCTGATCTTTGGTAGCGTGTGGAAGTCTTAATTCCATAACGCTATCGAAGAAGGTGTCTCAAACGTCCTCTGAATCCCAGTCCCTCATTACGCCGACATTCGTGTTTGCGTGGTTGGTAAATTTCGCCCAGTTTACGGTCTTCTATCTGCTTGTGACCATCATGGCGCTCTATGCCGTGGAGCAGTTTCAGGCTTCGGATACGGCGGGCGGGTTTGCGTCCAGTGCCTTTGTGGTGGGGGCGACGATTGCTCGTCTCTTCTCCGGTTACATCGTTGACGCGGCTGGGCGAAAACGCTCGTTGGTGGCCTCGCTCATTGTGGTGGCTGTAGCCATGGCGCTGTACATGCCAGCGCACTCGTTGCCGATGCTTTTTGCCGTCCGTATTTTGCATGGCTTCGGATATGCGGTGGCTTCGACTGCTGTGATGGCAGTGGCGCAATCGGTGATTCCGGACCACCGTCGTGCCGAGGGGACCGGATACTTCGCCTTGGGGACGACCCTGGCCACTGCCTTTGGTCCAGCGGCTGGTTTGGCGATTGTCCACCAAGCTGGCTATAACACCGTGTTTATGGTGGCGCTGACGCTGACGGTGGTGGCGTTGGGGCTGGGGCTCGTTGTGAAGGCCCCGACACAGGAGCGGCCCAGCGTGCCGTTCTCTTTGGGGAATATCGTGCACCCGGCGGTGGCGCCTTTTGGAGTCTTTATCCTATTGGTTGGCGTTGCGTACACGGGCATCATTACGTTCCTTAACGGCTACTCCTCCCATGCAGGCTTGGAGAAGGGCGCTAGCTACTTCTTCCTGGCTTATGCGGTGGTGAGCCTCATTCTTCGCTTTGTACTGGGCAAACTGCAGGATCGTCGTGGTGACAACATCATCATCTATTCCTCGCTCTTCTTCTTTATTGCTGGCCTGGTAGTCCTTGCTTTGGCTGCAGCTGATTGGCAGATCATTGCCGCGGGTGCCTTGGTGGGCTTTGGTTACGGCTCAATTCTGCCGGCGGGCCAGGCTATCGCCGTGCGCTTGGTTCCCATGCATGAGATGGGGGCGGGAATCTCGACCTTCTTTTTGCTGCTGGACCTAGGTATTGGCTTTGGTCCAATTCTGCTGGGGCAGATTATTTCTGCGGCGGGTTACTCCGTCATGTACTGGTTGTTGGCTGCCTTGATGCTGGTGGCCTCGGTGGTCTATTTCTTCGTTCACGGGCGCAAGGACATCGCTCGCGGTGATGTGCGGTACGAATAAAGCACTCACTGGCGTCGCGCTTTCCGACGTCCAGTAGATCCCCACGCCCCACGTGCCACCGACAACGCGCGTGGGGCATTAATCGTTTTCCCTTGTGACCGTTGCTAACTAAGGCTCGAACACATCAACTAATTTGATGTGTCTACCCCCGTTTATAGTGACGACTTGACGTGAATTTGTTGCTGGCTATGGCTATGTGTGGTGTGTGTCGGTAGAATCATGGTTAGAACATTTCTTCTAACTCATGTTTCTCGGGGGAGATACCATGACCACCACGACACGCCCGCCAACCTTTTTCTTTTCCACCACCAACCCCAATAATCCACACGCTATAGCCCGCGCGGCAGCACGCCGAGCTATCTACAACACCTGGGTTGCTGCTATGCCTAGCCTGCAGGCAGATATCAACACCATCGCTTTAAGCTTGGTGGCTGCTTGGTCGCTGCCGGAAGGCCACATCAAAGCAGGTCTGCGTGCCATCCACCGGCTTGATAGCCTGCCGAAAGTCAAAGCCATACAAGACACCGTGTGCCTGCTGGATATTGAATCCCTCATCGCTATTGACCAACCCATGTCAGCACTAACCGGCTTGACTACTGAAACCCTGGACTTTATCGACACTATCTTGGCTGACTTTTTCACCCCTACTAAGGCGAATCAGGCTTTTCCTACACGTAGCCAAATCAGGCGTAAAGTCCGCGATATCTGTAAAACCCTGGATGATTCCATCGCCTACCGTGACACCCGCCCTAAAGATACCTACCGCTTTTCTTCCAACGGCACCTCAGCCTGGCTGGAACTCCAGGTCGAAGAA
Source organism: Corynebacterium intestinale (assembly GCF_023574125.1). NCBI lineage: Bacteria > Bacillati > Actinomycetota > Actinomycetes > Mycobacteriales > Corynebacteriaceae > Corynebacterium > Corynebacterium intestinale. Next base: position 189,862 of record NZ_JAMKFF010000001.1, read on the forward strand.
GACACCGGCATTAAACTCGATGCCTTCATCCATAAAACCGCAGCGCAGCATGATCTGACGGTTCCTGAAGCAGTCATCAAACTCTTAAGCGGTGAGATAAAACCACCAGCCACCGTTATCCTCAACACCTACCAAGCCTGCGATATTGACAATGCCCCGACCTTTATTGAAGGCTTCGGTTGGCGGCAAACGCCCATGCCGCATGATAAAACCCGGGATTTAACCGGAGAGGTAGCCGAGGCAGATGGCTACCAGCCAGGGCTCATCATGCGCAAGCATGTCGAAGGCCGCGACGGCACCTGCCGGGTCGGCGGATGTGAGAAGCCAGCTTTTCTTACCCAGCTTGACCACCGGCATAACTGGGCTGAAGGTGGGCCAACACACCCGAAGAACCTGGCATGTTTGTGCCAAGGACACCACAACATGAAAACCGATGGCACCTTAAAATACCTGCTCGACCCCTACAGCGGGGATGTCATCTGGCTTTTCGCCGACGGTACCTGGACCATCAACGAAGCCGACGGGCCACTAGCACCCAAGCAAAAACGCTGGGCGCAAACAGTTGCCCAACACATCACCGCCACCAGGAAACGTGTACGTGAGGAAGCCCAACACCTCAAACAAGAACTCGACGACTACACACAACAACAAGCCAAAGCCAAAGCCGAAACCGAAACCCAGACCGACAACGACACCGACGGCGAAGACATCCCCTTCTAAACCCCGTCGAATAAAACGACGAGCCACTCCAAACAACCGAAAGGGAAAGAAACCAAGAACACACCCACCGTCGAAAAGAACGACGACCTCAAAGCTCCAAGCACCGAGTTCGAAACTATCACCGTCGAATAGAACGACGGGGAGAGTCCTTCGATTGGGGCAGAAATGCCAAAGCCTTCCTGCACGGCACTTGCGTGTGAGGAAGGCTTGGGGAGGGGCGGAAGAGCTATGCAGTCGTGTTGACCGGCTCGCTCTCGAGCTCGTCTGCGTCTTGGTCCTCGTTCATAATGTGTGAGACTCCGTTACCAGCAGCATCCCAGACAGCTTCGTCTTGAATGCCGGTGCGCTTGGCCACGATGGTGGCACACAGTGATTGGCCGGTGACGTTGACAGCGGTGCGTCCCATATCAATGATGGGTTCGATGGCCAGCAACAGACCCACGCCGGCGAGCGGAAGGCCCAACGTGGAAAGCGTCAGCGTCAGCATGACGGTAGCACCGGTCGTGCCGGCGGTTGCTGCGGAACCAATGACGGAAACGAAGATGATGAGCAGGTACTGGGTGAAGGAGAGATCAACGCCGTAGAACTGTGCAATGAAGATGGCGGCGATGGCCGGGTAGACGGAAGCGCAGCCGTCCATCTTCGTGGTAGCGCCCAGCGGAATGGCGAAGGAGGCGTATTCGCGGGGTACGCCCATGGCCTTTTCTGTAAAGCGCTGGGTAACTGGCATGACGCCCATGGAGGAGCGGGTGACGAAGCCAAGGGAGAAGACGGGCCAGACTCGCTTGTAGAAGCCAACTACCGGGATCCGGTTGAATGCGAGCACGGCGGGGTAGACCACGAAAATTACGAGTGCAAGGCCCACATACATCGCGAGGACGAACTTGCCCAAGGAGCTAAGCGCGTCCCAACCATAGGTGGCCACGGCTTTGCCGATGAGAGCGGCGGTGCCAATCGGGGCAAGGCGGATGATCCACCAGAGGACCACCTGGATGACCTTGAGGAAAGATTCGGTGAAGTGCAGGAAAGGATCGGCGGCTTTACCAGCCTTGACCGCGGCGATGCCCAGCACAAGGGAAATGACAAGGAGCTGAAGGGCACCGAAGCTGAGGGAGATTTCATCTTCGCTCAGCGAAGCGGTGAGACCGAAGAAGTTGGCGGGGACAAGTTGCTGGAGGAAAGCGGTCCAGGAGCCGATGTGGGATGGGTCGGCGGCGGTGGAAGCATCGACAGTTGTGCCTACGCCCGGCTTCATCACGAGGGCGACGAGAATGCCAGCCAAGACGGAGAAGAACGCCGTAATGGCAAACCAGACCAGAGTAGAGATCGCCAGCGAGGCGGCGTTAGCCACCTTGCGCAGGTTAGCAACTGAGGTGACGACAGCCGCGAAGATGAGAGGCGGGACCATCACCTTGAGCAATTGGACGTAGGCGCCGCCGACGCCGGACAGGGTATCGGAGAGCCACTCGGACTCCATGCCGGAGGCGATGAAGCCGAGAATAAGGCCGATGATGAGACCGGCGATAACTTGGGTGCCAAAGCCGGTGGCCCAAGAGGGCAGCGTGCGGGAGGATGCACGAGAGGAAGTGTCTGACACGAGATTTTCCTTCTAGACAGTGTTGTATAGAAATGGACCATTTAGTTCGGCACTCTCGTACCGATCGGTTCACTTGAACTTATAACACCGTACGCTGCCCAGAAATTCCCCCGCAAATTATGGGATACGCTTGGTCCATTCATCGTTGAGGAATTTGGTGTCGACGAGGCGGCGGGCGGCGGCGAGGGAGTCGTCGGAAAGTACGGCGTCGATGGCGCCATAGCGGGTGGCGAATTCGCGTGCCATGGTCTCGATGATCTCCTTGCGGGGTACGCCGGTCTGGCGGCGGAGCGGATCGACGCGCTTCTTTGCGCTGGCAAGGCCCTTCGACGAGACCTTGACCTTGCCGATGCGCAAGACCTCCATCATCTTGTCCGCATCGATGTCATAGCTCATCGTGGTGTGATGTAGTACCGCGCCCTTACGGCGCTTCTGGGCGGCGCCGCCAATCTTGCCGCCGTCCGAGGTGATGTCATTAATTGGCACGTACCATGCATTGACGCCAAGCTTGTTCAGCGCCGCGAGCACCCACTGGTCCAGGTATTCGTAGCTGGCCTCGTAGGAATAGCCGGCCACGAGCGATTCCGGGGCGTACAGGGAATAGGTCACGCAGTTGCCACCCTCCATGAACATCGCGCCACCGCCGGAGATTCGGCGCACCGGAACAATGCCGTGCTTGTCGACGCCCTCCTGATCCAGCTCATTGGCATAGGACTGGTAGGAACCGAATACGACGGCACGGTCTTCCCATTCCCAAAATCGGAGCGTGGGCCCGCGCTTGCCTTCAGCGACTTCGTTGAGGAGCACTTCATCAAGCGCGACGTTTACTGGGGTGGGCAGAACCCCTGGGCGCAGGATCTCCCAGTGGTGGTCGGTGAAGTCGGTGCCACCAGACAGCGCGCGCTTAACGGTGACGGCAAGGTGGTGGGTGTCAAAGCCGTGGAGAGCTACGGGTGAATCGATTCGTGCAAGGGCTGCATCGAGGTGGGATTGAATTTCCTCCGTCGAGGTGGCGGTAGTGATGCCAATTAGTGCTGGGGCTAGTGCCTCGTAGGCTTCTTCGGGTTCGAGGAAGAAATCGCCGGAGACCTTGGCTGCGATTACGGTGCCGTGGGCGTCAATATCAAGATCTACGACGAGTAATTTGCCGCCCGGGACCTTGAGTTCGAAGTGTTTCGTCTGGTTCATGATGTTCAGGGTACTCAATGGTAGAGATGTGATGATTGGGAATATAGACCAATTAAGGAATGTGCCGAACGGGGTGGGGGTAGTTAGCGTTTATTGGTTGTCCCTGTGGGCAACGTAAAGAGTCGTGTAGAGGATTGTTGTTGGGGGCTGCGTTGTGGGTGCGGGTTGATGTCTTTGTGTTTCGGTCTGGGTGTGGGGTAGGGGGTGGGGCGCCGGCTGGTAGGCCTTTGAGGTGCATAAATGGTCTCGTAACCCAATTGTTATAGATGGTGTGACCTGCGAGTAAGCGTTATTTCAGCGATGAAACGTGCTACTCCAGTAGCGCATTGTCGCTTGATCCGTATGGTGGGTGTCAGTGCAAACGAAAAAGCAAATCTGCTTCCAATTCCCTTGGCTTATGGGGGTAGTGGCGCGAGCTATGGTTTGCCATCCCGATATAGACCAAAATATAGAAAGGTTTAGAGAACTAATGGGTAAGAACATCAAGGATCTGTTTAATGCAACTGCATATGACAAGACCGGCGACAAGCTGGGTTCTGTCAAGGAGGTCTTCGTCGACGAGCAGTCCGGTCAGCCGACTTTCGTCGAGGTCAACCACGGCCTGTTCGGCATGAACTCCAGCTTGGTTCCGCTCCGCGGTCATGATTTCACCGGTGATGAGCTCAAGCTGGCCTTCTCTAAGGACCGTATCGAGAACGCACCGGAGTTTGACTCTGATAAGCCTCTGACTCCTGAGGCGCAGGCGGACATCTTCAAGCACTACGACCTCGAGAACGCACAGGATGTCACCACCTACCGCGACGAGCGTGATGAGCGCGCTGGTGATGCTGGTGCTGGTGCTGGTGTAGCTGGCGCTGGCGTGGCCGGAGCCGGCGCACATGCTAAGGAGGAGACCGCTGCTACCGACCGTGTTGACACTGACCGCGCTACTGCTACCGGTAACGGCGTCTCCAACAACGAAGGTGAAGTTATCCGCTCCGAGGAGCGCCTAGACGTCAACAAGGAGCGCGTGGCCACTGGTGAGGCTCGCCTGCGCAAGTACGTCGTGACCGATACTGAGACTGTTGAGGTTCCGGTCGAGCGCGAAGAGGTTCGCGTCGAGCGCACCCCGATTTCCGAGGCTGACGCGGCAAACTACACTGGCACCATTGGCGATAACGGAGCAGAAGAAGCCTCCGTCACCCTGCATGAAGAGCGTGTGAACGTAGAGAAGAAGACTGTCCCGGTGGAGAAGGTTAACCTCTCCAAGGAAACCATCAAGGACACCGAGACCCACACCGAGGATCTGCGCAAGGAGCAGATCGATACCGACGGCATTACCGAGACCCGCAAGTAATCCCGTTAAAGAGCTAAAGGCTGGAGCTGCAAAGCTCCAGCCTTTTCGCGTCTTAGTTCTTCTTTCAATGCTGTGGTGTCTCGACCAGGGTGGAAAACGCGATGGCGAGGAAGTAGATTTGAGGGCATGTCTCGTTTTAGTCCGCTGAACTGGCCAGTCGTGCGCCAGATCCGCAACAAGGATGCCTTCGGTCGCGACGTGTCTACGCAGTCGGCTAAGAGCGAAGACCTGCGCGGACGCACCGTAGACGCGGACCGCGTGGTGCAATCGGTGTGCCCCTATTGCGCGGTGGGCTGTTCCCAGCGCGTCTATGTCAAGGATGACAAGGTCATCCAAATCGAGGGAGATCCGGACTCCCCAATTTCCCGCGGGCGTCTGTGTCCTAAGGGCTCGGCTTCTGAGCAGCTCATTAACTCCTCGACTCGCATCACCACGATCAAGTACCGAGCACCCTATGCCACCGAATGGCAGGAGCTCGATGAAGAGACTGCGATGAACATGATCGCGGACCGCTTCGTGGAATCGCGCGCAAGGCACTGGGAGGACGTCGATAAGCAGGGGCGTCCCCTTAACCGCACGATGGGTATCGCTGGATTGGGCGGTGCGACGCTGGATAATGAGGAGAACTACCTCATTAAGAAGCTGTTTACCGCCACCGGAGCCATTCAGGTGGAAAACCAGGCGCGCATATGACACTCCGCCACCGTTCCTAGTCTAGGAACTTCGTTTGGCCGCGGCGGCGCAACCCAACCGCTGCAGGATATGGCGAATGCGGACTGCATTGTCATTGAGGGTTCTAACATGGCGGAATGCCACCCAGTGGGTTTCCAGTGGGTCGTTGAAGCCAAGAAGCGCGGCGCGCGCATTATTCACGTTGATCCGCGTTATACGCGTACGTCTGCCTTTGCGAACCGCCACATCGGTATTCGCGGTGGCACGGACGTGGTACTGCTCGGCGCGGTTATCAAGTACGTGCTGGATAATGACCTGTATTTCCACGATTATGTGGTGAATTACACGAACGCGGCGTCGATTATTTCGCCGGATTTCCAGGACACCGAGGATTTGGAGGGCTTGTTCTCCGGATATGACGCGGAAAAGGGCAAGTATGTCACGGACTCGTGGCAATATGTCCAAAAGCCCGAGGGCTCGTCGTGGAACGTGGAAAAGGACATGACGCTGGAGGATCCGAACACGGTCTTTCAGATTCTCAAGCGCCACTACTCGCGCTATACCCCGGAGATGGTGGAGGAGACGTGCGGCATTTCGCCGGAGGACTTCTACTACTTGGCGGATTCCATTGCGCAGAACTCTAACCCGGAGCGCACGACGTGCTTCGCCTACGCTTTGGGCTTTACCCAGCACACTCTGGGTGCACAGTTCATCCGCACCGCGGCAATCCTGCAGCTGCTTATGGGTAACGTGGGCCGCCCCGGTTCCGGCATCATGGCGCTACGCGGGCATGCCTCGATTCAGGGTTCGACGGATATCCCGACCCTGTTCAACTCGCTTCCGGGCTACCTGCCCATGCCGCATGTGGACCAGGAAACCTGGTCGGATTACCTGGATTCTTTCCGCGCGGCGGACCAGAAGGGCTTCTGGCAATTGGGCGAGAACTACGCGGTCTCGCTCATGAAGTCCTACTGGGGCGATGCCGCTACTAAGGAGAACGACTGGGGCTTTAACCTCATGCCGCGTCTCTCTGGTGCGCACTCGACCTATGAGACCTTGCTGGCCATGCTGCGCCATGAGGTAGAGGGCTACTTTGTCTTCGGCCAGAACCCGGCGGTGGCGCAGTCCAACGGTGGTATGCAGCGCCGCGGTCTCGCTTCCCTGAAGTGGCTGGTGGTACGCGACTTCCAAGAGATTGAGACTGCAAGCTTCTGGAAGGATTCGCCGGAGATTAAGAACGGCGAGCTGAAGACTGAGGACATTGCTACTGAGGTCTTCCTCATGCCGGCAGCTACCCACGTGGAGAAGTCCGGAACCTTTACCCAGACCCAGCGCATGGTCCAGTGGCGTTTCCAAGCGGTTCCGCCACCCGGGCAAGCGCGCAGCGAGGCGTGGTTCTTCTACCAGCTGGGCAAGAAGATTAGGGAGCGCCTCGCGGATTCAACTGATCCGCGCGACCTGCCAATCAAGTCCGTAACTTGGGACTACACCGAAGATGAGCACGGCGATCCGAGCTCGGATGAGATTTTGCGGGAGATCAACGGTTACTATCTCGACGGCCCGAAGAAGGGGCAGCTCTTGCCTGCCTTTACAGAAATGCGTACCGATGGCTCCACCTCCGGCGGTTGCTGGATCTACACCGGTGTGTACAAAGACGGCATTAACCATGCCGCGAAGAAGGTTCCGGGTTCGGAGCAAAATGAGGTTGCTCTCGACTGGGGCTGGGTCTGGCCGGCCAATCGCCGCATCCTGTACAACCGTGCTTCCGCAAAGCCGGATGGAACTCCGTGGTCGGAGCGCAAGAAGTACATCTGGTGGGACGAAGAACAAGGAAAGTGGGTTGGCGATGACGTGCCCGACTTCCCGTTGACGAAGCGCCCGGACTACGTGGCGCCTGTCGACGCCATTGGCCCCGATGCCCTCGATGGCGACGATCCGTTTATCATGCAGGCCGACGGCCTGGGCTGGCTGTTCGCGCCGAAGGGATTGTCTGACGGCCCGCTGCCGACTCACTACGAGCCGCAGGAGTCACCGGTACACAATGCGCTGTACAAACAGCAGCAGTCGCCGACGCGCCTGACAATTAAGCGCGAAGACAACCTCTCCCGGCCGGAGCCGGGGGAGCGTGGCGCCGAGGTCTTCCCGTTCGTCTTCTCCACCTATCGCCTGACGGAGATGTACACCTCGGGTGCGATGTCGCGCCGCCTGCCATTCTTGGCGGAGCTGCAGCCGGGACTCTTCTGCGAGGTGGACAAGGAGCTGGCCGCCAAGCGCGGATTGGTCAACGGTGAGTGGGCCACCATTGTGTCCCCACGCGGTGTCATCGAGGCACAGGTTCTGGTAACGGACCGCATGGAGATGCTCACTATCAATGGTGAGGACTTCCACCAGATCGGCCTGCCGTATCACTACGGAGAATCGGAGACCACCGAGGTAGCCGGCGATGGCGCCAACGACCTGCTGGGACTGACTCTGGAACCAAACGTGTTCATCCAGAATTCCAAGGTGGGTGCGTGCGATATCCAGCCGGGCCGCCGACCGCGTGGCGAGGCACGTCTTCAGCTCTTGCGTGAGTACCAAGAACGAGCGCACCTCACCGTGGACTCCGGCAACCGAATCCTGGATGTTGCCGATGCCTTTAGCACTGAGCAAGCAGCTACCGAGGACAACACGGGTGATGATGCAACTGCTGGAAATGTCGCCGACTATGAAGGCAAAGAAAGCTAAGGAGGACTAATGGCTAATCTTTTGACCGAAAAGGCTGATAAGCACGGCTATGAGTCCTATCAGCGCATGGCTTTCTTTACGGATACCTCGATTTGCATTGGCTGTAAGGCCTGCGAGGTGGCGTGTAAGGAGTGGAACCGCAACCCGGTTGAGGGGTACGCGGTCACCGGTGACTCTTATGACAACACTGGTTCGCTGGGCGCCAATACTTGGCGCCATGTGGCCTTCATTGAGCAAAGCAACGAGCGTATTCAACAGGCTCGCGAGGAGGGACGGAAACTTGTTTCGTTAGGCATGCCCAAAGCTTCCGCCCCAAGCGTGACCCCGGATACCGATGATTTCCGGTGGTTGATGTCCTCCGACGTGTGCAAACATTGCACCAACGCTGGATGCTTGGACGTGTGCCCGACAGGCGCGCTGTTTCGTTCCGAATTCGGCACCGTCGTGGTCCAGGATGATGTGTGCAATGGTTGCGGGACATGCGTGGCCGGTTGTCCGTTCGGCGTGATTGAGCGCCGCGATGACGGCGGCGTGACGCTGAAGGCGGATAAAACGGCCACCGTGGACTACCAGGTTCCGGACCACGCGGGCGTAAACGTGTTGGCAAAGCTGAAGCAACTCAAGCCGCAGGGCCCCGACCATACACCGGGACAGACCATGCCCATTAAGAATCTGGGCGTGGCCCAGAAGTGCACCATGTGCTATGACCGCCTGAAAATTGGTGAGCAGCCGGCCTGCGCCAAGACCTGCCCGACGGACTCCATCCAATTCGGCCCCTACGAGGAGATGCTTGCCGCAGCGCGGGAGCGCGTGCGCGTCCTCCACGAGCAAGGCCTGACCGAAGCCCGCCTCTACGGAGCAAACTCGCAAGACGGTGTTGGGGGAACGGGATCAATCTTCTTGTTACTCGACTCACCAGAGGTTTACGGGCTGCCGCCGGATCCGCGCGTGCCCACGGCGGATTTGCCGCAGATGTACAAGACGGCCGTGAAAGCCATCGGCGGCATGGCGCTGGCTGTGGCAGGAGCATTCATGATGGGAGGCCGGAAATGAGCGAGTTTGATGAGTACCGTCCTCCACAGGAGCCGAGTCGGCGTCGTGGTGGCGGAAAAAAGCGTCGGCGTGGCCGCGTCGGCGCCGGTGCACAGGATGGTTCTAAAGAAGAACGCATGGCGGAGGACTTTGAGTTCACCTCCTATTACGGCAAGCCTGTGGTCAAAGCCCCGCCGTGGGAGTGGCCCATCGGCGGATACCTGTTCTTAGGTGGTCTTTCCGGAGGCTCGGCATTGCTCGCCGCCGGTGCGCAGGCAACGGGGAATGCGGAGTTGCGCCGCTCCACTCGGTTGACGGCATTCTCCGCAGCTTCGGTGGGATCCGTCTTTCTCATCCTTGACTTGGGGCGCCCAGAGCGGTTGCTCAACATGTTCCGCGTGTTCAAGGTGACGTCGCCGATGTCCATCGGTTCGTGGATTCTCGGCAGCTTTGCCTCCGCTGCGTCGCTTCCTGCAATCGTCGAAGCCGATGCATTGGTCGGCGGTGTGCTGCCAAAGCCGGTTCGTCGGCTTCTCGACAAGGCGGCTGGCCCAGCAGGTGCTGTTGCCGGTGTTCTTGGAGGGCCGCTAGCGGGCTATACGGCGGTGCTGCTGGCTAATACCTCTAACCCGACGTGGAACGATGCGAAGAAGCACTTGCCCTATGTCTTTGTTTCCTCGGCGTCGGCAGCCGCGGCGGGTGCCGCCATGGCCTTTACCCCGGTTAGCAGCGCGGGGCCTTCCCGCGCGCTGGGCATCACGGCCGCTGTTAGTGACCTAGCCGCGACCCGCATCATGGAAGACCACATGGAGCCTGAGCCTAAGCGGCCCCTCCATTCGGGCATCCCCGGAAAACTCATGAAGGCTTCTGAGTGGCTCATCGCCTCCGGCGGAGTGGGAGCTGCCGTGGCGGCAGCAACCAAGTCCCGCGCCGTGTCGGTGGTATCCGGCGTGGCGCTCATGGCGGGATCCGCGTGCACGCGCTTTGGCGTGCTCAACGCTGGGCTGGAGGCGGTGAAGGATCCGTCGACAAGCATTGGCCCCCAAAAGCGGCGCGCTGAAGCCCGCCGCAAGGCAGAGGGCCTCAGCCATTCGACGGTGACTAGCGGATAGAAATCCGTGCATCGCCCGGCACGGTCCGGCCAATGACCGGGTAGCCGGGAACCTCGCCGATGACGAGGAGTCCACCGGATGTTTGGGCGTCGGCGAGGAAAATCAAGTCTTCCTCGCTCAAATCCGTGTCGAGGTGGGGGCGCACCCAATCCAGATTGCGGCGCGAGCCACCCGGGATGAAGCCATCCGCCAAGGCATCTTTGGCACCTTCAATGGCAGGAACAGCTGAGAAGTCCAGCTCTGCGCCTATATCGGAGGCGCGGCACATCTTGTAGAGATGGCCCAGAAGACCAAAGCCGGTGACATCGGTTGCCGCACGTACCCCGGCTGCTACGGCGGCGGCAGCCGCATCGCGGTTAAGTGTGGTCATGGAGTCCACCGCAGCCTGGGAAACCTCACCAGTGGCCTTGTGCTTGTTATTGAGGATGCCCACACCGATCGGTTTGGTCAGCGTGATGGGCAGGCCCGCCTCGGCGGCGTCGTTGCGCATAATCTTGTCGGGGTGGACGATGCCCGTGGCAGCCAAGCCATACGTGGGCTCCGGGGCAGTGATGGAGTGTCCACCAGTAATGGATATCCCCGCCTCGCTGGCCACATCCATGCCACCGCGCAGGACCTCGCGCAAAATGTCGAGGCCGAGCTTCTCACGCGGCCAGCCCACGAGGTTGATGGCGGTGATGGGAGTGCCGCCCATGGCGTAGACGTCGGAAAGCGCATTGGCAGCCGCCACCCGGCCCCAGTCGTAGGGATCATTGAGCATCGGCGTGAAGAAATCCGCGGTAGAGATGACCGCCAGGCCGTTGGGGATGCGCACGGCGGAGGCATCGTCGCCGTCGTCAAGCCCGACCAGCACGTTGGGGTCCGCGGTGCCCACGAGGCCCTCCACAGCAGACTCGAGTTCTCCCGGGGGAATCTTGCAGGCGCAACCGCCACCGGCGGCAAAGGACGTAAGTTTAATGTCAGTCATAAGTCCTACTTTAGCCCCGTGTAAGGTGAGCAGACGGAGGCGTACGTGTCCTGGTGGGCGCCCCGGTCTTCAAAACCGGTGAGGCCGAGCATCTCGGTCTGGCAGGTTCGATTCCTGTCCGTCTCCGCCATGTGCGCAGCTAGGAGGAACTTTGATGACTGACCCCCGCCGCTTTATCCCGAAGATGGATGAGATCCTCCAGTACCCGGCGGTGCAGGATGCCCACCACCGCCTGGCGCCGCACTCGGTGCGCGCGATCATCGACGCCGTGCTTGCCGACGCCCGCTCCGGCTCCCTCGCCCCCTCCCAGATTGAGGAGGAGCTGTCCGCCAGGCTCGATGCTGTGCAGCCATATTCCTTGCGCCACGTTATCAACGCTACGGGCGTCATCATCCACACGAACTTGGGCAGGGCTCCTTTACCGCCGGCAGCGGTAGATGCGCTAGTGTCCGCGGCATCGTATACGGACGTTGAGATGGATCTGGACAGCGGCCTGCGCTCACGCGATAGGGGCCGCGCGGCCGTTGATGCGGTATTGGCTGCATGCCCCGACGCGGAGGATGCGCTGATAGTGAACAACGGTGCCTCCGCGCTGCTGTTGGCTACGGCGGCCTTGGCCCCTGGCAAGGAAGTCATCATCTCCCGCGGTGAGCTCATCGAGATTGGCGCGGGATTCCGCTTGCCCGAGCTCATCGAGTCCACGGCCACCCGCTTGCGCGAGGTCGGCGCTACGAACCGCACTCACCTGGCGGACTATGAGCGGGCGATGGGGGAGGACACGGGAGCCATCTTGAAGGTGCATCCCTCCAACTTCCTGATCAGTGGGTTCACTTCTTCGGTATCGGTTGCTGAGCTTCGTGCGCTCACCGACTTGCCGCTCATCGTGGATATCGGTTCGGGGTTGCTTAGACCAGATGACGCGCTGCCGGCAGAACCCTCCGCCAGCGAGGCTCTTCGCGATGGCGCCGACGTTGTCCTCTTTTCAGGGGATAAGCTGCTCGGCGGCCCGCAGGCCGGGGTGCTCGTGGGCACGAAGAACGCGATTGCTGCGTGCAAGAAGCACCCGTTGGCGCGGGCGGTGCGCATCGATAAGCTGCGGCTCAACGCGCTCGAGGCCTCTCTGTCCACGCCCTCCAACGCCGTGCAGGACGCGCTCCACATTGATCCGCAGCGCCACCGCGAGCGCACCGAGAAGGTGGCAGCGGCAGTTGGCGGTGAGGTCGTCGAACACGCCGGACGCGTCGGCGGTGGCGGAGCCCCAGAGGTACCGCTGCCGGGCTGGGCTGTGGCGCTGCCAGAAGAGCTTGTGCGTCCACTGCGGTTGGGTGAGCCTCCTGTGGTAGCGCGCGTGAATCAGGGGCGCTGCCTGGTGGATGTGCGCTGCGTGCCGGAGGCACAGGATGCCGAGCTCATCGCGGCATTGCGGGCGGTGATCTAGGTGTATGTAGTGGCCACTGCGGGGCACGTGGATCACGGCAAGTCGAGCCTGGTCAAGGCGCTGACGGGGATGGAACCGGACCGCTGGGAGGAAGAAAAGCGGCGCGGCCTGACCATTGACTTGGGCTTTGTGTGGACGAGGCTGGGCTCCGGCGCGGACGTCGCATTTGTCGATGTGCCGGGGCACGAGAAGTTCTTGGGCAACATGCTGGCCGGGGTGGGGCCGGCATCGGTGGTTCTCTTTGTGGTGGCGGCCGATGAAGGCTGGCAGGCGCAGTCCACCGATCATCGTGACGCGTTGCGTGCCCTGGGAATCGAGCACGGCGTGGTGGCGCTGACTCGTGCTGATAGGGCTGATACTGCCCGCCGGGCAGAGGTAGCCGCGCAGGTCAAAGCAGAACTGGCTGGAACAGCGCTTGCCGACGCCCCCATTGTCTACGTTTCCGCAAAGACCGGCGAAGGCGTGGAGAAGCTGCGTGCCGAATTGGATAGCGTGCTTGCTGCTATGCCCGCGCCGGATCCGCAGGCGCGCGTGCGATTGTGGGTGGATCGCGCCTTCAGCGTGAAGGGCGCTGGAACCGTGGTGACGGGAACGTTGGCGGCCGGGACGGTTTCGGTTGGCGATGACCTTGAGCTCAGTGGGCAACGCGCCACGGTGCGTGGGGTGCACAGTGAGAACAGGGCAGTGGACAGCGCTGCACCCGTCACGCGCGTAGCGCTCAACCTGCGCGGGGTGGCCGCGGACCAGGTTCATCGCGGAGATGCTTTGCTTAGCCCTGGGTGCTGGCGTGTGCTCGACACCGTGGATGTGCGGCGAACGTTCGGTACTAACATGAGCGAGCTTCCACAGAACCTCGTGGTGCACATCGGCACCGCGGGAGTGGGAGCGCGGCTGCGGCCTTTAGGAGGTGAGTTCGCGCGGTTGACTCTGGAAAGCCCGCTACCGCTTACTTTGCTCGATAGGTTTGTGGTGCGCAGTCCGGGCGGGCGGCACGTCGTGGCCGGTTTTGAGGTGGTGGATGTACACCCAGCTGAATTGAATAGGCGCGGCGATGCCAAGAAGCGCGCTGTTGAGCTAGAAACTTTAGAAGCAACGAACCCGGCCCAATGGCTCAAGCGCTGTGGCTACGCGGAGCTGCATGGTCTTGTGCGCGATGGCTTTTCGGTGACAGAGAAGCCAGCGGGAGTCATTGAGTTCCGCGACTGGTGGATCGCCGCCAGCCAGGTCACTGCGTGGAAAAGGTCTTTGATTCAGACTGTGGAAGCCCACGCCAAGGCGAATCCGCTCTCTCCGGGGCTGACGAAGGCAGCGGCCATGGATGCACTGGGACTGACCGAGCCGGCCTTGTTAGGCCTAGCGGTAGCAGCTGCCAAGCTCGAGACAGTTGATGGCGTGCTGCGCATGCCCGGGCAGACAGTCGACCTTGGCCCCGCGGAGAGGGGAGTGGCGGAGCTCGAGCGGCGACTGCGCGAGGACCCCTTTGCTGCCCCGGAAGCGGAAGACCTCAAAGAGCTGGGCTTGGGCCCGAAAGAGCTGGCCGCTGCCGAACGCGCTGGGCGCCTGCTCCGGCTGGCTAACGGTGTGGTGCTTCTGCCTTCAGCTCCGCGCGAGGCACTCGCCGTGGTCTCACAGTTGGAACAGCCCTTCACCCTCTCGGAGGCGCGCAAGGCACTTGGAACGACGCGCCGGGTTGCCATCCCGGTGCTGGAGCACCTCGACGCTACGGGTGCGACGCGCCTAGTCGACGGAAAGCGATTCGTGCGCGCGGCAGGGGCAAAGGAACCAAAGTAAAGGCACCATTTGGGGCCGGTTTTCGGGGAAACCCCAGTTCAGTGTATTAGGTTAAGCGCATAAGGTGCCAGTTAAAAGGTGTCTTTGGGGGACGTGAAGGCGCGTGGACCGGCCGGCAGCGGTGAGGTAAGGGGATCGGCCGGGGCAGTGAACTCCCAATCGGCATTGGGGTTGAGCACTGGCGGGATGGCAGGCTTGTTCGGGTCGATCGGCAACGGCGGGACTGCGGGGGCGAAGAGCGCTTCGGGGTCTATTGGAAAGTCCACTGCGATGCGGCCCGCGCCAGCATAAGCACGGGCGGCAAGGGAGGCACTGGTTTGTGTGGCGGCCGCGAACGCGGCGGCCAACGCTGGGGCATCGGAGAGCTCCGCGCACGGTCCGAGGACGAGGTTGTCGTGGGTGGCGAGGACGGTGTCGTCGAGAAGCACGAGCGTCACGAAGAACTGTTCCGTACCCATCGTGCGGAGCTGATATGCGGTGAGCTCGCCTTCCGCGACGCGAACAAGAGCGCCCTGCCCGCCACTGAGCAGCGCGGTACCCGCAGGCTGGTTGTTGGCGGGAACCATCCACGGGTCGAGCCCCAAAGCGAGGGCGATCTCCACCTCGCCGTCGACAATGTCGACGGTGGCATGCGTCGCCGGGTTCATCGCCGCCGTGCGCAGTCGATTTAGGGCGGGATACTCTGCGGACTCCGCACCATCGAGTGAACCCAAGAATCCGAAATCTGAATGTACGCGCCAGCCCCCGGTGGTGGGGTCGGGGAGCAAGGAAACGTCGACGAGCGCAGGCTCCTGCGCCAACCCAGGGATGCTCAACGCGGTGGAGAAGTTCACGTGCTCAAGAACCGCGACGTGCTCGACACCAAAATAAGAAGGAGCTAGCGGATACAGCGCCATAGTTGTGGCAGTCACCTCGTGGGTCAGATGGGAATCGACGGACTTGTCTCAAGCTTACGCAGGAGCCGGATCTCCGATACGGTCGATAGAAGACTTAAACAACAACATATCGAATAAGGAGTGAAGACCCATCACGGCTGATTCTCGTAGTTCGGTGAACAATACCGATCAGAGCAAGAAGCGTACGCGCGAGGCTAAGCGGATTCTTAAAGATATTATCTATCCGCACAACATCCATCCGGCCTTGGTTCCGGGCGTGTCCATCGAAGACCAAAAGGTGAAGTATGGGGTGGACAAACCCATTTTGATCGTCGTGGGCGGACTCATTGTGGCATTCGTTGCCTGGGGTGTCATCGCGCCCGAGCAGGTTTTCACTGCCTCCTCCGCGGCCTTGGATTGGGTCATGCGCAACCTGGGATGGATCTTTACCACGCTGGCAACATTCCTTATGTTCTTGCTCCTCATCCTCGCTTTTTCCAAATACGGAAAAATTCCCTTGGGCGTGGATGGAGAGAAGCCGGAGTTCTCTACTGTGAGCTGGGCAGCGATGCTCTTTGGAGCCGGCATCGGCATCGGAATTATCTTCTTCGGCCCCTTTGAGCCGCTGAGCTACTACCTGTCACCCCGGCCCGGCGCTTATGAGGCCGCCAGCGATGAAGCCGTCATGGGTGCGATGGCTCAAGCAGCGATGCACTGGGGAATCAATGCGTGGGCAATCTATGCCATCGTCGGGCTGTGCGTGGCCTACGTGTCCTACCGCCGCGGGCGAGTGCCGTTGATGAGCTCTATCCTCATGCCGCTTTTTGGCAACCGCGAGACGGACTCCATGCCCGCGCGCATCATCGACGGGCTAGCAATCATCGCCACACTTTTTGGCACCGCGGCAACGCTCGGTATTGGAGCTTTGCAGATCGGTCGCGGCGTGGAAATCGTCAGCGGCTGGTCAACCACGGGCAACACGGCGGCGCTGGTCATCATCATAGTGCTGTCCATCGGCACGATCTTCTCCGCGGTCTCGGGTGTATCGAAAGGAATCCGCTGGCTATCCAACATCAACCTTGTTCTAGCGCTGGGGCTCGCGGTCTTCTTCTTTGTCGTGGGGCCCACCGCCTTCCTGGCCAACATGCTGCCCGCCGTTATCATTGAGTACCTCGATGAGATGCCGAGCATGCTCTCCGCCAACATGGGACAAGGCGAGGAGATGGTGTCATTCTTGTCCTCGTGGACCACGTTCTACTGGGCCTGGTGGGTGTCCTGGGCGCCCTTCGTTGGTGTGTTCGTGGCCAAGATCTCGCGCGGACGTACCATCCGCCAGTACATCTTGGGCGTCTTGCTCATTCCTTCCGCCATCATCGTGTGCGCTTTCACCATTCTGGGCGGCACGACAATCTGGCTGCAGCGTCGCGACGGAGATATTGCTCCCGATGGAACGATTGATTCCATGCCGCCTGCAGAAGATATCTTCTTCACCGTTCTGGATCACCTACCGGGGTCGCAGATCATGGCGCCGCTCGTGCTCGTCATGCTCATCGTCTTCTTCATCACCACGGCGGATTCCGCGTCGATCGTGAACTCACAGCTCACGCAACGCGGCAACCCGAAGCCGAAGCCCGGGGTCACCATCTTCTGGGTCATGTGCATGGCGGGAATCGCCGTAGTGATTCTCCTGGCGGGCGGCCGCAATGCGCTCCAGGGTCTCCAGAACCTCATCACCGTGACTGCATTGCCTTTCGCGGTCATCATTGTGCTCATGTGCATCGCGTTGATTCGGGAGTTGCGTCACGACCCCGCCGCGATCCGTACGTTCTATGAAGAACAAGCAGTGTCCAATGCCATCATCCACGGCGTGCGGGACCACGGCGACAACTTTGCGTTGGCCATTGAGCCCACAACGGATGATTCCGCCTACGCCACTGGTGCAGACTTTGATTCCACCGCGGCGGAAGTCACCGAATGGTACGCGCGCACGGATGAAGATGGACACGCCGTGGGCTATGACTACGAGACCGGCGAGTACACCGACGACGACCCGACAGTCAAGGACGGCGAGTCGCTTGCGCTACCGCCAGAGGACAGCACAGACAAGCTATAGTTTCCCACTATGGATCTAGCCACCATCGCCTTTGCTTTCAGCCTCGTGCTGTTGTCTGGCTTGTCGACGTCCATCGGTGCCGCCCTGGCCGTCGGCAAGCGCGAGCCCGGGCCGAAGTTTATGGCCGCCGCCCTGGGGTTGTCTGCGGGCGTGATGCTCTACGTCTCCTTTATGGAGATCCTGCCGCAGGCCCTAGAGAAGCTGGAAAGCACCCTTGGGGGAGAGGCCACTGCCACGTGGACGATGATGGCGGCGTTCTTCGCCGGCATTGCGATCATTGCCATTATCGACCGCCTCGTTCCCGAGGAGATTAACCCGCACGAGCCGGCCACCACCGAGGAGGAGGCGCGGCGCAAGAGGCTGATGAAGACCGGCATGTTCACCGCCTTCGCGCTGGCCATCCACAACTTCCCCGAGGGCTTCGCCACATTTCTCTCGGGCCTCGAAGCCCCCGAGATTGCGATCCCCGTTGCGGTGGCCATCGCCATCCACAACATTCCTGAGGGTATTGCGGTTGCGGTTCCCTTGCGCAGCGCCATGGGATCGCGCACGAAGGCATTTTGGTGGGCCACGATTTCTGGGCTCGCTGAGCCTGTCGGCGCCATTATCGGATTCGCTCTGCTCATGCCGTTCATTGGCCCGATGACGTTTGGCATAAGCTTTGCCGTCATCGCAGGAATCATGGTGTTCATCTCCCTGGATGAGCTTTTGCCCACGGCGGAGGAGACCGGCGAACACCACTGCGCCATCTACGGCCTCATCGCCGGTATGGCGGTCATGGCGGTCTCGCTCGCGATGTTTATTTAACGCGCTCCGCGGTGGCCTTGACCGCCATGATGATGGTGACGATGACGGAGCCGAGAACAAAGCCGCACAACATGGACAAGCCGGTGTCCGCCAACCAGGCGAGCGCGCCGTTGCTGATGCTCTCGGTCACGTGGTGGATGAAGCCATAGGGCTGCTCAGCGCCGAATTCGCTCAAGCCCTTGACCACGATGTGGCCGCCGACCCACAACATGGCGGCGGTGCCAATGATGCCGATGATGTTGAGCACGATGGGCATGCCCTTGACCAGGGCGGTACCCACGGCCGAATCGCCATCGTGGCGCTTGAGTAGGGCAAGGCCGATATCGTCCATTTTGACCAAGAGCCCGACGGCGCCATAAACACCTAAGGTCAAGAGAATGCCGACGGCAACCAAGGCGCCGAGGCGCAGCCAGAAGGGCTGGTCGATGACCTCGTTGAGGGAGATCACCATGATTTCGGCGGAGAGGATGAGGTCCGTGGTGATCGCGGATTTGACCAGGGAATCTTCGGCGTCGGCGCCCTTTTCTTCTACGGTTTGCTCCTCCTCGCCGCGGTGGAGGATAGCATGGAAAATCTTTTCCGCGCCTTCGAAGCATAGGTATGTGCCGCCGCACATGAGGATAGGGGTGAGCGCCCAAGGAGCGATCCAGGACAGGATCAGGGCAATAGGCAGGATGATGACGAGCTTGTTGATGAGCGAGCCCTTGGTAATCCGCCAAATCATCGGCAGCTCACGCTGCGGTTTGACGCCTTGGACGTATTGGGGCGTGACAGCGGCGTCATCGACGACGACTCCCGCTGCTTTCACCGAGGTCTTTCCGGCCAATGCTGCTACGTCGTCGACGCTGGAGGCAGCGGAGCGGGCGATCAGGGCGACGTCATCAAGCAGGGCAAAAAGGCCACCGGCCATGGCTCACTTCCTTGTGGTGTAGGGGTAAGTGTTTACCCTAGGTTACTCGGCAGGAACGAGCTCCACATTTTCTGCCCAGGTAAGTTCCATGCCCAGCGTGCGCAGCCAGCTCATGGCGTCATCGCCGTAGCGCGTGATGCCCTCGACGGCGGTAAGCGTGCGCTCCATGGCGCGCTCGGCCTCCTCGGCGCTGATGAGGCCGTTGGAGGTGGCGGCGGCTAGCTCGTCGATATCGAGTACATCGACCGGCTCGCCGGAGGTGGAGACCAAGTCGACATAAAGATCGCGGGTAGTCCACACATCACCGTCGACGTCGATATCAGCGACGTCAATGTAGAAATCTTGGTGGACATCCACGCCCTCGCGGAAGTGGAAGATATTGGCGCGCAGGCCCAGCTCCGGCAGCAACCAGGATTCAAGGTAGCCGAAGCGCGGGTGGTTGGCGCCGCGGGCCATGTAAAGGCCAAAGTCGGTGACCCGGTAGGTGTCTACCTCCCGCTGAAAACCTTTCGGGTCGACGTTGATGTTGTCGGTGGTGTTAAAGGTTTCTTGCTTGACTGGGTGCAGGTCAGTGCTCATTAGTTCACCTCGAGGTAAGCCGCGGTAGGTGGGAAAGAACACGAGGATTCAGCAGTGTTGACCGCACCGGAGAGGACCGCCACGACGGTTCCCTTGCCAGTCGTGGCACGGCCCGAGACCGTGGTTGGCCCATCGGTGTTGATGCCGTTGTTGAACAGGGGAGTGGTGCCGAACTGGAAGGTGTCCAGGTTGAACCACTGGACGCTCATGGCGCCCTGCTGCTCGGCGGCGGTGGGGGTGCCCAGCGCGGTGAAGAGGAAGACGGTTTCTCCTTCGCCTGCGCCTGGGGCCGGCATATCGGTCGGGCCAGGCACGGCGATGGCGGAACCCACCGAATCGCCCTGCCCGCCGATGCACTGCGCGGAGACCGTAGGCCAGTAGAACTGGCGGAAGCCGGGGTTGTTTCCCTCCGGCATGGCCACACCGCCTTCGCCGCCGTCACCGGCGGAGAAGTTAAGGGCGGTGAGGATGGCGCTGCGGGCCTCCTGTGGAATCCATGGCTGTGCCGCGAAAGCGCGAACACGCTCTTGTGTCTCCGGGGTGGGGCGGCCGAGGCTGTCCAGCGGGCTACTGCTCTGTGGAATGTTCACCAGCGAGGAGAGATCGGGGGCGCCGGCATGTGCTGGCGTGATGCTGAGGAAGCCCATCATCACGGCAGCAGTTAGTCCAGCGACGCCGCGGCGGGCGGAGCGGGAAGAGCGCTGTTCGGAAAGGGCCATGGAAAATCCTTGTGTTTGGGTAGGGGAACGTGGCGGCAGGAAACTAAATCACATGCGTCACAATAGTATCTGCTGCCACAATATTCACTTTTTTGGCGTAGTCAACTCTAAATAGAGACCTACTGTGCGGTATGTCGGCGCTTGATACCAATCTGTTACATCCCGCGCTGATGCGCGGGATGCTGCACATGAAAGAGCTAGAGAGTATATTTAAGGGCCGTTCATACCGCTAACGCATCATGCTTTAAAGGAGCACCCCACACGTGAGTAATACTGAGTTCCGTAACGTAGCCATCGTCGCACACGTTGACCACGGTAAAACCACCCTCGTCAACGGAATGCTGGAGCAGTCCGGCGCTTTCGGCGACCATGGCGAACACTCGGACCGCGTCATGGACTCCAATGATCAGGAGCGCGAGCGCGGCATCACCATTCTGGCGAAGAACACCGCCATTCACCGCAAGGGCCTGGGCAAGGACGGCGGGGACCTCATCATCAACGTCATCGACACCCCGGGCCACGCCGACTTCGGCGGCGAGGTCGAGCGCGGTATCTCCATGGTGGACGGCGTCGTGCTGCTTGTCGACGCCTCCGAAGGCCCCCTCCCGCAGACCCGCTTCGTGCTCACCAAGGCGCTGGAAGCGAAGCTGCCGGTCATTATCTGCGTGAATAAGACCGACCGCCCCGACGCCCGTATCGACGAGGTCGTCACCGAAGCGCAGGATCTTCTGCTGGAAATCGCTGCCGGCCTCGAAGATGAGGAAGCAGCCGCTGCCGCCGAGAAACTCTTGGACCTGCCGGTTCTCTACGCTTCCGGCCGCGAGGGCAAGGCCTCGACCGAAAACCCGGGTGACGGCAACGTTCCTAACGCCGACGACCTGCAGGCGCTTTTCGACGTTATCTACGAGGTCCTCCCTGAGCCCTCCGCCAAGGTCGACGCCCCGCTGCAGGCCCACGTGACCAACCTGGACTCCGACGACTTCCTGGGTCGTATCGCACTGCTGCGCATCTACTCCGGCACCATCAAGAAGGGCCAGCAGGTGGCCTGGATGCACTACGACGACGAGGGCGAGATGCACGTCAAGCAGGTCAAGGTGGCCGAGCTGCTGCGCACCGTCGGCTTCGAGCGCCAGCCGGACACCGAGGCCATCGCCGGCGACATCGTGGCTATCTCCGGTATCTCCGACATCATGATCGGTGACACCATCGCCGACGTCGAGGACCCGAAGCCGCTGCCGCGCATTAAGGTCGACGAGCCGGCTATCTCCATGACCATCGGCGTGAACACCTCCCCGATGGCAGGCCAGGGCGGCGGCGACAAGCTCACCGCCCGTATGGTCAAGGCCCGCTTGGACCAGGAGCTCATCGGTAACGTCTCCATCAAGGTGCTGCCGACCGAGCGTCCCGATGCTTGGGAGGTTCAGGGCCGCGGCGAGATGGCACTATCCGTGCTCATTGAGAACATGCGCCGCGAGGGCTTCGAGCTGACCGTCGGCAAGCCGCAGGTGGTCACCCAGGTCATCGATGGCAAGACCATGGAGCCCTACGAGATGCTCACCATCGACTCCCCATCGGAATTCCAGGGTGCCATCACCCAGCTGCTGGCCTCCCGCAAGGGCCAGATGCAGTCCATGGACGTCCGCGAGGGCGACTGGGTCCGCATGGTCTTCCGCGTCCCAGCGCGCGGCCTGATCGGCTTCCGTACCCAGTTCCTGACGGAGACCCGCGGTTCCGGTATCGCCAACTCCATCTCCGATGGTCTCGACGTGTGGGCCGGAGACATCAAGGCTCGCCCGACCGGCTCGCTCGTGGCCGACCGTTCCGGCCAGATCACCGCTTATGCTCTGCAGCAGCTGGCAGACCGCGGTGACTTCTTCGTGGAGCCGGGCATGGAGGCCTATGAGGGCATGGTCGTCGGTGCCAACAACCGTGATGAGGATATGGACATCAACATCACCAAGGAAAAGAAGCTGACCAACATGCGCTCCGCCACCGCCGACGCCACCGTCACGCTGGCTAAGGCCAAGACCCTGTCTCTCGATGAGGCACTGGAGTTCTGTGGCACCGATGAGTGCGTCGAGGTGGGCCCGAAGGTCCTGCGCGTGCGCAAGGTTGAACTGTCTGCCACCGACCGCAAGCGCGCGGCCGCACGCGCTAAGCAGCTCAACAAATAGGCCGCTGTGGGCGTCGCCAAGCGGCGCCCCACCGCTAGGACCACCTGCCCCGGGGTATTAAACTAGCGCGGAAGAGTTTTCCGGACGTAAAGGTTGTGTGGAGTGGACCGTTTCCTGCCCCGGCTCGGAGTCATTCTCGCAGCCGCCGTGCTGACTTCATGCCAAGCCAATCCCGGCCCGCCGCCGGTGGTGGACGAGGACGATCGCAGCGCCACGCCCACGAACTCAAGCATCACCACTCCGCCGCCGGAGGCAGCACCCAAGGAAGACGCACTGCCGAAGCGCAGCACCGTGGCCATTGGGGTGGACCCGCTGCGCGGCGGGCTCAACCCGCACCTCGTGGCGAATAATTCGGAGCTGGTCAACCAAATCGCTGAGCTAGTGCTGCCCTCGGCCTTCCATGGGGACCAGATGGACACGGATGTCCTCGAATCCGCCGAGGAAATCGACGCTCCGGGCAGCATTGCGATGCGGGTTCGCTACACCATCGCCGCGCCAGCGCAATGGTCCGATGGGACGCCGATCAGTGGCTCTGACTTCAATTATTTGTGGTCCCAGATCACGCGCACTCCGGGTGCTAAAAACGTGTCCGGTTACCGGGCAATTTCGGCCGTGCGGACTTCCGGTAATGGGCGAGTGGTCACCGTGGACTTCGACCACCGCGTGGAGGACTGGCACAAGCTCTTTGCCCATCTATTGCCCTCCCATGTGCTGGAGGACAAGGACTTCACCTCGGCCTTAGCTGAGGGTATCCCAGCCTCTGCTGGACGCTACCTCGTCGAGGGGATGGACCGCGGGCGAGGGATTATCACGCTTAACCGCAATGACCGGTTCTGGGGAGAGGATCCCGCACATATCGACGTGATCCAATTGCGCGCTGTGCGCGATACCGCACAGGCGGTGAACATGCTGCGCTCGCACCAGATTGGGTTTGCTGACTTCACCCCGCAGCAGACCACCCTGGAGAATTTGAGCCTGCTCAGCAACGTCAATACCGGTGTGGTGACCCGGCAGCGTCAGCTCCGCCTGGAGATGTCGGCCGCCGAGGGCGCACTCGAGGAACAGCCGCAACGCCGCGCCTTGGCTTCGCTGCTCAACACCGACCAGCTGGCCCGGCTTGCCACCGGCCGCGCTTCGGAGCTCGAACCGGGGGAGAATCCCTTCGATAGCAACGCAGAACTTGCCCCGCTGCGTGAGCGTGCGGGCCGCAAACCCGTGCGCATCGCCGCGGATCCCCTCAATCCAACTGCCCTGGCTGCGGCCACCACCATCGTGGACGTGTTGCAAGCCAAGGCCATCGACGCGGAGCTCGTCACCGAACGCCCGACCACCATTACATCTGACTTGCTCCCGGCTGGCAAGGTTGACGCCGTGGTGGCGTGGGACGAAAACGGCAGCGATGCCCTGAGTCTGGCTAACTACTTCGTGTGCGCAACGCCCACGCGGCCTGCGGCAACGCAGTCGGGGTTCTGCCCTGAAGAGTCCGCGAAGACTGCTACCGATATTTTGTCGGGAAAGCTCGATTCCGCAGTGGCTCAAGAGCAGGTGGAGCACCTCAACAAAGAAGAAGTTCTCTTCGTCCCGTTGCTTAATGAGGTGCGAATCCACGCTTTGGGCAAGGGTATTGTTGGCCCAGGACAGAGCATCAAGGACTGGGACTCCGGTCTGATTAGTGCACCGCAGTGGAGGAAAGACGATGAATAAGGATCTCACCGGCTACCGTGTCGTGGCCGTTCACGCGCACCCGGATGATGAGGTGCTCTTTACAGGCGGCACGTTGGCGGACTTGTCCGCGCGCGGTGCGGAGGTCACCGTGATTACCGCGACGCTGGGGGAGGAGGGCGAAATCATCGGTGAGCCCTACCAAGGCCTCGCGGAAACAGATCAGCTGGGCGGGTTCCGCGCTTGGGAGCTCAAGCACGCGCTCGATGCCTTGGGTGTTGAAGGAATCCAGCTGGGCGGCTTCGGGCACTTTCGCGATTCCGGGATGGAAGGTTCCCCCGCCCATGATCACCCGCGGGCCCTGGTCAACCGTGTGGAGGAAGCCGCAGACCTGTTGCGCGGCCACCTTAAACAGCTGCGACCGCACGCGGTGCTGACCTATGGTCCGGACGGCGGCTACGGTCACCCAGACCACATCGCCGTGCACAAGGCCGTGCACGCGGCCGCAGTACCAGAACAGCGCATTTGGTGGGCCGTCTTTGAGCGTGCCGCGCACTATCGGGGCCTCGACGCTATTACTCCTCCGGATGGCTGGAGCCTGCCGGACAAGGCGTACCTGGACAACTTCACCAACGCCGGTTGCGATGTGACCTACGAGATCAGCGACGCGGCACTTGCTTCCAAGTGCGCCGCGATGCTGGCCCACGCCACGCAAATCTGGCTTGCCGACGGCTCTCTCACCACCGTCAACCCCCACGCCGCCCAGGCGGGTCTTAAGGACCCCGCCCAAGTCCCCGCCGCCTATGCCTTGTCCAACCTGCTCACGATGCCGCTGCTGCGCCAAGAGTTCTACCAGCTTGGTCAGGGAGAGCCACAGGATTCATTGCTGGGGGAGAAGTGAGCGAGCGCGCCATTCGCACTGATTTCTCCCGGGGCGAACAGATAGGTGGCTTGGTGTGGCTGGTCTTGGGAGCGCTCTGCTCGCTGACCCTCGAGGTGGTTTATCTCACCGCGCGTCTGCCGTGGCCCGGCGAGTCCGGGATGGCCTTTCCCATCACCATCCTCATCGCCTTCTGGTTCAACGGGGTGTTGACCCGCACAGCGCGTCTGTGGAGTGAGAATCCCTACATCGCAGGCGTGCCAGGACTGGCCTGGGTGGGCGGTTTTCTCGCATTCATGCTGGGAGCCGCCATCGGGGATGGCAGCCTGCTGGCCAATAATATTCTCAGCCTGCTGCTGTTCGCCGCGGGAATCGCGGGCAGCGTTTGGCCATTTTTCGCCTCGGAGTAGCATACTGTTATTCGTAGAAAACCCGTGACACACAGGAGTTTAAACACCTTATGACTTACACCATCGCGCAGCCCTGCGTCGACGTGATGGACCGCGGCTGCGTTGAAGAGTGCCCGGTCGACTGCATCTACGAGGGTAAGCGCATGCTCTACATCCACCCAGACGAGTGCGTGGACTGCGGCGCCTGCGAGCCGGCTTGCCCGGTGGAGGCCATCTTCTACGAGGATGACGTCCCGGATGAGTGGTTGGACTACAACGACGCCAACGCCGCCTTCTTTGATGATCTCGGCTCCCCGGGTGGCGCGGCAGCACTTGGACCGCAGGACTTTGACGTCCCGATGATCGCTAAGCTCCCACCCCAGAACCAGGAGTAGAGCATGAGCCGCACGCCGCTTGGACGCACGCTTCCGGATTTTCCGTGGAACTCGCTCGCCGGTGCCAAGAAGAAAGCCCAGGCGCATCCGGACGGGATCGTTGACCTATCGGTGGGTAATCCCGTTGATCCAGTTGCCCCTGGCGTGCAGTTAGCGCTGTCCGCAGCGGCCGAGGCTCCCGGCTATCCGCAGACTCAGGGCACTCCGGAGCTGCGCGAGGCCATCGCGAAGGCACTTGAGCGCCGCTACACCATGAACGTGGACGCGGTGCTACCGGTCATCGGCACCAAGGAGGCTATCGCCTGGCTGCCCACTTTGCTGGGCATGCGCGGTGAGACCGTGGCTTTCCCGGCGGTGGCTTATCCCACCTATGAAGTCGGTGCGCTCTTGGCCGGTGCTAAGCCGTTGCGTGCTGACGAGGATTTCCAGGATGCGTCGCTCGTGTTCATCAATTCGCCGTCGAATCCGACGGGCAGGGTGCTGGGCGTCGAGAAGCTGCGCGAGATCGTCGCTTGGGCGCGCGCGAACAATGCCATCGTGGCCTCGGACGAGTGCTACATGGGCTTGGGTTGGGATGATGAGAACCCGCCGGTGTCCATCTTGGACCCGCGCGTGACCGATGGCGACAATACCGGGCTTATCGCCATGCATTCGCTGTCCAAGAGCGCGAACATGGCCTCCTATCGCGCCGGATTCTTTGCGGGCGATGCCAAGCTCATCGCGGAGCTGCTGGAGCTGCGTAAGCACGCGGGGCTCATTGTGCCAGGCCCCATCCAGGCGGCGATGGTTGCCGCGCTTGACGACGACCCCTCCGAAGCCCTCCAGCGCCAACGCTACGCCGCGCGCCGTGTGGATCTCATGCGGGCGCTGACTGGAGCTGGTTTTAGGATCGAGCACTCCGAGGCTGGGCTCTACCTGTGGGCAACGCGCGGTGAGAACTGCCGCGAGACCGTCGACTGGCTGGCCGAGCGCGGCATCCTCGTTGCACCGGGTGACTTCTATGGCCCAGCAGGCGAGCAGTTCGTGCGCATTGGCCTCAACGGTACGGACGAGCGCATCGCGGCGGCCGTCGCGCGCTTGGCTGAGTAAGTGGCCTTTCGCCCGCCGGCGCGGGAGGGAATTAGCCCGCGCAAGGTGATGCTCACCGGCATCGTGCCCGCCTCACCTACCTATTGGGCAGGTGAGGCGGGCGATTCCGCGTTTTCTCCTGGTACTCACTTGGAGCCTGGCACGGTGTTGCCTGGCCCTACGCTGGCGTGGTATCACCCCTCGGTACCTTCCGAAGAGCCCATTCCCTTTGACTACCGGGTGGTATATGAGGACGGGGACCTGATAGTCGCGGACAAGCCGCACTTCTTACCCACGACGTCGAATGGGCGCATCGTCCGCGAGACGCTCCAGACACGCTTGCGCGTGGACTTTAATGAGGACTCCATCGTGCCGCTGCACAGGCTGGACCGGTTGACTTCGGGGTTGGTGCTGTGCTCGCGCAATCCCCGCACGCGCGCTGCGTATCAGCAACTCTTTCAGGAGCGTGCGGTGGTGAAGCACTACCGGGCTCAGGTGGCCGCGCCCTTCTCCTTCGACGGCACTGTACGGCTGGGGATGCGGCGCGTGCGTGGTGAACGCCAGGTCCGCGTGGATTCCGCCGGTACGCCTACGGTGACCCGCGTGCGCGCTAGTGGAACGACTGCCGATGTATGGCCGCTCACCGGCCATACCCACCAGATTCGCGTGGTACTTAACCACCTGGGACATCCGATTGTGGGGGATGATACTTATCCCGTGGATCGAGGCTTGGACCTTTATGATTTCTCCACGCCGCTGCTGCTTTCCCATGTCGCTTTGAGTTTTAGCGATCCAGTTACCGGCCGCAAACGGGAGTTCCAGCTGTGAGATTGGGCGCTAATGCGGCGTGCGTTTTAGTTTGTGCTGAATGAGGGACTAAACTCAAACGAAGTTTTATTCATCATATTTGAGCATTTTGTACGAAGGGCGTGTCCATGGCGGATCTGAGCTTTGCTCGCTTTGCCTCGAATTTTGGCCAGTTTATTAAGTTCGGTCTGGTTGGCGGTTCGGGCGCGTTGGTCAATATTGCAGTTTCAATCCTGGCCGCAAAGTGTGGATTGTCCTGGTTCGGCGCTACGCCGCATGACGCGATGTTCAACCTCTTCGGCACCCAGTTTCACGTGCGCTGGTTCATGCTCTTTTCCACCATCGCCTTCCTCGTTGCGAATACGTGGAATTACCAGCTCAACCGCATGTGGACTTTTAAATCCGTTAGCAAAGTCTCGTGGTTGCGGGGTTTCTTCCCGTTCCTCATTACGGGCATTGGCGCGTATTTGGTGACTCTTGCTGTGCAGTACTTGCTGATGAATCCGACCTCGCCGTTGCAGCTGCCGCCCGATATTTTCAATGACTCCACGGGCTTCCGCACGATGTACTACTGGGCCAATGCCATCTCCATCGTGGTAGCCATGCCGATTAACTTCATCTTCAACAAGCTGTGGACCTTCCGCTCGAAGCCCAAGGCGCCGGTCGTGGTCCACGAGACCGAACCGGCTTAATATCGACCCTTCGCCCCGCCTGCCCTTCGCGCTCACCAGCGACGGCCGGTGGGGTCTTTTCGATGCTGCGGTGAGCGGGAAGGGGGGCGTCGGCAAGCACATGCTCCCTTCGCGCTCACCGGAAACACGACGAGGCAGCGCTCCATCGCCCTGGTGAGCGCTTAGGGGTAAATGGCGGAAATGCCTCCTTCGCGCTCACAGCCGCCCAATAGATTCGGTAGCTACTGCTGCCGGTGAGCGTGAAAGGGCGTGTTAGCGGTTTGACCGGTGAGATGGCGGGGTGAGATGCACTTCGGCGCTTGGTTCGACGTGGCCCTATTCTCCCTTGGCGCTCACCGGCGCCTGCAAAGTAGAGGAACCCGCCGTCCGCGGTGAGCGCGAAGGGCGGGATGGAGAAGGTGGGCGGGGAAGAGCTGCCTAGTCGTCGAGCTTGGCGTCGAGGCGTGCCTGGTCGCGGCGGTGCTGATGGCGGCGGATGAATGGGGCGAGGATGAGGACGGCGATAGCGCCAACTGCGGTGCCGGCTAGATAAGCGGTGGGATTGTGGCCGTCGGCAGGCGCATAGGCGTTATAGGCGATTCCCGCGAACATCGCGATTGCCGGTATTAAGTAAACGGCCATGGCGGACCAATTACGACCCACAAGCGGGGTAGCGACTCGTTTGCGCAGCCACGCCGTGCCGAAGAGATTGCCGATGATAGACGGCGCGATGGCGAGGAAGCACAGCATGCTCATCTGACCAGGGAGGACCCAGGCGAGGATGGCTGCGGCGACAAACTCGAGGAAGAGTTTCGGGGTAGCGCTGATGGCATACGCCTTGTAGAAAGTCTCGCGCTCGAACTCGTCGCGAGAGGCGCGTTCGATCTCGTTGAGGGTGTAGTTGGCCAGGGCGTTAATCATGTTGTTCATCTCCAAAGACTTCTTCGACGGTTTTTCCTAGTTCGCGGCAGATGTCTAGCGCTAGGTAGACGGAGGGGGAGTAGTTGCCGCGTTCGATATTGGCGATAGTTTGGCGAGAAACTCCGGCTCTTTCAGCAAGGTCAGCTTGAGACATCTCGAGCCAGCGCCGCCATTTGCGAACCATGTTCTGGTGCTCGGCCATCTGGTCTCCTTTACGGTGTGTAACGCTTACATTCCTTAGTGTAAAGCAAACTTGTCATATAAGCAAGGGTCACATGCAAACATGCCATGTCCAGTAGGGGTGCATCACCACAGCCGGCAGCTTCGGTTTACGCCCTTTGAGCTGTTCAAGTGTGGTTTTGATGAGTAGAACTGCATCGTCGAGGTGGTAGCGGATATCGTCGGCAGTAAAGCGCAAAACCGTATAGCCATGTGCCACTGCGGCGTTCTGCTTCGAGCGGTCTGCTTGAAAAGCGCGACTATGTTTGTGGTGCTCCCAGCCGTCGACCTCGACTATGAGCTTGCCAATCTTCAAGTCAAAGCGGTAGCCCGCGATGAGCGCATTGTGCTCAGGGAAGATTCCGTCCGTGCGCAGTCTTCGACTGAGCTGGCGCTCCGGCACGCTGTCTGTGCCGATGGGCGTGCGACGGATAGTTTCTTTCAAGCGTTGTGGGACTCGCCGCATTCTCCGCCGGTCATCTTCGAGGCGAGCAGGGCCTGTCTTGCCGCGATAATGCTCTTCCAGCAATTGACCACACGCTGCGGCTATTCGCCGCGCCGCCCAGAGAACCTGAATGACCGGAAGTCCGTTGACCAGGGTTGTGGCCGAAAGCCGCGAATGCGTCACCCGAAAGTTCTTCCCCTTGAGCGTTCGTGGCCCCTCGGCCTCCAGCGGAAACGTCAAATTCCGCCCCAAGTGAATCTCCTGCGCGGTCTTACCCGTGAAATGTATTCGACTCAGCCCGTGAGCCAGAGCTTGTGCCACAGCTAACGGCGACCACTCATCGCTATAAATCCCCCGATGCACGCGAAACAGCTTTCCCGCGCGAAGCTTCCGCCGGATTGCCTCCTTGCTCAACCCCATCTCGCGCAGCTCTGCGGTAGTCCATGCCTTCATGAAACTCAAGGTATGCAGTGCTTGGCGACGAGTCGATAGTCAATTCTCCGCCTGTGGATAACCCTGCCTCAAAAGCCAGACTTTGAGGGTTTATGTTGACGCGTCGTCTTCCTGTCTAGCGCATTCCCTATCGTTTGGGCTTTGCAGTGTTCGGATCGCCGCATCGATTCGGCGTTGTCGACCAACACAGCCCCTTAAATCCCTCCGCGCCCTTGGCGCTCACCGAGCTCGCTGATTAGCTGCTAGAGCTTTCGGCGGTGACCGCGAAGGGCATAGGCTTGGTCGGGAATTGCATCGGTGAGGTTGGGAATTGCATCGAGCGCCGTTCGGGTCCACCTACCTTTTGCGCTCACGGGGCAGGCGCCTGTCATAGTCCGCCCTTCGTTGGTGAGCGCGAAGGGCGCTTGCTGGGGTGACAGCTCATGCGGCATGCCCTTGGCGGCCACAGGGATCGAAGAAACGGTGCTACGCAGTGCGCCGGTGAGCGCGAAGGGGGTGGGGTGGCTGCGAGGAGGAGTGAGGAAGGGACGCGAAGGGAGTGGAGCGGCAGCGGGAGGGGCGGCTAGCGGGCCTTCAGCGCCTCGGCTGTCGGTAGCGGCAGGCGCGCGGTCGGGGAGATTCCGCGGGCCTTAGCGTTGATCACGCCCGCGACAGCGAGCACAGCGAACATCGTGGCGGCGGAGTAGAGCTGGATGCGGGCGGAGGCGTCGCTAAGCATGAGCACAGCAATAGCTGCAAACAATGCCAGCGCGAACCACGTGAGGTAGGGGTAGGCCCACATGCGGACCGGCAGCGGGTGGATGGCCTCGAGCTGCGGGCGCAGGCGCAACTGGCTCACTGCAATGAAGACCCACACGATGAGCAGCGAAGCACCAGCGGCGTTCAGCATGAAGGACAGCAGCCATCCGGTATCCGCATAGTTGAGAACAACCATGACCGCGGAGAGCACCACGGACAGCGCAATGGCGGCGGTTGGCACGCCGCGGCGATCTGTTGCAGCGAAGAGCTTGGGCGCCTCACCTCGGGAGGCCAGCGAGTGCATCATGCGGGAGGAGGCGTAGATCTGCGCGTTGAACGCGGAGAGTAGCGCGAGCACGATGACCACTTCCATGATGGCCGCAGCACCAGGGATTCCAGCCCGGTCCAAGACCATCGTGAACGGAGACTCGGCGGCAGACTGCGCGGAGCCGAGCGAAGAGTAGGGCAGGAGGAAGGTGATGACGAGGACGGAGCCCAAGTAGAAGACCGAAATGCGAGTAATGGTGGTGCGCACCGCGTTGACAAGGGACTTCTCGGGGTCCTCGGATTCCGCCGCGGCAATGGCGACGACCTCGATGCCGCCGAAAGCAAAGGCCACGGCGAGCAGGCCGGCGGCCACGCCGCCAAGGCCGTTGGGCATGAAGCCGTCGGCAAGGAAGACGGACGTCCCGATGAAGGTGTGGCCAGGAAGCAGCCCGAAGATCAGCAGCGCACCGATGACAAGGAAGGCAATGATGACAGCGACCTTAATGAAGGCGAACCAGTACTCGAACTCGCCGAACAAGCGCACACGCAAGAGGTTGATGGTGCCAAAGAGCGCCACGCAGATGGCCGCGGGGATCCACGGCGGGCAGTCGAACCATGCGCCGATGAAACCAGCAGCGCCCGTAATTTCCGCGCCGAGGACGGCGACGGTGGCAAGCCAATAAATCCAGCCTTGCGTGAAGCCTGCCCAGCGTCCGATACCGTGCTCGGCGTATTCGGAGAAGGAACCGGAAGCGGGGATGACCGTGCCCATCTCACCGAGCATTTGCATGACCAAGATGGCAAGGAAGCCAGCGATGAGGTAGGCCAAGAGAACCGCGGGACCGGCGGCGGAAATACCTACGCCGGTGCCTAGGAAAAGACCGGCACCGATAGTGGAGCCCAGCCCCATCATGGTCAGGTGGCGGACTTTCAAGCCGCTGCCGAGTGAGCTAGGAGAGGAATCGTTTTGAGCAGTCACCTTTAGCATTGTAGGCAGCTGCCAAGGCGTTTGGGCATAAAGGGGCCATTTTATAGCGCTTGTGCACAAAGCGGAGGGCTTAAGTCCACGATCGCGAAAGGCCCCCGCAGAAACGGGGGCCTCAAGCAACAGCGCTTAGTTCTTGTGCAGATCCTCGTTGAGGGCCACAGCCTCAGACTTCCAGTCCACGGCCTCGACGGCGCCGGTGACGGAGTTGCGGCGCAGCAGAACGCCGGAGACGCCGGAGAGCTTAGAGCCCTTGACAGTCTCGCCCTCGGACAGACCCAGGGCCTGAGCAATCTTGCCAAAGACCGCAATCTTGGTGCCGGCGGTGACGTAGAGGCCGGCTTCGACGACGGAGTCGTCGCCAAGCGAAATGCCTACACCCGAGTTCGCGCCCAAAAGGCAGCGCTCACCGATGGAGATGACCTCCTTGCCGCCGCCGGAGAGGGTGCCCATGATGGAGGCGCCGCCGCCGATATCGGAGCCATCGCCCACGACAACACCTGCGGAGATGCGGCCCTCGACCATGGAGGCGCCCAGGGTGCCGGCGTTGAAGTTGACGAAGCCCTCGTGCATCACGGTCGTGCCCTCGGCGAGGTGGGCGCCCAGGCGAACGCGGTCGGCGTCACCAATGCGAACGCCGGACGGGACGACGTAGTCCACCATGCGCGGGAACTTATCGACGGAGTAGACCACGACCGGGCCGCGGGAAGCGAGGCGGCCGCGGACCATCTGGAAATCGGCAACCGCGCAGGGGCCGTAGTTGGTCCACACCACGTTGGCCAGCTTGCCGAAGATCCCGTCCACGTTCAGGCCGTGAGGCTTGACTGCGCGGTGAGAGAGCAGGTGCAGGCGCAGGTAAGCGTCGTAGGTATCGGCGGGCGCCTCGTCAAGGTCCGCAATCTTAGTCTCCACTGCGATGCGGGCGACGCCGCGCTCCTCATCAGGGCCAACCAGGTCAGCGAATTGCTGCGGAACCTCCTCCAAGCGCTCGGTGCCGCTGGCGTCTACAGAAATATCGGTGTGAACTGCCGGGAACCAAACGTCCAGGACGGTGCCGTCGTGGGTAATGGTTGCCAGGCCGCGTGCGGATGCTGAAGTCATAGGCTCACACCCTAGCAGCTACGCCTCTGTCGTGCGCCGTGAGTTACCCGGTAGTAGGTGGAAGATCACAACCAGGGCCACGGTCAGGATGAGGACGGCGAGGACTTGGTTGCGGGCGGAGGCGTCGAAAAGCATGAGAATCGTAAGACCCACCAGCGCTAGGGCGGTGAGCCATGGCAGCCACGGGAAGCCTGGGACGCGCAGCGTGGTGAGCTCGCCGTTGGCCTGCATCTGTGGGTGCAGCTTGATATAGGAGGCCACGATGAAACACCAGATGACCAGCAGGCAGCCGCCAACCGCGTTGAAGAGGAAGGCCAACAATCCCGGCGGGTTCCAGTACTGCAGCACCACCGATGCAAAGGCGAAGATGATGGAGAGCACCACCGCAAAAATGGGGGAACCGGAGGCGTTCGTCCGAAGGAAGATGTGGTGCGCGCTATGGTCCTTCGCCATGTCATAGACCAGACGGGAGGTGGCGTAGATCTGTGCGTTGAAGGCAGAGAGCAGCGCTAGGGCGATGATGGCTTCCATGAATCCCGCAGCGAAGGGGATTTTCGCGGCGGCGAGGACCAGCGTGAAGGGCGAGTCCGCGGCGACGTCGGCGTCCTGGATGGAGCTGAAAGGCAATGCCAGCGTGATAACCAGGATGGAACCGATGTAGAAGACCATGATGCGCACGATAATGGCGCGCACCGCAGTGGCGACGTTGTGCGCTGGATCCTCGGACTCGGCTGCGGCAATGGTGACCAGCTCGATGCCACCGAAGGCGAAAGCCACGGCGAGCAGGCCGGCAGCAAAACCGGGGCCGCCGTTGGGGAGGAAATTCTCCGTAAAGTTGTGGCCCGCCAGTGAGAGGTCCATGCCCGGCAGGATGCCCAAAGCCATGAGCACGCCGACGCCCAGGAAAGCCACGATGGTGGCCACCTTGATGATGGCGAACCAGAACTCGAATTCGCCGAAACCACCCACGGCGGCAAAGTTGACCACGGCGAAGAACACCACAGCCACCAAAGCCGGTATCCACGGATCGACCCCGAACCAATTCGAGATGATGGCCGCAGCACCGGTAATCTCCGCGCCCATCACCATGACCAGCATGAACCAGTAAATCCAGCCCAACGTAAACCTGGCCCACGGCCCAAAAGCCTGTCCTGCATAAGTGGAGAAAGCGCCCAGCGAAGGGCGTGCGGCGGCCATCTCTCCGAGCATCCACATCACCAAGGCGATGAGCGCGCCAGCTACCGCATAGGAGATGAGAACGGAGGTGCCGGACACCTGAATGCCTAGGCCCACGCCCAGGAAGAGTCCCGCACCCACTGCGGATCCGAGCCCCATCATGGTGAGGTGGCGGGTTTTGAGTTGTGTGGCCGCTGCCATAGGGTGATCACCTTCAACGCTATTGATTGTTTGTAATGGGAAGTACTTTACGCAATGCGCTGAGCATCCGGGGGCGCTAGCATGGCGGGTTGTGACTTTAAATCTCTTCTCCGATCCCATCGAGCTGACCAAGGCCTTGGTGGATATCCCTAGCCCTTCGCACCACGAGCAAGCGATCGCCGATGCGGTCGAAGAGGCCCTACGTGGTCTGGACCAGAGCAAAGTAGAGGTGGAACGCTACGGCAACACCGTCTGCGCCCGGACGAATCGGGGCTTCGAAAGCCGCGTGGTCCTCGCCGGCC
The DNA here is from genome assembly GCF_023574125.1 of Corynebacterium intestinale. NCBI lineage: Bacteria > Bacillati > Actinomycetota > Actinomycetes > Mycobacteriales > Corynebacteriaceae > Corynebacterium > Corynebacterium intestinale. The sequence goes on from NZ_JAMKFF010000001.1 coordinate 225,299, forward strand.
ACATCGATACCGTGCCCCTGGCCGATAACGTGCCCCACACCATGTCGGAGGACGGCAGCATCATGTATGGCTGCGGCACCGTGGACATGAAGTCGGGCATGGCGGTCTACCTCAACGCCTTCGCGCAGCTGTACAACACCGATGAGCTCAAGCACGATCTCACGGTCATCGCCTATGAGGGCGAGGAGGTCGCCACCGAATTCAACGGTTTGGGCCACCTGCAGAAGGATCACCCCGAGTGGCTGCAGGGGGACCTCGCGCTGCTGGGCGAGCCTTCCGGCGCCATGATCGAGGCCGGCTGCCAGGGCACCATCCGCGTGCGCGTCACCGCCCACGGCACCCGCGCGCACTCGGCACGTGCTTGGCTCGGCTCCAACGCCGCCCACACCTTGGCACCGGTGATGCTCAACGTGGCCAACTACCAGCCACGCGACGTGGAGATTGACGGCTGCACCTACAAGGAGGGCCTCAACATCGTCCACCTCGAATCCGGCGTGGCCACCAACACCATCCCGGACGAGGCCTGGATGTTCGTCAACTTCCGCTTCGCCCCGGACCGCAGCTCCGAGGAGGCGCTGGCGCACCTGATGGAGGTCATCGGCGAACACGAGAACATCACCGTGGAGGTCGATGACATCGCCGGCGCCGCCCTGCCCGGTCTGGGCCAGCCGGCGGCACGCGCGCTTGTCGACGCCGTCGGCGGCAACGTCCGCGCCAAGTATGGTTGGACCGACGTGGCCCGCTTCTCCGAGATGGGGACCCCAGCCGTCAACTTCGGCGCTGGTGACCCGGGCTTTGCCCACAAGAAGGACGAGCAAGTGCCCGTCACCCAGATCACCGAAGTCTCGACCGCACTCTTGAACTACCTGAAGGGATAAGACCACCATGACGCCTGAGCAACTGCGCACTCTGCGCGGACCACTTCTCGTGCGTACTGCTGGAGAGCAGTCCTCCACCTTTGACCAGCGCCTGCTGCAGTCCGGCGCGGATCACGAATGGCAGCACGCCGATCCCTGGCGCGTCCTGCGCATCCAAGGCGAGTTCGTGGATGGTTTCGATGCCCTGGCCAAGCTGCCCAAGGCGGTGACCGTCTTTGGTTCCGCTCGCACCCCGGAGGAGGATCCGAACTACCAGCTAGGTGTGGCCTTGGGTCGCCGCCTGGTAGAAGCCAAGTATGCCGTCATCACCGGCGGTGGCCCCGGCATCATGGAGGCGGCCAACCGCGGCGCGCACGAGGCCGGAGGGTTGTCTGTGGGCTTGGGCATCGAGCTTCCGCACGAGCAGGGCCTGAACCCCTACGTGGATCTGGGGCTTAACTTCCGCTATTTCTTCGCCCGCAAGACCATGTTCCTCAAGTACTCCCAGGCCTTCATCTGTCTTCCCGGCGGCATGGGCACCATGGATGAATTCTTCGAGGTCATGTGCATGGTCCAAACCGGCAAGGTGACCAACTATCCCATCGTGCTCATGGGTACTGAATACTGGTCCGGTCTGGTGGAGTGGATGAAGAAGACCCTGGCCGAGGGCGGGTTCATCAACCCCGAGGACCTCGATCTTTTCCTGGTTACCGACGATATCGATGAAGCCGTCGCCCACATCCTGGCCGCGCACAAGATCATGTCGGACAAGCGCCTGCGGGAGCAGGAGAGCAAGTGACCCAAGCGCACAACCTCGCGCGGGTCATGGCGATTGTGAACCGCACCCCAGACTCCTTCTACGACAAGGGCGCCACCTTCGAGCTCGACCCAGCAATCCAGCGCGCGGAGCAAGCGCTTGACGACGGCGCCTCCATCATCGACATCGGAGGCGTCAAGGCCGGCCCGGGTCAGCATGTCGACGCCGCCGAGGAAATCGAGCGCGTCGTGCCCACCATCGCGGAGCTGCACCGCCGCCGCTCAGAGGCGCTGATTTCCGTGGACACGTGGCGCGCTGAGGTAGCAGAAGCGGCTATCGCCGCCGGTGCTGGTCTGGTCAATGACACGTGGGCCGGCTGGGACCCCGAACTCATCGAGGTGGCTGGCCACCACAAGGTAGGCTACGTGTGCTCGCACACCGGTGGCGTCACCCCGCGCACCCGCCCGCACCGCGTGCACTTCGATGATGTGGTTGCCGATGTCATCAGCGAGACCACGCGGCTGGCCGAGCGAGCCGCCGACCTCGGTTGCCCGGAGGAGCTGACGTTTATCGACCCCACGCACGACTTCGGCAAAAACACCTTCCACGGCTTGGAGTTGCTGCGGCGCATCGACGAGATCGTGGCAACGGGCTGGCCGGTGCTCATGGCATTGTCGAACAAGGACTTTGTGGGTGAGACCCTCGACCGCGCCGTGGACCAGCGCGTCGCGGGCACGCTGGCAGCGACGGCATGGTCGGCGGCACGGGGCGTGGCGGCCTTTCGGGTCCATGAGGTGGCCCCGACTCTCGACGTCATCCGCATGACCGCCGCCATCCAGGGCCAGATAGCTCCCTTGGCCACGACGCGGGGGCTAGCCTAAGCCATGACCGACAGCGTTTCTGTGGTTATCCCTGCGCTCAACGAGGAGCGCACAGTCGCGCACGTGGTGCGTGCTTGCCTGGCGGATGATCCTCTAGAGGTCATCGTCATCGATGCAGACTCGAGCGATGAAACTGCGGCTGAGGCGCAGGCGGCAGGGGCTCAGGTGCTCAATTGGCGGGAGATCCTGCCTGAGGAGCCCCGCCCCGGCAAGGGCGAATCCCTCTGGCGCGGCGTGGCGGCAGTTGAGGGCGACATCGTCGTCTTCATCGATGCGGACCTAGAATCCGCCGCGTCCGGAATGGTCACAGCGCTCAGCGAGCCCTTCGTAGATCCGCACGTCCAGCTGGTCAAGGCCCGCTATGCGCGCAGCCTTCAAGGAAAGCCTACCGGTGGCGGGCGCGTGACCGAGCTGACCGCCAAGCCGCTTTTGCGACAGTTCTTCCCAGAGCTCGCACACATTGACCAACCACTCGGCGGCGAATACGCCTTAAGACGCGCGGCCGCCATGGAGCTGCCGTTCGTGGAAGGGTACGGGGTGGAAGCGGGGCTGCTGATAGACGTCGCCAAGCGCTATGGCCCCTATGCCCTCGCCGAGGTTGACCTGGGCACCCGCACCCACCGTAACCGACCATTGGAGGAGCTGGCCCCGATGGCCGATGTGGTTGCGCGCACCATCCTGTCCCGTGCTGGCGTGGTTGGGCCTGTTGCCCAAAGGCCACCATTGCTGGGTAGGATTTAGCGCATGATGTCCTGGATTCTTCTTATCGTTGTGCTCATTGCCCTCATCATCATCGGCACGTGGGCGTGGGGAAGCTTCGTGGGCCGGGGGCCTGTCATGGGCGCTCCCGACAACGCCGTGGATACCGATCGGGAGAATCTTCGGGCCCTCGAGGAGGGGCGCTTCGATGACCTGCGCTTTGACGTGGTTGTGCGCGGCTACCGCCAGGACCAAGTGGATGCCCTGTTGGCGGCAGTGGAGCGCCATTGGGGTGCCAAGGCGGCGTCATCGGGCGAACCTTCAGAACCTTCGGTCCAGGCCTAGGCCGAGCCTACAACGACGAGTCTGCCGCCGGCAGCCGAAAAAGAGCTAGACTAGAAGGACGTACAAAATACAGTCGAAGGAGACTCAATATGGCAGCGATGAAGCCCCGTACCACTGGTGGAGAGATGGAAGCGGTAGAGGAGTCCCGCAAGATCGTCATGCGCATTCCTTCTGACGGGGGTGGACGCATTGTTATTGAGCTCAGCAAAGAAGAAGCAGCGGAGTTGGGTTCACTCCTCGTAGCAGTTTCTAGCTAGTCTAGGGAGCATGCTTTCACATATCGTCGATATTCTGGCCGATCCCGCCGATGGCAGCGCCCTTGAGGGCGCGGATGATTTTTCCCGCCTCGTGTCGGAGACCGGCCATTCCTATGACGTGGCCAAGCAAGGCTACGTCACGTTGGCAGCTGGTGCGGGTCTGAAGCATCAAGGTGACGATGCCGCGATGGTCACCGCCCGTGAAACCTACCTGGCGATGGGGCATTTCGCGCCCTTCGTGGAGGCAGTCACTGGAGCGGTGCAAGATTCTTTGGAGAGTCAGGACGCGGCTCAGCAAGCAGGCCTCAATGAGGACACCGCCCCCTCGCTCCTGGAGGTAGGCGCTGGCACGGGTTACTACCTGGCGCACACGCTCGATTCGATCGAGGGCGCTCGCGGCGTGGGCTTGGATATCTCTACGCATGCGGCTAAGCATCTGGCAAAGTCGCACGAGCGCGTCGGCGCCGTGGTTGCGGATGTGTGGGAGCGCCTGCCCTTGAAGGATGATTCAATCCATGCCATCTCGGTGGTCTTCGCGCCGCGCAATCCGGCGGAGTTTCAGCGCGTTCTCGCACCCGGCGGGGAGGTCATCGTGTTGACCCCGCAGTCCGGTCACCTGGATGAGCTGCGAGAGCCGCTGGGAATTCTCGGCGTGGAAGAAGGCAAGGTGGATCGCCTCTACACGCAGGCGGAAGGGTTCCTTAAGCAGGCAGCGGATCCGGTCGATATTTCTTTCCCCATCGTCTTGGACAAGGCGTCCATCGCCGCGCAGGTAGGGATGAGCCCCTCGGCGCGCCACATTAGTCCGGAAGAGCTGGCAGAGCGCATGGCCTCCTTGCCGCAGACGTTGACTGTGACGGCCCACGCCCGTCTGGATCGTTTGCGCTCGGCCTAACTCATCGCTTGCGCTCGGCTTCTCATTGCCAGCCCTTGCTTTTCAGCCCCGGGGAACGGCCCTTCTTTCTTCGGAACGTCCCTTTTCTCTCCGGAACGACCCTTCGCGCTCACCGGCAGTGGGTCCGTCGGAAGTTTTTAGCTCCTCCGTGAGCGCGAAGGGCGGGGCGGCCTGTGATGCAACCACCCCTGGGCCTGTTTGCTCACTGTGATCTGGAGCTTGCGCTGACGCGCTGGCTATTTCGCTGAACCCTTGCCTCGAAGCCACCCATCGAATTCTCCCCTCGCGCTCACCAAGAGCCTCAATCAGCCGTCATGACCGCTCCCGGTGAGCGCGAAGGGCGGAAGGGGAGCGAGTGGAACTGATGAGGCATGCGCGAGAAATGATGACCGCGAGCGCAGCGGCGCAACGTGGCCACACAACACAGTGGGCCCGCACACAAAAGGAGGCCCGGTTACCCCGGGCCTCCTTCTATGATCGTCGTTCGATGCTCTTAAGAGAGCTTGGTGCCCTTCCTGTTCCAGGACTGCTCAATAATAGCCTCGCCCTCGGTGCTGACCTCGATAGCGGAGCAACCGCCCTCGAAGTAGACGCGGGAGCTCATAGCCACCAATCCACCGTCTACGAACACCTCAACGCTGGCACCGTCCTGAATGACGGTGAGGGTATCCGAATCGCCCTCGGCCAGCTTGGCCACTGCTGGCGCGGAATCCCTGAAGTAGTTGTCGAAAGCCTTCGACATGGAGCGGTCCAAACTGATTTCTTCGCCCGTGTGGCGGATGACCGCAGCGGCGTCACCGGAGCCATCCTTCAGCGTGACGGTCACGCTCGAGCCCGCCGGCACCTCCAATACACCTGTCCAAGACCGTGCGTAGTCCGAGAGCTTCACAGCATCCGGCAGCCCCTCCGCTGGAGTCTGATAGAGCACACCGCCCTGCAGCGTGACTGCACGTGGCAGTGACAAGCTATTAGCCCAGCCTTCAGCTTCCCACGTGGGGTGCTTGGTAGCGTCATCACCGCGGCCATTGCCATTGAGCAGGCCGAGGATGACGGCGCGGTCGTAGCGGCGCTCCTGCGGAATCGTTCCGGTCGTGGTGTTGGTGTTGCGTGGCCGGGAGAAGTCATGGCCATAGTCCACGCGCTGGAAACCTCGTGCCACGGTGAACACGGTGCCGTCGAGGCGGCCCACGATGTAGCCAGAAACGTCGCGGCCCTCGCGCTCTAAGGTGACGAAGAGGACATCGTAGATTTCCCTATCTACCTCGTCACGAAGGCGCACCAAGCGCGGTGACACCACCGGCGGGATGGGGGAGGTAGCCGGGACCTCGCCGTCTTCAAAGCCAGGGTCGCCGTCGAAGCTCAAGGGCCCAAGAAGAGTCCAAGATTCGCCATTGGGGCTGTCCAGAATTACCGGCATCGGGGCATCGGAATGACCGGTCAGCGCCAGCATCAGCCAGCCATCGTGTCCCTCTTCGCGGTCTTCCTTGGCCCAATCCGGGACCACGGAAGGCGAGCGGAAGCGGTCATAGTTGGTGTGGGCGCCCACGGCCTCCCCAAAGCGGACGACATCCGGATCGAGCGCAGAAGGGTCATCAGACACGATGCATTCATCGGCGTAGTCGGTATACCGCGCCAAGCGCACGCTGGTGCCCACCGAGGTCACCGAGGTGAAATAAAGGTTGAGGGCGTCCTTGCCCTCCGCCACTGAGCCTGCGCGTAGTGACAGCTCGCCACCGACGGGGGCGAGGACGTCGTCGCAGTCCAGCCACGCGAAGGCTGTTTCCTCGGAGGTGGAATGGCCCCAGCGCGCAGGCTGGCCAGCGTCAGGGCGGTACTGGTGGAACAAGTGCCAGGTATGACCGTCCCGAACGATTCCTGCGGGGGCGTCGAGGATCCCGCTATCGGGAACGAAGTGAAGTTCTGGGCGATGGTGCGTTTCTTTATGCGTCACGGCAGTCCTTCCTACATTAACGAGCGGTAAATGTCCACGGTCTGCTGCGCGATGGTGGCCCACGAGAAGTCCTCGATGGCGCGCTGGCGGCCCGCAGCACCGAAGCGTTGTGCCAGCTCTTTATCGGCAGCAACGCGGTTCACGGCGGCGGCAATATCGGCCTCAAAGGTCGCGTCGTCATCTGCGTCATAGTTGACCAAAACACCAGTTTCGCCGTCGACAACGACCTCGGGGATGCCGCCCACATTGGACGCCACCACGGCGGTGCCACAAGCCATTGCCTCAAGGTTGACGATTCCCAAAGGCTCATAAATTGAGGGGCAGACGAACACGTCGGCGCCGGAGTAGACCTGCTTAATCTCCTCGCGCGAGAGCATGTCCTTGACCCAGAACACGCCGTCACGCTGGGCGCGTAGCTCCTCCACGAGGGCCTCGGTCTCCGCCGCAATCTCCGGCGTATCGGGTGCGCCGGCACACAGCACAAGCTGAATGTCTTGGTCAAAGTTCTGGGCGGCTTTCAGCAGGTGCTTCACGCCCTTCTGTCGGGTGATCCGACCCACGAAGGCGGCGATGGGACGCTGCTTGTCGACGCCCAACTTATCCAGCACCGCCGACTCACCCGGTTGCCATACCTGGGTATCGATGCCGTTGAGGACCACGTGGACCTTGTCGGCGTCGATGCGGGGGTATGCATCCAAGATTGAGTCTTTCATTCCGGCCGACACCGCGATGACGGCGTCAGCGTACTCCATGGCGTTCTTTTCCGACCACGAGGAGATCTCATAGCCACCACCAAGCTGTTCGCGCTTCCACGGGCGGTGGGGTTCGAGCGAGTGTGCGGTGACCACGTGGGGGATGCCGTACAGGCGGCTGGCAAGGTGCCCACCCAGTCCCGTGTACCAGGTGTGGGAGTGAGCCACATCAATATCGGAGGCGGCGTTGGCCATGCGCAGCCCTGTGGAGAGTGTCTGCAGCGCGGCGTTAGCCTCCTTCAACGAGGGATCAACGCCATGCACAAACACATCCTTCTCGTCGCGCTCAGAACCCATGCAGTGAACTGAAACATCGATGATCTCGCGCATGAAGCGCGTGAGCTCTGCAACGTGGACGCCCGCTCCGCCATAAATCTCCGGCGGATACTCCTTAGAAAAAATTCCGGCTCTCATAATCGCCAGAATACGGATTATCCACAGCTCGCGCTAAACCTTGAGAGGCCATGTGACGCGTTGGCCCGCGGGGGAGGCGAGAGGCAATCAAAAGGGGGTAAAAACAAGCACTCTTCGACTGCGCGATCCAGAAAACGTCTATAGATTGGGTGATGTGAGAAGCCTTCCAAATGTCCTTGCCCTTGTCCTTGCCGGCGGTGAGGGAAAGCGCCTTTTTCCTCTGACGGAAGACCGCGCTAAGCCCGCCGTTCCGTTCGGCGGTTCCTATCGCCTGATCGATTTCGTGCTGTCCAATCTTGTCAACGCCGGATTCCTCAAGATCGCGGTGCTGACCCAGTACAAGTCCCATTCTCTGGACCGCCACATTTCCCAAGCGTGGAACCTGTCTGGACCCACCCCGCAGTACATCGCTTCCGTTCCGGCTCAGCAGCGTCGCGGTAAGCGCTGGTACAACGGTTCCGCCGATGCCATCCTGCAGTCGCTGAACCTGATTTATGACGAAAAGCCGGACTATGTCATCGTCTTCGGCGCCGACCACGTCTACCGCATGGACCCGGCCCAGATGGTGGAAGAGCACATCGCCACCGGTCTCGATTGCTCGGTAGCGGGTATCCGCGTCCCGCGCTCGGAGGCTTCCGCCTTTGGCTGCATTCAGGCGGATGGGATGGGCACGATCACGGAGTTCGTCGAGAAGCCTGCCAATCCTCCGGCGACCCCGGATGATCCGAACATGACCTATGCCTCCATGGGCAACTACGTCTTCACCACGCAGGCGCTTATCGACGCGTTGCTGGAAGACGAAAAGGATGAGGATTCCGCTCACGATATGGGCGGCAACATTATCCCTTACTTCGTGCAGCGCGATCAGGCGCACGTCTATGACTTCATGGCTAACGAAGTTCCCGGCTCTACGGAGCGTGACCATGGCTACTGGCGCGACGTCGGTACCATCGACTCCTTCTATGAGGCGCACATGGACATGATTTCGGTGCACCCAATCTTCAACCTGTACAACCGTTCGTGGCCTATCCACTCCACGGATGATTCCAACTTCCCGCCGGCGAAGTTTGTGCAGAACGGTATTGCGCAGTCCTCGATGGTGGCTCCGGGCTGCATCGTCTCCGGTGGTACGGTGCGCAACTCCGTCTTGGCTTCGGACGTACACGTGGCGGATGGGGCGACGGTGGAAGGCTCCGTCATCCTTCCCGGCGTGCGCATCGGTCGTGGCGCGGTAGTCCGCCATGCCATCCTGGATAAGAACGTGGTGGTCAGTGACGGCGCCATCATCGGTGTGGACCGCGAGCGCGATGAGGAGCGCTTCAAGGTCTCTGAAGGCGGAGTCGTGGTTGTGGGCAAGAATGTAAAGGTCTAAGTCGCGTTATTTCTGTCCTAAAGCGGGCGTGCGGGTGGTGTGATTGCCACCGTCGCGCCCGCTTTTGTGGTGCTTGGTGGGCTAGAGCTTTGTGATGAGCGTCAGGCCCGCGCCATAGGGCAGGCGGGTGACGGCGGCGCCGTCGAGGGAGCGAGCAAACTCGTCGGCCTCGCGGGCGGCGGCGGTGTCGCGGTCGGTGCGGGAGGGGTCGGCCACGGTGCCGTCGAGAAGCGCATTGGCCAACACCAAGGTGCCGTGCTGATGGAGCAGAGGCCACGCTGCCTTGAGAAGCGCAGGCATGTCGAGGGCGGGAACCTCGGCGTAAATCACCTGGTATGTGTCATTAGCCAAGCGGCCCATGATGTCGAGGGGGCGGGAAGGAAGGAAGCGCCCGCGGCTAGGGGAGTAGCCAGCATCGCGGAACGCCCGCTTGGCGCTGGCCTGGTGCTCGGCCTCTGGGTCAATGCAGGTCAAGATACCGTTGTCCGGCATCCCCGCCAACAGGTAAAGGCCCACGACAGAGGCAGCGGGGGTAATCGCCACCGCTTGGGGGCGGGAGGCGGTACCGGAAGAAACCGCGGCGAGCGTGCTGAGCAGCTGGCCGGTGGCCTCATCCGGCGAAGGCAGTCCGTACTCCTCCGCGTGGGCGCGGGCGGCGGCGAGCACCTCAGAGCTCTCGCTGGTGGATTCGATATAGGTTCGCATTGCGTCATAAGCCGTAGTAGTCACAATAGAAAACCATAGTGAACTCGCTGCAGCTGCGCGCCGAGAATCGCCCGCGATTGTCCTCTCCGTGTGGCACAAGAAGCGCATGTAAGAGGAGTGACGGATTCACAGGCTGCTCACAGTGCGCTGGCTGGAGTTTCGGCCCGCACTATAGAATGATGATCCTCATGACCACACAGCAGCGCAGTGTTGAGCCCGCTCAAAGCACTCGTGATTCTTCTTCCACCGTCAGCTCTTCCGAAAACGCAGAAGCCCAAAAGCTGACCGGAACCGCAGCGTTCGACGCTGGTCAGGGTGATATGCCCTCTTGGGGTGAACTCGTTGCCGAACATGCTGATGGTGTCTACCGTTTGGCCTACCGCCTCTCCGGTAACCAGCATGACGCTGAGGATCTTACGCAGGAGACTTTCATGCGTGTCTTCCGCTCCTTGAATAAATACCAGGCCGGAACCTTTGAGGGCTGGCTGCACCGCATTACCACGAACCTCTTCTTGGACATGGTCCGCCACCGCTCCAAAATTCGCATGGAGGCCTTGCCGGAGGATTATGAGCGTGTCCCCGGCACTGACATGACCCCGGAGCAGGCCTACTCGGTGGCTAACCTCGACCCGGCGTTGCAATCGGCACTGGATAACCTTGCGCCTGATTTTCGTGTTGCGGTGGTGCTCTGTGATGTCGTTGGCATGAGCTACGACGAAATCGCCGAAACTCTCGGTGTGAAGATGGGTACCGTGCGCTCTCGAATCCACCGCGGCCGCTCCCAGTTGCGCGCCGCATTGGAAAAGGAAGCGCAGACCAACGCGGACACCCGCAGCCTGCTGCGCACGCGCTAGACTGGGCAGCGTTTAGCCTTAGGACTGCGAAACTCGCAGCTAAGTGAAGGTTGAGAGTACGCGCTGAGTGGAGGTGACGTTGTGGTGAAGGAATCAGGGCATAAGAAGTCCTCGGGGGATCAGGATCATGGCCACTCCCTAGGCTTGTCCGGATTCTTTACTGAGGCCCAAGCCAAAGTCCGCGATAAAGCCAAGTCACGCGCGCAGCGCGCGGATACGATCGGCCACTTGGGGCCCGAGGCGGTCGTCGCCTTTGTCGATGGTGAAATGCCGGCCAAGTATGCCCACCGCGTGCGTGTTCATCTCGTGCACTGCGCGGAGTGCCGAGCGGACATTCACCACCAGCGCAATGCCGCCGAATGGATTCGGGAATGCAGCGTGGATTCCCACGTCAAGGCGCCGGATTCCCTCATGGCTAAACTTGCGGGTATTGCTAATCAGGGCGCTGGGCCTGGGCCGGACGCGGAGATGCCCGCCCATCGGCCTCGCCAAGACTTCCTTGACAAGGTGGAGATGGTTGTGCGCGCCATCCGGCATAACCAGCGGGGCTGACTTATAAGCCCCGAAGCCTTCCGCGTGCCCGTCGCCCTGTCACCATTAGCGAAGTAGTTAAGATAGTTTCGTGTTTTCCTCAATTGGTTGGGTAGAGATCCTTGTCATTGTGCTGCTGGGTCTGGTGATCATCGGCCCCGAGCGCCTGCCCGGTGTGATCATGGATGTCCGTGCGGCTATCTACGCCGCGCGCAAAGCAATTGCCAACGCTAAGGCGGAGCTCAACGGTGAGATGAGCGGTCTCGGCGCGGAGTTCGATGACCTTCGCGTACCTCTGAGCCAGGCGGCGGAGTGGACGCGCATGGGGCCGCGCGGGGTTATCACCAAGGCGCTTTTCGACGGCGACGATTCCGCCTGGGACGATTTCAACCCGAAAAAGATGGCTGAGGACATCAAGAAGAGCACCAGCCCGTATGAGCATGATGCGGACATGAACAACCAGCCCGCGAGGCAGGCTCCGGCGCAGCCAGCGCCGCAAGACAATACTGGCCGGCCGACCTTTGATTATTCGCAGGTCTACCCGGACCTGGGTGCGCAGCAGTCCCCGCGCGGCGGGACTACACCCACCGGCGAGGGCAGCTCCTCCTGGGAGGATGTCACCTAAGAACCGATTAGTTCTTGCGGGTCACGCCCAAGCCGAGCTTCTTGCCCACGAGGGAATCGGAGCGCACGGCAATGGAATCCGCCACCTTGGTGATGGCCTTTGTAGCGGGGGAGTCGGGCGCGGAGACAACGATGGGGGTTCCGGCGTCGCCGGCGGCGCGCAGGCTCGGATCGAGCGGGATGCTGGCCAGCAGGGGAACCTCGTGGCCCAGCAGCACGCTGAGGCGCTCGGATACCACCGTGCCGCCGCCGGAGCCGAAGATGTCCATGGTGGAGCCGTCCGGCATGACCATCGCGCCCATGTTCTCAATCACGCCGGCCACGCGCTGGCGCGTTTGCTGCGAGATGGAACCTGCGCGCTCGGCAACCTCGGCCGCGGCCGCCTGCGGGGTGGTCACAATCAGCAGCTCGGCGTTGGGGATGAGCTGGGCCACCGACAGGGCCACGTCACCAGTACCCGGCGGCAGGTCCAGCAGGAGCACATCCAAGTCACCCCAGAAGACGTCCGCGAGGAACTGCTGGAGGGCTCGGTGCAGCATGGGCCCGCGCCAGACGACGGGCGCGTTACCCTCCACGAACTGGCCAATGGAAATGTGCTTGATGCCGTGGGAGACGGGGGGAAGCAGCATTTCGTCGTCAAGCACCGTGGGGCCCGCCGTGGAACCCAGCAGGCTGGGCACGGAGTGGCCATAGATATCGGCGTCCACGATGCCCACCTTGAGGCCCTTGTTTACCAAGGCAGCCGCCAAGTTCACCGTGACGGAGGACTTACCCACGCCGCCCTTGCCGGAGGCCACCGCGAAGACGCGGGTGGTGGACTCAGGCTTGGCAAAGGGGATCTCCGGCTCGGCCTGTCCACCGCGCAGCTTCTGCTTGAGCTCCTTGCGCTGCTCATCGCTCATCGGTGTCATGGAGATGGTGATCTCTCCGACCCCGTCTAGTTCGGAAACGGCTGCGCGGGTATTGGACTCGATGGTGCTCTTCATCGGGCAGCCCGCGATGGTGAGATAGAGCTCGATATCCACGTCCGAGCCGGTGACGGTCACGGACTTCACCATGCCGAGCTCAGTGATGGGGCGACCGATTTCTGGGTCATCGACGCGGGTGAGCGCGTCGCGAACGGAAGATTCAGTAATAGCGCTAGTCATAACCCGCACCAGTCTAGTCACCCGTTGCTGAGGAGAGCCACACCGCGTCAGGGCAATGGGATGTGTAAAATTCAGCCAGATGCTGCGCCTGAAGCGCTGCAGCTGCACAGTAGTGACATGTTGTGGTTTATGTCCTGCTCCATGTCTGGTTTAAGAGAAAGAATGCGCCTTATTTTGATGCCCCGCCATACCTCACGTTCCCGAACCTTCTCCCGCGTTGCTGGGGTGGCATTGGTGGGGGTTGTGGGGGCGTCGCTCAGCGCCTGCTCGGGATATGAGCCCAAGCCAGACCCCAAGCCTGTTGCATCGGCGCCTATCACCATCATGATTGACCCGACATCCCATAAACAGCGTGTTTTGGCGGAAATCTACCGCCAGACCCTCCGCGATGAGGGGCGTGCGGCCACCGTTTCCCAGGAGCCAATGATGGTCCGGCGCGGCGGTGAACACGTCAGTGGGGTAAGCACGAACGGAAACTTCTTCGTTGGCTGTACGGGCGAATTTTTAAACGTCTACAACCCGGTGGAGGCCCGCGAGATTTCAAAGGACTATGTGGCCGCCAAGGATGAGGGGACGAAGGACGTGGATTTCCTGGAGCGCACCCACGTTGCGCTCATGGCGTCGATGCCTCCGGAGATGTCCGTGGTCGAGCCCGCCGGCGCTGAGGGCTGCCCAAACTCCAAGCCGGAACTGCCGCAAAACTACGTCGTGGTCTACCAGGACGGGCTTTTCAACCGCGATGAGAAACTAGAGATCGCGTCCTTTACCAAATTCCTGACGACACAGGACCTCGATGAGGTCGTTGAGGAGGTGGAGGAGTCTGAGGATTTCGAGGGCGCCGTGCGCGCCTGGATGGAGGCCAACCTCTCGCAGAACCTCAATGAGGAGGGCGACTCCAATTCCTCCGGCGGCTCGGATTTGGTCCACGAAAAATCCTAAGGGTTGTGCCTACCGCTTGATCGTGTGCTTCGCATGACGGTGGGCACGCTGTGCTTGGCGACGTCTCCCCGTGCCCTACATGCAGAAACCTAGTCCCGTCTCATAGGGTGGACGATTCAGCGAATTTTCAGCTTTTAAAATGCTGTGAACTGTCGTCAATAAATGGCTGGTAAGTAGGTATTTTTCCTTGCTTTTCTCCTCTTTGGTAGGTATTATTTTTAGCGATAACCTGTCTATTTCCTGTCTGTTCTCTCGAGTATTTGAGGGGAGAGCGCTTGGCAAGCCCTAAGACCAACGCTTTCCCGCGGGGGGCGAGGCAGAGTTTTGCATTGGAAAGGTCTATTGGAATGAATGCACAAAGCAGTAGCTCGTCGCGTCGTCGTTCTCCTCGCAGGGGAGTGGCCGCTCTCTCCGCTATTACTCTCGCGCTCAGTGGGCTAAGCGTCACGTCTTTTAATACTGTGTCCCCCGAGGCTGCAGCCGCAACACTGACCGGCGGCGTCCGTGACAAAGCCGGCGCAGTGGAGAAGGACAAGCAGAAGGCCTCGGATCTACCGGCCGGTTCGTGTGTGGTCAATGAGAATTCCCCAAGCGGCAGCCAGGCGGGTTTTAGCTGGCAGAATCTGGAACCGAGTTCGACAAGCCCCTCCAAGACCACGTGGGGGCTGAGCCTCGCCTTCGACAATTCACAGGACCGCACGTTCGCGGACTGGAGTTTTTCTAATTCTGGATTGATGGGAGGCGTCCTGAACGCAGGCTCGGTTGCCTCCATAGATGCCGGTAAGGATTTTCCTGTCAGTCCGCCGCTCCCAGTCACTGCGAAGGCCGATGAAAGCATCGCGATTACGGCTTCGCGTAATCAGAGAAACCTGAATCTTTACGCCGACCTGACTGAAGACGAGGTCAAGCAGTTCGCAGAAGCCGGTAAAGATGACCCGGTGCGCTACGCGTGGAAGGGCAACTATACAAAGGACCCTACTACACAGAGCCTTCGGGCCACTGAGGGGACCAATACTCAATTTACCGCTACCGTCAACCCGTGGCCGAGCGAGAACATCGAATGTAACCCCATTACGGTGTCGTGGGAGAGCTTTGAAAAGCACGTCATTGTTCCAGGGGAAGAGACCAAGGTCGGCCACATCAACGTTCCGGCTGTTGCTAATGGCGGCACGGACGATTCAATGTCGCGCATGCTTGTGGAGGCCTACGACGGCAACGGTACGTTCATTGGAACCACGGACCCTGCAGCCTCCGGCGGCGAGCAGAACCTCCGCATCGACGACAACGGTGACATTTACTTCACGTGGCCTGAGTACCGCGGTACCGACCTGGCAACTGACAAGAACGTGAACTTCTCCGTTCTGGCGAAGCCGCGTACCGTCGATCAGCTTCAAGCTGCTGTCGAGAATAACAATTTCGGAGGTGGTCAGGCCTTCGAAAGCTCCAACTCGCTGACGCGCTACAACAAGGCGAACGTCATCGACTCGAAGGCGTTCTCCCTGGACGACACCGAGTACCACTCCCCGAAGTACGACAAGACCGACGCCTCAATCATCTCCGGCGTCGATAGCGCTACCGGGCCGCTGGCTACTGAGCCGCAGAAGGTTACCTTCACCCAGACCCCGGACCTGATCAGGGACCTAGCGAAGAAGAAGGGCGAAAAGGGCTTCGAAGCCAAGGTCAAGCTGGACGAAAAGTACATTTTCGACGGCTGGACCGTCGAGATGGACGAGGACTACAACGTCACCGTCACCGCTCCAGAGGAGCCAAAGCCAGGCACCTTCGCTCGTCCGAAGGTTATTGTGGAGTACTCGAACGGCTCCACCGATGAGCTTGAGTTGCTCGTAGTCGTTGAACCGAACCACACCCAGGTCACCGACCTAGTGCGCCCAGGTATTTCGAAGGGCAAGGTGGGCCAGAACATTACGGCTCAGGTTGGTACCAAGTCCATCATGAAGGGCCATGGCCCGGTTCACCCCGCGAAGTTTGAGGTTGACCCGGATTCCGTTCCGGATGGCTGGACCGTTACCGTCGATGAGACCGGTAGGGTTACCGCGAAGGCGGACGAAACCGTCCCGCCGGGCAGCATCATCACCCCAAAGATCAAGGCCAGCTACCCGGATCAGACCACCGATGAGATTGAGACGCAGTTCCAAGCCATCGTGGACATCAAGATCCCCGACTATGACACGGTGACCAACAAGCCGACCGCAAAGGTGAGCCTCAAGCCGAAGCTCCCGGAGCGTGGTTTGAGCGGTAACACGAACGATGAAGCCCCGAAGCGCTACACGTTTGAAGGCGGCAAGACCGAGTACACCGTCACGGATGACAGCGGTACGTGGACCGTCAAGATCGATGAGAACACTGGTGAAATCACCACCACCATCCCACGGACAGCGCCCGAAGGATACATCCTGGACGTTCCGGTTCTTGCCTACTACGACAACACCGACAAGCCGCAGCATGTGAAGGGTAGTGTCGTCGTTTTAAAGAGCGACATCGCGCCTACCTACGACGTACAGGTCACGGGCCCGAACCAGTCTGTCGAGCACCATGTTGAGGATGCCCCGAAGGGATCGAAGTTCTCCTTTGGCAAGAACGATGATGGTTCGCCGATCACCGCGCAGGATGTTGACGGTTGGAAGTACACGATCGACCCGAAAACTGGTGTCGTGACCTCCACTCCGCCGGCAGATTCCAAGCCGGGTGAGCAGAAGACCATCACCGTCACGGTTGAAACCCCGGACGGCTCCACGCCAAAGGTGCCCGTTACCACCGTAGTGAAGCTGACTAATACCTGGGAGGCGGAACCGTCTTACCCGGTTGAGACGGTGTACCCCGGCGAGACGGCAACGCTTCCGGTTGCCCTGGAGAAGCCGGACAACGTCAACGTTGCAAAGGACAACCCTTACAAGTTGGGCAAGGTTCCGGCTGGGTGGACCGTCAGCATTGATGACAATGGACAGATCACCGCAACCGCACCTAAGGATGCCAAGCCAGGTGACCAAGTCAAGATTCCGGTTACTGTGACCTACGAGGATGGCTCCACGGATACCGCTTACGGTGTTGTGAACGTTGTTGACGTTCCGACGCGCGAAGTTCCGTTCGACGTTGAGTACAAGTACGACGACTCCATCCCTGCCGGCGAGTACAAGGTTGAAACCGAAGGCAAGGCGGGCTCGGAGAAGCAGAACAAGGACGGTAGCTGGGAGCGCACCAAGGCGCCGGTTAATGAGGTCGTTGTCGTCGGCACCAAGCCTGCCGAGAGCGCCAAGGACGTGACCTGGACGGTCCCGATTCCTTTCCCGACTGAGGTTCGCGAGAACCCGGACCTGAAGCCTGGTGAAACCCGTGTTGTCCAGGAAGGCGCGGACGGCGAGAAGACCTACACCGCTAAGTTCATCGCTAAGGGCGACAAGGCCGAGGTAGCTGAGGAAGAGACCACCAAGGAACCGGTCAAGCGCATCATTGAGTATGGCCCGGGTCTGGCCCCGAGCGAGCTGGTGACCAAGACCGAGAAGCCGATTCCGTTTGAGACCAAGGTTGTCTTCGATGACACCCTGGAAGAAGGCAAGCAGGTCGTCGATCAGAAGGGCGAGCTCGGCACTGAGGTTGAGACCTCCACGCAGAAGCTTGTCGACGGCAAGCCCTCTGGCGACCCAACCGTTACCACGGAGCGCACCAAGGAGCCGACCGAGCAGATCATCCGCGTCGGTACCAAGACCACCGGTGAGAACACCGAGACCTACAAGGCTGAGGCCCCGTACAAGGTTGTAGTGAAGTATGACCCGAACATGCCTGCTGGCGAGTCAAAGGTGACTACCAAGGGTGAGCCGGGTGAAAAGACGGTGACGATCAAGCGTGACATCGTCAACTCCAAGCCGGGCGATCCCAAGATCACCGAAGAGATCACCAAGCAGCCTGTCGACGAAGTCATCACCGTTGGCACTAAGCCGTCTGAGGCCTCTGAGAAGGTTACGTGGACCGCTCAGGTTCCATTCGATGTTGAGACCCGTCCGAACCCGGAGTTGAAGTCGGGTGAGATCAAGGTTGTTCAGAAGGGTGTGCCGGGTGAGAAGACCTACACCGCGGACTTCACCGCGAAGGGCGACCAGGCAACGGTGACCCCGGAGGAGAAGCAGACCAAGGCTCCTGTCAACGAGATCATCGAATATGGCCCAGCGCCCAAGGACACCTCTGTGGTGACTAAGGTTGAGAAGCCGGTTCCGTTTGAGACCGAGATTGTCTTCGATGACACCCTCGCAGAGGGTGAGCAGGTCGTCGACAAGCAAGGCGAGCTCGGTAGCGAGACCGTCACCTCCACTCAGAAGATCAAGGACGGCAAGCCGGATGGCGAGCCGACTGTGACCACTGAGCGCACCAAGGAGCCGAGCAACGCGGTGATCCGTGTTGGCACCAAGACCGAGGGCTCTGAGACCTCCGAGTACGAGGTCGATGTGCCGTTCGAGACCGAGTTCATCTTCGATGACACGATGGAAGCCGGTACCCAGGAGACTGTCCAAGAGGGCAAGCTGGGCAAGGACAAGGTCATCACGACGAAGACCATCGAGAATTCGAAGGTTACTGGTACGGAGACCACCACTGAGCGTGTTAGCGATCCAGTCAAGAAGATCGTCAGGATAGGCACCAAGGGTAAACCTGCATCCACGGTCATTGAATGGAATGAGCACACTCCGTTCGAGGTTGAGGTCCGCGTTAACCCTGCACTGAAGCCTGGCGAGACCAAGGTCGTCCAGCAAGGCAAGCAAGGCGAGGTTAAGCACACCGTCAAGGTGAATGCCGAGAACGGTGAGGCGACGAAGGATGAGTCCACTGAGAAGATCAGTGATCCGACCACACACATCATCGAGGTTGGTCCTGCGACCCACCACGAGACTGAGCTGACGGATAAGCACAAGGAGAGCACTCCGTTCGACACCATCATTGAGTATGACCCGAACCTGGAAGTTGGCAAGGTTGTTGAGGACCAGGCAGGCGAATTTGGTGAGAAGGAAGTAACCAAGACCTGGAAGCTCAAGGACGGCGAGCCGGAAGGCGATCCGGAGACGTCTGAGGAAGTCATTAAGGAGCCGACCCCGCGCAAGATTCGTGTGGGTTCCAAGTGCAAGTGCGAAGTGCCAACGGACGACCCGGCAGTTGCTCCCACCGACGATCCGACGGTAGAGCCAACCGAGGACCCGACCGAGGACCCAACGGAAGACCCAACCGAGGATCCGACAGTTGATCCCACCGAGGACCCGACGGTAGAGCCAACCGAGGACCCGACCGAGGACCCAACGGAAAACCCGACCGAGGACCCGACAGTTGATCCCACCGAGGACCCGACCGAGGACCCAACGGAAAACCCGACCGAGGACCCGACAGTTGATCCCACCGAGGACCCGACCGAGGACCCAACGGAAAACCCGACCGAGGACCCGACGGAAAACCCGACCGAGGATCCGACAGTTGATCCCACCGAGGACCCGACAGTTGATCCCACCGAGGACCCGACGGTAGAGCCAACGGAAGACCCAACCGAGGATCCGACGGAGGATCCGACGGAAACCCCGACCGAAGAACCGTCGGAAACCCCGACCGAAGAACCGTCGGAAACCCCGACCGAAGAACCTGAAAAGCCTGGTTTTTCTACTTCGAGCATTCCGGACCTTAGCGGCCTGTGGCCGCTCATCCCGCTGGTGATTATCCCGCCGGCACTGGCCCACTTCTTCAAGCCTCCGCACATTCCGGAGTTGCCGACGAAGCCGGTCAAGCCGGTTGAGCCGGTGAAACCGCAGCAGCCGCAGCAGCCGAAGGTGTCGAACACGGAAGCACAGCCGACGCCAACGCAGAACCAGAATGCTCAGCCGAACCAGGCCAGCCAGCCTGGTACGACCTCGAGCACTCCGGCCTCTGCTAAGAGCACCTCGTCTGGCAAGCTCGCCAACACCGGTGCCAACGTCCTAGGCCTTGTTGGTGTGGCTTTGGCGCTCATCGCTGGTGCAGCGTTGATTCTGCGTCCTAGCCGCCGCAAGGATTCCTAAGACCTAGGTTTCCTTAGGGGGCTTGGCCAGCCCCCAAGGCAGTGGTTGAGTGAACCACGAGCAAACGCCCGAGCAAAAGCTCGGGCGTTTCTTCTTGCGCAATCGCACTGCGAGGTCCAGATACGCCTTCGAAGTTCGATGCTGGCATTGAGCAAGGTTTGTCAGCTTTCGTGGTGTTGCGCCCCTCGACCGGAACTGAGCAAGATTGAGGGCCCGCTGTCCTGTCGGCCGAAACGCTGAGAACCGCCGGGGCCTTAGGACTCTTGTGTGCGTCACCCTTCGCGCTCACCGGGAGCGCTAGTGGTCGCTGATTGATGTCCCCCTGTGAGCGCGAAGGGTGGGCGGGGGAGACGTAGGCGTGTGCGGCACAGCTGTTGGGTTCCCTGCGGTCAAGAAAAAGCCCCGGCCACCACGCTCGTTGTGAGCTCGTGGTGGCCGGGGCCTTGCTCGGCGCTGTGCTGTGTGTCAGCGCTTCAGGTCATAAGCACCTTTAGATGTCGAAGGCTTCCTCCAGCAGGTTCTTCTGCTCAATCTGGTGAACCTTCGCGTTACCGGTAGCAGTCGAGGACTGCGAGCGGCGGGAAACGCGGACCATCTCCGGCATATCCGGGATGAGCTCACGCAGGTGCTCGTTGTAGAACGGCCACGGGCCCTGGTTCGCCGGCTCGTCCTGCACGAAGCGAATCTGCGTTGCATTCGGGTAAGCCTCGAAAGCCTCACGCAGACGGTTGAACGGAATCGGGTGGAGCATCTCCACGCGGACGATAGCGATATCGTCGCGGCCGTCGGCCTCCTTCTTCTTGGCCAGCTCCCAGTAGAGCTTGCCGGAGACCAACATGATGGTCTTGACCTTGTCGGTATCGCCGACCTTCTTGCCGTTGATGTCAACGAAGTTCGGGTCATTGATGACGGACTGGAACTTCTTGATCTCAGTGAAGTCCTCGACGGAGGAGGTCGCGGCCTTGTTGCGCAGCATGGACTTCGGGGTGAAGACCACGAGCGGACGCTTCATCTCACCAAGTGCCTGGCGGCGCAGCAGGTGGAAGTGGTTAGCCGGGGTCGACGGCTGAGCCACGGTCATGGAGCCCTCAGCACACAGCTGGAGGTAGCGCTCGATGCGGGCGGAGGAGTGGTCCGGGCCCTGGCCCTCATAGCCGTGGGGCAGCAGCAGGATCAGGCTGGACAGCTGGCCCCACTTGGCCTCACCGGAAGAGATGTACTCATCGATGATGGTCTGAGCACCGTTGGCGAAGTCACCGAACTGTGCCTCCCAGGCCACCACAGCATCCGGGTTACCCACGGTGTAGCCGTACTCGAAGCCCATGCCGGCGTACTCGGTTAGCGCGGAGTTGTAGACCATGAACTTACCGCCATTGCCCTTGGCCTCAGCCAGGTGTGCAACCGGGTTGTATTCCTTACCCGTGTGCGGGTCGAAGGCCACTGCATGGCGCTGGGTGAAGGTACCGCGGCGGGAATCCTCACCGGCCAGGCGCACGACCTTGCCGGAGTTGGCCAGGGAGCCAAAGGCGATGAGCTCGCCCCAACCCCAGTCGATGCCGCCTTCGCGGGAGGTCTTCTGGCGGTCCTTGGCAACCTTGCGAACACGCTTGTGGTACTCGAAGTCCTCCGGCGGGGTGCCGTAGGCATCGCCGATCTCGGCGAGTTCCTCGGCAGTGATGGAGGTATCCAGACCGCGGGTCAGCTCCTGGGAGGAGGTAATACCGGTCTGCTCCTTCGGGCCAGCCTCTTGCGCCTTCTTGTGCTCGGTGAAGACGGATTCCATCTGGTCGTGGAAGTCGCGTGCAGCTGCCTCTGCCTCTTCATCGGAGAGGTCGCCGCGGCCGATGAGCTCCTCGGTGTAGCGCTCACGGACGGACTTGTGGTCATCGATGATGTCGTAGAGCAGCGGCTGGGTCATCGACGGGTCATCAGCCTCGTTGTGGCCGCGCAGGCGGTAGCAGACGAGGTCAATGAAGACGTCCTTGCCGAAGCGGCGGCGGTACTCGGTGGCCAGCTTGCCCACCCAGACAACTGCCTCGGGGTTGTCGCCGTTGACGTGGAAGACCGGGCAGTCGAAGCCCTTGGCCAGGTCGGTGGCGTAGTGCGTGGAACGGCCGGAGTCCGGGGTGGTGGTGAAGCCAACCTGGTTGTTGACAACCACGTGGACGGTACCGCCGGTGGTGTAGCCGCGCAGCTTGGACAGGTTGATGGTTTCCTGGACCACGCCCAGGCCGGTGAAGGAAGCATCGCCGTGGAGCATGATCGGCACGACGGTGTGGCCCTCTGCGCCCTTGTCCAGGATGTCTTGCTTGGCGCGTGCGATACCTTCCATGACCGGGTCAACGGCCTCGAGGTGAGACGGGTTAGCGGCCAGAGTGACCTTGATTTCGCCGTCACCAAACATCTGCAGGTGCTCGCCCTCAGCGCCCAAGTGGTACTTCACGTCACCCGAGCCGCCGAGCTGGCCGCCCTTGTAGTTGCCGTCGAACTCACCGAAGATATCTGCCAGCGGCTTGCCCACAATGTTGAAGAGCACGTTGAGGCGGCCGCGGTGCGGCATACCGATGACGACCTCGTCGAGGTCCTGGCCAGCGGCGGTGTCCACGATGGAGTCCAGCAGGGCGATGAGGGACTCAGCGCCCTCCAAGGAGAAGCGCTTCTGGCCCACGTACTTGGTCTGCAGGAAGTTCTCGAAGGCTTCAGCCGCGTTGACCTTCTGCAGGATGTACTTCTGCTCAGAGTTGGTCGGTTTCGGCATGCCGGCCTCAATCTGCTCCTGCAGCCAGCCGCGCTCATCGCGGTCGAGGATGTGGGCGTACTCGGAGCCAACCTTGAGGGTGTAGGCGGAGCGCAGGCGGGTAACCACCTCACGCAGCGTCATGGTTTCCTTGCCACCGAAACCGCCGACGTTGAAGGTGCGGTCCAGATCCCAGATGGTCAGGCCGTGGGTAGCCAGGTCGAGGTCGCGGTGATCCGGCCAAGGCAGGCCCGGCTGCTTCCAGCCCAGCGGGTTGATGTCAGCCAGCAGGTGGCCGCGGGAGCGGTAGGCCTCGATGTACTGCATGACGCGCGTGTTCTTGTCGACGCCCGTGTTGGGGACGTCGGCAGCCCAGCGGAAGGGCTGGTAGGGAACGCCCATGGACTCGAAGAGCTCGTCCCAGAAGGCGTCGTCCAGAATGAGCTGGCCGATGGTGCGCAGGAACTCACCAGACTCAGCGCCCTGGATAACGCGGTGATCGTAGGTGGAGGTGAGGGTAACCAGGCGTCCGACGCCCAGGTCTGCCAGACGGTCTGCGGAGGTGCCGGCGAATTCAGCCGGGTAGTCCATGGAGCCGACACCGATGATGGCGCCGGAACCCTTGGTCAGGCGGGCGATGGAGTGACGGGTGCCAATGCCGCCCGGGTTGGTCAGGTTGATGGTGACGCCGGAGAAGTCATCCATCGTCAGCTTGTTCTTGCGGGAGCGGTCAACGATGTCCTGGTAGGCATCGATGAACTCGGAGAAGGTCTTGTTCTCTGCCTCCTTGATGGCAGCCACGACGAGGGCGCGGGAACCATCCTTCTGCGAGAGGTCGATGGCCAGGCCCAGGTTGACGTGCTCCGGCTGGACCACGGTGGGCTTGCCGTCCTTGATTTCGTAGCGCACGTTCATGTCCGGGTGGATCTGAACCGCCTTGACCATGGCGTAGCCCAGGATGTGGGTGAAGGAGATCTTGCCGCCGCGGGTGCGCTTGAGGTGATCGTTGATCATCGCACGGTTTTCCCACATGAGCTTGACCGGGATGTCGCGCACGGTGGTGGCGGTGGGGATCTCCAGGGACTCGTCCATGTTCTTGGCGATTGCCTTGAACATGCCCTTGAGCACGCGGGAGCCCGGCTCCGGTGCATCCTTGATGCGATCCAGCGGGGACTCGGACTTCTTCTCCGCCTTCTTTGCGGACTTAGCGGCCGCGGCAGAAGCCTTAGAGTCGCTCGGTGCCTTGGCACCCGGTGCGGCAGGGGACTTCTCTGCAGCCTGTGCCGCGCCCTTCTTTTGTGCGGGGGTGGTGGCCGGAGCGTCCGCAGCCTTGGACTGTGCGGCCGACTTCGGTGCCCCGTTGGCCTCAAAGTACTCGCGCCACTCCTTGTCTACGGAGTCCGGGTCCTTTGAGTACTGTTGAAACTGTTCGTCAATCAGCCACGCATTCGGGCCATAGATGCTCGAGTTGCTCACGGCAGATGCTCGCCTCTTTCTGTGCTTCTAAGTTTGTCTTTATTCGACTCTAGTAGGCCAATCCACGGGTGCGAAAGGCACCCCGAAAAGTGTCTTCCTTTATGATACGGGCCCTGTAAGTTTGGCCACTATCCTGGGCGCGTTTCGCGGCCTTTACTCCCCCTGCAGGGGGGAGAGTTGGGTGTTGGCATGGTCAATTACTTGGCGGCCCAATTTGCGGTTGGCGGTTGTTCCCAACACCGCGCCTACACCCATCGGCAGCAGCTTAGACACCCACGCCCACTTCAGCTTCTTGGTGGCCTGCTTCATAAACAGCTTGGTCAGACGGCCGTTGAGGCCGCTGAGGGTAGGGCCGGAAAAGCGCGAGAGAGTAGCCGCGGAGGTGACACCGGACAGCGAGGTCACATCGCCCACAAAGGTATCGACCAAGGCGCTGCCCTGGGAGCCGGTGAGCACCACCAACACGAGTGCGCGGCGGCGCTCCTTATCCCGGATGTCGTCACCGCGCAGGTGCGCCGAGGCGAGGATGTACCACGCGGCTGCTTCGAGGAAGACCAGGGATTCAGCGCCAACGGTGGCCGCGCCGGTAACGAGGCCGATACCGGGGATAGCAGCGGAGGCACCGGCGGCGGCACCCGTGCCGGTGATGATGTTCATGAAGTGCTTGTCAATGAGCGCTTGGAGCTGAGCCAGGCTGGCGTCGGAGTTGCGCTTCTTTAGACCTTCGACGTAGCTGATGATGACGGAAGACTGTACTGAGACGATCTTGTCGATGGCTCCTAAGAAACCTTGGGTAATGCGGTTGGACTCATCAACCTCCAAGGTGCCTACCGTCTCGGAAGCGCTGGCCCCTTCTTTAGATGAATCCCGGCGGCTAACAGTTTTGTTCTTTTTGTCAAAGACCTTGTCGAGCATTGTCTCACCTTAATTCTTTGCTAATGCTGATTGTGAATCTGAACTGTATGTTTACCACCGTATCGAAAAAGCTTTATTGAGCGCGTCGGCAAGCTAGCACACTAGGGTATGAGACATGAGCGAGTTTGAGCCTTCCCCTCCGCGTGAGGTCAGCGCGGCCGCGGCGCGCTTGCTTGCAGATTCCCTCCACGCCCGTGCCCGCGCCGCCCACGAGGCAGCACGCACCGCGCTTGCCGACGATCTCACGGTCCTCACCAGCGGCGGCTGGGTACGCGGCTGCATCGAAGAGGAATTGCGTACGGACCGTCCACTGAGCGCGCCCGTGCGATCGTGGCGCGGGATTCCCTTCGGCGCGGATACATCGGGCGCGAACCGTTTCATGGAACCGCGCCCTGCGCCGGCCTGGGAAGGGATCCGGGATTGCCGCGAGTTTGGCCACGTTGCCCCGCAGCCGGTCTATTCCTGGACCGACCGCATTGAAGGCGCAGAGGACTGCTTGACCCTCGATGTCGTCCGCCCGCACCATGCGGGTGGGCCCGATGCGCCGTCGGGTTCTCAGGAAGGGGAGAAGCTGCCCGTCGTGGTGTATCTGCACGGCGGCAGCTTCATCGTGGGCTCCTCCCACATGTTGATGCTGCGCGGTTTCGAGTTCGCGGCGCAGATGGGTGTGGTCTATGTGTCGGTGAACTTCCGCTTGGGCGCCTTGGGTTACCTCGACGTCCGCAGTCTTGGCGGGGAGGCCTGCGCTAACCCGGCCGTGGCGGATCAGGTCTTGGCGCTGGAGTGGGTGCGGGACAATATCGCGGCCTTCGGCGGGGACCCAGACAACGTCACGCTCATGGGGGAATCCGCCGGCGGCGCGGCGGTCCTGACGTTGATGGCTGTTCCGCGCGCCGAGGGCCTGTTCCACCGTGCGATTGCTCAATCACCACCGATCGGCATGATTCATTCGCGGGCGCAGTCGGTGTTTTGGGCCCGCGAGCTGGTCCACAAGATGGCCTTGCCGCGTGATACCACCGCGGATGATTTACGCCGCGAGGATTTCGCGGACGTGGTGCGTTCCGGTCAGTCCATGATGTGGCGCGCGGGGGAGTTACTGTATCTGAATTCCTGCTATGCGCCGACTGTCGACGGCGACCTCATCCCACAGCACCCCATCGAGGCTTTTGAGGCCGGCAACCAGCACCCCGTGCCGTTACTTGTAGGAACCAACTCCGGTGAAGCTAGTTTTGGCAAGTTCCTCTACCAGCGTCAGAGTGCGCGTGAGCGCGCAGCGCTGCGCCTGCTAGCTTCCTTCGATCCGGAGAGCGCCCCGGATGTCGTCGCGGCATACGGCGGTGCGGTCTCGCGCCGCGATTTCGGGGACTTGCTTACCGACGCTCTCTTCTGGGCCCCCACCGTCCGTGTAGCTTCGGAACATGCGCGGCGCTATCCCACGTGGATGTACCGCTTCGATTTCGCCCCTGCAGCACTGCGTTGGCTGGGCTTGGGAGCGATGCACTCGATGGAGCTCTCCAATATCTTTGGTGATCCGGGAGCATCACGCGTCTCCTTCCTCACCAGCATTGCAAAATCCTCCGAAATGGAGGACGTGACCGAGACCATGCAGGCGCAATGGGGCGAGTTCATCAGGGGAGGGGCTCCTCAGGACAACTGGCCGCAATATCGCGCCCCGCAGCGCTCGACGATGGTTTTCGATGTGGAGCCGCGCGTCGAGGAGGCACCGATGGAGGGGCGTCGCCAAGCGTGGGAGGCCTACGACATGTTGGAGTGGGGCACCGGGCGCCCGGAGATTCTGAAGGAACTGGGATTCCTGCTTGAGGGCGGCAGCTATTGAGGGCAAACGCAGGTAAGATGTGTAGGGCCTTGGCAGCAGCCTGGGTGAGACTCCCACATGGATGGATGTTTATCACATGAGCTTTTTTGAAGATATCGCCTCTGCGCTGGACGGGGAGGGCATTGAGTCCCGCGTCAATGACGATGTGATGTTCGTGCCCATCACCTCCGATTTGGAAATCCAGTTTGTGGAAATTGACCCACTTCTGCCAGCCGCCAACGTATACATCGCCGCCGCAGACGTGGACGAGGATGACGAAGACTTCGAGGCCGTTTTGGTGTCCGTGGCGTTCTCTGTGGAGGATGCGGTTGAGGCCGTATCCCGCCACATCGCCACGGACCAGGTGGTGACGGTGCTGCGTGACCTGCTGGAGGGCACCGATGAGCGCATCGCTGAGTTGGAGTTTGTCCAGGACGAATTCAACCCGAACCTCGTCGTGGCGGAGGTAGCCAATGACTCGGAACTGCGCGTGCTGGTGGAGACCATCGACGGTGTCCCGAGCGCGGTCGTGCGTTTCCTCTCCTTCGACTTTGATGAGGAAGAGCTCGATGAGCTGGAGGATGAGGCAATCAGCAAGCTCTGGGACATCGAGACTCCAGAGGACTTGAGCGAAGAAGAGCGCGTTGCCATCTTCGGCGACGCGGAAGACGTGGACGGCGCGCTAGCCCCCATCATCGAGGTTCCTGCCGAGGCCCTCGAACTGGGCACCTACACCGACTTTGACCGTCTCTTTGACGTGCTGAGCCTTGTCTCCGATCAGGCCTTGGACTGGGAAGCCCAGCTGGTTAGTATCGATGACTCCGATTTTGACGAGCCTGAGGTCTATGACATCTTCGGCGCCGACGATGAGGACGAGGACGACGTTCTTTTCGACGACGATGATGACGATGACTCCGACATCGAGGAAGGCGACGCCGACGACTAAAAGCGTCCGGGGTAGGGTAGGAGCGTACTTTTCCCTGGCGTTGAAGAGGAGCAACCAAGACAAATGCCGAATGACAAGGCATCGCTGTACCAGCGTCTGTGTGTTGGCTCCGCGCTAGTGTGTGTGGCTTTGTCTTGGATTCTGTCGTTGAATCCGGACTTTGGCCATCGGGATTTTGTCTTTTCCTCCGTGCTTTCGACCGGCGTGTGGTGCCTGAGTCTGCTCGGCGCAATTTTCTTCATTGCCGCACAGTGGCGGTCCTTGGGTAACCACGCACTGTTCAACCCTTTGCTTGCAGTGGCGGCAAACCTCCTCTTGTCGTCGTTGATCTTTAACATCAACATTCCCTTGTACCTCGACATGATGGGCACGGCTTTCATAGCAATCGTTTACGGCCCTGTCTTGGGAATGGGCACCGCAGTGTTGAGCGCTTGCCTGGCAAGTATCAATAACCCGTCGCTCTTGGCGTATTTGCCAACAGCCGTAGTGGTTGCCTATTTGTTTGGCTGGCTTGCGCGCCGTGGTGTGTTCAAACGAATGCTTGCCATGATGCTTGCTGGTACCGGGCTGGGCATTGTCGCAGGATTGTTGTCCGCCGTTTCTACGTGGTTACTTCCCAGCGATTACGGCCAGCGCGGCCCCGCTGAACTTATAGCGCTGTGGGAGCTCATACTGCACGATGAACACCCTGCCATTCTGCTTCAGAACCTGTGCTCTGACGTCATTGACAAGACGTTTACGGCGCTTGTGGTGTGCATTGCAATCCGCTTGGCGCCGAAGCCCATCCTTCGCCTTTATGACTACCCGGAGACGCGCCCAGCATTGGATCGCGTGCTGACGGAGGACAGGTTCTCGCTTTCTCTTGATGAGGAGCCGCCCAAAGGTTTTCTGGACCGGATCCAGCGCTATTTCTAGCGGCTGAGTAACTCAATCCGATAAGGCCCACCGGTATTAGGCGGCCTGACTAAACCCTTCGAAAAGGGAAAGCGGGGAATGCACCGGTGTGTAGGTGCTATCCACCAGCCACATAAACGTAGCCGCACTGCTGCTGGAAATCTCATGCACTGCGGAGACGAGTTCTTCAGGAACTAGGGCCCGCACCCACGCTTCCGCTAGTGAGGGGGCGACGGGACGGCCAGTGGGATCAGTAATGCGCACCGTAACGAGGTAGGAAGGTACGCGCTTTTCGCCATACCCCAGAACGCGGGCCTTAGCCCGCTCACCCACGCGGTGGCGCGAAATGGTAAGCGTTAGGGGGAGCGCTTCACCGCCATATATCTCTACCGGTGGCAATACCTTTGATGGCGGGCGCCACTGCGGCGTCGGCCGCGCAAGCGAGCGCGGATGACGGATGATGCTCTCTATGGAGCGAAGCGTTTCGTGGTGGTGGTAGAGGATATCCGCGGTGAGTTCACCGGTGCTGAGTATGGACGGGGACTGAACGGAAGTGTGAATGCTGCTGTAGTTCTTCATGACCCACACACTAGAAATCCACGCGGACATCACCGAACCTTTAAGGGAACGTATGTTCGATGAAACGTTCGACGATTTGACGGGGTGGGATACAGTGAATGGCGATATGAAAAATACTGCAGCTCCGCAGGTTAAGATCCCGCGGGAAATTTTGGTCCTGGTCACCGCCGGGTTCATCATCGCCTTGGGGTACGGGCTCATTGCGCCGCTGCTTCCACAGTTCATCGTCAGCTTCAACGTCTCGATGGCCGCAGCTGGCCTCGTTGTCTCCGTCTTTTCCGCCAGCCGCCTTGTCTTCGCCCCGGCCGCCGGCTTCCTCATTGACCGCGTGGGCACGCGCCGCGTTTACGTGACAGGTTTGTTCACCGTGGCGCTGACCACCGGCTTGGTGGGAATGGCGCAGGAATACTGGCAGATCGTCGCCTTGCGGGCTATCGCGGGCATTGGTTCGACGATGTTTACTGTCGCGGCGATGGGGCTCATCGTGCGCCTGGCACCGCCCAGCATCCGCGGGCGCTGTTCGGCCACCTACGCCACATCCTTTCTTCTCGGCAACGTGATTGGTCCGCTCGTGGGTGCGAGCCTTTCCTTCCTGGGCTTCCGGTGGCCCTTCTTTATTTACGGCACCGGTGTGGCCATCGCCGCGTTGGTTGTGTGGATCCTCATGCCGTCGGTCAATCGCGCCGATGAGCGCCGGCGTCAACTCCGTCCGATGCACTTGGCGGAAGCCTGGGAGGATACCGCCTACCGGGCGGTACTGACGTCGAACTTTGCCCAAGGCTGGATCAATATGGGCGTGCGCGTGGCTGTCCTCCCTCTGTTCGCAGCCGCCATTTTTGCCAACGGCGCCTCGACGTCGGGCGTCGCTCTGGCGGCCTTCGCCGCCGGCAACGCCATTGTCCTGCAGTTCTCCGGATCATGGTCCGACCGGGTCGGGCGCCGCCCGCTCATCATTGCAGGACTGGTGGGTTCCGCATTGTTCGTTGGCACGCTGGGCTTGGCGACGAACATCGTATCCCTCCTCATCCTCTCCGCCCTGTCCGGCGCGGCATCGGGCCTTATCGCTCCGTCGCAGCAAGCAGCGGTGGCGGACATCGTCGGCTCGCAGCGCTCGGGCGGACAGGTGCTGTCGACGTTCCAGATGGCGGGTGACTTCGGGCAGATTTTAGGCCCGATTTTCATCGGGCTGCTGGCGGATAGGTACGGCTTTGAGACCGCTTTCGGCTTCTGCGCAGTGGTGGCTGCGGCCGGCATTGTTGCGTGGGCATTCGGCCGCGACACCTTGGGTGAGCGGAAGATCATTCTGCGTGGGTTGCGCCGCCGCTACCACCCGCAGCGATAGAGAGCAGAATAGTCCGACTGCGAATTGCTAGCGGAGTTGTGCTGACGGAGTTTCGGGGCGGGGCTAATGCTACTTAGCTCGTGTGGCGCGCTTTCTTGCTGCATGCAGCCCAGCGTGGGGTGGTGCCAGTCTTGAAGCTGCGTTCCCTAAAACGCGTAAACCCATACACGGAAGTTTCGGAACCGGTATCTGGGCGGTTCCAGCGCTTTTGGCTACGCTCGCTCGCGGCTCCCATAACCGACCTCCATTTTTCTGCATCAAGGCAACAGAGATTAATTACTTCTTAATCTGCTAAGAAAAGATTAATTTATGGTGGTTACGGCGTCAACTTCCTGGTTTAACTCAATGTGAGGTTTAAGCCACAGTGCGCCCGGCTGCATAAAGCTGCTTGGGCATGTCACGGCGGAGGCTCCATTCGAACTGGATCGGCTTCTCACCGCTGTGCGTGACGTAATCGACGTTTCCTAGGAAGGTATATGCCGAAGCCGTATCCACCTTGTTCTTCTTATTAAAACGGGTTGCGATGATGATGTTGCCGTTGAGCTCATGGTGGTGGATGTAGCGGCGGGCCATCGCGGACTTAAGTGATGTGGTGGATTGGGATTCCCAGTGCAAACGATCCGGTGCTAGCGGGTAATCGCGGTAGTTTGTCGAAGCACTAACGTTCTCATCCTTTTGGAAAGTAACCAGGAAAAGATCAGTGTTAGAGGCATCGAAGCGGCGTACCCCTTCGCGTGGGAGGTTGGCGAGCTTGCGCAGAGAGCCGTCGTCCAAAGCACCGACGAGTTCGGCGAGGCTGTAATCCGCGTGTGTTTCCAAGACACTATTTGTCGATTTCTCTGGGATGACTCGGGAGTGGTCGAGCGTGAGCCGCATAACCTGGGTTACTTCGGCGACGAAGGTGGGGCAGGCGCGGATGATGCCCAGAGCCTGGTCAATGGTCTCCGGAATTGCCGTATTTGAATTTGCCCACAGAGCTAGCACAAGCATGGTGGCGTACCGCACCTGCTCGGGAGTCATGTCCTTTTCATAAGGCCCATCCGGAGAAACAAGGAGACTGTAGGCCGCTACGCGGTTAGGATCGTTGATGTGTAACAGCACCCGGATTCGGCTGAGCAGAAACTCTTCGTGCTCGCTCGCAGGGCCGGAGGGCAGCAGGTTCTCGTCGCGAAGCAGCGTAGTCCACGTAATGCCCTTGCGACGGTAGATGTCTTCCACGGGGACGCCTGAGCTATTTATGAAGCTTGCGAGGTCGGTCGTGCCGTAGTCAGTAATGAGTGCTCGTATCTTCTTAATGGAGTTGCGGGCTAAGCGTTTAATGTTCTTGAGAACGCGATCGGTCGTGACTCGATCCAAGGTGATGTTGGAGCCCGGCGGGGCAGTGGGGAATCCTTGCTCTACCTCTTTAGCCAGGTTCTTTCCACGAGCTGCGGTAAGAACCTTAAAGCGCTCTTCGAAATCGAACTCCTCGTGCTGGAGACCTAAGAAATCAAAGACGGTACAGGCGTTCTTTCCTTCGTTGAGGCGCAGACCTCGACCAAGCTGTTGGACAAAGAGCACCGGGCTTTGCGTCGGGCGCAGAAGCAACAGCGTGTTGACCGCTGGAATGTCGATGCCTTCGTTGAAAATATCGACCGCGAAGATGATCTTGATCGTGCCTTCGCGAAGCTGCTCGATGGCGCGACGACGCTCATCAATGTTGAGCTTGCTGCTGACCGCTAGGGCAGGGATGCCGAAAAGGCTGAATTGCTCCGCCATGTATTCGGCGTGGGCGATGGTCACACAGAAGCCAAGGGCTTTCATCTCGGAGAGATCGAAAATGCGACGGTTGAGCTCGTTGATGATGAACCTGGTGCGCTTTTCTCCGGCCTTGATATAAAACTCACTCAGCTCTGAAGCTTGGTAGTCCTTCTTTCCACGGTTCCAGGTTAGGCTCGTCAGGTCAGTAGCATCGTCGACTCCGTAGTAGTGCAACGGTGCGAGGAGCTGGAGGCGCAACGCTTCCCAGAGGCGAAGCTCATGGGCTACGCGATAGTCGAAATACTTCTGGACGTTCTCGCCGTCACCGCGCTCCGGCGTAGCCGTTAGCCCCAGGAGCTCACGCGGCTGCAAGTAGTCAAGGACTGCGCGGTAGGTCGAAGCTTCGGCGTGGTGGAACTCATCAATGACGACGACCTCAAAATGGTCCGGCGCAATCTGAGCCAGGCGCTTGCCATGCAGAGACTGGATGCTCGCGAAGACATGGTCCCACTGGGCGGGCTGTTCACCGCTTAGGAGGAGCTCGCCAAAGCCGGCAGTGCGAAGAACCTCGCGGTACGTCCGCTGGGCCTGGGTGAGAATCTCACGCCGGTGGGCAATGAAAAGTAGTCGTGGCCTTCGCCCCAGCTTCTCGCATAGGCGGCGGTAGTCAAGTGCAGCCACGACCGTCTTGCCTGTACCGGTGGCGGCAATGAGGAGGTTGCGGTGACGACCGTGAACTTCGCGCTCGGAGTCTAAAGCTTCGAGCATCTCCTCCTGATAAGGATAGGGCTCGACGCGAAGGCCCGATAGCTCGAGCTTTTCGCCGGGCTTTGATTCGAGGAATTTGGCGCTGCCTAGCGCGTCCTTGAGTCGCTCGTAGTCCTTCTCAGGTTCAAATGCTTTGAAGTGGGCATCGTACCAATAGCTGTCGAAGGTCTTGATGAACTTCTCAATGATCTCCGGCGTGGAGGAACGAGAACCTCGGACGTTCCACTCCCAGCCGTCAACAAGCGCTGAGCGCGAAAGGTTTGAGCTGCCGATGAAGGCGGTGTCGAACCCAGACCTTCGCCGGAAGAGCCAGGCCTTGGCATGCAAACGTGTGGTCTTGTGTTCGTAGCAAATGCGGACTTCAGCACCGTAATCTTCCACGAGTCGGCGCACTGCGGCTGCTTCGGTCGCGCCGCAGTAAGTGGACGTAATAACTCGCAACGGAATCTGGTGATCCCTGAGGTATTCCAATTCATCGCTGATGACCGCAATGCCCGAGCTTTTGATGAAAGCGCACAGCAGATCGACGGAGTCCGCCGTTTTAATCTCGCGAGCGATTTCAACCGACATATTTGTATCGTCCACGCTGTTGGTGAACAAAGCACTGGTGTTGAGCGGGACCTCCGGAAGCTCTGGGGCCTCCTCGAGCTCTGATCGATAGATGGCGTAGAGCAGCTGCTCTGCAGAAATGGATTCATCTTCCCCGAGGTGCTGCGCCAGTCCATTAATGAGGGCCACGCGCTCCTCGGGCTTGGTTAGCTCTGTGAGTTTTTGCTCGAGGACCTTGGCGAAATGCTGAGACACTGCCGCGGCGAAGCGCGGATTGACATCCTTCGTGGACTCGTGGGCAATGCCAGTAGCAGCCATGGGGCGAGCCCGTTTGGTCTCCTCGATCCGCTCCTGGATACGTGCGGTGACTGGGGTTTCGTAGATGCCGAAGGGCAGTAGGGAATCGGAATTCATAGGCGCGAAGAAATCAGCTCTACAGCAGGGACATCTGCGGGAGCCCAGTCGAGTTCCTGCGCCTCGTCAGGGGACACCCAACGCGTCTCGTCGTGATCACTTAGAGTCAGGTCACCGGACTCGATGGCGCACAAGAATGTGGTTAGCTCAATGGTGGCGAAATCATACTCGTACACGGTCGAGGTGACCTTGTCGCCAACGGTTGCGGTTACGGAAAGCTCTTCCTTGATCTCACGCGTGAGCGCCTGCTCCGGGGTCTCGCCCGACTCAATTTTGCCGCCCGGAAACTCCCACATGCCGGCGAGGGACTTACCAGGAGCCTTGCGGCAGGCAAGGAAGCGATTGCCGTTTGTGAAGACGGCTCCGACAACGCGAATCGGTGAACTCATGGGGACCAGTATGCCGGCTGGCCCCGGTCTTATCTAGGAATTCGCGCCCGTGGCAGCAGAAAAATGCGCAGTCACAATGTCATCAATCAACCGCGCGGCCAGCTTGGCGGTGTGGGCGTCGATGTCGAAGGTGGGGTTGAGCTCGACGACGTCGACAAGCGCCAGGCGTCCCGTGGCGGCGATGGTGAGTGCGAGTTCTCGGATGATGTTTACCGGGACGCCGAGGCCTGCGGGGGCGGAGACGCCAGGGGCTTGGTCGGCGGGCAAAACGTCCAAGTCGATGGAGAGGTGGATGGGTGTGGTGCCGGCGCAGATGTCTTCGGCGGTGTCGCGCACCTGGGCGCGGTCCATGCTGAGCAGTTCCTCGTCGAGGACGACGGTGACGCCGAGGGTGGAGGCTTCGTCGAAAAGCACCGGCGTGTTGTTGGGGCGGGAGATTCCCAGGACGGAATAGTCGAAGTCCTCGCGGCCGACCAGCTCAGAAATCTGTTTGAACGGGGTGCCGGAGGTGGGCACGTCCGCGGTGCGGAGATCGAAGTGCGCGTCCAGGTTGATGATCTGCAGTGGGCCCTGGGCGCGGAAGGCGCCGCGGTGGGAGCCGAAGGCTGTCTCGTGGCCGCCGCCGAGGATGATGGGCAGGTGCCCGGCGCGCGAGAGTGTCTCCACTGCTTCGGAGAGGCGCTCGTGGGAGCCCTCAAGGTCGGTGCCTTGGGTGGTGATCGTGCCGGCGTCGTAAAGCGGGCGCGTATGGTGCAGCGCCAGGGAACCCAGGGCGCTGCGTAGTGCGGTCGGGCCTGCAGCCGCGCCGGGGCGGCCATGGTTGCGCTCAACGCCCTCATCGGAGGCAAAACCAAGGAGTGCGACGCCGGGTTCTGCCTGGGGCTTGGCGACGTCCAGCGGGCGAACCACGCTGTGCCACCGCGCATGCTCGGGGCCCGGGCCATCGGAGCGGCCGGACCACTCGGGGGCAGGGGAGTAGGCGGGGGCATCAACGGTGTTCATGGTTATCCTTTCGCGTCTGCTTCTTGCGGGCCCGTTCCCTGTGGGGCCCGCGCGGCGGTGCGGCGGCCGGTGAGGTAGAAGATGGCTGTCATGAGGAGGATGAAGATAACGCCTGTGGCGAGTGCCGGGCGGTACTGCTCCTGCCACACCATGATGCCAAAAGTGAAGATGATGAAGGCGATAGAGAAGTATTGGCCCCAGGGCCAGAAGGGGACGGTGTATTCCAGGCTGGCGCGTTCTTCGGTGGGCATCTGGCGGCGGGAGGCCACGTGGGCCAGGAGGATCATCAACCACACGTAGATGGTGGCGAAGGTAGCCAGGGAGGCGATGATTTCGAAGAC
The DNA here is from genome assembly GCF_023574125.1 of Corynebacterium intestinale. NCBI lineage: Bacteria > Bacillati > Actinomycetota > Actinomycetes > Mycobacteriales > Corynebacteriaceae > Corynebacterium > Corynebacterium intestinale. The sequence continues at coordinate 261,232 of NZ_JAMKFF010000001.1, forward strand.
ATTCTCCGGGATGAGCGCGTTGAGCGCGGTGCCGATGATCATGACGATGAGCAGGATGATCATGGTCATGACGGGAACACCCCGAGTCTTCTTCGCCATGATCTGCGGCGCGAGGTTCTGGCGTGCCAGGCCGGTAAGGACGTTGCCGGCGCCGAAGAGATCGGCGTTGATGGCGGAGACAGCCGCGGTGATGACCACGACGTTGAGGGCGGCCGCGGCCCAGGTAACACCAAGAGTGGAGAAGATTTGGACGAAGGGGCTTTCCTCGCCGGTGATGCTGCGCCAGGGGTTGATCATGAGGATGACCAGGATGGCCAGGACATAGAAGAGCAGGATGCGTACCGGGATGGTGTTGACGGCCTTCGGGACGGACTTGGCGGGATCTTCTGCCTCCGCGCTGGCGACGCCGACGATCTCCGTGCCGCCGAAGGCGAAAAGGACGAGGATGAAGGAGGCGACCATGCCGGAAATACCGTTGGGGAAGAAGCCGCCATCGTTGACCAGGTTGGCCGGGCCGGTGGTCTCCGCGGTGGAGAGGCCGAAGACGAGCACGGCCACGCCGCCTAAGATCATGGCGATGACGGCGCCGACCTTGACGATGGTGAAGGCGAATTCCAGCTCGCCGAAGGCCTTAACCGTGGCGAGGTTGGCGCCGCCGACGAGGAGGAGCGTGGCCGCAACCCAGACCCATTTGGGTGAGCCGGGGAACCAAAATTGCATATAGACGCCGATGGCGGTCAGATCCGCTAGGGCCACGATGACCATCTCGAAGGCGAACATCCAGCCGGTGATATAGCCCGCCCAGGGGCCTAGGAAGGCGCGGGCGTATTCGGCGAAGGAGCCGGTGACGGGGTGGTGTACGGACATCTCACCCAGCGCGCGCAGGAGGAAGTAGACCACGGCGCCGCCGAGGAGATAGACCAAGAGAACCGAGGGGCCGGCGGCTTGGATGGCGCCGGCGGAGCCGTAGAACAGGCCGGTGCCGATGGCTGAGCCTAAGGCGATGAAGTGCAGGTGCCGGTGTTTCAAGCCGGGGCGCTTGGCGGTGGTTTCTGCCACGGGGATGCGTCCTCCTCAGTTCCCCAATGCGGTGCTCGTTGGTTCCGGCGCCGCGGATGAAGGGGAGTGGTTGGTGCGGGTGGGTCTGGGAGTTACTTTCCTCTAGTTCAGACGTGGGGTCAATTTTGTGGTGGGGGTGACACGGTTGGGCTCTATGGCGGGGGACTCATTCCGCTTGTGGGGGTGACGTGTGTGACAAGTATGTGTGGTGCCGCTAGTATGTGGAAGACCTGCGTGTGGCTGTCGCGTGGGCACGGCTTCAAGCAACCGCCTTTTCTTGGCGTGTGCTTGATCGGCGCGATCAAGAAGTGAGCGTGTCGTGGCCGTGCTAATGACGTGTAGTTTCCACCACCGTGAGGTAGAACATGAACTCTGAAGACGCAATCGTTGACGCCTTCTACGAGAGTGACGACGACGTCCCCTCCAAGAAGGGCATCTGGCGCCTCTTTGTCTACAGCGCCATTGGCGCTTTCGTATTCTTCTTTCCCATCAGCTATGACGGAAAGAAGTCCATCCCGCTTGACCACATGGTCACCATCATCCGCACCTATGCCGATGCCTTCGTGCCCTGGTTCATCCTGGCGCTGGCGCTTTATGGCATGGTGCGCAGCATCGTGAACAAGAATTGGCGGGAGGGGCCACTGCAGGCGGTCTTTACCGCGCTCAACGTGGTGGGCCTAGTGGTCTCCTTCCTCATGGTCATTGGAACGCTGCCGGGAGTGCTGGCCAACGAGGACATCGTGCCCTTCCTGTGGAATTCCATTGCCACTCCGGTAGGCCTTATCGTGCCGATTGGCGGCGCCTTCCTCGGCCTTCTGATTGGCTATGGCCTCCTGGAATTCGTCGGCGTATTCATGCAGCCCATCATGCGCCCGCTCTGGCGCACGCCGGGGCGCTCCGCCATCGATGCGGTGGCCTCCTTCGTGGGCTCTTACTCGCTGGGAATCCTGATTACTGACCGCGTGTATCAGCGCGGCGGCTACACCGCGCGTGAGGCATCCATCATCGCGACGGGCTTCTCGACGGTCTCGGCGGCCTTCATGGTGATCGTCGCCAAGCAGCTCGATCTGATGGGCATGTGGGGCACCTACTTCGCGGTATCCCTCGTGGTGACCTTTGTGGTTACTGCAATCACTGTGTGGATTCCGCCGCTGAGCAGGATCCCTGATGAGTACGTGGACGGCGTGCAACCGGACCCCGAAAAGCCGGTCAAGGGTAACTTCATCAAGGCCGCGTGGCGCGAGGCGCTGCTGGCGCTGGACCGCGCGCCGTCCTTGGGTGCTGCCATTTGGGAGAACCTGCGCGATGGCGTGCGCATGGCGGCGGCGATCGTGCCCTCCATTATGTCCGTGGGCCTGATTGGCCTTCTGCTGGCTAACTTCACTCCACTTTTCGATTGGTTGGGCTACCTGTTCTATCCCTTCGCGTGGATTGTCCAGCTGCCGGAACCGGAGCTGGCGGGCAAGGCCGCGGCAATGGGCATTGCGGAGATGTTCCTGCCGGCGACGGCAGTGGCGGGCTCTGAGAGCATGGTGCTCAAGTTTGTCATCGGCGTGGTGGCGATTTCCGCCATCATCTTCTTCTCCGCGCTGGTGCCCTGCATCCTGGCCACCAAGATTCCGATCAAGCTGTGGCAGATTGTGGTCATCTGGTTCGAGCGCGTGGTGCTGACCATCATTATTGCGACGCCGATTGCCTTCCTGGTGACCTAAGGAAGGCTCAGTCGAGGGCTCACTAGAATGTGGGCCCATGAGTACCTCCCGAGTCCCGGCGGCGCGCAACGCGCTGGAAATCCTCCGGCTGCTGTCCACCATCGACGTGCCGATTTCCGCCGCGCGCATTCGCAGTGAGCTGAACCTGCCGCGCTCGTCCACCTACCACCTGCTCAAGGAGATGGTAGACGCGGGATTCGTGGTGCACCTCCCGGAGAACCAAACCTATGGGTTGGGGCTCGCTGCCTATTCCATGGCCGCGGCTTATGCCACGCAGCAGCCCCTCGTGAAGGCAACGCAGGGGCACCTTGAACGTATCGCTAGCACTGTGGGCGGCTCGGGGCACCTGTCGCGCTTGGCGGGTTCGGAGATCCTCTACCTCAACGAGGTGCGCGCGCCGGGGGCGCTGTCACTGGTCACGGAGAGGGGAGTGCGCCTGCAGGCACAAAAGACGGCCTCCGGGCGCGCCATGCTGGCGCTGCTACCAGAAGCGGAATGGCGGGCGGCATATTTCCCTGGTTCTCTAGGCTTCGGCGAATACAAGGACATCTTGCGCCAGGTGCGTGAGCGCGGGTGGGCCGAAGAAGTTGAGGTGGTGGCGCGGGGGCAGGCGTCGGTTGGCGTGGCGGTGGTAGACCACGTGGGCAGGCCCGCGGCGGCGCTGGCTGTGACCTTTCCCGTGGGCACCGTTGATGCCGCCGGCGCGGCGGAGAAATTACACGCGGCTGCGCAGCAGGTTGCGGCGAGGATGTACGGGCGCCGTTAGTGCGCGTGGGTGTGCGAGGTGCTTGCGCGCCGGGGAACCTGTTGTACTATGAGCGCAGCGCGTAAGGCTGTCGCGCGTATCACTATTTTTCTAAACTTGTGAAAGCAAGTACGTATTTTCGCGTGCCTTTTTACCCCCTATTGAAAGGGGTGAGGTGCGGGTAATGCAGTGACGTCGAAGGAGCCTTACATGTCCAATTCTTATCCCTCCACCGTGACCGTGGGTATCGGTGCGCTGAGCATCGAAGAGGTTGTAGCCGTAGCGCGCTATGGCGCACAGGTAGAAATTTCCGAGGATGCCCTGGCGGAAATCGCTTCCACTCGCGAGCGCGTCGAGGAGCTGGCCCAGGACCCGACTCCGGTCTACGGCATTTCTACTGGTTTCGGCGCACTGGCCCGCCGTCACATTCCGGAGGAGATGCGCGCGCAGCTGCAGCTCTCGCTCGTGCGCTCCCATGCTGCGGGCACGGGCCCGGAGGTAGAGCAAGAGGTCATCCGCGCGCTCATGTTGCTGCGCCTGTCCACCCTGTGTACTGGCCGCACCGGCGTGCGTCCAGTAGTGGCGCAAACCTATGCCGCGGTGCTCAACGCGAATATCCATCCAGTGGTCCGCGAGTACGGTTCCTTGGGCTGTTCCGGCGACTTGGCTCCGCTTGCGCACTGCGCGCTGGCGCTGTTGGGTGAGGGCGAGGTGCGCGTCGACGGCGGCGACATCATCCCTGCCGCCGAGGCCCTGGAGGCTGCCGGCATTGAGCCGCTCAAGCTGCGGGAGAAGGAAGGCCTAGCACTCATCAACGGCACCGACGGCATGCTGGGGCAGCTTTGCCTTGCTATTACAGACTTGCGTGAGCTTGCCAAGACCGCGGATATCGCTACCGCAATGACAGTGGAAGGCCTGCTGGGCACGCTTGTGGTATTCGCCGATGACCTGCAGCAGCTGCGCCCGCACCCGGGCCAGGCCGATGCCGCGGCCAATATCCTTTCGGTGGCGGAAGGCTCGGAGATTCTCGCGGCGGCCCTCGAGGACTTCAAGAAGAAGCAGGTCCAGGACGCCTATTCGGTGCGCTGCGCCCCGCAGGTGGCCGGTGGTTTCCGCGATACTTTGGCGCACACCGCCTTGGTTGCGGAGCGGGAGCTTGCTGCGGCCGTCGACAACCCGGTTGTGGCCAAGGATGGGCGCGTGGTTTCCAACGGTAACTTCCATGGCGCGCCGGTGGCCTATGCGCTGGACTTTTTGGCCATCGTTGTGGCTGACCTGGCTTCCATTTCTGAGCGCCGGACCGACCGCTTCCTCGACGTCGCTCGCAACCGCGGACTCAACGCCTTCCTGGCCGATGACCCAGGCGTGGACTCCGGCCACATGATTGCGCAGTATGCGCAGGCGGGTATCGTCTCTGAGCTCAAGCGCCTGGCCAACCCGTCCTCGGCGGATTCCATCCCGTCTTCGGCGATGCAGGAAGACCACGTCTCCATGGGCTGGTCGGGTGCCCGCAAGCTGCGCAAGGCAGTCGATGGCCTGCAGCGCGTGCTTGCCATCGAAATTCTCACCGCCGCCCGCGCTATTGATATGCGCGAGGGCCAGCCGGCCAAGGGTACTGGCGCGGTCATCGATGCTCTGCGCCAGACCGTCCAAGGCCCGGGCACCGACCGCTACCTCTCCCCGGAGATTGAGGAGACCGTGCGCCTAGTCAAGGAGGGTGCGTTGGTGGCTGCGGTAGAGGGGGCCGTCGGCACGCTGCGCTAAACACCTCCCGCCCCATGGCATGTGCCATGGGGCTTTCTCGTGCCGTCTCAATTCTAAAAGTGCAGACCTAGAAGTGCAGACCTGCTGGTCGTCGCAAAGCACTGCCGTGGCGCTGGACGACGCCACCTGCATGAATACACTTCCAGGTCTGCACTTTTGGCTGGGCACTGGATTGCAGGTAGTGCGGCGGAGGCGAAGTACGGAAGCCTATCTGTGGCGAGGCGCACAATGCTGGGTTATGAGTAGTGCATGAACAATGAACAACTCTTTAACTTCTTAGACCAGCATCTTATCGACCTTCGCAAGCTACCCAATGATGATCCCCGGTGGAAGAAGGTGCACGCCGGCAAGGTAGCCAAACTGGCGTGGTGCTTCGTACTGCCGATGATGCATTGGCACGAACTCAAGCCGTGGCAGAAGGAGACCACGAAGGCATATGTGCTCGGGTTGACCTTGCCCAAGGCAACATTAGTGGGAAAATCCGCCGCCCTTATTCAAGGAATTCCGCTGGTTGTGCCGCCGACCGAATGGGAGGCAACGTTGCCTTCGAACTCGGTACCTCCACGATCTAAAGCCACTGTCCGTTATCGCCGCATGGACTTGCGCGGTAAAGAGACGGTGGTTCACGGGATTCGCGTGTCAACCCTGGAGCGCACGGCCATTGATATTGCGCGGTTCTATGGATTTGAGGAGGGACTCGTTGCCGTCGATGACGTGCGGGCGCGCAATGTTGGCCAGTTCTGGATCAGTGAGACGCTCGGCGCTATGGGGAGAGTTAAGGGTGTTGCCGCCGCGCGGCGGGCGGTTGCTGAAAGCGTCAATTGCGCGGAGTCACCGTGGGAATCCTATGCCCGTGCCTTGATTCTTGCGGCGGACTACCCGGAGCTGCGCTGGGTCAAGGCGCAGTATGTGATTGAGAACTATCGAGCAGATCTGGTCATCAATGGGTGGCTCGTGATTGAGATTGACGGGAACGTCAAGTACAGGCACGAGGTTGAAGAGGTGATTCGCGCGGAACACCGGCGCCAGCAAGCCATCCTCAATAAGGGCTACATCGTTTTGAGGTTTAGCCCAGAACAATTAAGCGCGCGCCCCGACTACTTTCAGGAGACGGTCGGCAAGCACTTGGCACGCGGCCCGCGCTTGTAAAAGTGCAGACCTGGAAGTGCAGACCTGCTGGTCGTCGTCAAGCACTGCCTTGGCGCTTCACGACGCCCACCTGCATGAATACACTTCCAGGTCTGCACTTTTGGGTTGGGCGGAGGTATGGAGCCATTGGGTTGGTTGATGCGGGGCCGCTGCAGGGCAGCTGAATGTGCCGGAGGCGGACAGCGCGCCGCTGCAGTATTGGTCGCGTGACAGTCTTGTATCTGAGACAGCTAGGCCAAAAGTGTCCTGGCTCATGGTGCTGCGTCACAGTAACTTGTCCTGTGTGACGCTGACCAAGCCCTAAAAAGGGACAGCCCCGGGAAACCGGCCTTGGGGGTTTGGGAGGGCGTCGAAAAGCACGAGCGAAAGGAAGTCATGTCTGAACCCCGCGAAGTACGCGCCCCGCGCGGAACCGAACTGAACGCCAAGTCTTGGCAGACCGAAGCCCCGCTGCGCATGCTCATGAACAACCTCGACCCCGAGGTTGCCGAGCGCCCCGAGGACCTCGTGGTCTACGGCGGTACCGGACGCGCTGCCCGCAGCTGGGAAGCCTTCGACGCCATCGTGGAGTCCCTCAAGGACCTCGAATCCGATGAGACCCTGCTGGTGCAGTCCGGCAAGCCGGTGGGTATCTGGAAGACCAACGAGTGGGCACCGCGCGTGCTCATTGCGAATTCCAACCTGGTCGGTGACTGGGCCAATTGGGAGCACTTCCGCAAGCTCGAGGACGAGGGCCTGATGATGTACGGCCAGATGACGGCCGGTTCCTGGATTTACATCGCTACCCAGGGCATCCTGCAGGGTACTTTTGAGACCTTTGCGGCCGTGGCCAAGAAGCGCTTCAACGGCACGCTCGCCGGCACCTTCACCCTGACCGGTGGCTGCGGCGGCATGGGCGGCGCGCAGCCGCTGTCCGTTACTTTGAACGGCGGCGCCTGCCTCATCGTTGATGTTGATGAGACCCGCCTGAAGCGCCGCCAGTCCAAGCGCTACCTCGATGAGGTCGTCACCGACCTGGACGAGGCCCTCAAGCTGGTGCTCGACGCCAAGGAGAACAAGAAGCCTCTGTCCGTGGGTCTGGTGGGCAATGCCGCCGAGGTCTTCCCAGAGGTGCTGCGCCGCCAGCGTGCGGGCGAGTTCACCGTGGACATCGTTACGGACCAGACCTCCGCGCACGACCCGCTGAGCTACCTGCCCACCGAAATCACCGTCGAGGATTGGCACAACGAGGCCAAGGCGGATCCGACCACCTTCACGAAGAAGGCCCGCGAGGCCATGGCCGCCCAGGTCCAGGCCATGGTGGAATTCCAGGACGAGGGCGCCGAGGTCTTCGACTACGGCAACTCCATCCGCGACGAGGCCCGCAAGGCCGGCTACCAGCGCGCTTTCGAGTTCCCGGGTTTCGTCCCGGCCTATATCCGCCCGCTCTTCTGCGAGGGTCTCGGCCCCTTCCGCTGGGCAGCGCTTTCCGGCGACCCGGAGGACATCAAGGTTACCGACCAGGCGCTCAAGGAGCTCTTCCCGGACAACGAGCATTTGCACAACTGGCTTGATGCCGCTGAGGAGTACGTGGAGTTCGAGGGCCTGCCGGCGCGTATTTGCTGGCTGGGCTACAACGAGCGCCACAAGGCTGGCCTGCTCTTCAATGACTTGGTCAAGGAAGGCAAGATCAAGGCCCCGATCGTCATCGGCCGCGATCACCTGGACTCCGGCTCCGTGGCCTCCCCGTACCGCGAGACCGAGGCCATGCTCGACGGCACCGATGCCGTGGCTGACTGGCCGCTGCTCAACGCCATGACCGCTGTTTCCTCAGGCGCCACCTGGGTATCCATCCACCACGGCGGTGGCGTGGGCATGGGCCGCTCCATCCACGCGGGCCAGGTCACCGTCGCCGATGGCACCGAGCTGGCCGCCGCCAAGCTGCGCGCGGTGCTCACCAATGACCCGGGCATGGGCGTTATCCGCCACGTGGATTCCGGTTACACTCGCGCCAAGGAAGTCGCCGACGAGCGCGGCGTGCGTATCCCGATGGAATTCAAGGCCCGCGACTAGACACGAGAGGAAAAGAAGATCATGTCCACCCTGTTTACTGGAATCTCAGAGCTGCGCACGGTGTCGGAGGCAGGCACGCTTGCCGACGCCTCACTCATCGCCAACACCGACGGCACCATCGCCTGGATCGGACCGGCCTCCGAGGCGCCAGCCGCGGACGAGAAGGTCGATCTTGGCGGCCGCGCAGTTCTGCCGGGCTGGGTGGATTCCCATACCCACATGATCTTCGACGGCGACCGCTCCGCCGAGTTCGAAGCCCGCATGGCGGGCGAGTCCTATCAGGCCGGCGGCATCGCCGTGACTATGGACGCGACCCGCTCGGCGGGGGAGGAGCGCTTGGAGAAGCTTCTGGTGGAGCGCATCGCCGCCGCCCGCCGCGGAGGAACGACGACGCTGGAGACGAAGACCGGCTACGGCCTCAACACCGCCTCCGAGGTTGAGGCCGCTCGCGTGGCGGCCCGCCACGTCGATGACGTGACCTTCCTTGGCGCGCACCTCGTGCCGCCGGGAGCGGAGGCCGAAACCTACCTCGATGAGGTTGTGGGCCCCATGCTCGACGGGGTGGCGGAGCACGTACAGTGGATCGACGTCTTCTGCGAGCGCGGTGCTTTCGATGAGGAGCAGTCGCGCCGCGTGCTGGAAGCGGGTAAGGCCCGCGGATTGGGTGTGCGCGTGCACGGTAACCAGCTCGGTGAGGGCCCTGGCGTAGCACTCGCGGTGGAGCTGGGTGCTGCCTCCGTGGATCACGTCAACTACCTCAGCGATGCCGATGTTGAGGCGCTGGCGTCTTCGGATACGGTGGCTACCTTGTTGCCTGCTTGCGACCTTTCGACGCGTGAGCCGCTGGCACCGGGCCGCAAGCTTATTGATGCCGGCGCGACCGTCGCCATCGCCTCCAATCTCAACCCAGGTACGTCCTATACGTCCTCGATGAACTTCTGCATCACGACGGCCGTGCTCCAGCAGCACCTGACCCTGGATGAGGCCATCGCCGCCGGCACGTTGGGCGGCGCCACCGCGCTGCGCCGCCAGGATGTCGGTGAGGGCAAGGACGCGAAGGGCCGCCCGGCCAAGGGGTCGCTGGTGGTCGGAGCTGCCGCGGACCTGCACGTGCTCGATGCCCCGAGCGCTATCCACCTGGCCTACCGCCCGGGCATGCCGATGACCTGGAAGACCTTCGTGGGTGGCCGCGAAGTCTAGGCCGGGGCAAAGGCACCATTTGAGGGGCACCTTATAAAGAAACCGACATGCATTGACGTGGGGTTTTAGATTTCGGAAGCCGCAAATGGTGCCTTTGGGTTTGGTACCTTCGGTCTTTTCGGGCCTTCGCGGACGGGGACTAAGTGTGATTCAAAGGGCTGGGTCAAAGGGGGCTGAGTTAAAGGGCATTGGCTGAAGTTCGAGGTGCCGGGGTGCCGCGTCGGGAAGAGACAGGTCGTGGGGAGAAATAGCTAATCTCACCTCAGTGCCGTACTCTGGTTTGAGCAATGAGCATTACCGATAACGCCACCGGCGGCGTCAACGAGCCGGAAGAATTCAATAAGTCGGAATCTCAGGAAAACTCGCAAGGTGGCGAAGCATTGGACGCTTCGCAGGTGTCGAACCATGACACCGGGGCTGCGAATAACCCTGAGGACACCGGCGCTGAAGAAGCTTCAGCCAACGACAACTCCCAGGGTTTTGCACACCTCGGCCTTCCCGAAGACGTTCAGGAAGCCGTGTCCAAGGTGGGCTTTACCAAGCCATCCCCGATTCAGGAAGAAACCATCCCGATCCTCATGGAGGGCCGCGACGTCGTCGGCCTCGCCCAGACGGGTACGGGTAAGACCGCAGCCTTTGCACTGCCGGTGCTCTCCCAGATCGATACAGAAGCCCGCTATCCGCAGGCCCTTGTCCTTGCGCCTACGCGCGAGCTGGCCCTCCAGGTTGCGGACTCCTTCCAATCCTTCGCCGACCACTTGGGTCGCATCGAAGTTCTGCCTATTTACGGTGGCCAGGCCTATGGCATCCAGCTCTCCGGGCTGCGCCGTGGTGCCCAGATCATTGTGGGTACCCCGGGCCGTGTCATCGACCACCTGGAGAAGGGCTCCCTGGATATCTCCCAGTTGCGCTTCCTCGTCCTCGATGAGGCAGACGAGATGCTCAACATGGGCTTCCAGGAAGACGTTGAGCGCATTCTTGAGGACACCCCAGAGGACAAGCAGGTTGCACTCTTCTCGGCCACGATGCCGAACTCCATCCGCCGCCTGTCCAAGCAGTACCTCAACAACCCTGCCGAAATCACGGTGAAGTCGGAGCGCCGCACCAACGACAACATCACGCAGCGCTTCCTCCTGACGCCGCACCGCCACAAGATGGATGCCTTCACTCGCATCCTCGAGGTCATTGACTACGACGCCATCATCGTCTTCTGCCGCACGAAGCATGCCACGGAGGATGTCGCTGACAGCCTCAAGGAGGCCGGCTACAACGCCGCTGCCATTAACGGCGATATCGCGCAGCAGCAGCGTGAGCGTACCGTCGATCAGCTCAAGGATGGCCGCCTGGACATCCTGGTGGCTACCGACGTTGCTGCCCGCGGCCTCGACGTCGACCGCATCACCCACGTGGTCAACTACGACATCCCGAATGACACCGAGTCCTACGTGCACCGCATTGGCCGTACCGGCCGTGCTGGCCGCACTGGCGAGGCCATCCTGTTCGTCACCCCGCGTGAGCGCCGCATGCTGCGCTCCATCGAGCGCGTGACCAACGCCCGCCTGGAGGAGATGGATCTCCCGACCGCGGATGAGGTCAATGCCAAGCGCAAGGAGAAGTTCTTCGCGGCCATCGGCGCCTCCCAGCAGGACAAGCAGTTCGACTTCTTCCGCGACATGGTGCGCGAATACTCCGCGGCAGAGAACGTGGCGATGGATGACATCGCGGCCTCCCTGGCTGTGCAGCTGCAGGGCGGAACGGACTTCCTGCTCAAGGAGCGCCCGGTGTCCAAGAAGGACCGCCGCGAGCGCGATCGCTTTGAGCGCGATGGCCGCGGGCGTGACCGCGATCGTGATGGCCGCGGGCGCGACCGTGGTGGCCGCGACCGTGACCGCGGCCCGCGCCGCCCGGACGGGGACTTTGAGACGTACCGGTTGGACGTCGGCAAGCGCCAAGGCGTGCGCCCCGGCGCCATCGTGGGTGCGTTGGCCAACGAAGGTGGCCTGACCTCCAAGGACTTCGGCCGCATCACCATCGCCGTGGGCCACACCCTGGTGGACCTGCCGAAGAACCTGGACCCGGCGGTGCTGGACCGTCTCAAGGACACACGCATTTCCGGCCAGCTCATCAAGATCCAGAAGGATACCGGACGCCCGCCGCGCCGGAACTTCGACGATGACCGCGGCCGCGGCGGTTACGGCGGGCGCGGACGTGGTGGACGCGGTGATCGTGGCGGATACCGCGACCGTGATCGCGGTGGACGCGGCCGTGATCGTGGTGGACGCCGCGGCGGCTGGCGCGACTAGCCTCCGCTCGGCGCCGCAGCGGCGTTAGATCCAGAAACCTCCCAAGCTCATAAGAGCCTGGGAGGTTTCGCTATTGGGGCCTAAACCCGAAGGATTAGACGTACATCAGGATGGCGCACACAACCCACAGCAGGTTGAAGATGCCGGAGAACATAGCCAGCTGCTTCTTTAGCTTGGCCACATCGGCGCTGCCCGGGGCAGCAATCGCGGACATGGCCTGGTTCTGCTTCGGGATGACCACGACGAGCAGGATAACCCAGGCGATGACAGCCAGAAGAAGAGCGATGTGGAACTGGACCTGGGACTTGTAGGTATTGAGGTCAGTAAGGAAGACAGCTAGACCAATGACCGGAACAATAGCGGAGATATAGCCATACGTCGAGGTGATCTTGTTGAGGACACCGGCGGCACCAGCCGCAGAAGCATCACCGGAGGCCGCCTTTGCCAGCTGGCCGGGGAAGGCGGAGGTGGAGATACACACAGTACCGACCAACAAAATAGCGGTGAAGGCGTGGAGGAAGATGAGCAAGCTAGTCATGGGAGGGTGCTTATACCTTTCTGTACGGGGCTTTTCCCTGCGAGAGTCTAACGGCGCGGTGAGATGAAATCGAATCGACACTGGTGGCGCATGACCACGTAGTCGCGGGAGGGCAGCGGTAGTTGGTATTTTCGGGCCACTGCGGCAAGCCGCTGCGAGTAGTCGCAACGGTCGGCGGGCGGGAGCCAATCGGCCGGCAGAGAATCGGACTTGGCCTGGTTGAGGTTGCGGGCGGTGGCGACGAGGTTGAGCGGATCGTTGGCAAAGGCCATCTTCTTATCCGGCGGCCAAACTGATGCCCCAAGGTCCCAGGCCGCCGCGAGCGGGAAGACGTGGTCAACTTCCACGCGGTCCGGCGCGGGCGCGCGGGCATAGGGATCGTAGAGGGCCCCGTCGATAGTCTGCGCGGCCTTGACGTTGTCCCGTGTTCCAGGTGCCCATCCGCCGAAGTCTTCCCGTTCATAGCCGGGGACCTGCACGCGCGCGGGCACGGTTGCCACGCCCAGGTCTGGGCCGGGGAGGAGGTGATAGCCGCCGTAGACAACAGTTGCCACGGAGAGGAAGCCTATATAGGCCGTGCGCAGGTTCATGGACTTTTAGACTGCGCGGGGGTGCTCGCGGTTCCCGTATGAGCAGGAAGCCTGTGAGCGCACAGGGAGGGCTACATGGATGCAGTCAAAAGGCATTTCCCAGAAGGCATCAGTAAGAAGGTTTCTTTGGGGGGTAAAGACACCCTTTAAAGGCTCGGACACGGCGTTCTCGAAGCAAAGGCACCTTTTGGGAAATGCCTTTTGAGTAGCGACCATGTAGAGCCATCCGATCCAATCACAAGCGAAACCCCGCCACAGCAGTAACTGGACTGCTGGAGCGGGGTTCGCGCGTGAGGGGAGAGGGGGAGAGGCCTACTTCTGAACCTGCTCCGCTGCCTCCTCGAAGTCCAAGTCATCGTTCTTCTCAACGAGCTTGGCCAGGCGGGATGCCTCCTCGAACTCCTGGGTGACCTTCTCATCCGGAGCCTTGGTGGCCAGGGAAACGCCGACAGTCACGAGCAGAGCGGAGATGAAGCCCGGTACCAGCTCGTAGAGGGTATCGCCCAGCGGGCTCATGCCCCAGCCAATCGCAACGACAGCACCGGTGATCATGCCGGCGATGGCGCCGGTGGAGTTGAGTCGCTTCCAATACAGCGACAGCAGCACCAGCGGGCCGAAGGCGGAGCCGAAGCCGGCCCAGGCGAAGCCGACCAGACCCAGAATCGAATCCGACGGGTTGATGGCCAACACGGCAGCGATGACGGCGATGGCCACGACAGCGGTACGGGACAGGTTGATCAGGACGTTCTGGCTCGGCTTTTTCTTGGCGAAGATGAGGTAGAGATCCTCAATGAGGGAGGTGGAGACCACGAGCATCTGGGAGGACATCGTGGACATGATGGCTGCCAGAACGGCGGTCAGGACCAGACCTGCGAAGAGCGGGTGGAACATAACCTGTGCCATGTCCAGGAAGATGGTCTCGTAGTTCTCCTGGTCAGTGATGGAGTGGCTGGTCTCAGTGAAGAAAACCGTGCCGGAGAGCGCGACGAAAATAGCGCCGATGAGCGAGATACCCATCCAGCTCACACCGTAGAAGCGGCCCGCGCGGGCGTCGGAAGGCTTACGCAGCGCCATGAAGCGCACGATGATGTGCGGCTGGCCAAAGTAGCCCAAGCCCCAGGCCAGGTTGCCGATGATGACGGCGGCAGACACACCAGAGAACAAGGAGAAGTAGTCAGGGTTCTCAATTACACCACCGGTGGCGTACGGGTTCTCAGCGGCGAAGCTGAAAATCTCGCCCGGGTTGTCCAAGGAGAAGAGCACCATGATCGGCACGATGATGAGAGAGGCGAACATGAGCAGGCCCTGGACGGTATCGGTGTAGGACACCGCGAGGAAACCGCCGACGAAGGTGTAGAAGACCGTCACGGCAGCCACGACGAGCATGCCGACCATGTAGTCACCGCCGAAGCTGGACTCGAAGTAGCGGCCGCCGGCCACCATGCCGGAGGAGACATAGAAGGTGAAGAAGAAGATGATGATCGCCGCCGCGATAATGCGCAGCAAGCGCGACTTATCGTGCAGGCGGTTCTCAAAGAAGGAGGGAACGGTAATCGAGTTGCCGGCGATCTCGGAGTAGGAACGCAGACGCGGCGCGACCCACTTCCAGTTGGCCCAAGCGCCGATGAGAAGGCCGATGGCCATCCATAGCTCGGACATGCCGGTCAGGAACAATGCGCCGGGCAGGCCCATAAGCAGCCAGCCGGACATATCGGAGGCGCCGGCGGATAGGGCGGCTACGAACGGGTGAAGGCCGCGGCCGGCGAGAACGTAGTCGTCGTACTCATCCGTCTGCTTGTAGCTCCAGAAGCCGATGGCGGCCATGGCAAGCAGGTAGATGATCATCGCAACGACATACCAAGTGGAGTCTTGCACTGATCTCTCCTTGAGATTGAGATTAAGAATAGGACTCATCCACGCTAACGAGGCAAAAGGCCCTACCCAACTGAAATTCGGCACCTTGACCAGTATTTGGTTACCTTGGTCACAGCTTAATGCACGGTCTTACTGGTGTTACGCCGTTATGTAACGAGACTGTAACAATTGCGTATTTGGGCAGGAATCGGGAACTTTCTGCAACCCTTTCCCCACAAAGGTGTGCTGCTAAACTGGCCCCTATGGCTTCTTACCTGCTGCATGGCCTCTGGCTGCCCGTCTCCGGCCTGAGTCTATGGATCGAACAGGTCGAAGGGCACAAGATCGTCATGCCCTCAACAGTCCCGGAGGGAACCTTTCCGGATGTGGTCGATACCATCTTGAGCAAGAAGACCTTCCGGAACCGAGCGCGCGTCTCCCTCCGCACACCGAAGGGCAAGGACGTCTCCCTCATGGTCCCCATGGCCATGTTCGCCCCGGATGAGGCAGTGGAAACACTGGCCAAACTGGAATACCTCGATACCGATAGCCAGGCGGTTTCGGCGGAACAGCGTGCAGCTATTGCGCCGGACCTCCTGTGGCTCATCCGCGCCTATCGCGGCCTGTACCGTTTCGTCCGTGCCGGCCGCGTGACCATCCGCCTGTCGTATCAGGCGGGTGAGTGGTACCCGATGTGGCAACTGGCTTCTGGCTTGGGCGAGCGCAGCTGGCTGGCAGAGATGCTAGCCTCCGCGCCCGGCATCCTCTCCATTAATAACCGGGCGCTCTCGGATGATTTGGCCGACGAGCTCACGCACTGGATTGCCTATACCCAATTGCGCCCGCAGATCGATGCCCCACGCGCCGCGCCCTGGCATGAATTCGCGCAGGCCTTGCTGAAAACCGCGCCGGTCAAGAAGGGGCGCGCCCAGCTGCTTCGTGGGCTCAATGAGTGGAAAGACTCTATTACTTCTGTCGACCTCCAGCTCGTCT
Organism: Corynebacterium intestinale; assembly: GCF_023574125.1. NCBI lineage: Bacteria > Bacillati > Actinomycetota > Actinomycetes > Mycobacteriales > Corynebacteriaceae > Corynebacterium > Corynebacterium intestinale. The sequence goes on from NZ_JAMKFF010000001.1 coordinate 277,191, forward strand.
TCCTCGTGGAGGAACCGCCAAATAGTACTGACTCCGTCGAGGACGCAGCGTGGCCTATCCGCTTGCTGGTGCGCTCCGGTACGGATTCGCCGCTGCCGGTGCGGCAGGACCAGTTGGATCGGGGGAGCGTCGAGAAGCTGCGTGAGGCCCGTCGCCATGCCTTCGACGTGGCTCCGCGGCTGAAGTACAACTCCGCCCCGGCGAGCCGGAATGCGGGGGATTGGGACGTCTACCTGACCACCGAGCAGCTCGTGGATTTTGTTACCCACGACGCCGCCGCCCTGCGCAAGGCCGGTTTCACCGTGCTGCTGCCCAAGTCCTGGTCCCACATGGAGACCAAGGCCAAGCTGGAAACCACGGAGGTCCGTGATCCGGCCGATGCCGCCACCAAGGCGCACATTGGTATGGAGAAGCTGTTCAGCTATGACTGGAAGCTCTCGGTGGGTGACACGCAGCTTACCGACGCCGAAATGCAAGAGCTCATCACTTCTAAGTCCGGGCTGATTCGTTTGCGCGGCGAGTGGGTCATGGCGGATACCCAGGCTCTCAACAAGATCTCGCAGTACATGCGCGAGTTGGCGGACACAGCCCGCAAGCGTGCTCTGAAGGAGCTGGAGCAGCTCGCTGCGACCGCGGAGATGGCCCGTCAGCTGGAGCAGCCTGGTTGGGAAGAGCTGGTGGCCGAGGTGGAGCGCCGCCGCAAGGAATTCAACGAGGGCGAGCAAGAAGAAGCGGTAACGCTTGCAGACTTGCGCGAGATGGCCTTGAAGTCCATGGCGGAGGACCCCGTGGCCTTCACCGGATCCGAGTGGCATACCTCGCTGCTCGGTGGGCTGGATAGTACGGCACCCGACCGCGTGGACATCCCCGATACGGTCCATGCCGAGCTGCGCGAGTATCAGCGCCGCGGTGTGGACTGGCTGTACTGGATGTCCCGCAACAACATCGGCGCGGTGCTGGCAGATGACATGGGTTTGGGCAAGACCCTGCAGCTGCTGTCTTTGCTGGCGGTGGAAAAGGCTGCCCAGGAGACAGATGGGGAAGCGGAGGCGTGGAAGCCAACCCTCGTCGTCGCGCCGACCTCCGTGGTGGGCAACTGGGCTAGGGAAGCTACGCGCTTCGTGCCGGACTTTAAGGTCATGGTGCAACACGGCACTGGGCGCCTGAAGGGCGAGGAATTGGTCAGCGCAGCTCAGGAGGCCGATATCGTCATTACCTCCTATGGCACGGTCAGCCGTGACTTTTTGACCTTGAGCAAGGTGGAGTGGGACCGCGTGGTCCTCGATGAGGCTCAAGCGATCAAGAACGCCTCCACGCGCTCCTCCAAGGCGGTGCGCGCCATCCCGTCACGTCACCGCGTAGCGCTGACCGGCACACCGATTGAGAACCGCCTGTCGGAGATGCGCTCCATCCTGGACTATTGCAACCCGGGAATCTTGGGCTCCGCCTCCTTCTTCCGCAACCACTTTGCCAAGGCCATCGAGCGCGAGGGCAGCGATGTTATGGCGGAGCGCCTGCGCCTTCTCACCGGTCCGTTCATCCTGCGCCGCCTTAAGACGGATCCGAATATCATCGATGACCTGCCGGAAAAGTCCGAGCAGATCATCACCGTGCGCATGACCGATGAGCAGGCAGCACTCTACAAGGCCCTGGTCAATGACGTGGAGCAGGCCCTGGCGAAGAAAAAGGAGGGCATCTCGCGCCGCGGCCTCATCCTGGCATCACTGACGCGCATCAAGCAGATCTGCAACCACCCGGCGCACTTCTTGGCCGATGGTAGCCCCGTCACCATCAAGGGCAAGCACCGCTCCGGCAAGGTGGAGGAGCTCATGCGGATCATCGACCAGGCCATCGAATCTCAGGAGCGCGTACTGATCTTCACCCAGTACAAGGCCTTCGGCGACGTTCTCCAGCCTTACCTCTCTGAACAACTGGGCTGCGAGATTCCCTTCCTCCATGGCGGGGTCAGCAAAAACCGGCGCGATCAGATGGTGGAGGAATTCCAGGCCGATAACGGGGCGCCTGTCATGCTGCTCTCGCTCAAGGCGGGCGGTACCGGGCTGAACCTCACGGCGGCGTCGATTGTCGTGCACATGGACCGCTGGTGGAATCCGGCTGTGGAGAACCAAGCCACGGACCGTGCCTTCCGCATCGGCCAGCAGCGCAACGTGCAGGTGTACAAGATGATTACCGCCGGTACCTTGGAGGAATCCATCCAAGACATCCTCGACGGCAAGACACAGCTGGCCGGTGCCGTCGTGGGCGAGGGCGAGGGCTGGCTCACCGAACTGAGCCCCGAGCAGCTGGCGGATCTCATGAGCTATAGGGAGCAGGAGAAGTAAATGGCACCGAAGAATCCTGAAGACAATAACGTCATCTACGCCAACTTCGGCACCCGCAAGCGCGTGAGCACGCCGGAAGAGGTCAACCGCGTCGACCGCGTGCGAACCATGCAGCCGGCGGCCACGCGCCTGCTCAACTTTGTGAATCAGCAGACGGATTCCGGCCGCATCCGCCGCGGGCGCCAGTACGCCACGGAGGGGCATGTCGTGGGCCTCGACGTGCGCAATGGTGCTGTGCACGGCAAGGTTGCGGGCTCCCAGAATGAGCCTTTCGCGGTGCTCATCCAGGTTCCCTACCGCAACAACGAGGATATCGGGCGGCTGTCGGAGATGTTCGCACGCACCCCCAACTCCGTGGCGAAGGCCAGGGAGGGCATGCTTGCCGACGCCTCCCTCGACATCCTCATCGCCGAATACCCCGACGACCTCCGTTTCTCTTGCACCTGTCCCGACCCGGAGTACGTGTGCAAGCACGTCGTGGCGGTGGCGGACCGACTGGCAGCCCGCATGGACGCTGACCCATCCGTTATCTTCGCCCTGCGCGGACTTGATTTTGCGCGCCTAGAGCAAGCGGTCATGGAGCAGGCCAAGTCGGCCTCGGAGGACTCTTATTCCGCTTCCGCGGCCTCTGAAATCTCGGCCGAGGAGCGCAATGCCTTGTTCTGGGAGGGGCGAGAATTGCCGCCCTTGCCGGAGCCGAAAACCGCTCCCGCCGTCGATGATTCCGACCCGGAGTTGCTGCGCAAGGCCATGAGGTCTGTCAGCCATACGAACATAGATTTGCTTCGGGCCGTCTCCGATGTCGAGGACCTTTACTATCATCTGACGCACTAGACATTGCCACCCCAGGGGAGAGGCTCAAGCGCCAGCCCTGGACCACGTTGTAGGGAGTTTGCATGGCCGCGGTTACGTTCATCCACACCTCAGATTTCCAGCTGGGAATGACACGCTGGTTTTTAAGTCCCGCCGCGCAGTCGCGCTTTGATGATGACCGCGAAGCAGCGGTCCTGCGGCTAGGGGAGTTGGCCACCGAGACAGGGGCGGAGTTCATCGTCGTGGCCGGTGATGTGTTTGAGCACAACTCCTTGAGCAAATCTACGCTGCTGCGCGCCAAGGACATGTTCAAGCGCCTGCCGGTGCCGGTCTACCTGCTGCCCGGCAACCACGATCCTCTCGTGGCGGATTCCATCTTCTTCAACTCCTTTGCGGATAACGTGCACGTCATCGCGGATTCAGAGCCCATCGAGGTGCGCCCAGGCGTGGAAATCGTCGGCGCTCCCTACCTGTCCAAGCGGGCTAATTATGACCTGGTGCGCCGCGCGCTGGAGCCGCTGCAGCCTGTTGACGAAGGCGCGGTACGCATCGCGGTGGGGCATGGCCAGGTGGAGTCCCGCGCGGGCGAGGGCGAGGACTCGGACGCCGATACGATTGACCTCTCCTTCGTGGAGGAGTGCCTGGATAAAGGCGTTATTGATTATCTGGCCTTGGGGGATACGCACTCCACGGAATCGCTGGGCCGTACCGGCAAGGTGTGGTTCTCCGGCAGCCCAGAGACTACGGCCTTCGACGATAGGGAGCGGGACTCGGGCAACGCCTTGGTGGTGACCGTTGAGGGGGAGCGGGTGGACGTCGCCAAGCACCGCGTCGGTCGTTGGGACTTCCGGGCGATTGATGCGGACGTTGACTCACTCGAGGAGGTCGAAAGCTTCCTTGCGGAGCTCGAGGCCGTGCCGGAGAAGATCCGTACCGCGGTGAAATACAGCCTGCGTGGCACCGTGGGCTTGAGCGCGCAGGCTCGTCTGGAGCAGGGGCTGGCGGAGCTGGAGGAGGTTTTTGCCTCCCTCAAGCCGCGCGAGAGGACGATGGATCTGCATCTGGCGCCCTCCGAAGAAGAGCTCAGCGAGTTGAGTTTGAGCGGTTATGCCGCGGATGCCCTGGCGGAGCTGCTTGAGGACTTAGATGATCCCACCGCCCGCGACGCCGCCAACCTGCTGTTCCGCCTCAGCGCGAAGGGAGCTTAATCATGATGCAGCTACATTCTGTTGAACTCAATAATGTCCGGGGCGTGGATCACCTGGAGGTCAAGGACCTCCCAGAAACCGGTGTGGTGGTCATCGGCGGGCCGAACGAGGCTGGCAAATCCACATTGGTGGAGTCTATTGATTTTGTGCTGACGCAAAAACACACCGCCAACTCTAAGGCGGTGAGGGCGCTGCAGCCCGCCGGCCGCGATGTGGGGCCCGAGGTCACGCTGGAGGCCACCGTGGGGCCCTATCATTTCCGCATTCACAAGCGGTGGGTGAAAAAGCGCACCTCGGAGCTGCATGTGTTCTCCCCGCGCCCGGGCCAGTGGACTGGTGCGGAAGCGGATGGGGAGCTGGAGCGCATTCTCAGTGAGCATATGGACCGCGCGCTTGTCGACGCCCTCTTCGTCCGCCAAAACGATAGCCACGAGGGCATCGCCGCCGTGGGCATTCCTTCCCTTACTGCGGCACTAGAGGAGCAGACCGGGGCGAATGCCGTGGCGGAAGACTCCGAGCTGCTCACGCGCATCGAGGCGGAGTACAAGGAGTATTTCACCGCGAAGACGGACAAGCCGGCGGGGGACTATAAGGCCGCGATCGCCACGCTGTCAGAGGCGGAGGAGGAGCACGCGAAGGCTGAGTCCGCGCTACGAGAGCTCGACGGTGTGGTGGAGCGTTATGAAGCCGCTGAGCTGAAGAAGGCCGAGGCCGAAGCGGCTTTGCCGGAGGCCGTAGAAGAGTGCGAGCGCCGTGACAGCGAACTAGTCGCCGCCCGGGCCGCCCAGGAGAAGGTCACCGCGCAGGAGGCAGCAGTGACCCGGGCAGCGGAAGCTGTGACGCGCGCGGAGGAGGAATCGGCGCGGCGCAAGGCTGTGATTGCTGAGCACTCCGCAGCGGTTGAAGCGGCCGAGCGTGCCGCAACTGCGGTTAGCGAAGCCCGCGAGCGCGCCGAGGAAGAGTCTGCCGCCCGCACGAAACTAGAGGAAGAACGCGCCGAGGTTCATGAGTGCTACGAGGCCGTGCGCGAGGAGCGCCAGCGCGCTCGCCGCGCGCAGCGGCGCGCAGAACGTGAGGCCTTGGGCACCCGCCTCGAAGCGTTGACCAAGCTGGAAGAGACCTTGGCGTCGCGCCGCCGTGTGTTGGCTGCCGCTCCAGACGTACCAAACTTGAAAGCATTGGAAGACGCGGCTCGTGAGGTCACTGTCCAGGAGCGCCTGCGAGCGGCGGCTGCTGCCAAGCTGTACTTTTCCGGGAATGGCTCCGTCGCCGTCGATGGCGAGGAACGCTCTCTGGAGAGCGGTGAAGAACTCGCGGTCGAGCTGCGTGAGGGCACGACCCTTCAGGTAGGCGAGGTTACCGCCCGCTATGCCGCCGGTGCCGGCGAAAGCGGCGAGGAAGGCGTAGAGCAGGCTCGCGCTGAGCTCGCGCGCCTGCTGGAGGATGCCGGGTGCGAAGACCTCGAGTCGGCCCGTGCCGCTCACGAGAAACACGCCAAACTCGCATCCGCCGCGGATTCCGCGGCGCGCGAACTGGCTGCTGCGTTGGGAGGGGAGGACCTCGGTGAATTGCGTGCTCGTTTTGAGGCCGGCGCAGAAGAGGCTGAGGACGTCGAGGGCGCTGAGGAGGCCGCGGAACCGCGAGAGCTAGACGTGGTGGAGCAGGAGGAAGAAGAGCTACGCAGGAAGCTCGATGAACTCGACCGCGCTGTGGCACCCTACCGTGAGAACAAGGCTGGCGCGGCATTAGAGGTAGCCACCGTGCGCGCGGAGGAGGCAACCGCGCAGCGCGATGCCAAGGCCGCAGCCGTGGAGGCCGCCCGTGCTCAACTCAGTGATGCCGACGTGACCACGGCTATCGAGGCAGCACAGGCCAAGCTGCAGGAAGAAAGAGCAGTGCTGGCGGAGATGTCCGCGGTAGACGTGGACACCGCCGAACATCTAGCCAAGGGAGCGCGTACACACGTGGATTCCCTGAAAGCAGCGGTGAATGCAGCGGTCGGTGACATGCGCGAGTTCCGAGGACTCATCGATATGCATTCCGGTGCGGCTGAGGATGCGGAGAAAGCCGCCGCCGAGCTCGAGGTTGCTCGTGAGCGCCACGCCGCTATCGAGCGTCGCGCGGAGGCTGCGCGTTATCTGCGCACACTCATGCTGCGCCACCGTGACGCCGCGCGCCAGCGCTATGCCGCGCCGTTTGTCACAGCGCTCAATAGCTTGGCGCGAACAGTCTTCGGTGGGGATGTGGACTTCGAGCTGTCGGAAGAGCTCAAGGTCGAAGCTCGCAGCCGCGACGGTGAGACCGTGTCTTTTGACGCGCTCTCTGGCGGTGCCAAAGAGCAGTTGAGCATCCTGACGCGCTTCGCCATAGCTCAGCTGGTGTCCGATGAACCGGTGCCTGTTTTGATCGATGATGCGTTGGGTTCCACGGACTCCCAGCGCCTTCAGCTCATGGCGGCGCTGTTTAGTAAGGCAGGGAAAAGCACCCAGGTCATCGTGCTGACCTGTATGCCGCAGCGCTATTCCTGGGTGCCTGGGCGCATGGAGCTAGATATGGAGAAACTTACAAGGGCCTAAGTCCCGGAGTGTAGGGTATGAGCCATGACAGCGGACACTCGATGGCTCACCGAAAGCGAACAGGATCTGTGGCGCCACATTCTAGCTAGCATTCGCAAGATCAATCGCGGTATGGAGGAAACCCTGTTGGCCTGCGGCGATATCTCAGCCGCGGAGTTTTCGGTGCTTGTTTCTCTTTCGGAAGCACCCGCGCACACGCGGCGCCTGCGCGAACTCTGCACGGAGTTGGAGTGGGACCGCTCCCGCGCCTCCCACCAAATCACCCGCATGGAAAAACGGGGTTTGGTGCGCAAGGAAAAGTGTGCGGGCGATGCGCGCGGCGTGGAGGTCGTCATGACGAAGTCCGGCCGGGAGCGTCTAGAGGCGGCGGTACCTGAGCACGTCGAGTCCGTGCGCCGCATGGTTTTTGATCACCTCGATCCTGCCGACGCTCCGGCGGTCCTGCGTTTCTGCGAAGGCGTCCTTTCAGAAAGCAACCTTCCGGGATATGACGGCTTCGTGCCGGATGAGCGCTTGGGTATTCACACCGACTAGTTGTGCTTCGTACGGGTAGTGTTAGTTTTCGACCGTTTACTCACCAGGAGGTGATCTGTCCGCACCATGATGGGACAAGAACTGTTTGAGCATCCCGAGCGCCAGTACGCTACGTACGGCATTACTCCGCTGAAAGAGCTCAGCGCCCAAGTCGGCCCGGTCGATGATCTGGATGAGCTCTCCGAGGAACAAGCCACCGCGCTTGAGGCGGCCCTCGAGCAGCACCCGGAGGGCGCGCTGACCTTCGATGACGCCTCGCAGCTGTGGATTATCGGCGCGGATGAGGATATTGAGCGTATGTTCCAAGACCGCGAGGGATTCGTCGAAGCGCTCAACAACAACGAAGACCCTGGGGTCTAACCCACAGTCGGTGTCATACTAAAGGTGGATGGCGGCTAGATTTACTGGGTTTAACTACGGGCGGCTCTGTTTAAACTGCTAAGATACTCTGTGTTAAAGGGCGAGCATCCCCGCGCTTTTCAGAGGCAGCTTGAGCGAGAGTGCCATCTGGCTAGGGGAGCTAAGTGAAAGGACAAAACATAATGGTCGAGCGCGATTTGGCTCAGGAACAGCGCGAAGCAGCTGCACGTGACAAGGCTGACGGCTGGGTATCCGTCTTCGTTCAGTGGATTCCCTCTATGCTTCTCTCCGTGGTGATGCTGGGCGCCATGATGTTCGGCATGTACTACATCGAGCACGGCACCTTGGACATCACCCAGCCGATCGTCAACCAGTACATCACCCAGTAACCTGGTTCGCTCCCTCGCTGCCGCCTGGCAGGGGGAGAACAGCTTGACTTTAAGCCCCAGCAGATTTGCCTGCTGGGGCTTCCTCTTTATCACCAGGCTCATCTCTCTAACTCGTGCCGTGGATCCATCAGGCGGCTTGAGCCACTGCTAAGCCTGAGAATTAATCTCCGAGTGCGATGTCTCGAGGCATGATGACTCCTACACCCTTCGCGCTCACCGTCGTTCCTTGATCAGCCGCCGCCCGTCCTTTCGGTGAGCGCGAAGGGCGTATTCGTCCGAGAGAGCGCTAATCCGATAGCCTGAACTCCATGGACTCTCGCATCTACATTCGCTATCTCAACGGTCCGCTCCTGTGGATGGGAATAGTCGTTGGCCTTGCCGTCGTGTCAGCGGTGGTGCCCACGATGATTGATTCCACGTGGGCAGCAATCCTATTTGGTGCCCTAGTCATCATTGCAACCGTGGCCTGCCTGCTGATGCGGGTGAAGATCGCCGTCAACGATGGCGAGGTTGCGGTGTCCGTCTTTGGCGTCTTCACAAAGAGAATTCCCCTGCGCGAGATCACCGGGGTGAGTATCGGTCCTGAGACGGGGCTTAAAGAAGGTGCGGGCCCGCGCATCGTCGATGGCGCACCAGCCTATATCGTCTCTGGGCCGACGGTGCGCTTCGAGTACGGCTCAAACGCTCTTGTTGCCTCGGCGAAGAATCCAAAGCAAGTGGTCGAGGATGTAGAGGCGCGCTTGCGATAGTTCCATATCCCCAGACCTCGATCCCGAAACCTCCTGGTGGGTGGTGGGGCGTTGGTAAGCGCTAGGCGACGCCCACCTGCAGGTTGCGGGTTTCAGGTCTGGGGAGATGCAAAATGAGACAAGCCGCCCACCCGCAAACGTGGCGTCGTAAAAAGTGGGCCGGGGCGTACTGGCCGATTCGGGGTAGGCGGGCATGAAAAAGTGCCCCTGACAGGACTCGAACCTGCGACCTTCGGTACCGGAAACCGATGCTCTAATCCGCTGAGCTACAAGGGCATTGCTGGCGAAATGCCAACGATGCGATTCTAACCTATAAAGACTGAAGCGCAGTAATTGGCCTAGCGCCGATGGGGGTGTGGTGGGAAAGAAGCAGCGGCCGGAGTAGCCACTGCTTCGAGTTTTTCGCTGGGGCGCTTACTGGGCCGGCTGTTCCTGGGGCTGGTCAAAGAAGCCCGGGGCATCCGCGGTGTGGACCTCGCCAGTGCGCAGGTAGTCAACCACAATCTGGTCAACAGCCTTGTTGCCCACCGCGAAGTGCCCGTGACCTGGGCCGTGGACGGTTACCACGCGGGATTGCATCGGGTCAGACAGGCCGCGGTAGAAAGCGTATGGGGTCTGCGGGTCACCGGTAGCCTGCAGCTGCAGCGGCTTGGTCTGCAGCTTGTCACCAGAAACGGCAATCGGGGTAGTGATCGGTGCGCGGCCGGAGCAACCGGCGCCGGAGGCATACATCGCGTTGAACAGTGAGAACGGGTCAACCGTGACATAGTTAGACCAGAGGAAGGCCGGTATGAAGGCCGGATCCGTCGGCGCAGTGTTCTCATTGCACATGATGATGTTCTGCATGCTCATGGAGTTGAGAATCTCTTGCTGGACCTTTTGCGGGTCCTGCTCGCCCTGTTGTGCGGCCTGCGCCTCAAAGTTGATGGCTTCGACGCCGCCAATGTGCTTGGCTAGGGAGTCCCACGACTCCGGGCGGGGAAGGAGGTCACGGGTAGCGGTGAGCGTCGGCGAAGTGGCCTGAACAGCCTGCGGGTTCTGGACCTTGCCCGCGAGGTGCTCTGCCTGTACGCGCAGCTCACCGGTCGCAGTCATGACATTGGCGCCGGGCTGGCCGGCAAACTCGAGCCCCGGCGGGAGGTCACCAATCTGAGCGTTCGGAGGAAGCACGGTGGGGCGCACGCCCGCCTCCGCGGCCACAATCTGAGACCAGCGCTCGTAGGCCTTCAGCGGTGTCGTGCCGGCGTGGTAGGTGGCGTCGTTCTTCGCCACATAGCTAAAGAAGTCATGCAGAGCATTCTCATAACCAGCCTGCTGAGAAGCGAAAATCTGGTTCCACGCCATGTTGGGGTTCATTCCGGAGTCCAGCACGACCTTGTCGGTGTGCTCCGGATAGAGCGTGGAGTACGTGGACCCCAAGAAGGTGCCGTAGGAGAGGCCGAAGATGTTGATCTTCTCCTCACCAAGCGCCTGGCGCACGACATCCCAGTCCTTGGCGGTGTTCTCCGTGGTCAGGGAATCGGTGTAGCCCGGAGTGTTCTTCTCGCAGTCATCGCGGGTAATGGAGCCGATCTTTGTCAGCTGTTCTAGAGGGTTTCCGCCCGCCTCAGTTGACGAGCAGTTCACCTGTGCGGACTCGCGCAAACCACGCGGTTGAACGCCGATGATGTCGTATCCTTGTTTGACTTCCTCAGGCCAGGCAGCGAAGTTGACCCAGCTATACGCGTCACCGCCTGGACCGCCCGGGTTGGTGAACAGAGTGCCTTGGCGCTCGCCCGTGGCCTTCAACCGGATAAGGCCGACGTCGATAGTGCCCTTCTCGGGAGCATTATGGTAGGTCGGCACGGTCACGTGGCCGCATTCGGCGCGCTCTTCGGTGACCCCTTCCGGGCACGGGCCCCAGTTGATGGCGGGTTGGTCGGCGTGAGCAACGGCAGGTGCCGCAACCAAGCCAGCGGCGATGGTTACAGGTCCTAGAACCGAACCTAAAACGCGAGAAAGACGCATAGAACAAGGCTCCTAAAATCGTAAATTGATACGAGCCTTATCCTATGCGTCAGGGGTGATGTGAGCCGAGCTCTCATACAGGGCGGGTGCCCCCGAAAGCCTCACTACTTAACAATCACCACAATGAGATCGCGCGGGCCGTGGACACCCTCCACGCGGGAGAGCTCGATATCCGAGGTCGCGGAAGGGCCCGAGATCCACGTTGCCGGGCGCTCAGGGTTGATGCGGGAGACCATCTCCGGGACACCGTAGACAATCTGGTCCTTGCGCACGATGCACACGTGACGGTCCGGCACCAAGGTCAGCGCGCGACGGCCGCAGGTCTCATTGGATTCGAGCACGATGGTGCCGGTCTGCGCGGAGGTGACGTGGGATTCGGTCACCACGGCGTCGACGGCGTCGAGCTCACGCGGGTCCTTGGCGTTGTCATCCGGGGTGATGGTGCCCTCGAAGCCGGCGAGAAGCCCAGCGTCCATGCCGGGGGCGTAGACGACGTTCGAGCAGCCGCGCTCCTTGAGGATGCCCACGAGGGTGGAGTTCAGGCCGGACTCATCGGTGACGTGCACGTCAGCCTTGTAGTCCTCGAGGCGGTCCACGAGCATCTCACGCAGCTCATCTTCGTTGAGCGTGCCTTCCTTCTGGTATTCGCGCGGGATCTCTACGTGGTCCGGCAGGCCGGCCTGCTTTTGGGCGGCGGCAATGCGGTTGAGGATTTCCTCTTTGGCGGTGGTCACTTGATGCCCTCCTTCTTGGCTTGGGCGAGGAGTTCTTGAGCTTCGTCAGAGTTGAACCATTGGCGGAAGGACTTCTTCGGCGGAACGGCAGTATCGCGTACCTCGGACCAACCAGACATGAACAGCGGTAGCTTGTCGATGACTCCGTTGAAGCCACCGAGGACACGGCCGAGCGCCACCATGTGGGTGATCTGGTTCCAGATCTTCGGGTTCTTCCACACCAGCTCCACGACCTGGAAGAGCTTTTCCTCCACCGGCGGGGTGGCGTTAGTGACCTTCTGGTAGCGGTTCTCCAAAATGACTTGGGAGAGCGGGATGCGCACCGGGCATACTTCGTCGCAACGGCCACACAGGGAGCAGGCATAAGGCAAGCTTGCCGACGGATCGTTGTGGTCCTTCATACCAGTCAACTGCGGCGTCAGGGAGATGCCAATTGGGCCCGGGTAGACAGAGCCGTAGGCGTGTCCGCCGGCGCGCTCGTAGACCGGGCAGACGTTGAGGCAGGCAGAGCAGCGAATGCACTTGAGTGCTTCGTGGCCCTTGGGAGAGGACAGGGCTGCGGTGCGGCCATTGTCCAGAAGCACGATGTGGAAGTTCTGCGGGCCGTCGCCTTCGGTCACACCGGACCACATTGAGGTGTACGGATTCATGCGCTCAGCGGTGGAGGAGCGCGGCAGCAGCTGCAGGAAGACCTCAAGGTCCTGGAAGGTCGGGACCAGTTTCTCAATACCCATGACAGTAATGAGGGTCTCCGGCAGGGTCAGGCACATGCGGCCATTGCCCTCAGATTCTACGATGTTGATGGTGCCGGTTTCTGCGACACCGAAGTTAGCGCCGGAGATGGCGACCTTGGCCTTCATGAACTGCTCGCGCAGGAAGCTGCGGGAAGCCTCAGCCAACTCCGCCGGCTCGGCCTTGAGGGAGTCATCGGTGTTCGGCATCTTGTTGACAAAGATGTCCCGAATCTCCGCGCGGTTGCGGTGGATGGCCGGGACCAGAATGTGGGAAGGCTTATCCTCACCCAGCTGGACGATGAGCTCCGCCAGGTCAGTCTCCTGGGCGTGAATGCCGGCTTCTTCCAGGTGCTCGTTGAGCGCGATTTCCTGGGTAGCCATGGATTTGATCTTGACCACGTCGGTCTCACCGGTCTCGCGGATGAGGCCCTCGATGATCTCGTTGGCTTCCTTGGCGTCGCGCGCCCAGTGGACAATGCCGCCGCGCTTGGTCACCTGCTCTTCGAACTGGACTAGCAGTTCGCCCATGCGAACAGCAACGTCATCCTTGAGAGCGGAACCGGCGTCACGCAGCTGCTCCCAGTCCGGGGTTTCCTCCACGGCGTGTTGGCGCTTGTTGCGAATGGTGGTGGTGGCGTGGTGCAGGTTGCGGCGCTGGGTGGCGTTATTGAGGCCAACGTGTGCCAGCGGCACGAACGCCTTCGAACCACGCAGGTTGCCGTAGCCTTCTGGGGCGCGGGGAGGGGTGGTGTCGAGGAAGGAAGTCATTAGAGCATCTTCTCCTTGGAGTAGGCCGCGGAGGTGGGAGTCCACGGGTGTTCCTTGGTGGAGGCGAGGATTTCCGCCAGGTGGATAGCGCGAACACCGGAGCGCTGGCGAGCCAGAGCGCCTCCAATGTTCATCAGGCAGGAGGAGTCACCGCCGGTAATATATTCGGCCTCGGTTTCACGGATGTGGCGGGTCTTGTCACCGACCATCGCTGCAGAAACCTCGGCGTTCTTGAGGGCGAAGGTGCCGCCAAAACCACAGCACTCCTCAGCATTAGGTAGCTGGACGAGGTCGATTCCTTCGACCTCCTTAAGAAGCTGGTAGGGGCGGTCACCCAGTTTGAGGAAGCGCAGGCCGTGGCACGAAGGGTGGTAGGTCACGCGGTGGGGGAAGAAGGCACCGACGTTGGTGACACCGGCGACGTCGACAAGAAACTCCGGCAAGTCCAAAGTTTTGCCGGCGGCCTTCTTTGCACCGTCCACATCGGCGGAGGTGCCGAAGCGGTTTGCGATCATCTCGTGCTGCTCGCGCACGGCCCCTACACAGGAGCCGGAAGCGGAGACGACGTAATCGATGGATGGATCCGCAAAGGCATCCGCGTAGGTGCGGATCATACCCAAGGTCTGCTCCTGGTAGCCGGTGTTAATGTGCATCTGGCCGCAGCAGGTCTGTTGCTCCGGGAAGACCACCTCATGTCCTAAGCGGGAGAGAATGAGGGCCGTGGCCTTGTGTGCATCGGGGAAGAGTGAATCACCGATGCAGGTGGAAAACAATGCTATTCGCATTTGTGAGCGCTCCTTAATCTGCCTCCATGTGGCTTGTCCCGTGCTGTGCACAGCGGAGTTGTGCTCGGATGCGCGCTACCAGGACAGCCGCACTGGGCATTTTTCGAGTGTGTACCTTTAAGCCTACCGCCCAAAACTCACATTATCGACACAGGATTACCCCTCCTACCTGGCTTTTTATCGCAACACTAATGTTGTGAAATTCCTAACGTGCGGTGATGGTCGCAGCGGTCGCGGCCGATATGAGGCAACCCCCAGACTGGGCGATGAAGACGCCCGAATCTGGGGGTAGTTAGTGGTGTAGAACTTTATGGCTAAACCCTTTTAGGGGACCAAGAAGCCCAGCACGTTGGTCATGAGGAAGACGATGACGCACACGACGGCGAGGAAGGCCACGGAGTAGCCCACGACCGCCTTGAAGATGCGGGATTCCTCGCCCTCCATCTGCACGGCGGTGGCGGCGATGGCCAGTGACTGCGGGGAGATCATCTTGCCCACAACGCCACCGGAGGTATTGGCGGCCAGCATGAGGTCCGGATTGACGCCGATGCGCTCGGCGGCGGTGACCTGCAGGTTGGCAAAGAGTGCGTTGGCGGAGGTATCCGAGCCGGTGACGGCGGTGCCGATCCAGCCCAGGACGGGGGAGAAGAGCGCGAAGATGCCGCCGACAGAAGCCACGAACTGGCCGATGGAGATGGTTTGGCCGGAGTAGTTCATGGTGTAGGCCAGTGCGAGGACCAGGATGATGGTCAGCGCGGAGAACTTCATGCGGGAGACAACCTCGCCGAACTTGGTCAGCGGCGCGGAGGCGTCCAGCTTGTAGCGGCCGTTCTCGTTGAAGGTCATGTAGATAAGGGCCACGATGATGCCGGAAATCAGCAGTAGGGTTCCCGGGTTGCCCAGCACGTTGAACGTGAAGGCGGTGTCCATGGCGTGGCCTTCGGCGTCGAAGACGGTGCCGTCGAGAAGCGGCCAGGCAACGTTGACCTGGAGGAAGCCGAAGATGGCCGGCCATGCGGTGGCGATGGCGAAGACAGCGGTGACCACGGCATAGGGCAGCAGGGCCATCCAAATGCGGCTGCTGTTGAGATCCGTGACCTCCTCCTGGGCGGGCAGCTCCATGCGCTCGCGCAGGCTGTCGACACCCTTGGGCTTCCACACACGCAGGAAGATGAAGCCCGCGCCGAGGGAGACGATGCAGGCCACGACGTTGGTGAGCTGGTAGGCGAAGAAGGTAGCCGCGGCCCACTGGGCAATGGCGAAGGAGATGCCGATGACGGCCGCGGCGGGGCCGGCCTCCTTAACACCGCGCATGCCGTCAAGGATAAAGAGGATGAAGAAAGGCACGACGGCGGCAATGAGCAGGACCTGGAGGGAAATCAACGCGGCGATGTCAGCGGTCTGCTCGGCGGTGCGCCCGCCGACCGAGCCCGCGGTGGTGACTGGGATGCCCACCGCGCCGAAGGCCACGGGCGCGGTGTTGGCAATGAGCACCGTGGTGGCCGCCTTGAGCGGCTTAACACCCAAGGCCAGGATCATGGTCGCCGTAATCGCCACGGGGGCGCCGAAGCCGGCGAGGGCCTCCAGCAGGCCGCCGAAGCAGAAGGCGATGAGGATGGCCTGGATGCGGATATCGCCATCGCCCAGCAAGTCAAAGGTCTTGCGCAGGTCATTGAATCGTCCGGAAGCCACGGTCACTTCGTAGAACCAGATGGCGGTGATGATCACCCAGACGATGGGGAAGAGGCCGAAGAGCCCGCCGCGCACCGCGGAGGACAAAGCCATGCCGGTTGGCATGCCCATGCCGAAAATGGCGATGAGAACCGCTACGAGAAGCGCTACCGCACCCGAGGTGTGGGCGCGGGCCTTGATCCCCAGGAGCATGATGAAGAACGCGATGAGCGGCAGCGTGGACACCAGCGCGGTAAGCCCCACGTTGCCAGCTATGGCGTCGGTGGTGATTGTGAATGTAGACATAACGCTCACTTCAGGTTGAGTCCCGCCGGCGTCCCTGCGGTGGTCCCCGCGGTGTGGCACCACAAGTTTCGGCCGGGCGAGAGAGGCGAAAGAATAAATCGGTTCAGATATCAAGTTTAGGGTAAAACCATGCGAGTGCTTGTGTCGCCGGATTCAGACTACGGGGGTGGGTGACCTTGCTAACGTCCGCGACCTGATAGTGCCTCCCAGCGGCGGGGACGATAGACTTTGGCCCTATGAATCCTGAAGATCTTTCTGTCCTGATCAAGAACACCGCTGCCGCCGTGCTCACCGAGCATGAGCTGGACGCCTCAGTCCTGCCAGAGACCGTGACCGTGGAGCGCCCGCGCAACCCGGAGCACGGCGATTACGCCACCAACCTGGCCCTCCAGGTGGCTAAGAAGGCTGGCGCCCAGCCGCGCGAGTTGGCGCAGTGGCTTGCCGACGCCCTTGCAGGCAACGACGCCATCGATGAGGCCTCCATCGCGGGCCCGGGATTCCTCAACATTCGCCTCGCTGCCGCCGCACAAGGTGCCATCGTGGCGCAGGTTCTTAACGCCGGCTCAGAGTTCGGCAGCAATTCCACCTACCAGGGCAAGAAGATCAACCTGGAGTTCGTCTCCGCGAACCCGACTGGTCCCATCCACCTGGGTGGTACCCGTTGGGCCGCCGTGGGGGACTCACTCGGCCGCGTGCTCGAGGCCTCCGGCGCGGACGTGACCCGCGAGTACTACTTCAATGATCACGGCGGACAGATCGACCGTTTTGCTCGCTCCCTCGTGGCCGCGGCCAAGGGCGAGCCCACCCCGGAGGATGGCTACGGCGGCGACTACATTAAGGACATCGCGCAGGCGGTAGTGGAGAAGAACCCGCAGGCTCTCGAGGGCAGCGATGCCGAGGTCCAGGAGAACTTCCGCGCTGACGGCGTGGAGATGATGTTTGCCCAGATCAAGGAATCCCTCCACGAATTCGGCGTGGACTTCGACGTGTACTTCCACGAGAATTCCCTCTTCGAATCCGGTGCCGTGGAGAAGGCTATCCAGACGCTCAAGGACAACGGCAAACTCTACGAAGCCGAGGGGGCGTGGTGGCTGAAGTCCACCGAATACGGCGACGATAAGGACCGCGTGGTCATCAAGTCCGATGGCAATGCTGCCTACATCGCCGGCGACATCGCTTATGTGGCCGATAAATTCGACCGTGGCCACGACCTGGCCATCTACATGCTCGGCGCTGACCACCACGGTTACATCGCCCGCCTGCGCGCCTCGGCCCAGGCTTTGGGTTATGACCCGGAGGCCGTTGAGGTGCTCATCGGCCAGATGGTGAATCTGGTCCGCGACGGTAAGGCGGTCAAGATGTCCAAGCGCGCGGGTACCGTTATCACCTTGGATGACCTCGTCGAGGCCATCGGCGTCGACGGCGCGCGCTACTCGCTGGTGCGCTCCTCCGTGGACTCCAGCCTGGACATTGACTTGGGCCTGTGGGCCTCCCAGTCGTCCGATAACCCGGTCTACTACGTGCAGTATGGCCACGCCCGCATCTGCTCGATCCTGCGCAAGGCCACGGACCTGGGCTTCGACACTGCCGCGCTTGGCGACGCCCCCCTCGACCTCCTCACCCACGACAAGGAAGGCGACCTTATCCGCACCCTGGGCGAGTTCCCCGAGGTTGTGGCCACCGCCGCCACGCTGCGTGAACCGCACCGCATCGCGCGTTATGCCGAGGAGCTCGCTGCCGTGTTCCACCGTTTCTATGACCAGTGCCAGGTGCTGCCGAAGGCAGGCGAAGAGACCGAGCCGATCCACTCCGCACGCCTTGCCCTGGCTGCAGCCACCCGCCAGGTCATGGCGAATGCCTTGACCATGGTCGGGGTCAGCGCGCCGGAGAAGATGTAAGAAAAGGTATCGATGACTGATTTCAATTCTCTTCCGGCCCACGTGTGGCCGCGCAACGCCGCACGGGACGCTAACGGAGTGGTATCGATTGGCGGTGTCTCCCTGACCGAGCTGGTTGCAGAATACGGCACCCCGCTCTATGTCTTCGACGAGCAGGACTTCCGCTCGCGCTGTCGGGATATGGCCCAAGCCTTCGGCGGGCCCGACCACGTGCACTATGCCTCCAAGGCCTTCATTACCAAGCGCATCGTGCGCTGGGTTGACGAGGAGGGCTTGTGCCTCGACGTGGCCTCCCTCAACGAGGCCAAACTGGCGCTGGCCGCAGGCTTCCCGGCGGAGCGCATGACCGCCCACGGCAACAACAAGGAAGACGAGTACCTGCAGCTGTGCGTGGACAACGGTATCGGGCACGTCGTCCTCGACAACGAGGAGGAACTCTCGCGCCTCAACAGCATCGCGGCATCCGCCGGCCGCGTCCAGCCGGTGATGATCCGCGTGAAGCCCGGCGTGGATGCGCATACCCACGAGTTCATCGCCACGGCTCATGAGGACCAAAAGTTCGGCATTTCCCTGTCCACCGGTGCAGCCTTCAATGCCGCACAGAAGGTGCTGGAATCCGCCAACCTTAAGCTCGTGGGCCTGCATTGCCACGTGGGTTCTTCGGTGTTTAATGCTGATGGTTTCAAGCTGGCCGCCGAGCGCGTGCTCAGCCTGTACAAGCGCATCCACTCCGAGCTCGGCGTAGCCCTCGAGGAGCTGGACTTGGGCGGCGGCTTCGGCATTCCCTATATGGAATACGAGGAAGCGCTCGACGTCGCCACGCTGGCCAAGGATCTGCTCGACGCCGTGGAGCGCACCGCCACCGAGCTCGACATCACGCCACCCTTCGTACTGGTGGAACCAGGCCGCTCCCTGGTGGGTGCTTCCGCGGTCACCGTGTACCGCGTGGGCACGGTCAAGGATGTAGAAACCGGCAAGGCGGATCTGCCGATGCGCCGCTACCTCTCCGTGGACGGCGGCATGTCCGATAACATCCGCCCAGCCCTCTATGGCTCCGAGTACGACGTCCGCGTGGTCAACCGCCGCACCCGGGGCGAGCCCGTGGATTCGCGCATCGTGGGCTTCCACTGCGAGTCCGGTGACATTCTGGTCAACGAGCGCCGTTTCCCCTCGGATATCACCACCGGTGATCTCCTCGCCTTCGCCACCACCGGCGCCTATCAGTACATGATGGCCTCGCGCTATAACGGTGCTCTGCGCCCGGCGGTCGTGTCCGTGCGCGACGGCAAGGCCCAGCTCATGCTGCGCCGGGAGACGGTGGAGGACTTGCTGGCGTTGGACGTCGATTAGCGCGGCGTTGTCACAGCTCACCGTATTTTATTCACTATGACATGGCCGGTCGCGCCCAGTGCCGGCCATTTTGTATAGAAATAGACAGCTCGTTCTGTATAGTGATGGGCTAGCACGTAAGAATCAAACGCAACATCAACAAAGGGACACCATGACGACGAACCGTAGCAAGAAGCCCGAAGGCGAACCAGTAGGTATTGCGCTGCTTGGGTTTGGCACCGTAGGCGCCGAGGTTTTCCGCCTCGTGCAGGAGAATGCGGACGCTTTTGCGCACCGCATCGGCGGCCCGGTGGAGATCCGCGGCGTAGCCGTGCACAACAAGAACAAGCTTCGTCCGGGCGTGCCGAAGGAGCTGCTGACGGACGACGCCAAGGCGCTCGTCCTGCGCGATGATATCGATCTCGTCGTCGAGGTTATCGGCGGCATTGACTTCCCGCGCGAGCTCGTCCTTGCCGCCCTTAATGCCGGTAAATCCGTGGTCACCGCTAACAAGGCCCTCGTGGCCGCGCACGCGGATGAGCTGGCGGAGGCTGCTGAGCGCGCTGACGTCGACCTCTATTTCGAGGCCGCCGTGGCTGCTGCCATCCCGGTCGTCGGCATGCTGCGCCGTTCCCTGGCCGGTGACAAGATCCAGCGCATCTCCGGAATCGTCAACGGAACCACCAACTTTATCTTGGACGCCATGGAGACCACCGGCGCCTCCTACGAGGACGCGCTGGCTGAGGCCACCCGTCTGGGCTACGCCGAAGCCGATCCCACCGCGGACGTGGAGGGCCACGACGCCGCCTCCAAGGCCGCCATCCTGGCTTCCCTGGGGTTCTACACCCGCCTGACCTTCAACGACGTCTATTGCGAGGGCATTTCCAAGATCACCGCCGATGATATTAAGGCTGCCAACCAAGCCGGTTATTCCATCAAGCTGCTCGCTATTTGTGAGCGCTTGGTTGATGAGGAGACCGGTGAGGAATCCGTCAATGCCCGCGTGCACCCGACTTTGGTCCCGAAGGATCACCCGTTGGCGTCGGTTAGCCAGTCCTACAATGCCATCTTCGTCGAGGCGGAGGCCGCCGGTTCCCTGATGTTCTACGGCAACGGTGCCGGCGGCAACCCGACGGCTTCGGCTGTGCTGGGTGACGTCATCGGCGCCGCACGCAACATTGTCCACGGCGGCCAAGCGCCGGGGGAGAACACCTACGCCAACCTACCTATTGCGGAGTTCGGAGAAGTGGAAACTCGTTATCACATCGACATGGAAGTTGAAGACCGCACCGGCGTGCTTTCTGCCATCTCCGGTGTCTTTGCCCGCCACGGGGTCTCCCTGCGCACCGTGCGCCAGGAGGACGGCGATGCCACCGCTCGCCTCATCGTGGTGACCCACGCGGCGAAGGAAGCGGTGCTCGAAGATATCGTCGCCGCCCTCGGCGAGCTCGATGAGGTTAAGGCCGTTCACTCCGTCATTCGCCTGGGCGTATAGGGACTCAGAGAGAACAATGAGTATCGATATCGAAGTAGGCACCAAGGTCACTGTCCAGGTTCCGGCATCCTCGGCCAACCTGGGCCCGGGCTACGACACCCTGGGTATTGCGCTGAGTCTCTACGACACCGTGGAGGTGGAAGTCACCCGCTCCGGCCTGGAGGTGGAGATTTTCGGCGAGGGCGCAGACGAGCTGCCCCGCGACGGATCCCACCTCGTTGTCAAGGCCATCCGCTCAGCGCTGAAGGCTGCCGACGTGGAGGTTTCCGGCCTGCGCGTGGTGTGCACGAACAACATCCCGCAGTCCCGTGGCCTGGGCTCCTCGGCGTCCGCCGCGGTGGCCGGCGTGGCCGCGGGCAATGGCCTGGCGGGATTCCCGCTTTCGGAACAGCAGGTCGTTCAGCTCTCCTCGGCTTTCGAGGGACACCCGGATAACGCCGCTGCCTCTGTGTTGGGCAATGCCGTGGTGTCCTGGACCACCGTGCCTGTCGACGGCCGCTCGCTGCCGGAGTACCGTGCCGCCACCTTGGACGTGCACCCGAGCATTAAGGCCACGGCCTTGGTACCGGATTTCCATGCGTCGACGCAGGCCGTGCGCCGCGTGCTGCCCTCGCACGTCACGCATGCCGATGCCGCCTTCAACGTCTCCCGCACTGCAGTAAACGTGGCGGCGCTGACCACCTACCCGGACCTGCTGTGGGAGGGTACCCGCGACCGCCTGCACCAGCCCTATCGCGCTGATGTCCTGCCGGTCACCGCGGAGTGGGTGAACCGCTTGCGCAACCGCGGCTACGCCGCCTATCTCTCCGGCGCTGGCCCCACCGTCATGGTCCTGCACACCGAGCCCATCGAGGAGGAGATCCTCGATGATGCCCGCGGGCAGAACCTGCGCGTGCTGGAGCTGGAGGTCGCCGGGCCGGTCTCCGTCGAGCGCGGTTAGCCTAGCTAGCTGCTCTTTTCCACATCGATTCGGCACACGCCGTTTCCGGCTTTAGGAATGAGCTTCAGGCTAAGCCGCCCGCCGGAATCGGCAGCCGCTTGATCTAGGTAGCCATCATGGATGGCGCAGACGAAGGGGGAGGGCTGAATTCCGGCCGTGACGAACGGGCAGGCGTGGAGTTGCACTGTGGTGCGGCCTTCTTCGGCGAATTGCTCCACCGAAGTTACCGGGTCAAAGCCCATATCGCGCATCGTCTGGTAGAGAGGTGCCAGCGCCTCAGCACCGCGGCTGTTCGCCGTGGCTTTAGCCCACGCGCGGCCGATCTCTCGCGCTTGCTCGGATGAAAAGTCATTGAGCTGGTCTTTATCCGCCAGCGCTGCGACTAAGACGCTAATTAGCGTGACGTATTCCTCCGCCACCGAACGGTTATCGGGTACACGTACTTGGAAGATCAGGGAGGGGCGCCCGCGCCCGTGCGCTGGGGCGGTGACTACACGTACCGCGCCGGCGTTAACGAGCTCATCTAGGTGGCCGCGCGCGGTGTTGACGTGCATCCCCAGTTCCTGTGCGATCTCGGCGGCGCGTGCTCCTTGCGGGAATGTCTGCAGGGTTGAGAGAACCTCGCTCTGCTTGGGGGAGAGCTTCATCGTGTCGGGAAAAAGCTCAGTAGACGAGCGCGGGCTATGCGCAGATGACGTAGACATAAACGGCCTCTCCTTGGACAATGCTACGAGGATCTTACATCTGCTCGCAGCTCTTCCCTATTTCAGTGCATAAAGCCTTAAAGCAGCGGAATCGAGGAACACAGGCACAACCTCACCGGGGGCCTTGCTGTGTGCCGGTTGGTCTAGAGTCACCCGTTGGCCATCGATCTCTACCAGGGTTGAGCTGCCTAAGTCAGCAAGAATTGTGGCGCTCAGTGCCCCGGCAGGGTCGAAGCGCAGAGCGCTGTGGGGGAAGGCCGCCCAGTGGTCACCGCTGCGAGCAGGAGTGAACACTCCATCGCGGAGGCTACCTCGTAGCAGATTAACGCCTGATAGCTCTGCCATGAAATGAGTGGTGGGCTGCTCCAATAGCAGGGACACGGGTCCTTGGGAGATGACCTCGCCGGCTTCCATTACAGCGATGTCGTCTGCCAGCGTGGTGAGGTCCACGCGGTTGTGGGTGACAATGATGGTGGTGCGGTCGGCCGCCGAGAGGCGCAACAGGTGGCGCCACCGGGCGGCGGATTCGACGTCCATGGCGGCAAAAGGCTCGTCCACGACCAGGACCTCCGGGCGCGCCGCAAGCGCGCGCAGGAGGGCAACCTGCGCGGCCTGCCCGCCGGAAAGCTCGGAAACATGGCCCAGCTCCTGCAATCCGGCTGCGTTGAGCAACTGCCGGGTGCTTTGTCCATCCTTGGTCACCATGGTCAAAGCTTGTTCCACTGTGGCGGTGGGAGGCAGCCCGGGGTCTTGGGAGAGCATGACCACACGCTCGGCATCTGTCTGGGCTCCCTGTAAGCGCCCGCTAATGAAACGCATCAACGTGGTCTTTCCCGCGCCGTTGGGGCCAACCACTGCAGTCACGCGCCCGCCACGGAACGTCGTGGTGGTGTCGCCGACCGTGGCTAAGAGATCGCGGGGAGAGTCCTGCGGGGAGGTCATCGTGCGGAGCTTAGCCGTGTCCATCGGCTGCAAAGCGCGCACAGCTTGCTCGCGGCGGCGGCGCAGCAGCAGGGGTATTCCGGCGGCGGTGAGCGTGAGGATGGCTATCCCGATCAATACGGCCGACAGCGCATAGGCATTGTCCGCGCTGACCTCACGCTCAAGGTAAATGCCGCTGGGCATGGTCCGAGTAGAACCGGGCAGGGATCCGGCGAAGGTGATCGTCGTTCCGAACTCACCCAGTGAGCGGGCGAACGCAAGAGCACCGCCGGTGAACACGGCAGGGAGGATTGCGGGCAGGATGATGCGCCGAAGAATGGTGCTGGGGCTCAGGCCAATGCCCCGCGCGCTGGCCACGACCTCGGGGTCGAGCTGCCGCAGCGCAGAATCTACCGCCACCACCACGAAGGGCAGGGTGACGAATAAGTGAGCTGCCACAACACCGGGAAAGGCGAAAGACACGTGCAGCCCAGCCTGCTCCAAAACCGGACCAAGCAGTCCGCGGCGCCCGAGCAGCGCGGTGAGTGCCAACCCGCCCACCACGGGAGGCATGGCCAAAGGGAGATAGACCACCAGACGCACAAGGTGAGACACGCGGCGTAGCTGCTGGAGCCACAGAGCCAGACAGGTGCCCAGGATTGTGGATAGCAAGGTAGACAACGCCGCCGCGGAAAGGCTGACGCGGAGGAGGTCATGGGTCGCCGGAGCGCTCAGCGTGTCGGCGAGGTTCGGCCAGGGCACTCGCAGCCCGAGGGTGAGCACCGGGGCAAGGATGTAGACCGCAGCGAGCACGCCGGCGGCGATGACCGGCCACGTTGTCCGCGGGCGCTGTTCGCGCAAAATCACGCGTGACACTTAGTCCACCGGGGTGAAACCGTATTTTTCCCAGGTGCTGTCAAAATCCGAATCGAGGAGGTTGAGGACATCCTGGGCTTCGTCGTGCCGGGGTGAATCAGTTACCACCGCGCCCATGATCTCATTGCGGAAGTCTTCCGCGTGGTCCAGCGGGATGGCCTCGACGTCCTCACTAGCAGCGGCATCGGTGGAATAGACCCATCCGGCGTCCGCCTCACCGGAGGCGACCTTACCCAGGACGTCAGCTACCTGTCCCTCCAGGGAGGAAGCGTGCAGGTCCCAGCCGTTGGCCTCCATGATGCGCGTAGAGATGGCACCGCAGGGCACGCTTGGGTCGCAGAGCACGAGGCGTGCCGAGGGATCCAGGTCGGCTGCGGAGCGCAGTCCCAAGGGATTGCCCTTCGGCACCACCATGACCATAACGTTGCTGGCTAGGGTCACGGGGGTGTCGACGGTGCCCTGAGCAGTCGCATCATCCATGGTCTCCCGGGAAGCCGTGAGGAGCAGATCCGCGGGAGCGCCTTCATTGATTTGCTGAACTAGGGCGGACGAGCCGCCGTTGTTAAACGCCAGCGGGGTTTCGGCTGCGCCGGAGAGGTCGTCATTAAGCACGCGCGTGGAGGACGCGGCGAAAACCTGCAACGGTTCATCGGAGCTGGAGGTGCAGCCGGCGATAGTCAGTGCGGCGGCGAGAGCGGGGACAGCAATTTTGAGAAGGCGCATGCTTAGTACCTTACGGCTCCTCTACGCGGTTCGCGTGAATTTAATGTGAACTTCCTTTGGTTCCTTCTTGAGGTATTCACGGTCGAAGGATTCTTCGCGCTGGTCCACCTCTGTGAGCAACGGAAGCGGGTCGTGTGGAGCAATGAGAATCATGGATTCGCCCACGTTGAGGGTGCCCAGGGCTCCATGGATGGCGCCGTGGCGCACTGCATGAGGGATTTCGGACGCGTTAAGGGTGGGAATGTCGCGGCCCTTGGAAGTGTCGACAAGCGGCAAGTTCATTGATGGATTCCTTTCGAGTTCTAGGGCGGCGGGCGTTGCTGCCCGTGCAACTAATTTACTACGATTATATCCGTGCAAATAAGTATGTCAGATATGTCTCTGCGTGATGTCTCCCTGGCTTCGCGCCGGCGCTGGCACACCCTTGCCTTTAGTCTCGTCGCGCTCTGGATCACGGTCGGCGTGGGAATCACCGTGGCAAGTTTTTGGGGAGCACCCGTCGTGTGGTGGGACCTCATCCACCCATTTACCCTCGGCGCGCTGACCACCGCGATCCTCGTATTCAGTACCCACTTCACGGAGGCGCTCACCCGCACTCCGGCCGCCGGTTTCCGCGGGGTGGGCGCGCGGGTAGGCCTGGTTCAGGTGGGGCTGGTTCTTCTCCTTGTTGATCGCGCGGGCTATGACTGGGGCGTGCTCTCAGATAGCGGCTCCGCACTGGTCATCGTTGCCGTTGCGTGGCACCTGTGGGCGCTGTGGACCACGCTCCGGGGCTCTTTGTCTGGTTCTTTCGCCGTGACCGTGCCTTTTTATCTGGCGGCGGCCTGCTTCATGGTGTTCTCGGTGCTACTGGTCATTCTGGCTGCGCACGGGGTAGGGAATTACTCGCTGTTGGTGGCCGCGCACTCACGCGGGATGGTGTGGGGCTTCGGCCTGCTTACCATCCTGGGCACGGTCATCACGCTGTTGCCCACGTTGACCCGAACCCCAATCTCAGCGGTTGCGCGGGCGCGGTGCAGCCGGGCTTTGACCGTGCATTGCGTGGGGCTGGGGGTGGCCATGCTTGCCGACGCCTCCGGGCTCACCCGCGCCGCCGGCATGGCGCAGCTGCTCACCGTGCTTGCTGCCGTGCTCATCATCCAGCCAGTGCTGGCCGGCGCGCTTGGTGGCGAGAAGACCACGGCTAGTGTGTCCGCGATGGCGGGGCTGGTGTGGATGGTGGCTCTCTGCGCTGGTGACGCCGCAGCCACCATCGCAGGGGCCTACCCACGCGCGGTGACGTTACTGCTCATGCCGGTGTTTCTTGGCGCCGGCCTGCTGCAGCTGGTCACCGGGGTGCTCCATCACATGCTGCCCATCCTGGCGGGTGCGGCCCGTCCCGCGCACGGGCATGTTGCTGGGTTCCTGCGCGTGGCGCTCATTAACGTGGGCGGTGTGCTCAGCCTCCTCGGCATTGCCGGTGTGTCTGTGGTCGGGCTTATCATGATGGGGCTTGGACTCATCGCCAATAGTGCGGCCCTGGCATGGGCCGTCGCATCATCTCAAGGAGAAGTTCATGTCAAGCGTGCCCGTTAAGAAGGAGCATTCCGAAAAGAAGTGGGCGTCCTGGCTCATCATCATCGTCGCGCTCCTCGCTGTCATTGGACTGGCTGTGTTCAACTCGACCACAGGCAAGCAGGACCCAGCTACGGTGGCATCCGCCGACGCCGTGACTGTTGACGTCTCCGTGGACGGCATGGCTTTTGTCCCGTCCTCCATTAACGTGGCAGCGGGCAGCCACCTCGTAGTGAATTTCACCAACACCGGTGACCAAGTTCATGACCTGAAGATTGGGCGCGAGGAGACGGGCCGGGTGGAACCGGGCGAGACGGTGCAGCTCGATGCTGGAATCATCGAGGAGTCCGTGGAGGGCTATTGCACGATCGCCGGGCACAAGATGCAGGGCATGACGTTCATGGTTAACGTCGGGGAGTCAGCCTCCGGCGAAAATGATCACGCGGGGGCGTCGGCAAGCACGGGCTCCGCAGGTGCCCCGGCGACGGTACCCTCGGCTGCCGAGCGCATGGCAGCCCGCGAGAACTTTAAGGCTTTTGATGCCTCCCTTGCCCCCGCCGAAGGGGACCTCCATGAGGAAACGTGGGTGATGACCGAGGAAGAAGTCGAGGTTGCCCCAGGCGTGCGCCAAACCCGGTGGCTTTTCAACGGGCAAGCACCCGGGCCGACCTTGCGCGGCAAGGTGGGGGATAGATTCCGCATCACCATCAAAAACGAGGGCTCGATGGGGCACTCGGTGGACTTTCACGCGGGTGAGGTCAACCCGGATGAGAACATGAAGACGATCCAGCCGGGTGAATCGCTGACCTATGAATTCGTGGCACATAGGGCGGGTATCTGGATGTATCACTGCTCGACCATGCCGATGAGCCTGCACATTGCCAACGGCATGGCGGGAGCGGTCATCATCGATCCTCGCGGGGAGGACGCGCTGGCAGACGTCGATGCGGAGTACGTCATGACGGCGAACGAGGTCTTTCTAGCCTCTGCGGGTAAGGAAGCTGAGGGCGCTAACGCGCAGCGCGTCAGCGACGGCGACTATGACCTCACGGCCTTCAATTACTATCCCAACCAGTATGATGTTGCTCCGCTGCGCGCCAAGGTGGGCGATACCGTGCGCATCTGGGTGGTCAACCTCGGCCCGGATCTGCCGTTGAGCTTCCACGTCGTGGGCGAGCAATTCGACACCGTGTACAAGGAAGGCGCCTACCTGATTAAGGGCGCGAAGGATTCCGGATCCCAGGCGCTCGACCTTCTACCTGCCCAGGGCGGATTCGTGGAGATGACCTTCAACGAGCCGGGCACCTACTCTTTTGTCAACCACCTCATGACGAACGCGGAGAAGGGCCAGCACGGCCAGATTATCGTTGAGTAGCAAGGCGCTCGCGCCGTAGACGTAATTCGTCCAAGGTGTCGATATCGCGTACTGCGTGCGTTGCCTCGACCTCGGCGATGGTGCCCGCGAGCCTCAGTAAGTGCATGGCCGGCTTGTTGCGTGGATCTCCGAGCTCCTCCAGCGCGCGGGTGAGGGCCTTAGTGCGCCACAGCGCACACAGCGGTTGTAGGCTCCCGTCGAGGGTAGCCACAGCGACATCCGCGCCCGAGCTAGCCAGAGACTTGTGGAGGGCGGGCAGTACCTGCGGGGAATCCGGGGCATCGACGGCAAAGATTGCTGTGGTAGTCCTCGCGTCACCAGCCAGTGCGGCGTGGCCCGCGGCGATACCTGCAGCTGGCCCGCCGAAGAGGGGGCTTTCGCACACCTGGGGCATGCCCAAACGATAGGGCGAGACAACCGCTACCGGCGCGCCATAAGGAAGCTGGCGCAGTAGCCGGTCGATGAGGCGTTCACCGGCAAGCCTCACGCTAGCCTTGTCCACGCCTCCCATGCGCTGGCCGCGCCCGCCGGCCAAAACAATGACACCTGGCACTTTGCTTAACCTTTCGTTCCGGGCAGCTCGCGGGACCAATCACCGGAGCGGCCCCCGGACTTCGCGGTGATGCCGCAGCGCCGGATATAGGCGGAGCGGTCGACGCCTTTGACCATGTCAATGACCGCCAAGGCGGCGATGTTCACCGCGGTGAGCGCCTCCATTTCCACACCGGTGCGGTCAGCGGTGCGCACTGTGGCTTCGATGAAGACGTGGTCTTCACGCAGCTCAATGTCCACCGCACAGCCATGCACCCCAATGGTGTGGGCCAACGGAAGGAGATCGGGAACCTTCTTGGCCGCCGCGATGCCAGCCACACGCGCAACCGCAAGCACGTCCCC
The DNA here is from genome assembly GCF_023574125.1 of Corynebacterium intestinale. Taxonomy (NCBI): domain Bacteria; kingdom Bacillati; phylum Actinomycetota; class Actinomycetes; order Mycobacteriales; family Corynebacteriaceae; genus Corynebacterium; species Corynebacterium intestinale. Next base: position 305,876 of record NZ_JAMKFF010000001.1, read on the forward strand.
CTTAGGCACGGTTCCCTCCCGCAGCGCGGTGAGAACTTCTGGTGAGCACGCGACCTCGCCTTGGGCGGTAGCGGTGCGTACCGTGGGCTGCTTTTCGGTGACGTCCACCATATAGGCGGAGCCGGCGTCGTTGAGGTGAGTGAACTTCATGTCTAAACAGGGATCCTTTCCTAGCGTGGACCTAGCCTAGCTGACGAAGAGTGGACCGATCTGGGTGTTCAGATGCGCGATCTTTGGCAGCATCGGAGGGGTGGGGGATGTGGAGGTGGATTGTGAAGCTAGTAAGGGTAGACGGTAAGTTGCTCGCCGGCGGCGACCGGACTCGTCAGCAGCGCAAAGCCGTGTGTGCCCGGAAGGGCGGCAACGTGGTGGCTGCGCATACGCGGACCCGGCGGTGGGCTTGCGGTAATGGATTCCGTCATGGTGATGGAGCACGGCTGAATGAGCGGGTGGTGAGGTTCGGGGAAGTCCGCACCGGCGACGGCCGTGAGGCACGGCCGGTCCTTGACACCCGCGGGGCGGGGCAGTCCGCGCAGAGAGCGCAGCAGTTGGGTGAGGTAGAGGTGTGCGGAGACAAACGCCGCCACCGGGTTGCCCGGCAAACACACCACGGGGATACCGTCCCAGAGCGCATGGCCCTGAGGCGCGCCGGGCCGTTGGTTGACGTGGCCGAACCAGTAATCATCGCGTTCCACGGCATCCTCAATCACGGCGCGAACCACGTCGAAGGCGCCGGCCGAGACGCCGCCGGTGGTGACAATGAGATCGGAATCCGCAGCGGCCGCGTTGAAGCGCCGGTGCAGCTCAATGGGGGAATCTCCACAGACCGTGCGGGTGATCTCGCAGAGACCGGTGGAAGAAATGAGGGCTTCGAGCATGGGCCCATTCGAATCGGAAAGCTGGCCGTTGATCAGCTCCTCACCCGTGGCAATGATGGTTACTCGTGGGATGCGGTGAACCACGGCGCTGTCAACGCCGGAGGAGAGGCTGGCGGCGATAAGGGGGGCGTCGACAAGCGTGGCAGATCCAGCGAGTTGGTGGCCGGCGTCGATGTGGGAACCGCGTCGCCGGATATGGTTACGGTCGGGCAGGTGGTGCACCGTAACGGTTTCAGGCACAGGTCCGGGCCCTAGGGGAACATCGGTGTTTTCTACTGGTATGACCAGGCCATCAAAACCCTCCGGAACCTCCCCGCCAGTCATGATTCGCACCGCGGTCCCAGGCTGCGGGACCTGAGTGGGTGAGCCTGCTGGGACATCACCTATAACAGGCAGCGTGAATGGGGTGGTTAAGTCATCAGGTGACGCCGGAGCTGGGATGAGGAAGCCGTCCATCGCCGAATTATCCCGCGGCGGGAGGGGAAGACGGGCGAAGAGTGGCTCGGCCAGAACGCGGCCTTGTACAAGGGGAGCGCGCTCCGCAGGCAGGACGCGAACCAATGCGTGGAGGCGGTCGAAATACTCCTCGATGCTTAAGTCAGTCCCAGTGCTTGTCATTGCACCCAATCTAGCCGCCGATGGCGGACATCGGGCGATCGGGCTGGAGGAATCCTTCATCATCCACACCATGGCCCGGCAGCTTCTTCCACATTTCGCCCGCCCACGCGGCGGCGAGTTCCGCGTCGCTAGCGCCGCTGCGCAACAAGTCCCGCAAGGACGTCTCCGAGTTGCCGAACAAGCAATTACGCACAGCGCCGTCCGCAGTGAGTCGCGTGCGGTCGCAATTGCCGCAGAAAGGCCTTGTCACGGATGCGATGACGCCGATTCGGCCTACCTGTATTAAGCCATCGCGCGCTTGCGCGGTCCACAGTGCGGCGGGGGCGGAGCCTCGGGGCTTCTGCACAGGCGTGAGCTCGAATTCTTCTCCCAAACGAGCCAAAATATCTTCTGCGGTGACCATCCGGGAGCGTTCCCATTCTTCGCGCGGGCCTAATGGCATCTGCTCGATGAAGCGCAGCTGCGCGCCTCGCTCGAGGCAGTAGCGCGCCAAGGGGACGATGTCCTCTTCATTTACTCCGGGCATAACTACGGCATTAACTTTGACCGTGCCCAGACGCCCTTCGCGGTGGGCGGCTGTGGCGGCTTCGATGGCGGCGAAGACATCGCCAAGCCTGTCGCGCCGGGTGAGGCGGGCATAAAGCTCAGGATCAATGGTGTCTAGGGAGATGTTGACGCGGTCCAGTCCAGCCTCAATGAGACCGTCCAGGCGGCGGGGGAGTCCCAAGCCATTGGTCGTCAGTGCGGTGGCGGGGGCCAACTTTTCGTCTGTGCGTAGCTGCGTGGTAGCGGCGATAATCTTCTCTAGCGACTTGCGCAGCAAAGGTTCGCCGCCGGTAAAGCGCACCTGGCGAATGCCCAAGTGGGTTACGGCAATCCTGATGAGGCGGATGGTCTCGTCGTCGCTGAGCGTCTGTGCAGTGGGCATCCACTCGAGGCCCTCGGCGGGCATGCAATACGTACAGCGGAGGTTGCAGCGATCGGTCAGCGAGACTCGAAGGTCGCGCGCTTGGCGTCCATAACGGTCGAGCAAGTCGCGGCGACCATCGCTTAATGCAGGCGGCAGGTCCGGAGGCGTTGCGTCGGCACCGCCGCGGGTGGAACCGCGCGGGGAGGGCGTAGGCAGAAAGACGCGATCAGACATTAACCACACTTTAGCCGGAGTAATAGCAGATCTATAGTCGCTCGGCCCCTCTACTGCGTGGCGCCCTCTTCGGTATCGAGGCGCTGCGCCTCGCCCGGGCCCTTCAGCCGGATGATGTTATAGGCGCCTTCGGCAAGATGGGCACGAAGATCCTTCTTGTCGAACTTGCCCACCGAGGTCTTGTCGATGGACTTCACGAAGGTCCAGTACTCCGGCAGCATCCACGATGGAAGCTCAGAGCGCATCCCGTCACGCAGGCGCTCGGCGGTCTCAATCGTGGGGCTGATATCCGCGGCGAGTACGGTGACGGCCAGCGGGCGCTCGACCCACTGCTTGTCGGGGTAGCCAATGACGGCGCATTCGAGCACCACCGGGTTGGCCATGATGAGGTTTTCCAACTGGACGGAGTAGATCCACTCGCCGCCGGAGCGGATGACATCGCGCGCGCGATCCTCCACGGTGAGGAAGCCATCCTCGGTGACGAATCCGACGTCACCAGTGCGCAGCCAGCCGTCGGCCGTGAACTTGGAGGTCGCATCTTCGACGTCCTTCCCGCGGAATTCGTGGGCGGCGCCGCCGTCCTCTGACGTGGGCGAGTGATAGTAGGAGCCGGTCACCAGGTTGCCGCGTACCTGGATCTCGCCGGCATTACGGTCCGTGGTGTTGACCACGTGGCCGTCATTGACCACTCGGTATTCCAGGGAGGAGGGGAAGCGCCCCTGGGAAATGCGGTAGGCCCACCGGGCCTCGCCCGAGGCGCCTGAGGGCGGGCGCGCCACGGTACCCACCGTGGTGGTTTCCGCCATGCCCCACACGTGAACCACGTCCACGCCATAGCGCTCCTCCCAGCTCTTGATGAGCTGCGGCGGGACGGGCGATCCGCCGGCGAAAATCTCCGTCAGCGTCATGCGCTCCGGCGGGTTCTTGAGGTAGTGCACGAAGAGCTGAATCCAAATGGTGGGCACGCCATGCGCCACGCGCGGGGAGGTGGCGGCGATGATCTTGGCCAGGGTAGCGGGGGAGACGTCGGCGTCGGGAAGCACCAGCGGCGTGCCCGTCATCCACGCCGCAAAGGGAACGCCCCAGCTCAACACGTGATAGATGGGAATGCAGCACAAGAAGGTCTCACCATGGGTCACGCACAGGGAGTCGGAAGAACGCAACTGCATCCCCTCCAAAAACAGGGCGCGGTGCGAGTAGAGCACACCTTTCGGAGCGCCGGTGGTGCCAGTGGAGTAGCACAGGGCGGCGGCGGTGTGCTCATTCAACACCGGCCAGTTGTACACGGTGGAGCGCCCATCCAGAAGCTGTTCGTAGCTATAAACCTCAACGTTGCCCGGCAGGGGAATGCTGGGCTTGTCGACGCCCGTGAATACCACCGCGCGCACGCACTCCACGCCGTCCAATACGCGCGCGAGCTGATCCGCTAACCGGGCATCTGCGACGATGACGCGAACCTCGGCGTGGTTGATGATGTGCCGGATCTGATCATTCATGAGCTGCTTGTTGAGCGGCGTAAACACCGCTCCCTTGCAGGCAGTGCCAAAAAGTACTTCGAGGTGCTCTGCGCAATTCCACATCAGGGAGCCCACGCGTTCATCACCAGTGATGCCGAGCGTGTCATGCAGGGCGTGGGCGAAAGCGGCGGCGCGTGCACCGATATCGGCGAAGGTCGTCTCTTCGCGTTCGTTGCCGGGATTGGCGCTGTGCCACGTGACTACCTGGGTTTGGCCGTGAACGGAGGAGCCGTACTCCAGGATGCGGGTGAGGGACAGCGGGATATCCTGCATTGTGGAGAGCATGCGCACCACTTTAGCCGTGTCAGTGTGAGCGCGGTGGATGGATGCGGTATAGTTGTTCGCGACTGGCGGGGAAAGCCTTCCTCGCACCTCCGAGCTCCCTCCACGGCGTGCACACCTGCGGTGAAAAACTCATGGCAGTCCAACGGTGCGCGCGGCAATGAGAGGGTAGAGATACGCTCGCAGTCGCCTTCTTAAAATATCTCCCCGCGATTGACCCGCGGCCGCTTCCTTGAGTTCTTTTCGGAGTGCAGCAAGGAGTTCTTCACGTTCCGCTCCGCAGGGCCGGAGAGGGGGGAGAGCCAAAGAAAACCACCGCCCACGGGGATCGCGGTTGCGTGAACTCGCTGGTGGCGGCGGACCATCTCAATTACACACTGGCTTCCAACGCCCACGTGGAGCGGCACCACGCACAGTGCGGGTGCGGCTGAATAGACGGCGCGCGTTGGTGAAGCGACGAAAGGATATCCGTGAGCGATACGGACAAGACCGCAGCACAGGATCTCGCGTCCCTGAAGCTGCCGGAATTGCGCAAGCTGGCTGCGGAGCGCGGACTTCGCGGCGTCTCCGGACTGCGCAAGGGGGATCTCATCACCGCACTGACCACCGGCCAGGTGCCAGCGCGCGGCGCGAAGGCCGCTGCCCAAGCGGAGCCCAAGAAGGACGAACAGCCGCGCCGCGCTACCCGCAAGGCTTCTCGCCCTGCCGGCGCCGCAGACCAGGAGTCCGAGCAGCCGGAGCAGGATAAGAAGCGCAAGCAGGACCAGCCGAAGCAGCAGAATGATGAAGCTGCCAAATCTGACAAGGCTGATAAGTCCGAGCACAACGACGGTAACGACGAGCACCGTTACGAGTCCCGCTCCCAGGCTCGCCGCGCCCGCCGCAACCGCGCCCGCCGCCAGGAGCGCGAGGCCCGCGAAGAGGCCAAGGGTAACGGCAATGGGAACAACAACGGTGCCGAGGACAATAACGGCAAATCCGAGGACAACCAGTCCCGCGGTGGAAACAACTCCGATAACGGCGATCGCGGCAATGGCGGCAACGGTGGCGGCCACAACAATAACCGCCGCGACAACCACCGCAACGACGATGACAACAATGGTGGCGGCCGCCGCAACCGCCGCAACCGCCGTAACCGCCGCGGGCGTGACCGTGATGGTGGCGGCAATGGCGGCAACGATCTGCAGATCCGCGAGGGCGATGAAGTACAGGTAGTCGGCGGCATCCTGGAGGTCGTGGACAACAACGTGGCCTTCCTGCGCACCACCGGCTACCGCGCGGCCAGCTCCGATGTCTTTGTTAACAACAACCTTGTGCGCCGCCTGGGGCTGCGCTCCGGCGACGCGCTGACCGGCAAGGTCAAGGTTTCTGGCCCGACCCACACCCACGGCAACGGCCGCAACCGCCGCAAGTACAACCAGCTGGTGGAGGTCGACACCGTCAACGGACTGGATCCGTCGACTGCGAAGGACCGCCCGGACTTCTCCAAGCTCACCCCGCTTTACCCGAACCAGCGCCTGCGCTTGGAGACGGACCCGAAGATCCTCACCACCCGCGTCATCGACCTCATCATGCCGATTGGTAAGGGCCAGCGCGCGCTGATCGTCTCCCCGCCGAAGGCCGGTAAGACGACGATCCTGCAAAACATCGCCAACGCCATCGCCACGAACAACCCGGAGTGCTACCTCATGGTGGTCCTCGTGGACGAGCGCCCCGAAGAGGTCACGGACATGCAGCGCAGCGTCAACGGTGAGGTCATCGCCTCCACCTTTGACCGCCCGCCGTCAGAGCACACCTCCGTGGCGGAGCTGGCCATCGAGCGCGCCAAGCGCTTGGTGGAGCAGGGCAAGGACGTCGTCGTCCTCCTTGATTCCATCACCCGCCTGGGCCGCGCCTACAACAACTCCTCCCCGGCTTCCGGTCGCATCCTGTCCGGTGGTGTCGACTCCAACGCCCTGTACCCGCCGAAGCGCTTCTTGGGTGCTGCCCGCAACATCGAAAACGGTGGCTCGCTGACCATCATCGCCACCGCGATGGTGGAAACCGGCTCCACCGGTGACACGGTCATCTTCGAGGAATTCAAGGGCACCGGCAACGCCGAGCTCAAGCTCGACCGCGCCATCTCCGAGCGCCGCATCTTCCCGGCCGTGGACGTCAACCCGTCCGGCACCCGCAAGGACGAACTCCTCCTGGTTCCGGAGGAGGCGCGCATCATGACCAAGCTGCGCCGCATCCTTTCCGGCCTGGATTCCTTTGCTGCCATCGATTTGCTGATCAAGCAGCTCAAGAAGACCCGCTCCAACGGCGAATTCCTCATGCAGGTGGCCTCGTCTGCGCCCATGGCGGCAGATATGGATGAGGAGGACTACAAATAATGTCGAACCAGGTTTCCCTCGTTGATGACATCGTCTCCGAGTACCAGGGCATCGAGATGCAGATGGCTGACCCGGACGTAGCCGGAGATCAGAAGCAGTTCCGCAAGCTGTCCAAGCGCTACGCTGAACTGCGCCCCATCGTTGCTGTCAACGATGAACTTGTCCAGGCCCGCCAAGACCTGGCCGACGCCAAAGAGATGGCCTATGAGGACCACGAGTTCCAGCCCGAGGTTGAGCGCCTCGAACCGCTCGTCGTGGAACTGGAGGAGAAGCTCGCGGATCTGCTTGCTCCGCGCGATGAGCAGGACTCTGAGGACATCATCATGGAGATCAAGGCCGGTGCCGGCGGCGAAGAGGCAGCACTTTTCGCTGGCGACCTAGCCCGCATGTACGAGCGCTTCGCCGACAAGGCCGGCTTCCAGTGGGAGGTCCTGGGCCTCAACGAGTCCGACCTCGGTGGCGTCAAAGACATGTCCATCTCCTTCAAATCCAAGACCCCGTCTCGTGATGGCGCGTGGAGCGTGTTCAAGTTTGAGGGCGGCGTCCACCGCGTGCAGCGCGTTCCGGTGACCGAGTCCCAGGGCCGCATCCAGACCTCCGCAGCCGGTGTGCTGGTCTACCCGGAGCCGGAAGAAGTCGAAGCAGTCAACATCGATGACAAGGACATCCGCGTTGACGTCTACCGTTCCTCCGGTAAGGGCGGCCAGGGCGTGAACACCACCGACTCCGCCGTGCGCATTACCCACCTGCCCACGGGCCTGGTGGTGACCTGTCAGAAGGAGCGCTCCCAGATCCAGAACAAGGCGCGCGCCCTGCAGGTGCTGCAAGCCCGCCTGGATCAAATGGAGCGCGAGGCACGCGAGGCCGAGGCCGGCGAGCAGCGTGCATCCCAGGTGCGCACCATGGACCGCTCTGAGCGCATCCGCACCTATAACTGGCCGGAGAACCGCATTACCGATCACCGCATCGGCTACAAGGCAAATAACCTCGACTCCGTTCTCAACGGCGACATGCACGACCTCATCGAGGCCCTGCAGGCCCAGGAGCGCGCCGAGCGCCTCGAGGCCGAGGGATAGAAGGCCAAGGCACGGTTATTAGCGGTGACTTTTCACACCTATAGGGAGGCGCTTCGTGATGCCACGGAGCGCCTTCGCGCTGCCGGGGTGCCTTCACCCGAATGGGACGCGCGCCTGTTGGCCGCCCACCTCATCCACTGCGGGCACATGGACATCCCCCTCGACGAGCAACCGATCCCCGGTTTTGACGTGGCCTATGGGGCGTTGGTGGGGCGTCGTGAAGCGCGCGAACCACTCCAGCACATCCTGGGCGTCGCGTGGTTTGGTCCGCTCGAGCTTGAGGTTGGCCCGGGCGTGTTCATTCCACGCCCGGAAACGGAAGTGCTCGCCGACTGGGGAGTTAAGTTTCTTAGGAAACTTAACTCGTTGGAGTCGAAGGAATTTAACTCGCAGCCTCCCCGCGTCGTGGACTTGTGCGCTGGGTCCGGTGCGCTCGGGCTCTACGTCGCACACTACGTGCCACAGGCTGAGGTGTGGGCGGTGGAGCTTGCCGACGCCTCCCTGGCCTACACCCGCCGCAACGCCGCGACCGCAGTGCACGGCGGGGCGGGAACCGTACACGTGGTCCAAGGGGATGTCACCGAGGCGGACCTCTTGTCGGAGCTGCACGGCACCGTTGACCTCGTGCTGACGAATCCGCCATACGTACCGGAGACCCCGGACCTGGAACCGGAGGTCTACCAGGATCCTCACGAGGCAGTGTTCGGGGGAGTAGATGGCATGGAAACCATCACCGCGATGATCCCGACCATCGCTGCGCTGCTTCGCCCCGGTGGCCGCGTGGGCATCGAGCACGACGACGACACCTCCCAACAGGTGCAGGAAGCCCTGCGCGCGCATGGAGGGTTTAGCCGCATCGAGGTGCTCAAGGATCTCACTGGCACCGCCCGCTTTGTCACGGCACAGCGGGGAGTACAGTAGATTGGTCGAAGATTGGTCGACAAGCCGACAGGAACGGGATTAAAGGAGAGACCAATGCAGGGACAGATTTATAACTGTGCGGACGCCGCCGAGCGCGAAGAAGGAATGGCTTTTGCCGTCAAGGCAGCCAAGTCGGGGCGGCTCGTGGTCATGCCCACTGACACGCTCTACGGGCTGGGCTGCGATGCCTTTGATAACGACGCCGTGGCGAGCCTGCTGGCCACCAAGCACCGCGGCCCAGACATGCCGGTACCGGTGCTCGTGGGCTCCTGGGATACCGTCAAAGGTCTCGTAGCGTCGTTGGATGATACCGCGCAAACGCTGATCGAGGCCTTCTGGCCGGGCGGACTATCCATCGTCGTCCCGCAGGCGCCTTCGCTTCCGTGGAACTTGGGCGATACCCGCGGCACGGTGATGCTGCGCATGCCGCTGCACCCCATCGCCATCGAGCTGTTGCGTGAGGTCGGCCCCATGGCGGTATCCTCAGCGAATATCTCCGGCCAAACCCCACCCACCACGGCGATTGCCGCCAAGCAGCAGCTGGGTAAGGCCGTCACTGTCTACCTGGACGGGGGAGAGGCCGAGGTAGGCAAGCCTTCCACCATTATCGATCTGTCTGGCTCCCGCCCTTATCTTTTGCGCGAAGGCGCATTGAGCGCTGAGCAGATCGGTGAGGTCATCGGAGTATCCGCAGAGTCCTTGCGCACCCGTCCGGGCGCCCAATCCTCTTAAGGAGACATCAGTGGCTGGAACCGGAGTGCCGCTGCGCGAGCTAGCGTTGGTGATCTTTGTCGCGGCGGCGTTTACCTACCTCACCACCGGACTGGTGCGCACCTTCTTAGTACGCAGCGGCCAGGTGGCGGAGATTCGCCTGCGCGATAGCCACTCCCAGCCCACACCGCAGCTCGGCGGGGTGGCGATGTTCACGGGTTTTGCGGCCGCCGTCTATCTCGCAGGCCAGCTTCCAGCCTTGACTCGCGGCTTTATGCCCGTCACGCCTGAGATGAATGCTGTGCTGTGGTCAGCCGCAGCCATCGTCCTCGTGGGCGTGGTGGATGACTTGGTAGAGCTGAGTGCTCTGGTCAAGCTCATCGGTCAGCTCGTCGCCGCGGCCATCATGAGCGGGTTGGGGTTGACGTGGACGCTTCTCTTCCTGCCTTTTGGCGATGGGACTACGGTCATCCTGGACCAGGTCCAGGGGACACTCTTGACTACGTTCTTTACGGTCCTGCTTATCAATGCCATCAACTTCGTCGACGGGCTCGACGGTTTGGCGGCCGGGCTGGGCATGATCGCCGGCGGCGCCATCTTGGTCTTCTCGCTGACGGTTCTGCACGACCAGGGCGGTGCAGTGTCCGCGTATCCGCCGGCGATTATCGCCGCCGCTCTTGTTGGTGTGTGTGCCGGGTTCCTACCTCACAACTTTGAGCCCTCCCGCATCTTCATGGGGGATAGCGGTGCGATGCTCATTGGTTTGCTCCTTGCGGCGGCGTCGACGTCTGCCTCCGGCAAGATCAACATGTCGTTGTACGGCACCGTGGACATTGTGGCGTTGATGTCACCCGTCATCGTCGTGGTCGCCGCGGTCTTTATTCCAGTCCTGGACCTTGTCTGGGCCGTCATTCGCCGCGTATCGCAGGGGCGCTCGCCTTTCGCTGCGGATAAGGCGCACATTCACCACCGGCTGCTCTCCTTGGGGCACACGCACCGACGCACAGTACTGGTGCTTTATTTATGGGTCTCCGCGGTGGCGTTTGGGGCCGTCTCCTTTTCTATCGTTCCGGCCCCTGCGGCCGTGGCTTTGGCGGTTCTCGCGCTTGGCGTGGCCTTCGGCGTGACCCTGATTCCGCTGCGCCAGGGCAAGATTGGGCGTCGGCCGCGGGCTACCAGTGTGGTGCTGGAAACTGATCCTTCCTGAGGTAGGGTATGGGGCTGTGACTGATTCAACGACCTCCGAAGAGCTTTCGCCCTACGACGATCATCGTCGCCCCCTGAAGCGCGCCCTGCGCCTCGGGGTCATCGGCCTTATCGTCGTAACCATCGCGTCCTTATCCATCTGGGGTGGCGTTCGCGGGGTGCCCGGAATTTGGGGAGTGCTCGTCGGCGCGGCCATCGGCGGCGGCTTCGTGCTCTTTACCGCGGCCTCGGTGCTTATTACCGCACGCACGACACCCTCGACGACGATGGCTGTGGTCCTAGGTGGCTGGTTGCTTAAGGTCGTCATCCTCATCATGGTGTTGTTGCTGATCAAGGACCTAGAGTTCTACGACACGATGGCCCTCTTCGTCACCGTCCTACTGGCGCTGGCGGTGACGTTGGGAACTGAGGTATGGGGTGTGGTCACCTCCAACGTGACCTACGTGTCTTAGCCTTTCTCGACCTTTTTCAGTGAGCCACTGCTCCCGGTGACCCCGGGAGGGTGGCTTTTTGTGTAGCGAAATAACGCCGCTTCGGGCGCTCATTACCCCCGTCAAGGTGGGAAAACGCGGGTGTGTGACCAAATACACTTAGTAGGGTTTTGGCAGAATGTGGGCGTTTTATGCGGCCGCACGGCGTTGGGCTGTGCCTTTAGGTTCACAACGCTGCCCCCACGTGCGAAAACTTGAGGGCGAACTGATAGCATTCTCTTCGGGTTACCGCGGGTTAGCGTCATGCTATCCCGAAAAAGTACGGTTTATCCTTGCCCTGTTTACGCTGATGTGCGACGGAGTCCGTGAGCAGGGCAAAGAGCTTGAGACGTCCATCGCACCACATAGCCTTCGACAAGCTGTGTGGCCCGAACACGGGAGAGAACGCTGAGCGTTACGACATTGGCCATGAAGGGTGAGTTTCACGCACCCGAACTGGATCCAGAATTTTTCCCGGGGCACGTAACCGAAGATGGTGGAGTCGTCGATCTTCTTTTCGCCGATTTCGCCAACGGTTGGTTCGCTTTGGATCGCATCATGCTGGTCCGCCTGTTTATGGCGGCTATCTTGGTGCTCCTTTTTGTTGTCGCCTTCAGGAACCCGAAGCTGGTTCCTAAAGGATTGCAGAACGTAGCGGAGCATGCGATTGACTTCGTACGAATTCACATCGCAGAAGACATTTTGGGCCGTAAGGAAGGACGTCGTTTCCTTCCGATCCTGGCCACGATCTTCTTCGGTGTTTTGTTCTGGAACGTAGCAACTATTGTTCCAGCCCTAAACATCTCTCCGAATGCTCGTATTGGTATGCCAATCGTGCTGGCAGTCGTTGCGTACATCGCCATGATTTACGCCGGCGCAAAGCGCTTTGGCTTCGGCAAGTTCGTCAAGTCCTCGGTGGTTATTCCTAACCTTCCGCCGTTGCTGCACGTGCTTGTTGTACCGATTGAGGCTTTCTCTACGTTTGTCATGCGTCCAGTCACGCTGGCTCTTCGTCTTATGGCGAACTTCCTGGCTGGCCACCTCATTTTGGTCCTGTTGTACTCGGCAACGAACTTCTTCTTCTTCCAGTTCAACGGTTGGACCGCACTGAGTGGCCTCACTCTGGTCGCAGCGGTTCTGTTCACGCTGTACGAAATTATCGTCATCTTCCTGCAGGCATACATTTTCGCCCTGCTGACGGCGGTATACATCGAACTGTCGCTGCATGCAGATTCGCACTAACAACAACGCGAACCTCGCGGTTAACTAAATACCCCAGAAATCACCACTTCCCCCGCGGAACAATTCGCGGGAAAACATTGAAAGGGAACGACTTTCATCATGAACGAAATCATTCTTGCTCAGGCTGCTGACGAGTCCACCCTCAAGGGCCTCGGCGCTATCGGCTACGGCATCGCAACCATCGGCCCGGGTCTGGGCATCGGTATCCTCGTCGGCAAGACCGTCGAGGGCATGGCTCGCCAGCCGGAGATGGCCGGCCAGCTGCGTACCACCATGTTCCTGGGTATCGCCTTCGTTGAGGCCCTCGCCCTGATTGGCCTCGTTGCAGGCTTCCTGTTCTAAAGAGCGCTTTACACAAAGTAAATCGAACTTTAAGAACGGAGCCCCATGAACAACGTCATTTACTACCTTGCAGCAGAGGGAAGTGAGCACCTGCCGCTGGAGAGCGGCAACTCCATCCTTCTGCCCAAGATGTACGACTTGGTCTGGTCGATCATTCCGTTCGCCATCATCCTGATTGTGTTCTGGAAGCTTGTTCTTCCGGCATACAACAAGATGCTGCAGGAGCGTGAAGACCGGATCGAAGGTGGCCTTAAGCGTGCGGAGGCTCAGCAGGCCGAAGCAAAGGCCGCTCTGGAAAAGTACAATGCTCAGCTCGCTGATGCTCGAGCAGAGGCTGCGGAGATCCGCGAGCAGGCGCGCGAGCGCGGCAAGCTGATCGAGGCAGAGGCTAAGGAAGCTGCAGAGGAAGAGTCTCGTCGCATCCTGACCGCCGGCGAGAAGCAGCTTGAAGCTTCTCGTGCACAGGTCGTGTCTGAGCTGCGTTCCGACATCGGACAGAACTCCATCAACCTGGCAGAGAAGCTGCTCGGCGGCGAACTTTCGGACGCCACCAAGCAGTCCTCCACGATTGATAACTTCCTGTCCGAGCTCGACACTGTGGCACCGGCCGGAAAGTAGGCAACGATGAAGGCAGCTAGCCGCGAAGCACTCGCTACCGTTGAGTCCAAGCTGGATGAGTTCCTCTCCGGCGACCGCTCGGTGGCGACTGCTACTCAGGCAGGCCAGGACCTCTTCGAGGTTGTCCGCGTCCTCGACGGTGACCGCGAACTGCGTGTCGCGCTGACCGACGACGCCGCTACCTCCGAGGAGCGCAAGTCCCTGGCCCAGACCCTTTTCGGCGGAAAGGTCACCCCGGTTGCACTCCAGGTGCTGCAGGAGGCCGCCGCCGCACAGTGGTCGACGCCGCGTGATATCGCCCGTGGCCTCATCATCCTCGGCCGCCGCGCACTGCTGCGTGGCGCTGAGTTTGAGGGCAAGCTGGGCCAGGTGGAAGACGAGCTCTTCTCCCTGTCGCGCGTGCTTGACCGCGAAGGCGAACTGACCCAGCTGCTTTCAGACCGTACTGCTACGTCCGATCGTAAGGTCGGGCTGCTGGCAAGCGTGCTCTACGGCAAGGTCACGATGGTTACTGAGGCGCTTGCGCTGCAGGCCATTGGCCGCCCGGAGCAGAACCCGATTGATGATCTCGCCGGTTTGGCGGACACCGCAGCCAAGCTGCAGGGCCGTACCATCGCGCGAGTGACCACCGCGGGTGAGCTGAACGATAGCCAGCGGGCAGCACTCGCTGAAAAGCTGGGCAAAATTTATGGTCGTGCGATGTCCATCCACTCTGAGGTTGACACCAGCCTCCTCGGTGGTATGACCATCCGCGTCGGCGACGAAGTCATCGATGGCTCGACGGCAGGCAAGATTGCTCGCCTTCGTGCGCAGATGGCATAAGCCGAAACGACAGAAACGATTAAGTAATTGCTGGAAGATACTACCGAGAGCAGGAAGAACATGGCGGAGCTGACGATCTCCTCCGACGAGATCCGTAGCGCGATTGCGAACTACACCTCGAGCTACTCCGCGGAGGCCTCCCGTGAGGAGGTCGGCGTGGTCATTTCGGCAGCTGACGGTATTGCGCAGGTTTCGGGCCTGCCGTCCGTCATGGCGAATGAGCTGCTCGAGTTCCCCGGCGGCGTGATTGGCGTCGCACAGAACCTTGACACCAACTCCATCGGTGTCGTGGTCTTGGGCAACTTCGAGTCGCTTAAAGAAGGCGACGAGGTCAAGAGGACCGGCGAGGTTCTCTCCATCCCTGTGGGCGAGGAATTCCTCGGCCGCGTAATTAACCCCCTGGGCCAGCCGATCGACGGCATGGGCCCGATCACCGCTGAAGAGGACCGCGTCCTCGAGCTGCAGGCACCGTCCGTGCTGCAGCGCCAGCCGGTGGAAGAGCCGATGCAGACCGGCATCAAGGCTATTGACGCGATGACCCCGATTGGTCGCGGTCAGCGTCAGTTGATCATTGGTGACCGTAAGACGGGTAAGACCGCTGTCTGTATCGACACCATTCTGAACCAGAAGGCTAACTGGGAATCTGGCGACAAGAACAAGCAGGTTCGCTGCATCTACGTCGCCATCGGCCAGAAGGGCTCCACCATTGCTGGTGTGCGCCACACCCTGGAGCAGCACGGCGCACTGGAGTACACCACCATCGTGGCGGCTCCGGCGTCCGACGCCGCTGGCTTCAAGTGGCTGGCACCGTTCTCCGGTGCAGCTCTGGGTCAGCACTGGATGTACCAGGGCAACCACGTCCTGATCATTTACGATGATCTGACCAAGCAGGCTGAGGCCTACCGTGCGATTTCCCTTCTTCTGCGCCGTCCGCCGGGCCGCGAGGCTTACCCGGGCGACGTCTTCTACCTCCACTCCCGTCTGCTGGAGCGCGCTGCGAAGCTCTCCGACGACATGGGTGCAGGTTCCATGACCGCATTGCCGATCATCGAGACCAAGGCGAACGACGTCTCCGCCTTCATTCCGACCAACGTTATTTCTATTACCGACGGCCAGGTCTTCCTGGAGTCCGACCTGTTCAACCAGGGCGTCCGTCCGGCAATTAACGTCGGTGTGTCGGTCTCCCGTGTTGGTGGTGCCGCACAGACCAAGGGTATGAAGAAGGTCGCCGGTAACCTGCGTCTTGAGCTGGCTGCCTACCGCGATCTGCAGGCCTTCGCGGCCTTCGCATCCGACCTGGATCCGGCCTCCAAGGCTCAGCTGGAGCGCGGTGAGCGTCTCGTCGAGCTGCTCAAGCAGTCCGAGTCCTCCCCGCAGCCTGTCGAGTACCAGATGGTGTCCATCTTCCTCGCAGACCAGGGCATCTTCGACGTCGTTCCCGTCGAGGACGTACGCCGCTTCGAGAAGGAGCTGCACGATCACCTCAACTCTGCAACCCCGCAGGTGTTCGAGCAGATCCAGGGCGGTACCGCTCTGACCGACGAGTCCAAGGATGCACTTGTTGCAGCTGCTAAGGACTTCATTCCGTCCTTCCGCACGACCGAGGGCAACAACCTCGGCACCGAGGCACCGGTTGACCCGCTCGCCGCGGATGACGTGAATAAGACCGAGCTCAACGTCTCCCGCAAGACGGCCAAATAGAGTTTCGCACGCTCTAAGAATTAACCGTCTAGATAAAGAAGGGAGGAGCGAACACCATGGCTAATCTTCGTGAACTGCGTGACCGTATCCGGTCCGTCAATTCCACCAAGAAGATCACCAAGGCACAGGAGCTCATTGCTACCTCGCGCATTACCAAGGCTCAGGCCAGGGTAGAGGCGTCCCAGCCTTATGCACGTGAACTGTCTAACGTGCTCAACAAGCTGGCGGCGCACACGTCCCTGGATCACCCGATGCTCCGGGAACGCGAAGATGCAAAGGTGGCCGCCATTCTCGTGGTCTCTTCGGACCGCGGTATGTGCGGTGGCTACAACAACAACATCTTCAAGAAGGCGGCCGAGCTGGAAGCCCTGCTCAAGAGTGAGGGTTTCGAGACCGTCCGCTACGTGACCGGCAACAAGGGCGTTGGCTTCTACAAGTTCCGTGAGGCCGAGGTCGCAGGCAGCTGGACTGGATTCTCGCAGGATCCAACCTGGGAGAAGACGCACGACGTGCGCCGCCACATCATCGACGGCTTCGTTGCCGGTTCGAATGGCCAGGCCAAGACCCGCGAGGGTATTCACGTGGAGGGCGAGACCGTTCGCGGTTTCGACCAGGTCCACGTTGTGTACACCGAGTTCGAGTCCATGCTGACCCAGACCGCGCGTGTGCAGCAGCTGCTGCCGGTGGTACCGGTTATCGAGGAAGAGGACTACAACATGGGTGAGTCCGCGCTTTCCGACGCCGAGCCGAACAATCAGATCACTCCTGATTACGACTTCGAGCCGGATGCGGACACCCTCATGGACGCACTGCTTCCGCAGTACGTGTCCCGCCTCCTGTTTGCGATGTTCTTGGAGTCCTCGGCCTCCGAGTCCGCCGCACGCCGTACCGCAATGAAGTCTGCAACTGACAACGCAACCGAGCTGGTCAAGGACCTCTCGCGCGTGGCCAACCAGGCCCGTCAGGCGCAGATTACCCAAGAAATCACAGAGATCGTCGGTGGCGCTGGGGCGCTCGCCGAAAGCGCAGAAAGTGACTAGATTATGACTACAGCTCTGCAAGAGCAGAACACACAGTCGTCGGCTACCGCCGGCCGTGTGGTGCGTGTCATCGGTCCGGTCGTCGACGTGGAGTTTCCGCGTGGCGGGCTGCCGGCACTGTACAACGCACTGACCGTCGAGGTTTCCCTCGAGGCTGTTGCAAAGACCGTCACCCTTGAGGTCGCTCAGCACCTCGGTGACAACCTCGTCCGTGCCGTGTCCATGGCTCCGACCGACGGCCTCGTCCGCGGTGCAGCCGTGACCGACACCGGCAAGCCGATTTCCGTCCCGGTGGGCGATGTGGTCAAGGGCCACGTCTTCAACGCCCTCGGTGACTGCCTTGACCAGCCGGGTCTGGGCCGCGATGGCGAGCAGTGGGGCATCCACCGCGAGCCGCCGGCATTCGACCAGCTGGAGGGTAAGACCGAGATCCTAGAGACCGGTATTAAGGTCATCGACCTGCTGACCCCGTACGTGAAGGGCGGCAAGATCGGCCTCTTCGGTGGTGCAGGTGTGGGTAAGACCGTTCTTATCCAGGAGATGATTACTCGTATCGCACGCGAGTTCTCCGGTACCTCCGTCTTCGCCGGCGTCGGCGAGCGCACCCGTGAGGGCACCGACCTCTTCCTCGAGATGGAGGAGATGGGCGTTCTTCAAGACACCGCACTTGTCTTCGGCCAGATGGATGAGCCGCCAGGAGTCCGTATGCGCGTGGCTCTGTCCGGCCTGACCATGGCGGAGTACTTCCGCGATGTTCAGAACCAGGACGTGCTGCTGTTCATCGACAACATCTTCCGTTTCACCCAGGCCGGTTCTGAGGTGTCGACCCTGCTGGGCCGTATGCCTTCCGCCGTGGGTTACCAGCCGACTCTGGCTGATGAGATGGGTGTGCTGCAGGAGCGTATTACCTCCACCAAGGGTAAGTCCATTACCTCCCTGCAGGCCGTGTACGTGCCGGCCGATGACTACACCGACCCGGCTCCGGCGACCACCTTCGCCCACCTCGATGCCACCACCGAGTTGGACCGTGGTATTGCTTCGAAGGGTATTTACCCGGCAGTGAACCCGCTGACCTCTACCTCTCGTATTCTGGAGCCGTCCATCGTGGGCGAGCGCCACTACGAGGTGGCACAGCGTGTCATCGGTATCCTGCAGAAGAACAAGGAGCTCCAGGACATCATCGCCATCCTTGGTATGGACGAGCTGTCTGAGGAAGACAAGATCACCGTTCAGCGTGCTCGCCGCATCGAGCGCTTCCTGGGCCAGAACTTCTTCGTCGCAGAGAAGTTCACCGGCCTGCCGGGCTCCTACGTGCCGCTGGCCGATACCATCGATGCTTTCGAGCGCATCTGCAACGGCGAATTCGACCACTACCCGGAGCAGGCCTTCAACGGCCTGGGTGGCTTGGACGACGTCGAGGCTGCGTACAAGAAGCTGACCGAGAAGAAGTAGGGAGAGGCACATGGCTGACATCACCGCCGAATTGGTTTCCGTCGAGCGCCTGCTGTGGACCGGAAAGGCCACCATGGTGACGGCTGAAACCACCGAGGGTGAGATCGGCGTGCTTCCTGGCCATGAGCCCATGGTTGGTCAGTTGATCGACAATGGCGTAGTGACCATCCACCCGGCCGACGGCGAGCGTCGCGTCGCCGCTGTCCAGGGTGGCTTCCTCTCCGTGTCCGAGAACAAGATCACCGTCCTCGCCGATTGGGCCATCTGGGCCTCGGAGGTCGATGAAGCACAGGCACAGGAAGACCTGAAGTCTGAGCGCGAGCTGACGAGGTCCCGTGGCGATGCCGCATTGCGCGCCGCCCGCCGCTTCAACAGCTAACGGATGAGCGGAGAGGGAAACGACGGGCAGCAATGACCGCCCTTCCCACTCTCACCTAGGAACCCCACCCCCTCGCTAAGAGGGGGTGGGGTTCCTTCGTGATCTGCGCCAAAGGTCAAGCAAGGACTAGCATTGTCTCCTCCGCGAGCGGTAGAATCAACGCAACGTTTCTTACTCGCGGTGAAGGAAATCAACCCATGAACTCTCAGGTGCTCCAAGGGCTATCTATTCTTTTAGGTCTGTGCGCACTGATTCTTCTGGTTGTCGTCATTCTGGCCGCAGTTCGGTTTTTTACGGTGCGTTCCCGCGGAACGAGCATCCTTCTGCGCCGGCTTCCTTCGAAGGACTCCCATACGTGGCGTCACGGCCTCGTGCGCTATGACGGCGAGTATATGGAGTACTTCAAGCTTCGCTCCGTATTGCCGCGCGCCAACAAACGCTTTAATCGCCTCGACATCGAACTGGGCAGCACCCGCCCAATGGATGATGACGAGGCTTCTTTTATGCCCTCTGGTCACCAGATCATCCGTATTAGCATCGATGGGCGGGACTATGAGATTGCCTCTGATGCGCACGGAATCATGGCGTTGAATGCGTGGGTGGAATCGGCGCCGTCGAAGCGCCAAGAGAAGTTGGATTATCGCCAGATGCGCCAGCGAGCTACCCGCTTACCAAAGAAGTAGCGCCCAACGATAGGGTAGAGGGCATGCGTGTTGTCATCGCCCAATGCTCCGTAGATTACGTAGGCCGCCTCGACGCCCACCTTCCCATGGCGGACCGTCTCATCCTCATCAAAGCCGATGGTTCGGTGTCCATCCATGCGGATGACCGTGCCTATAAGCCGCTGAACTGGATGACTCCGCCGTGCACCTTTGAGGAGTCGGCGATTGAGGATATCGACGGCGAGGACACAGGAGAGAAACTGTGGCTGGTAGAAAATCCGAAAGGTGAGCAGCTGCGCATCACCATCGCTCAGATCCACCAGGAGATTGACATGGATCTGGGAGAAGACCCCGGCTTGGTCAAGGATGGCGTGGAAGCCCACTTGCAGGAGCTGTTGGCGGAACATATCGAAACGTTGGGGGAGAAGTACTCACTGGTGCGCCGCGAGTACCCCACCGCGATTGGTCCGGTAGACATCATGGCCAAGAACTCCAAGAATGAATTCGTAGCGGTCGAGGTCAAGCGCCGCGGCGGAATTGATGGCGTCGAGCAGCTCACGCGCTACCTTGAGCTGCTCAACCGCGACGACTTGCTAGCACCGGTCCACGGTGTGTTCGCAGCGCAGGAAATCAAGCCCCAAGCGCGGACCTTGGCGGAAGACCGCGGTATCCGTTGCGTCGTCCTGGACTACCAAGAGCTGCGCGGCATCGAGTCCAACGAGCTGCGGTTGTTCTAGTGCCGCGCCGCAATCGTAGGATCCGCGAAGAGGCACGGTCACTGCCGCGCGACGGCAGTGCCTTCCTCGGCTCGCAGACGGTACCAGGGCCGAGCTGGACCCATGGCGAGCCTTTCGTTATGAGACACGTCGGCAGCGCGGCCGCTCAGAAGTACTACGTGTGCCCGGGATGCAACCAGAACATACCTCCCGGGGTGGCGCACATCGTGGCGTGGCCGCGGGATACCGGTGGGCGCGCTGACGACCGTCGCCATTGGCACCGGCACTGCTGGGAGCGGCGGTAGGATAGCGGGCATGATTGTTGCCTTTTCCGTAGCCCCCTCCGTCGTGGGCGATGAACGCGCTGAGATGTCCGAGGCCGTCGCCGAAGCCGTGCGTGTGGTCCGGGCCTCCGGCCTGCCCAATGAGACCAATGCCATGTTTACCCTTGTTGAAGGCGAGTGGGATGAGGTCTTCGCGGTTATCAAGGAAGCCACCGATGCCGTGCGCGCGGTTTCGCCCCGCACCAGCCTGGTGATTAAAGCCGATATCCGCGAAGGCGTGACCGGGCAGATAACCCAAAAAGTAGATTCCGTTAATCGTTACCTGGAGGAGAATAAGTGACCGGACCGTACGTAGGAGGAGCCCTCGACCTCGGCGCCATCAAGCAGCAGGCAGAGGCCAAGGCGAAAGCACAGGAACAGGGTACTACTGGTGCCTCGGCAGGTGTACAGCCCTTCTTTGAGGTCACCGAGCAGAACTTCGAGAATGACTTGGTGCGCCGCTCCGCCGAGGTGCCCGTCATCGCCCTGATCGGCTCGCCGCGCTCCCCGGCCTCCGAGCAGCTCAAGAAGGACTTCGAGGAGATGGCGGCTGCCGGTGGGCTCAAGTTCATCGTCGGCTATATCAACGCTGATGTCGTGCCCCAGGTGGCGCAGGTCTTCGGCGTGCAGAATCTGCCGACCACCGTTGCCATCGCAGCCGGCCAGCCCGTCACCAACTTCGAGGGCGGACAGCCGCGCGAGAACCTGGAGCAGTGGGTAGCGGCGATCGTCGACAAGCTCGGCCCCCAGCTCAAGGGCTTGCCTGACCAAGATGTGGCGGGGGAGAGCTCAGAGGAAGAAGCAGCAGATCCTCGCCTGGGCCTGGCTGAGGACGCGCTCAACCGTGGCGATTTCGACGCTGCCATCGCTACCTACGAGGAGATTCTGGCCGCTGAGCCGGATAATGCGGAGATTAAGCAGGCGCGCGACACCACTCTGCTGCTCAAGCGCTTGGACCCGGCTAACCGTAGTGAGGATCCCATCTTCGCTGCGGATGCTGCCCCGGAGGACGTGGCAAAGCAACTCGACGCCGCCGACGCAGAGGTCGTCGCCGGTGCCCCCGACCGCGCCTTCGAGCGCCTCATTGAGGCCATGAAGCGCACCGCTGGGGATGAGAAGGAACAGCTCAAGACCCGCCTCTTGGAGCTCTTTGGTCTCTTCGATTCCGGTGACCCGCGCGTACTGGCCGCGCGCACGAAGCTGGCCAGCGCGTTGTACTAAAGACGGCGTAGTAAAAGGACCCAAGTTGTGCCGGGTCCGAGAGCGACCTTCCCGGACTGTCGCGGGCTGGACCCTCAGGATGGCTCAGTTGAGTCCTCTCCTGGGGGTCTTTTTGCGTTTAAGCAATGATGTGACGTACGGCATGTTAAATTCCTTTTTGTGCGATACGGCACAATGGTTGTTTGACTCTTTCAGGAGGACTCTCATGCGCAAGCTCCTCGGCGTCGTTGGCGCCGCCTCTCTTGCTCTTACCCTTACCGCCTGCGGAAGCGATAGCTCCGATAGTGCCGGCAGCTCCAATTATGTTCGCGTGCTCGGTACCGAACCGCAGCAGGGGCTCATTCCCGCGATGACGAATGAGAACGGCGGCGGACGCATCGTCGACATGCTGTTTTCCGGATTGGTGTATTACGACGCCGACGGCAATGTGCACAACGAGATGGCGGAGTCCATCGACAAGGAAGGGGAGAAGACCTACAAGGTCACGCTCAAGCCTGACCTGAAGTTCTCTGATGGCTCAGCCGTGACGGCCGATTCCTTCGTCGATACGTGGAACTACGCGGTGGCCAATGAACAACTTAATGAGAGCTTCTTCTCCTCCATCAAGGGCTACGGGGAAGGCGTCAAAGAAATGGAAGGCCTCAAGGTCATCGATGAGCGCACCTTCACCATCGAACTCACCCAGCCGGAAAGTGACTTTCCGAGCCGCTTAGGCTACAACGCCTACTTCCCAGTCCCCGCGGCCGCGCTGGAGGACCCGCAGGGCTTTGGCGAATCCCCGGTGTCGAACGGCCCCTACAAGATCAAGGAATGGAACCACAACCAGAACCTGATCATCGAACCGAACCCGGAGTATAAGGGAGACCGCGCAGCGCAGAACGACGGCATTGAATTCGCCTTCTACGCCGATTCCAGCGCAGCCTACATGGACCTGTTAGCGAATAACCTCGATGTCCTCGAAGCCATTCCTTCGTCTGCCTTCGGTAGTTATGAGCAGGACCTGGCCGGCCGCCAAGAAACCAAGCCGGCTGCTACCTACCTGGAAATGTCCATCCACATGGAGACCCCGCACTTTAGTGGGGAAGAGGGCACGCTGCGCCGCAAGGCAATCTCGATGGCTATCAACCGTGAGGAGATCGCGGAGACCATCTTCCATGGCACCCGCACACCGGCCCGGGAGTTCACGTCACCGGTGCTGAATGGCTACAACGACAGCCTTCCGGGTTCGGAAAACCTGGACTATAACCCGGAGGAGGCGAAGAAGCTGTGGGCGGAGGCCGATAAGAAGTACGGTGCTTTTGAAGGCTCGTTCCCGATCAACTACAACACCGATGGCGACAACAAAGACTGGGCCGATGCCGTGGCCAACAACATCAGCAATACGCTGGGAATTCAAGCCGTGGGGAACCCTTACCCGGACTTCAAGTCCTTCCGCGATGCCTACCGCACCGAGCGTATGGATGGCGCCTACCGCACGGCTTGGTTCGCTGACTATCCCTCGATGGGTAACTTCCTTGGCCCGAACTTCACCACGGGTGTAGCTTCCAATGACTCGAAGTACTCCAACCCGGAGTTCGATGAACTGATTGTGAAGGCCAACGGCGCCGCGAATGAGGAGGAAGCCGCGAAGCTCTACAACCAGGCGCAGGAGCTGTTGCTGCGTGACCTTCCCTCAATCCCGCTGTTCTACCCGAACGTGGTCGGCGGCTGGTCCGAGAACGTCCAGGACGTGACCTTCAACTGGAAGTCCCTGCCGGTGTACTACGCGGTGAAGAAGAACTAGGGCTCTGGCCCTACAGGCACACCGAAATATGACTAAAGTGCGGAGGCATGACCTCCGTACTTTTCCTTTGCAATACCAACCGCGGTAAGTCTCAGATGGCGGCTGCCTTAGCTAAGAAGCATGCGCCCGATTGGGAAGTTCACTCCGCAGGCGTAAAGACCACTGAACAGCATCGTGCGCAGGGCGTGAACGCCGAGGCGCAGGCCTCTCTTGCAAAGGTCGGCGCCGACATGTCAGGAACGCCAACGTTGCTTGATGCCGGCCTCGCGTCTTCGGTGGATCACGTCATCATCGTCGGTGATGCCGACTATGACGGAGTGGCTGAGCGTTGGGAGATTGAGGACCCGTCCGTGCGTGGTCTAGAGGGAGGGGAGCGAATGGATGCGTTGCGCGATGACATTGATGCTCGCGTAAGAGCTTTCCTCGATACTCACGCACGAGACTGAAAACTGCAACTGCCCGAGTTGCCAAAACTAGCGGCTGGAATTCGATCTCAGCGGTGATCTTTGGCAGGTCGGGCAGTTGTGTTCTTAGAAACTAGCCACGGAAGGCATACCACTGCACCGAGTTGGCCGGCAGGTGCAGCTGTACGTGGTTGCCTTCGGAGCGCACGCGGTGGGCAAGGTCGTTGCCAGCACCCTGATAGACGGCGTCGTCTGTGTTGATGAGCAGCTCCCACTCGCCATCGCGCGGCACCCAGAGGTCATAGTTGGGCACCGAGCTACCGGAGAAGTTGCACACTGCCAACAAGGCGGAGCCGTCCTTGCCATAGCGGACGTAGCCGAGCATGTTGTTGTTCGAGTCATCAGCCTTAACCCACTGGAAGCCATCCTGCGTAAAGTCCTGGGTCCACAGGGCTGGCTGTTGCTTGTACACCGCGTTGAGGTCGCGCACTAGGCGCTTAATGCCGTGGTGCCACTCGTTGCCCCAGCCCTCCAAGTTGGACCAGTCCACGGAGTGGCCCTCTGCCCATTCGGTGGTCTGGCCAAACTCCTGGCCCATGAACATCAGCTGCTTGCCCGGGTGGGAGAACATGTAGCCGTACAGCGCGCGCAGGCCCGCGGCCTTATTCCAGTCATCGCCCGGCATGCGCTCCCACAAGGAGCCCTTGCCGTGCACCACTTCGTCGTGGCTAAACGGGAGTACGTAGCGCTCCGAGTAGGCGTAGACCATGGAGAAGGTGAGCTCGCCGTGGTGGTAGCGGCGGTGAATCGGCTCGTGCTTGAAGTACTCCAGGGTGTCGTTCATCCAGCCCATGTTCCACTTCAGGCTAAAGCCTAGGCCGCCCTCATGCGTCGGGGCGGTCACGCCCGGCCAGGAGGTGGATTCCTCGGCGATGGTTAGCACGCCCGGGTGGTTACGGTTCAGCGTGGCGTTGGTCTCCTGGAGGAATTGGACTGCCTCAAGGTTCTCGCGCCCGCCGTAGATATTGGGCAGCCATTCCTCGCGGGAGTAGTCCAAGTAGAGCATGGAAGCAACGGCGTCGACACGCAAGCCGTCGACGTGGAACTCCTCGGCCCAGTACAGGGCGTTAGCCACGAGGAAGTTGCGAACCTCGTTGCGGCCGAAGTCGAAGACGTAGGTGCCCCAATCGGCCTGCTCACCGCGGCGCGGGTCCGGGTGCTCGTAGAGTGCCTGCCCGTCGAAGCGGCTCAGCGCCCATTCGTCCTTGGGGAAGTGCGCGGGCACCCAGTCGATGAAGACGCCGATGCCAGCGTTATGCAAGTCGTCGATAAGCGCGCGCAGCTCATCCGGGGAGCCCCAGCGCGCGGAGGGAGCGTAGTAGCCGGAGACCTGGTAACCCCAGGAACCGCCGAAGGGGTGCTCGGCCACGGGCAGCAGCTCCACGTGGGTAAAGCCGTGCTCAACCAGGTAAGGGATGAGTTCTTCGCGCAAGCTGTTGTAGTTGGCGCCTACCTTCCAGGAGCCGACGTGGAGCTCGTAGACGCTCATCGGGACGTCGAGGTCCCCGGTGCGCTTGCTTATCCACTCCTCATCACTCCATTTGAAACTGGAGCGGGCCACCACGGAGGCGGTTTCCGGCGGGGCAATGGTGCGCTTGGCCAGGGGATCCGCCTTATCAATGCGCGGGGAGTTCTTGCCGTGGACCGCAAACTTATAGCGCTCGCCTTCGCCCACGCCGGGGATGAAGACCTCCCAAATGCCCGTGGAGCCGAGGCTGCGCATGGGGTATTGGGTAGGGTTCCAGCCGCAGAAGTCACCGACCACGGCCACGCCCTCTGCGTTGGGCGCCCACACAGCAAAGGCCGTGCCCTCGACTACTCCCATGTCGGTGGTGTAGCTCTTGAGATTTGCGCCCAGTACTTCCCAGAGGCGCTCGTGGCGACCCTCGCCGATGAGGTGCTGATCCAATGTTCCCAGGGTGGGCAGGAAGTGATAGCCGTCCGCTACCTCGATGGCGGGCTGGCCCGGGTAGGTGATACGCAGACGGTAGTCTGCTTCCTCTACGAGCGGGGCCTCCCAGATATCATCCCCAACCGCGCGCATGGCGACGGTTTCAGTGGCGGTGACGAGCTCGACGGCTTCGGCACCGGGGCGACGAGTGCGGACGGTTCCGTCGTGCCAGCCATAAAAATCATGGGGCGCGTGGTGGCGGCAGTTGTTAAGGCGTTCGAGGTCTGAGGCCGGGATGTTCATACAGACCAAATTACCGAACAACACCCGCTCGCGGGGCAGAAAAGAAACCCCGCGCTACCCATGAAGGGGGTACGGGTTCAGCGCGGGGTTTCAGGGGCCTAAGAACCTAGGCGCGGTAGTCGTTCACCCGGCGCCAGGCAATGCGCTCCTGCAGGTCATGGTGGGCTGGCGGGAGGATGAAGATGTGGGCGACGTCACGCAGCGGCTCCAGGCGCACGAAGTTGCGGTCGGACCACTCGTAGGCGGCACCACTGATGGTGTCTTGCACCGTGAAGTGTTCACCCGGATGGCGGCCCACCGCGGCCAGATCCACAAAGACCGTGGCCTCCTGAGCATTGCGCGGATCCAGGTTGACCACCACGAGCACTACGTTGCCGGTAGCAGGATCGGCCTTGGAGTAGGCGATGATGGCCTCGTTATCCGTGTTGTGGAAGCGCAGCGTGCGCAGCTGCTGGAGGGCCGGGTTTTCGCGGCGGATGAGGTTGAGCAGGCGGATATAGGATTCCAGGGAATCACCGGACTTGACGGCGGCCTGGAAGTCGCGCGGGCGCAGCTCGTACTTCTCCGAGTCGAGATATTCCTCGCTGCCCGGCTTGACGGCCTGGTGCTCGTAGAGCTCGAAGCCCGAGTACACGCCCCACAGCGGGGAGAGAGTCGCAGCCAGCGTAGCGCGAATGGCGAACATGGCGCGCCCACCGGTCTGCAGGGATTCGTGGAGAATATCCGGGGTATTGACAAAGAGGTTGGGGCGGCAGATATCGGCCTGCTCCACGTGCATCTGCGCGAATTCGGTGAGCTCGTGCTTGGAGGTCTGCCACGTGAAGTAGGTATAGGACTGCGTAAATCCAGCCTTGGCCAGGCCAAACAGGCGTGGGGCGCGGGTGAAGGCCTCGGCGAGGAAGATGACCTCCGGGTGAGTCACATGCACCTTGGAAATCAGCCAATTCCAGAAGTTAGCCGGTTTGGTGTGCGGGTTGTCCACGCGGAACGTATGCACGCCGGCCTCGATCCAGATCATGACGATGCGATAGATTTCCGCGTAGATGGCATCCGGGTCGTTATCGAAGTTCAGCGGGTAGATGTCCTGGTACTTCTTCGGCGGGTTCTCCGCGTAGGCAATGGTGCCATCGGCCAGGACGGTGAAAAATTCCGGATTGGTCTTAGCCCACGGGTGGTCCGGGGAGGCCTGCAGCGCCAGGTCCAGCGCCACCTCCAGGCCCAAGTCGGCGGCCTTCTTAACCAGCTCCTTGAAGTCCTCCATGGTGCCCAGGTCCGGGTGCGTGGTGGAGTGATCTTGGATGGCCCACGGCGAGCCCACATCACCGGGCTCAGCCACCACCGAGTTATTGCGGCCCTTGCGGTGCACCTCGCCAATGGGGTGAATGGGCGGGAAGTAGACGGTATCGAAACCCATGGCTGCCACACGCTCGAGCGCCTGTGCCGTGGTCTTAAACGTGCCGTGCACGGGGTTGCCCTCGTCATCCCAACCGCCGGTCGAGCGTGGGAAGAGCTCGTACCAGGAGCTGTAGAGGGCCTCGCGGCGTTCCACGAGGACCTCGTGAATGTCACCCTCCACCAGCAGGTGGCGCAGGGGGTGGTGGTGGAGGACGTCCGCGACCTCGTCGGACAGCGCGGTGCGCACGCGCTTGTCGACGTCCCCCGTTTCATCCTTCAGCTCCTTCGCCGCCTTAAAGAGCGGATCCGCCTTGTCGCTCGGGCACTGGATTGCCGCCTCCTCGAAAAGTTCGGCGCCGTGCAAGAGATCGTTGCTGAGCTCCTGTGCGGATTGCCCGGCCTCCATCTTCTTGACCACCGCGTTGCGCCAGGTGGACATCGGATCGGACCAGGCGTCGACGCGGAAGAACCAGCGGCCGGCAGTGGCCGGGCTAAACACGCCGTGGACCCGATCCGGGTTCTCCGGGTCCACCGTCATGGTCACGGCAGAAGTGGACGGGGAGTCAGTGTTCCACACCGACAGCGTCGCGGCGACGGCATCGTGGCCCTCACGCCACACCAGCGCGGTAACAGGAACGACCTCTCCGACTACGGCCTTCGAGGCTGCATTACTGGAGAGGGAAGGGCGGACATCGTCGATACCAAGGCGTTGAGTCATGCCCATAGAATAATGCAGCTGTGTCAGTTTCACCGGGGGCGGAAGGTTTCGGCCACAATGGTGCGTGTGAACACTCCAGAGCAACAAAGCCAGCAAGACCCTGAACTTATGGACACCGACGAAGATTGGTTGATTGACTTCCGCGGCGTCGAACTGCGACGGGGTGGGCGCACGCTGGTGGGGCCCATCGACTGGCAGGTGGAGCTCGACGAACGCTGGGTCATCATCGGCCCCAACGGCGCGGGCAAGACCTCGCTGGTGCGGATGGCCGCCGCCGAAGAGTTTCCCTCCGCCGGCGTGGCATACCTGATGGGGGAGCGCCTAGGTAAGACGGATATGCGTGATCTGCGCGCCGCCATCGGCATTTCCTCCGCCGCTGTTCAGCACCGCATCCCGGACAACGAGCGCGTGGATGACCTCGTGGTCTCCGCCGGCTATGCCGTGCTCGGCCGCTGGCGTGAGGACTACCAAGACATGGATTTTTCCCGCGCCGATGACATCCTGGCTCAGGTCGGCGCATCCCACTTGGCCAAGCGCACCTGGGGCACCCTCTCCGAAGGTGAGAAGAAGCGCGTCATCCTCGCCCGCGCGCTCATGGCCAACCCGGAGCTGCTCATCCTGGATGAGCCCTCCGCCGGCATGGACTTGGGTGGACGCGAGGACCTGGTGGGCTACCTCGGGGACCTAGCGCTCGATGCGGATGCCCCGGCGATTGTCATGATCACCCACCACGTGGAGGAAATACCTTACGGGTTTACGCATGCGATGCTCTTGGATGAGGGTAAGGTCGTGGCCAAAGGACTCATTAATTCTGTCCTGACGTCGGAAAACCTCTCCAAGGCCTTCCACCAGCCCATCCAGGTGGACCGCATTGGGGAGCGGTACTTCGCCCGGCGCACCCGCTAATCTTTAGTTCACCTCAAGAATTCTGCTCCTTCGCGGACACGGAAAGTTGCATGAGCCAGTCCATCCACGACAGCCTTGACGCCATCGACCCTGGCGAAACCACCGGCTTCAATGGGGCACGCTTGGCCGCTACGGTCCTCCTGTTGCGCGATACCGCAGAGGGCCTGCGCGTGTGGATCCAGGAACGCGTGCGCACCATGCGCAATTACCCCGGCCACGTCGTGTTTCCCGGCGGCGGGGTAGACCCGCGTGACTTCCCGCCCCGCACCTGGGACTCCGGCGAACTGTGGGCAGGCCGCTCAGTGGTGTCCATGGCACGCCGCATGGGTGTCACCAAGTACAAGGCCCACGCCCTTGTCTTCGCCGCGGCCCGGGAACTCTTCGAAGAGGCCGGCACGCTGCTGGCCATCCGCGAAGACGGCCTGGTCTCTGATGCCTCGCGCTATCACCGCGAGCGCGAGCTACTGGAATCTCACGAGATTTCTTTTACCGAATTCCTTGAACACAACGGCATGCGTGTCGACGCCGACATGTTCCTTCCCTGGTCCCGCTGGGCAGGCGAGGACAATAACCACTGGTTCGACACCTTTTTCTTCATCGGTGTGCTGCCCGAGGGCCAAGAACCGGATGGCGAAACAGGGGAGGCCGATGACGCCGGTTGGTTCGACCCACAGCTGGTACTCGACGGCTGGCGCGCCGGGCTGGTACGCCTAGCCATCCCCACCTGGGCGCAGCTCAAGCGCCTCACGTCCTATTCCAGCGTCAAGGAAGTCTTGGACGATGCCTCCTTCTCCGATCTGCGCCCCATCATCGGGGATCCCCGGGACGATGAACGCTACCGCGAGTACTTCACCACATTCCCCGTCAACCGCATCTAGAAAAAGCACACCATGAGCTACACCCTGGACGAAGTCGCCTTCCTGCGCGAGAATGCAGCCGCCATCGACGCCGCCGCGGCGGACCTGGAGGGAACAAAGAAGGCGCACCTGAGGGACGTCGCCAAGCTGCAAGCACAGTTCGGTGATTATGGGCGTGCCGTGGCCGAACTCATCCAAGCACGCAGCTCCGGAAAGCTGCCGCAGGATTGGCTCATGGACCACGACTCTGCACAACAGGCCACGCCACCTGCGGTGGCGGCCTACCGCGCACAATTCCTCCAGGAGCGCAACGTGGACCTCGTCCACGACCTCACGTGTTCCATCGGCACCGAGGGGCAGGCTTATCGCCCCGGCGCTTATGTGGGCAGCGACCTCGACGCCTCACGCGTGGCCATGGCGCGGCACAATATTGAGCACCCCGTCTTTCGCGCAGATGCGCTGACAACAACGACGACCGCCCAGGTCTGCATCGCCGATCCCGCCCGGCGCCAAGGCGGCAACCGCATCACCCGGCTTGACCAACTGCTACCACCACCGGCAGATCTGCTGGACACCCACGGTGAGATGGCCATCAAATGCGCGCCGGGAATCGACCACTCCGAATGGGAAGGTCTGGCCTGCGTGGTCAGCCTCGACGGCGGGGTGAAGGAAACCTGCCTGTACACCCCGGGCCTGGGAACGGGGAAGAGGGCAGTGGTCCTCAACACCACGCCCGAAGGAGTGACCACGGACGTCATTGATGACGGCATCGCAGAGCACGAGCTTCCCGACGCCGGCCCCATCGGCCGCTTTCTCATCGACCCCGACGGCGCCATCGTGCGCGCCGGGCTGGTGCGCCACTACGCCGCGCGGGAAGGCCTGCACCAGCTGGACCCGCGCATTGCCTACCTCACTGGTGACCGCCTGCCTCACGGCACCTCCGGATTTGAATTCATCGAGTTGGTCCCCATGAAGAAGCTCAAGGCGGCCATGGTTGCCCATGATGTTGGCTCGCTGGAAATCCTGGTACGCGGGCAAGACGTGAACCCGGATCAGTTGCGCAAGAAGCTCAAGCTTAAGGGTTCAACGGCCAAAACCCTCGTGGTCACGCGCATTGGTGCGAAGGGAGTCGCGGTGTTGTGTGGACCGCGAGTAGTATCGTCCGAAGGTAATTACGCACCCTAATAGTTTCAAAATTTACGGAAGGGGAAGTGCCCACATGCCAGTCATTGTGGCTCTGGTCAAGCACGTACCGGATACGTGGTCAACGAAGACCCTCGAGGCGGACCACACGTTGGACCGCACCTCGGTGGATAACGTCATCGATGAGGTCAACGAGTACTCCGTCGAACAGGCCTTGCGCCTGCGCGACGACAACGCTGATGCCGGCTACGAGGTCGTCGCACTCACCATGGGCCCGGCGGCTGCCGACGAGGCCCTGCGCAAGGCCCTGGCCATGGGCGCGGACCACGCCGTGCACGTGACGGATGACGCCCTCGCCGGCGCCGACGCCCTGGCTACCGCCTGGGTCCTTAACGCCGCCATCAATAAGGTGGCTGAGAAGTTCGGTGAGGTTCAGGTCATCACCTTGGGTAATAATTCCTCGGACGCCTCCACCGGCCTTCTCGCTGGGCTCTTGGCCGAGTACCGCCAGCTGCCCGCGCTCACGGAGCTCAAGGCAGCCTCCCTGGCCGGCGCCACCGCCACCGGCACCCGCGAGGACGCCCACGGCCATTGGGAACTTGAGGCCAACCTGCCGGCCATTCTGTCCTTTACGGATAAGGCCGACAAGCCGCGCTTCCCCAACTTCAAGGGCCTGATGGCCGCCAAGAAGGCTGAGGTCACCACGCTCGCTGTTTCGGACCTGGGCATCGACGGCGTGCCGTCCACCACCACGGTTACCGCCTCAGCGCAGCGCCCGGCCCGCACCGCCGGTGAGGTCATCACCGATCCTGATCCGGCCGTGGCTGCCGCCAAGATCGCGGACTTCCTGGCCGCCAAGAATCTCATCGAGGGTTAAGGAGAAAACACATGTCTCACGTTTATGTCCTGGTTGAGCACGAAGCAGAGCAGCTCAGCCCCGTTACCGGCGAGCTGATTACCGCCGCCCGCGCACTCGGTACCGTCTCCGCCGTGGTCGTGGCCAAGGATGCCGCTACCGCCGCCTCCTTCGACGCCGAGCTGGGCAACCTCGGTGCAGCCCAGGTAGTTCAGGCCACCGCCGCGGACTATGAGCAGCGCATCGTCACCCCGGAGGTTGACGCCCTCCACGCCCTGGCCGCCAATAACCCGGCGCCCATCGTGCTGGCAGCCACCCCGACCAACAACGAGATCGCCGGCCGCCTCGCCGCCCGCCTGGGCTCGGGCGCCCTGGTCAACGTCGACGGCATCAACGCTGACGGCTCCGCACACCACACCATTTTCGGCGGCTCCTACGAGACCTCCTCCACGGCCACCGGCTCTGTGGTCTACACTCTGCGCCCTGGCTCCGTGGCTGCTGAACCCCAGCCGGTCACCGCGGCACCCGCGCCCTTCGAGCTGCCAGCCGCCACCGCGAAGGACGTCACCGTCACCTCCTTCACCCCGGCAGAGAAGACCGCCCGCCCGGAGCTGACCTCCGCGAAGGTCGTCGTCGCCGGCGGCCGCGGCGTGGGCGACAAGTTCGCCGACGTGGTGGAGCCGCTTGCCGACGTCCTCGGTGGCGCCGTCGGCGCCACCCGCGACGCCGTGGACGAAGGCTTCTACGACCCGGCCCACCAGGTGGGCCAGACCGGCGTGACCGTCTCCCCGAAGCTCTACATCGGCCTCGGCATCTCCGGCGCTATCCAGCACACCTCCGGCATGCAGACCTCGGAGACCATCGTTGTGGTCAACCAGGATCAGGACGAGCCGTTCTTCCAGATCGCCGACCTCGGCGTGGTGGGTGACCTCCACGAGATCGCCCCGGCGCTGGTCACCGAGCTTGAGTCCCGCAAGGGGGCCGGCAACTAATGCCTCGCTACCTCGATTACGCAGCTACCCAACCCATGCGCCAGTGCGCCATCGACGCCTGGGTCGACGCCGCCGGGTCCCTGAACCCCGGCTCGGCTTATGGCTCCGGCCGCAAGGCGCGCTCCGTGTTGGATGACGCCCGCGAGACTGTCGCCGAGCTGCTCGGCTGCGAACCCATCGAGGTAGTCTTCACCTCCTCCGGCACGGAGGCGGACAACATTGCCATTCAGGGTCTCTTCCGTGCGGGGTCGGATACGACACCGCACATCATCTCGACCCCCATCGAGCACCCCGCCGTCCTGGAGACCGTGGACAAGCTCCGCGCTGAGCACGGCGCTACCGTTGACCTGCTTCCGGTCGATTCCACCGGCCACGTCAGCGACCTCGCAGCCCTGGATACCCCGGCCGCGGTGGCCACCTGCATGTGGGCCAATAACGAGACCGGCGCCATCCAGCCGGTCGCAGACATTGTTCAGCGCGCCGCCGCGCAGAGCACCCCTGTGCACATCGACGCTGTGCAGGTCACCGGTAAGCTGCCCATCAATTTCCATGAGCTGGGTGCCACCACATTGGCGGCCAGCGCCCACAAGTTCGGCGGGCCCCGCGGCATCGGCCTGCTGCTCGCACGCCGCACCCCGGCGCCTCAACCCATTGCCTTCGGCGGCGGCCAGGAGCGTGGCATCCGCCCCGGCACCGTGGACGTGGCCAGCGCGAGCGCACTCGCCGCGGCTCTGCGTGAATCTGTCGCGGACATGGAGCAGGAGACCGCTCGCCTGAGCGCACTCCGCGATAAGCTCAAGGCCGGCATCGAGTCCAGCATCGACAACGTCATCATCAACTCCGTCGAGCCCACCTTGGCTTCTCACCTCCACGTGTCCTTCCCGGGCACGGATGGTGACAGCCTCATCATGCTTCTCGACGCCTCCGGTATCGAAGCCTCCGCCGGCTCCGCCTGCCACGCGGGCGTTAACCGCATGTCCCACGTGCTCGAGGCCATGGGCATCGACGAGGAACACGGTCGCGGCAGCCTGCGCTTCAGCCTGGGGCGCCTCACCACCGACGAGGACATTGACGCCGTCCTGGCAGAGCTTCCGGAGCTCATTCGTCGCGCTCGTTCGGTTTAGCGCAAGTATTCAATCAAGATCACAGCTATTCGGGCATATTCACAGGGAGACTACAGCGCTTTCGGCTCGGCGCGGGTCTAAGTTTAATCCGTGAATAATTTCATCCAGTCCGTGCTGGGCTTACCGCTGACGGATCCCGTGAACGGTGGGATCTACATCGCCATATTGGGCATCAGCGCGATTCTCATCGCATGGCGCCTGCACAAACGCGATTTCGTGTCCTTCCTTCTCGCCGCAGTCATTGCCACCGTGGCCTACTTCGCGCTTAAGCATTGGGATGTTCCGTTCTACCTTTTCGTTGCCGGGCTGGTCCCCATCGCGGGGCTCATCTCCCTCATTCACCATGCGGGCCGACGTGTCCTTATGGCCGTGATAGCAGCATTCTCGGCACTTGCGGTGGCTGGCCTGGCCAATATGGAGTACCAGTCCTATCCGGACATCGCCTCGCTCGATCCCACGCCGGTGGCCCAGGAGATGGACTACGGCCAATTCAAGGCCATCAAGTCCGCGGATTCCGCTGCGATTGTGCACCTAGATCTTCCGGGTACCAAGTCAGGATTCACCGCACGCCAGGCCATTGCCTACATCCCGCCGGCCTATTGGAGCAAGAAGGATATGAATCTTCCCGTCCTAGTCCTGCTCCACGGCAACCCGGGTGGGCCCGAGCAGTGGTTCGGCTCTGGCGAGGCGGCCGAAACCGCCGATGCTTTCCAGCGCGCCAATGGGGGACTAAGTCCCATCGTCGTGGCGGTCGACGCCACTGGTAGCGAGACCGCCAATCCCATCTGCGCCGACTCTTCCGTGGCTAAGGTCATGACGTACCTAGCTATCGACGTGCCGAAGGGCATCAAGAGCGCCTTCCGCGTGGACGAAAATCAACAGCAGTGGACCGTTGCTGGTTTGTCCTACGGAGGAACCTGTTCGTTGCAGATCCTCACCAACCACCCAGACGCTTATGGCAATGCCGTCGACATCTCCGGCGAGGCGGAACCGACCATTGGCAAGCACGTTGATACCGTGGCCAAGTTTTATGGGGGCGATGAAGCCGCTTACCAAGCCGCTAATCCCGCACACCTGCTAGCGACGAAAAAGTACCCCGACCACCAATCAATCTTCATCGCCGGAAATCGCGACGCTGCCGCGGTGAAAGCACTCAGCCAACTGAGCGATGCCGCGCGCGAAGCCGGCATGGCCACCTACTATACCTCCCGTCCAGGCGGCCACTCCTTCGAGGTGTGGCGCCCAGCCCTGCGTGAGACTTTCGCCTGGATTGCCCGCCGCGGCGGGCTCACCGACATCACCGATCCCTTCGATGGAGTGCAGAATTCCGATGTCCACCGCTAATACTGAGACCGTCACTAGTTCCACAACCACCACCAGCACCATTACTGCGATTCTTGGCCGCGCACCCGTCGCCTGGCTGCTTATTGCAGTGATGTGGCTGCTCGCTGTCCTTAACGCGCTGGATAAGGGGATCAGTGATGCCATTGTCAGCATGGGCCTGACCGGCCGCACGTTAGGTGCCGTCGTGGCGTTGACGTTCATGGCTCTGGGCTTCGTCCTCCCGGCGGAACGCACACTCGGCTCCCTGAAAACTCTCGGCGTCGGCGTGGTTTCCCAACTCGTCTCAGTTCCGGTGGCTTTCGTGGCTGCCCACGGCATTGAGGAAGTTGGCCTTAACCGCTGGGGCGATGACCTGCTCAGTGCCACCGCGCTGTCACCTATCGGTTTCATTGTCGGCACGGCGGGATTCACCTCCGCGTGGATGCCGCGCCTGTGGCAGCGTCGTGTGCGCCTGTCCATCCTGGCGCTCACCGTGACGATGGCGCTTTACGGTGGCACCTTTAGTGACGTCCTCGGCGTAACCGCTTCCGCGCTATCAATCCTCGCCGGCATTCTGTGGGCGGTCTATGCGCCGAATACGAAGGCCGAACGCCCCTCAGCGTTTCGCCGCGCCTCGGTTCCTGAACGCCGCGTGCTTACCGCACTCGTCCTCGGCATTGTGGCCATCGGCCCAGTCTTCGTGGCGCTTGACCCATTGGCGGAGGGCCCGTTCAGCCAAGTTACGCGGCTCATGTGGTCCTTTAACTCTGCTAATTACCATGCCGCTGAAGTATGCCAAGATGCCCCTGCAGGCCAGGCCTGCCTAGCTGCTCTCGATGTTGCCCGCGTCCACGGCGTTGGACCGGTCATCGCCAGCCTCATGCCGTTGCTGATCCAGCTCGTGCTTTGTTTCGGTCTGATCCGCGGACGCCGCCTGGCCTGGTGGCTGTCCGGTGCGGTGCAGCTCCTGGTCATCGCGGTGCTGTTGGTGCAGCTGCGTGACTTCGGCGAGGACGGCATTGTTCTCTACGGCGTTAACCTCGCCGCCGTGGTGCT
Organism: Corynebacterium intestinale; assembly: GCF_023574125.1. Classification (NCBI taxonomy): domain Bacteria; kingdom Bacillati; phylum Actinomycetota; class Actinomycetes; order Mycobacteriales; family Corynebacteriaceae; genus Corynebacterium; species Corynebacterium intestinale. The sequence goes on from NZ_JAMKFF010000001.1 coordinate 342,403, forward strand.
GCCCTGGGCCGCATGCCTTGTCGTACTCGTCTGGAACCGCCGCGTATTCCACATCCACGAAAGCGCCCGCGCACTGGGCAAGTCCGCAGTAAAGATTGCGGTTGTCTTCGTCATCACGGCTGCCCTCTGGTTCTTCGGAGCATTGCTTTTCAAAGGCGGCTTCGTCGAGTCAGCCACCGCCGGCACCATCCTCGCCGAACTCCCACTGCGCTACGTCCCACCAGTTGTGGCCACGCTGCTACCGCTCAAGCTCGCGCCGACCACGTGGCTGACCTGGGCCCTCTACGAGTGGGTCGGCACACTGTTTTGGATGTACACCGCCTGGGCGGCCTACCGAATGTTTGCGACACCAGCGAACCCTGAGGCCGCAGAGGCCCGCGAGCGCGCCCGCGCCATCCTTGAACAGGGTAGCGGCGACCACCTCTCCGCCATGACCCTGTGGAAGGGAAACCGCTACTTCTTCGCCGCTAACAACTACGTGGCCTACCGCGTCCACAACGGGATTGCGCTCAGCCTCGGCGAGCCAGTGGGCAATGACCCGCAGGCCACCGCAGCCGCCTTCGAAGAATTCGCCCGCGAACAAGGCTGGCGCCCAGCCTGGTACTCGGTACGGGAAAGCTTCACCCGCCCAGGCTTCCGCCGTCTCGAAATAGCTGAGGAGGCCGTCCTGGACACCTCTAACACCGAGTTCAAAGGCAAGAAATTCCAGAACATCCGCACGGCCCGTAACAAGGCCAGCAAGGAGGGCGTGACCACGTTGTGGACGGAGTGGAAGGACCTTGATCTTGCCACCCGCAACAAGATTGCGGAGCTCTCCGAAGAATGGGTCTCTGACAAAGCTCTCCCGGAGATGGGCTTTACTTTGGGCGGTGTTAAAGAGCTGCGGGAGGAAGGCACCAAACTACTACTCGCGCTGGGGGAGGACGGCACGCTGCACGGCGTGACATCCTGGCTCCCTGTTCGCGAAAACGGCAGCGTGGTGGGCTACACCCTCGACGTCATGCGCCGCGCCGACCACGGCTTCAAGGGCGCTATCGAGCTGCTCCTTTCCGAGGCCATGATCATTGCCGCCGGCGAAGGCTGTGCCTGGATTTCACTCTCCGGCGCGCCCTTGTCAGGTACACCAGAGGAACCCGGGCTTCTCGACGCCCTCCTCACCCGCCTCGGCGAAGAAATGGAGCCTCTCTACGGCTTCCGCAGCCTGGCTGCCTCCAAACGCAAGTTCCAGCCGGAAGAGCACAAGTGGTACCTAGCCTACAACGATGAGCTGGCGCTGCCTGCCATCGGCTTGGCCGTCGTCCACGCCTACGTACCCGACATGAGCGCAGCTGACGCCGCCCGGGCGGTGAAGACGTGGCTGCAGGAGCGTCGCCAAGCACTGCGCGATTCCCAGAGCCGTGGCACCTAGAACATGAACTTCGGCCCGAAGTAGACAACGATGGGCACGATACTCAGGATTGCTAGCACAAGTGCGAAGAAGGCGGTCCTCCTGCGCGAGGATGGTTCATCGGATAAGAGCGACTTGAAGCCCAGAAAGGCAAAGAGCGGTGCGAGAACCGGGGTGGCGAAGCACAGCCCAATGAAGGCGAAGATTCCGAAGAAACCGAATAGGGCCGAGGCGGGTTCCTCGACGGCATCGGCGACGAATAGTGAGAGGAACCCAAGCGCCCAGCCGCACAGAATGGTGATGGATCCCCACAAGGCGAGTTTCTCGTTGAAGACTCTTGCCAGGCCACGGCGTAAAGGCAGCCCTGATTCCTGGGATTCTTGGAAAGCCTGGGGCGCGGAGGGCTCGGCGTTCTGATCCATGGAGCTGTCCTTCTTCGGTATCAGTCTGTGGCGCTGTCAGTGGCTAAGCGATCGGTGGTGAATTTGATGCGCAGTGTAGCAGCGGTTGTTGCTGCTGGGAGTGATGTCCAGGACTGCGTTAAGGATGTGGCAAACGAGTTTAAAGTTTCGCGTGTTGCAACTGTGACTGATGTTGTTAAAGCGGTAGTGTGGCGCGCATGAGCCATGCACGTCGCCTTGTTACCGCCGCCGTTACCGCAGTAGCGGCCGTGGCACTGTCCGTATCCACCGCCGTTGCCATCCCGTCCACCGCACCTTCCGGTGTGGATGTTTCCGGCAATAACCACGCGTCCCTTCGCGGAATCGATTGGGACGCCGTGAAGTCCGATGGGCAGTCCTATGCCTTCGTGAAGGCCACTGAAGGCGTTGGGTTTGTTAACAACCACTTCGTACGCGATGCCAATGCCGCCGCAGCTGCTGGACTGAAGGTCGGCGCTTACCACTACGCGCGCCCGGCTGGTGATGCCAAGCAGCAGGCGGCCAGCTTCGCCTCCCAGATTGCACTGGTGCCGACGCAAACTCTGCCGCCGGTGCTCGACATTGAGGTCGATGAGGGCCTGAGTACTGCTCAGCTGGAGGAGTGGATCGACACCTTCATGACTGAGGTGAAGACCCTAACCGGCCGCACGCCAATGCTGTACACCTATAAGTACTTCTGGATGGGCCAGATGGGCAATTCCACGCGCTTCTCCGAGTATCCGCTGTGGTTGGCGGCCTACCAGGACACCGCGCCGGAACCGGTCGGTGGCTGGGACAAGCTGGCTTTCTGGCAGCGCTCCGGCAGCGGCCGTGTTGCCGGTATCGAAACCGATGTTGACATGAACCTCTTTAACGGTACTGAGGCACAGCTGCAGTCCTTCTCCGGCGGCAACTACATTGATTTCGGCGGAATCTTGGATGACATGGTCATCCCGGGCGTTGACCTGGGCGACGACGCCGGCGTGCTGATCGCTGGAATCCTGGCTCTGGCAGCGGGTGCTGTGGCCGTGCCGGCCGTCGCCGATGCCGCCAAGAACGCGGGCCTCGACGTCGATGCGACCGGCCTCATTGAACAGGCGGAAAAGCTGCTTAACGACGGCGCCATTAGCACCGATGACCTCAAGGACATGGCCAACAATGACGCCAGCATCGGCGATCTAGCCATCTTCCTTGATAACGCGCAGCACCTCCAGGACGTTGACGCCGATAACGTCAGCCAGCAGGACGTGGAGAACGCCGACCGTGCCGCACGCAGCGCTGGTCACGCCGCAGGCGTTGCGGTGCCTAATCTCGACTCCAAGCAAGTGGCGGATCTGCTCAATAGTCTGCGTTAATCGCTACCCGGTGACGGGGCGTCGTGGCGCGGATTAGCCCCCTTAAAGAAGCGGCGGGTCCAGGACTCGTCGCGAAAGTGCGCGGGCACCGCACCGGACAGCAGTGGTTTAGAAAGCGCGGCGGCTTGCGGGGAGCCGTCGACAGGCAGCTCGGTGTCTGAGCCGATGAGGATGATGTTGCCGTAGCGCCGGCCTTTGAGCATGGGAGGGTCGGCAATAACGGCAACGTGTGTAAAGACTTCTGCCATTCCGGCGAGTTCTGCCTTCGCCCCTTGCAGGTCGGAGTGGTCACCGCAGTTGGCCACGTAGAGCCCGTCTGGGGTGAGCGTGGCGTGGGCGTGCTGGAAGAACTCTTGGGTGGTGAGAGGCTCCGGCGTGACGGCGCCGGCGAAGACGTCGCGGATGATGACGTCGAAGCGATTCGGAGGGAAGCCTTCCGTCACTGCGCGTGCCTCACCGGCGCGTATTTTCACGCGGGGAGCGGCAGGGATATCGGCCAGCTCACGGATGAGCTCGGCCAGTTTCGCGTCGAGCTCTACCACCGTGTTGTGGGACTCCGGCCACAGGTCTGCGAAGTAGCGGGGGAGAGAACAGCCACCGCCGCCCAGGTGGAGCAGGCGCTTGCCAGGCGCTAGGTTTTCTACCGCTGCAGCAATCCAACGCATGTACTCGAATTCGAGGGTGCGTGGCTCTTCGGGGATGAGGTGTGAGGAGGGCACGCCGTTGATGTTGAGGATGAAGGCGCCATCGCTGAATGGGTCGGCTTCGATGACGAGCTCGCCGGTGGAAATCTCGTAGGTGCCCGCGATTGAATCGGTCTTGTTGCGCTTTCTTCCCATAATGCCTTTTAGCTTAGGGAATAGAGCGTGAGTTCAGTGTGTTGGGGTATGGGGTACACCGCGACTAGCCTAAGTGGACGAAAGAAGGAAGAAGGGGAAAGCATGCGAGTATTGGTAGCCATGTCCGGCGGCGTCGATTCCTCGGTCGCAGCCGCACGCGCGGTGGAGGCGGGCCACGAGGTCATTGGTGTGCACCTGGCCCTGCACAAGGATGCGCAGCAGACTCGTGAGAAGGCGCGCGGCTGCTGCTCCTTGGAGGATTCCGCCGATGCCCGCCGTATTTGCGACAAGCTCGGCATTCCTTTCTATGTGTGGGACTTCTCCGAGGAGTTCAAGGAAGCCGTCATCGGCGATTTCGTGGACTCCTATGCCCGCGGCGAGACCCCGAATCCGTGCCTGCGCTGCAACGAGAAGATCAAGTTCGCAGCCCTTCTGCGCAAGGGCATGGCGCTGGGCTTCGATGCGGTGGCTACGGGCCACTATGCCACTATCGACGCCGACGGCTACATGCGCCGCTCCCTGGATGAGAACAAGGACCAGTCTTATGTGCTGGGTGTTATTACCAAGGAGGAGCTGGACCACTGCTTCTTCCCGATTGGTGATACTCCGAAGCCGCAAATCCGCGAGGAGGCCAAGCGCCATGGTTTCTCCACGGCAGCCAAGCCGGATTCTTATGACATCTGCTTCATCCCGGACGGCAATACCCAGGCCTTCCTGGGTCGTTCCATCGGCCTGCGTCCAGGCATGATCGTGGACACCGAGGGCAATGAGCTCAAGGAACACGATGGCGCGTGGAACTATACCATCGGCCAGCGCAAGGGCTTGGACATCAAGACGCCGACTGCCGACGGCTCCCCGCGCTACGTCACCGACATCGACGCGGCCACCGGCACCGTCACCGTCGGGTCGCGCGCAGACCTGGCCGTGACCCGTATCGAGGCCGACCGCCTGAAGTACCTGCACCCCGCGATGGAAGGTGACTTCGACTGCGAGGTGCAGGTGCGCGCCCACGGTTCCGTCGTTCCCTGCCACGCTCACGTGGACCGCGAAGCCGACCGCATGACGCTGGAACTGAAGGAGCCTCTCTCCGGTGTGGCTCGTGGCCAAGCCGCTGTGCTCTATCTGCCGAGCCCGGACGAGCTGGGCGATATTGTGCTGGGCTCCGGCACCATCTGCGGGACCGAGTAGTTTTAGCGAAGCACGCAGTCAGCGATGAGTCGATCGAGTGCCCGAATATCGACTTTGGGCCCGATGTTGATTTTGAAGTGGCCAGCTCGTGTCCAGAGCTCCAGTTCAGCATTTACGTCTAGGAGCTTCCCTGCATTCTCCGTCGACCACATATTAATGGAGGAGTAAGGGAGAGAATAGATTTCGACTTTCTTTCCAGTGAGACCTTGAGAATCTCGGATAATCAATCGGTGGCTAGTGAAGACCGCTGCGTCTCGGACAGTTTTAAATGCGCAGATGGGCTTTTCGTTGGCTGCGAGAACTGACGGAATATCGCTCGGAATCTCGCAAGGAGAATAGAAGGTCCAGCCAGAAAACTGTTCAAGTGCCACGGGAGTATCCTTTACTATCTGCGACTTAGTGGTTTGTGAATTGCATTATAGATGTCGCAGTAGTCTTTGATTCGGTATTAGAAGAAAAACATTCGGGAAGGAGAACGGATGACGGGATTTGCCCTTGGCCCCATGCCCGGCACCTCCATGGCGGAGGCCGCGGACATCATCATGGGGGAGACCGAACTTCCTGCCATCCCGCAGCTGCCCGAGCGTGGGTTGGGGTCGGATGCGGTGGGCCGCACGGCCAGCATGCTGGAGGCTATCTCCATCGACCGGGGCCCGCGCTCGTGGCGCATGACTGCGCGCCCGCAGCTGCTGACCCGCCGCACGTGGGACCGCTTGGAGCGCGACCTCGACGAGGTCCAGGAAGTCTGGGGCGAAACCGTGCCTCGCGTCAAGGTGCAAGCTCTTGGCCCCTGGTCGCTCGCGGCGAGCATTGAGCTTTCCGACGGGCACCGCGTCCTCACCGACCGCGGCGCCTTTAACGAGCTCGCGGAGTCACTTCTCTACGGAGTCCGTGTCCACGCCGCGGATGTCGCGCGCCGTTTCCACGGGGAGGCCGTCGTCCAGCTCGACGAGCCCCTGCTTGCCGACGTCATCTTCGGCCGACTCCCCGGCACCACCGACTTCGACACCATCCCGGCGGTCCCGGATGAGGTCGCGCTCGATCTCCTGCAGTCCTTCGAAGCAGACTACCTACACGCCCCGCCGCTGTGGTCGCTAGCGCCTGCTGCCAAGACCTTCCTCACGGATTTCCGCGGTCTGGAGACCCCGCGCCACCTTGATGGCTTGGGCGAACACCTTAACGCGGGCCACCGCATTGGTCTGGGCATTGAAGGCTCCGATGCCCGCGCGGAGGCCATCGCGCTGGCCCAGCACCTCGACCGTATTGGCATGCCATGCGACCTGCTCGTCGACCGTTTCGACGTCTATCCCGTCAAGGCCTCCGCCAGATCCCTGCGCTCGGTTACCGAGACCGCCGGCATCCTCACTCGCGATGCCGGTGACCTTTAGTCAACCCGCCCCAAGCTATCCGTCGCGGTGAAAAAAGACTCCATATACGGGATGACGAACTGGAGCTGGCCGTGGGCGGTGGGTTCGATGAGGTCGGCGTCGATAAGCCGCTGGCGCGTGGCCGACAGTGAGCGCACCGTCCGGTCCTGGTGCGCGGCGATGTTCTTGATTTCTGCCGTACCGTCCTCCATGACCGCGCTCATCGCTTCGAGGAAGAGACGCTGCGCCGGCGGAAGCTTCAGGGTAGCGGGCTGGTGGACCTGGGCGCCCAGCACTGAGATAGCCTCGGCCGACACTGCTGCGACGTCACTCACCTCGATACTGCTTCCACCATCACGCTGCGCCTTCCCCCAAGCCAGTGAGCCCACCAGCTGCACCATGTAGGGGTAGCCGCGCGACAGCCTCACCGCTGCCGCAACCGCATCATCGGTGAACTCGAGCCCGGACTGTGAGGCGGTTTCGGTGAAGGCCACCTCGGCGTTTGCGGGGGAGAGCGGGCCCAGAACGAACTTCTGCGCGCGGCGCAGGAAGGTTACACCAGGCAGGTCTAGCAGGCGGTTGACTCCCTGCGGAAGACCCGCGGCGACAATGGCGACATCGAGCTCATCGCGCACCAAGTCTTGGTAGGTCACGGCCAGGGAAGTTAGGTCCTCCGCGTCTGCGTCCTGTACCTCGTCGATGGTCAACAGCACGCCAGTGCCTTTGAGCATGCCTAAAAGCTCGCGCAGGCGGGTGTTCAACGTGGGTTTGTAGGCCTCCTCAGTGTTGTGCTGGATGCCAATGGTTGCCACACCACCAATGCCGACGCGGTTGACCTTGTGCTTGTCCGCCGGGGCCAGCTTGTCCATGATGCGCGGGATGGTGGTGTCAACGAGCTCGTCAACCATGGAGCTGCGTCCCGAGGCTCGCAATGTGATCCACCCGCGACTAGAGGCGATATCTTCTATCTCGTTGAGCAGGACCGTCTTACCGATACCGCGTGCGCCGCTAATGATGAGCGAGCGGCCCGGGCTGCCTGGTTGGGAGTCAAGCGCTGCGCGGAAGGTGTCGAGCACTGCCGTGCGGCCGACCCAGAATAGTGGTGGAACGCCGAAGGTGGGGCGGAAGGGATTCTCATGCTGGGACATAGGCCCATCCTAGAGTATTGGGAGATTTGGGAGACTTTTTAAACTCAGGAGATTTGGGAGACTTTTCTGAGGGTGTCGACTAGGGAGACCAACTATCTCTCTCGTCCTCTATGCGTCTCGTCCGGCGCGGATTGCGGCGACGACGTCGAAGTCTCCCTTCACATCGATAGGTGCACGCTGGGAGAGTTCGGTCGCCTTTTCTTCGATGGACTTTCTGTTAGCAGTGAATGGGGATGACGCGGCCATAGTGAGGATGTTGCGCACGTAGTCTTCGAGGGAAACACCAGCGGTAGCGGCGCGGTGCTGAAGAGTTGCGATGGTTGTACTGTCTACGTCCTGAATTTCAACGGTGCAGGTAGGGGAGGAGCTCATAGTGCTATCGTACGGGAGCTTCTTGACCAGCGTCTGCGTGGCTAGAAGGCTGCACGGCCTGCCAAGCTACCGCGCCGATGTGTAGCGAGCAGGCTGCGACAAGGGCGTACCACCAGCCAAAACTGACCGAGGTATGCCAGGGCATGGCGTAGCCGACAAAGAGTATGGCGAGGATCGCAATCGCCGCGGTGACGATGTGATTTGCCGTGGAAAGGGGCTTTCTCAGGGCCTTCCATGCGGCCCAGAGCTCCGAAGCGGTGATGACGGCGAGCGCTACGGTGAGGAACATGGTTACTCCTTAAGATGCGAGCTCGTCGAATAGAGCTTGGGCAAGATCTTCGGTGCCGACGGGGGAATCGTTGTTGGCGAAGGCGGCCCGTTTGGTTTCCGGATCGATGACGAGCATGGTCGAGTAACCGTAGGTGCCGCCGTTGTGCCAGTACCCAGCATTGTCCTTGCTGGGAGGCTGCCAGCCGTAGTCGATATCGCCGTTCTTCATAAACCACTCAGCGAATTTGGCCATGTCACTCGCCGTAGAGCGAATCGCTCCCGCAGGTGCGGAGCCTTCCATCTCCCAGGGGTCAGCGTGGCGGCCGGTGGCGGTAAGTCCCCGTGGAGCGTCGGCAGGCACAGAGCCCGGCGTCATGAGGTAGGTCTCCGTCATGCCGGCCGTTTTGAAGATGCGCTCCTTGAGCATCTGCTCATAAGGCTGCCCAGCGGCGGTTTCCACCATGTGGCCCAAGAGTCCGTACCCAAGATTGGAATAGGACTCTTCGCCGCGGCCTTTCAGCTCAGACCGCGTGGCTGCATCCATGATGTCTTCGGTGGTTTCGCCCTCATAAGGGTTGGCGCCGGTAATGGCCGAAATAAGGCTGCCTAGAACATCGTTGCTGGCCAGCCGAGGAAGGCCAGAGGTGTGGTCGAGCAGCTCCCTTACAGTGACGTCGGCGACGGGTGCATCGCCAACCTCGAGGACTTCGCCGACGGTCGTGTCGGGGCTCAGCTTCCCCTCTTCAACGAGCTGGTGGGCTAGCTCGCCGGTAAACATCTTGGTGACGGAGCCGATTTCGACCTCCGTGTGCTCGTCGCTGCCTAACCCTGCGAAGGTGGCCTCGCCGTCCTGGAGGGTGAAGGCGGTGAGGTTGTGGAAGCCGGACTCTGAGTGCTGTTCCAGCTGGGTGGCTAGGGTTTCGTCGCCAGTCTTGTCTTGTGCCAGCGTAATTCTCTGTGGGCCTGCGACAAGCAGGACGGCGGCAACGGCAGTAGCAGTGATGACGGCTAGGACAATTTTGCGCATTAATGGTCCTCGCTTGCGGTGATAATGGTGAGCAGGGGAATGACGCGGGGCGGGCGGATGGAGTATTCGCCGCCAGACTTCGTGGTCCAGCCCGCATGGGTTAGGGCGCTCAAGTGGTGGTAAGCGGTGCCGGTGGAGGAGACGATGTTTTCTTCGACAAGCTCGGCGGCGGTGGCGGGTGCGGCGAGGAGGCGGCGGAGGATTTCGCCGCGGACGGGATGGGCCAGCGCGGAGAGGCGCTCGAGATTCTCCGCCCAGCTCTCATCGGTAACGAACGTGGTGGGGCGCTGCCATTGATAGGCGTACGAGCGCTTGCCGACGTTTATGTTGCCGCCAAAGATGACGGAACCGTCGGGAAGCTGCTCGTTGGGTGCGAGGGCGTCGACCAGCCAGTAGGTCGAGTCTTCTTCAGTGGTGGTGGGTGTAGGTCTGGCGTCGGCAGTGTTCGTGCGCCCTTCGAGCGCGGCGACGCGCGCTTCAAGCTCGGCGAGGCGTGCTTCGACTGTTGTGTCCATGGTTTCTAGAATTCCAGAAATCTAGAAACCTGGCAAGGATTAGTTGAGGATTGGGTACTGGAGTTAAGAAATCATCGGCCACGCGGTGGAGACATCCGAGGCATCCCGACCGCGTCCTTCCAGGTACTTCTTGAAGGACTCGCGGTCCTTGTACCACTCGACGGCCTGGTATTCCATGAGCTCGTTGGTGTCCATCTGCGCTAGCTCGGGGAAGTGCTGGCGCACTTGCTTCCAAGCGACGCGGGCGGCCGCGAGGGCGTCGGCAGTAGCCTCATGCGCGTTGCTCAGCTCCACGCCATAGTGGGCGGAGACCTCCTCCAAGGTGCGCTTGCCCTTGCGCCACTTGTCCTTCACCCGGTCGATGACGAAAGGATCGAATACCGGACCATTGACCGTGAAGTCCCCGGTCAGCGCGCGCAGTACGGAGAGATCGTAAGCGGCGTTATAGACAATGAGCGTAAGACCTTCCTCCCAGGCCTGGTAGATGGCATCGACCGTCTCCTTGAGGACTTCGTCGTGCGGGCGACCCTCCGCGCGGGCCTTCTCAGTAGTGATGCCGTGAATCTTGGCGGCCTCCTCGGGGATCTCCACGCCTGGGTCAGCGAGCATCTCCCGCTTATCTACCTCGCGCCCGTCGATACGAACCAGGGCAGAGGTGACGATGCGGGCTTCTTTGGGCTTTACGGAGGTGGTCTCGAGGTCGAAGGAGAGCATACGGGTGGCGTCGAAGTTCATGGACAACACTCTAGCGCCCGGCTCGGACATGCACTGTGGAAGTCCTGCAGAATGACGGACGAACCCTTGCAGAATGACGGACAAACAGCTGCAGAATGACGGACGAACCCTTGCAGAATGACCAACTGCAGGTAGAGTGTTATTTATGGAACGGTATATTAGGCGCGGCATGGAAGGTTTTGCCCGAGAAGCATTGACCTTCTCTCCCGTTGTCCACGTCACGGGCGCACGGCAGGTTGGCAAGTCGACGTTGACAAGGCATCTCGGCCTTGAACGTGCGGTATATGTAACGCTCGATGATCCCGCAGCCCTTTCACTAGCGGAGGAAGATCCGACGACCTTTGTGCAGCAAGGCGGTGACGCAACGCTGATTATTGATGAAATTCAGCGGCTTCCCGAGCTCACCCTGCCGTTAAAGGCTGAGGTGGATAGGAACCGCCGGCCAGGTCGATTCATCATTACCGGTTCCTCAGATTTTGCCCGGGGAGTAGGTAAGAAGGATTCCCTTGCAGGAAGAATTATTGATCTCCATTTGCACCCACTGAGCCAACAAGAAATTTGTGAAACGGTCAGTGACGGCGCCTTTGTAGATAGGCTCGATGAGCTCCTCGGATTGCCTGTGCGTTCGGTTCCTACGGAACAAGTAGATCGAGCTGGCTTGGTGGACAAAGTACTCAAGGGTGGCTACCCGGTTGCATTAGAGCTGCAAGATCGGATGCGCCGAGCTTGGTTCGAGTCTTATGTTTCACATGTGACGGTGATTGAAGAAACCCTATCCCGGGAAAGCGCACAGCCGGGAAGGTTGCAATCGTTGTTGCGACTACTCGCAGCACATCAGGCGGGGGAGTTAGTTCCGGCGAAGCTCGCACGTGAAGCGGAAATCCCAGCGTCCACTGTCCGCTCCTACCTCGATACATTGTCAAGGCTGTTTCTTTCCTCACAGGCGAAAGCGTGGAAACCAAATCTGACGTCGCGAGAAATATCCAAGCCCAAAAGTTGGGTCACTGATTCCGGTCTGGCTTCCTGGTTAGCGGGGCAAACTCGAGACATGCTCATGAATCCGCTGGTGCAGTCGCATCTAGGGCATTTAGTGGAAGGGTTTGTCCTTCAGGAACTTTCTGTCCAGCAGGGTTGGGCTGAAAGTCAGCATCAGCTGCTCCACTGGCGTGATAGTGCCGGGATGGAAGCGGATGTTGTCATCGAATTCGCGGACAATAGCATCGCTGCGCTTGAGGTTAAATCCGGTGCGACAGTCAAGGCAGGACAGGTTCGGCATTTGCGTGCACTGAACGAGAAACTAGGGCCCCGTTTCCGTGGAGGATTTGTCTTGGCTCCGATTCCCTATATGCAGCCCTTGGGAGACAAACTTTGTGCGCTACCGATGTCATATTTGTGGCGTGGATAGGACGTTTGGCCAGGAACATGCTGTGTCCGGCAGCCCCGCTACACTAGTGACTCGTGAGTGATGCAGTAGATATCCAACGCGAATGGTCCGAGCTTGCCCAGGAAGTGCGCAAGCACCGCGAGCTGTACTACAACGGCGAGCCGGCGATCCCGGATGCGGACTTTGACGCCCTTTTCCAGCGCTTGCTGGCGCTGGAAGCGGAACACCCGGAGCTTCAAACTCCGGATTCGCCTACCCAGCAGGTCGGTGCAGCCCCGGAGGGCGCCGTTGACATCGAGCACCTGGAACGCCTGTACAGTTTGGACAACGTTTTTAGCGCTGACGAGTTGCAGGACTGGCTGGACCGCACCCCGGCAAAGGCCTATCTCACCGAGCTCAAGATTGACGGTTTGTCCATCGATTTGGTCTATCGTGACGGCAAGCTTGCCACGGCCGCCACGCGTGGTGATGGTCGCGTGGGTGAGGACATCACTGCTAATGCGCGTGTTATTCCCGATATCCCACGTGAGCTGACGGGCAGCGAAGAATACCCGGTTCCCTCCCTGGTAGAGGTCCGCGGCGAGGTGTACATGCGCCCGGATGAATTTGAGGAAATTAACTCCGCACGCCGCGAGGATGGCAAGCCGACCTTTGCCAATCCCCGTAACGCGGCGGCGGGCGGGTTGCGTATGAAGGACCCGGAGGACGTCAAGAAGCGCCGGCTCCACATGGTCTGCCACGGCATTGGCGCGCGCGAAGGATTCCAACCAGCCTCGCAACACGACGCCTACCAGGCCTTGGAAGCGTGGGGCTTCCCGGTTTCTCCCTATACCCAGCGGGTCACCACCGCCAAGGAGGTCCAGGAGCGCGTGACCTACTGGGAGGAACACCGCCACGATGCTTACTTCGAGATGGACGGTCTCGTCATCAAGGTCGACGACCTGGCCAGCCAGCGCTCCTTAGGCGCGACTTCACGTGCGCCACGTTGGGCCATCGCGTATAAGTACCCACCGGAGGAGGTCACCACCAAGCTGCTCAACATTGAGGTCGGTGTCGGTCGAACGGGACGCGTGACGCCTTTCGCCATCATGGAACCAGTCTTTGTCTCCGGCTCGACGGTTTCCATGGCCACCCTGCACAACCAGTTCGAGGTCAAGAACAAGAACGTCCTCATCGGGGACACCATTGTCATCCGCAAGGCCGGAGAGATCATCCCTGAGGTTCTCGGCCCCGTCCTAGACAAGCGCGATGGCAGCGAGACCGAATGGGTCTTCCCGGAGAACTGCCCTGCATGCGGCACGAAGCTGGCACCGCAGAAGGAAGGCGACCAGGACTGGCGCTGCCCGAATACCCGCAGCTGCCCAGCGCAGCTGGCGGCGCGTCTGGAGTATTTGGCCTCCCGCAAGGCGCTCGACATTGGTGAGCTGGGGGAGAAGGCTGCTGCGGATCTGATTTCCTCCGGAGTGCTCGTGGACGAGGCGGAGCTCTTTGATCTCGATGAAGACGCACTCCTCAAGTCCTCGGTCTACACCACCCAGAAGGGCGCGCTCAACGCCTCGGGCAAGAAGCTGCTGGAGAACCTCAAGTCCGCCCGCCAGGCTGAGTTCTGGCGAGTGCTCGTAGCGCTGTCCATCCGGCACGTTGGCCCCATTGCCGCACGTGCGTTAGCCACGCGGTTTGGCTCCATGGAGGCGCTGCGCGCAGCATCGGTGGAGGAGCTGGCGGATACCGATGGCGTGGGCGGCATCATCGCGGAATCCTTCAAGCAATGGTTTGAGGTGGACTGGCACGACAACATCGTGCAGAAGTGGACCGCCGCCGGGGTGACCATGGAGGAAGAATCCAGCGATAAGCCCGCGCAAACGCTGGAGGAAATCACCGTGGTGGTGACCGGAACCCTAGAGAACTACAGTCGCGATTCCGCCAAGGAAGCCATCATATCCCGTGGCGGCAAGGCCTCCGGGTCGGTGTCGAAGAAGACCAACTACGTCGTCGTAGGAGAAAACGCCGGTTCAAAGGAACAGAAGGCCCGCGACCTTGGCTTGACCATCTTGGATGAGGAGGGCTTCAACCGCCTCCTTGAAACGGGCGAGGCATGAAGCTAGCCGCCTTCGACCTGGACGGCACTATCTACTTTGATGGCCACATGCCCGAAGACGTGCCGGAGGCGATTGCCGGTTGGCGCGCTGCGGGCAACCTTGCTGTCGTGGCCACGGGCAAGTCTCCTCATTCTGCTCGGCGTGCACTAGAGCCTTTTGGCGTTGACTTTGACTACTACCTACTCTGCAACGGCACCGTCATCATGGATGGCTCTTATGAGTTGCTCTACGAAAACCATGTACCGCCCGAGGTGGTTCGTGCCGTGTATGAGCGGGTGCATGACACACCAAAGCTCGACCTCTATTGCACACGTTTGACAGGCCCGGACGGCTACCTCGTGCGCAACGTGGCGGGCGTGCACAACCCCATCATCAGTGAGCCCGTGCCGGTCCCGCCGTCACGCATTGAGGAAGAGGTCTTTCCGCTTGTTGCCGCCTGGACCCCGGGCAACCCAGACCTGCAGAGGAAGATCGCGCAGTGGGTCACGGAACGCTTTCCTGTTGGTACCGCGATGAACCGCAACTTCTTCGACATCATGCCGCCCGGCCACGACAAGGGCTTTGCCTTGACCTGGCTGCTTCGTCACCTGGAAATTGAGCGCTCTGACATTGAGCTCATCACCTTCGGGGACGGGCACAATGACCTGCCCATGCATGCGCTTGCCGACGTCTCCCTCACCTTCCCCTGGGCACAACCCGACATCCACAAGGCGTGCTCAGCGGTTGTGGACTCAGCCGTTGAAGGTCTAATACACTACGGTTCATGAAGATTGCGGCTTTAGACATGGATGGCACTGTTTACGTCAACGAAGACATAACAGAGGCCACACAAAAAGCCATCGCTGAGTGGCGTGCCGCAGGCAACTTGGCCGTCTCGGCGACGGGCAAGTCCATCGCCAATGCGCGCAACACACTCGAACCCTTCGGCGTGGAGCTGGACTACCACGTGCTCTACAACGGGACAGTCATCACCGGCGGCGACTATTCCATCCTGCACGAGGAGCATCTGCCGAGTGAGGTTGTGCAGTCCATTGTCGCTCGTTTCACCGGCCTGCCGTTGAATATCTACCTCACGGGGTTGACTGGTGCTGATCAGGTGGCGTGGGATGGCCTCGCAGGCCGGGAGTCCTCCATGGTGGCGAATGCGGAGGCGGTGGATCCGGGGGACGTCGCCAAGCGCAGCACTGTGTTGTTGTCCCTGTGGATCCCTGGCAACCCTGAGCTGCGCCGCGAGGTGGACGAGTGGGTCCGCGAGAATTGTGCCGTCGAATCATCCTTTAACTGCGATTTCTACGACATCATGCCACCTGGTCATAACAAGGGTGAGGGCTTGACGCGGTTGCTTGATCATCTCGGCCACGAAAAAGCTGAACTCTACACCTTCGGCGATAGCTTCAATGATCTCTCGATGCACTCTATCGCCACCGAGTCCTTCACGTTCCCGGGAACGCAGATCACCGAAGAGGTGGACCACGTGGTCCCCGATGTCGCCGCGGGACTCAACTCGTTGCTTGCCCGCTAAGTAAGAAACGCACCCAAGATGGCACCCAAGTCACCCAAGTGCTCAACTTCGGAGGCGAGGTAATCGGGTCCACCAACGCGGCCCATCACCACCACGTAGTTCGTTCCCACGAGGGGAGCAGCGGCCAGCGCGGATTCGATGAGCGTCCAGGATTCCGGAATCCACGTGTCCTTTTCAGGGTTGAGCACGCGAGCCGTTGTGATGTTGAGGTCGGTGGGGATCGAGCCGTCGTCGGCAGGCGCGGCGTCCGACGCGGCGATGCGGCTGATGTTCTCGTCGTTCGCGATGACAATGGCCCAATTGGACGTCAGCGCCTTGGGGATGGCGGCGCAGACTTCACTCATTGCGGCCGTCACGTTGCGTTGTGCGGCAACCTTGGCCAGCACGTGGATTTGCCCGCGGCGGTCAACGCGACCGCTGAAGGGGCGAATGGAGTCGACCTCGACTCCTTCCACGGTCTGTGCTGCCGTGATGATCTCATCCGCCATGGTGGACTGGGGGAGATCCAAGACGATGTCATCCATGACCGTACCGTCTGGGAAATTCTCCACAATGTCGACGGAGCGGATATTGGCCTCGATGCTGCCCATCGCGTTGGCAAGGAGGCCAAGGCTGCCGGGGGTGTCAGGGAGAAGGACACGGACGAGGTACGACATATCGTTCTTTCTGGGGAAGGTGAATAAGTAGGGAGGGAATATTTGGCTTTCTAACTCGATCGATGTTACCCAACCTGTCGAATACTATTCAATAGTATGAGCTTCACTTAGGGGAGGAGTGGTGGTGGCGCGGCAACAGCTGTGCAGTACCATGGGTGCTTAGCTATCAACCGTCTCAATGAATAAAAGGATGGAGTTCGCGTGTCTGATATTTCGCGTGACGAGGTCGCGCACTTGGCAAAGCTGTCGCGATTGGCCCTGAGCGAGGAAGAACTGAAGCAGTTCGCCGCGCAGATCGACGAAATCGTGGACTCGGTGTCCGCGGTGGGCAAGGTCGAGGCTGAAGGTGTGGAGCCAATGTCGCACCCGCACTCCGTACATGCTCCAATGCGTGAGGACGTTATTGTGCGCACCCTCACCGCCGAACAGGCCCTGGACCAAGCGCCGGCAGCTGAAGATGACCGCTTCATGGTTCCGCAGATTCTGGGTGGAGGAGACGAATAAGAATGGCACAATTCATTGCGCCCACCGAGGGCATTACCGCACTGACCGCCGCCGAGCTGGCTGAGAAGATTCACTCCCGTGAGCTCACCTCCCGCGAAGTTACTCAGGCATTCTTGGATCGCATCGCGGAGACCGATGGCGAGCTCAACGCCTTCCTCCATGTTGGCGCGGAGGAAGCACTGGCGGCTGCCGACGCCGTCGATAAGGCCCTCGACGCCGGCGAAGAACCCGCCTCTGCCTTGGCTGGCGTGCCGCTGGCGCTCAAGGATCTCCTCGTTACTACCGACGCCCCCACGACCGCCGCCTCCAAAATGCTGGAGGGCTGGGTGTCACCTTATGACGCCACGCTGGTGACCAAGCTGCGCGAGGCAGGTATCCCGATTCTGGGTAAGACGAACCTCGATGAGTTCGCGATGGGCTCCTCCAATGAGAACTCCGCCTACGGTCCAGCCCACAACCCCTACGACACAGAGCGCACTCCGGGCGGCTCCGGCGGCGGCACTGCTGCGGCTCTCGCCTCGGGCCAGGCTCCGCTGGGCATCGGTACTGACACTGGTGGCTCGATCCGCCAGCCTGCTGCACTGACCAACACCGTTGGTGTCAAGCCGACGTACGGCACGGTGTCGCGTTACGGCCTCATCGCAGCTGCAAGCTCTCTGGACCAGGCAGGTCCGACTGCCCGCACGGTCCTCGATACCGCACTGCTACACGAAATCATTGCCGGACACGATTCTTTTGATGCTACCTCCGTGGATAAGCCGGTTGCCCCGGTAGTCGCCGCCGCTAAGGAAGGCGCCAATGGCGACCTTTCCGGCGTCAAGGTTGGCCTGATCAAGCAATTCGAGCGCGACGGCTGGCAGCCGGGCGTGATGGAGGCCTACCACGCTGCGGTTGAGCAGTTGAAGAACCAGGGCGCGGAGATCGTCGAGGTTGATTGCCCGCACTTCGACGATGCACTGGCTGCGTACTACCTCATCATGCCGTGTGAGGTGTCCTCCAACCTGGCCCGCTTCGACGGCATGCGCTACGGCCTGCGCGTGGGCGATGACGGAACCCACTCTGCGGAAGAGGTTATGTCTCTGTCCCGCGCTGCTGGTTTCGGCCCTGAGGTTAAGCGCCGAATCATGCTGGGTACCTACGCGCTCTCCGTCGGATATTACGACGCCTACTACCTCCAAGCACAGCGTGTGCGCACCCTCATTGCACAGGACTTTGAGCACGCTTTCGAACAGGTCGATGTCCTTGTTTCCCCGACCACGCCGACCACAGCCTTCAAGCTGGGGGAGAAGGTTGAGGATCCGATGGAGATGTACAACTTCGACCTCTGCACCCTGCCGCTGAACCTTGCCGGCGTGTGCGGCATGTCTGTACCCTCCGGCTTGGCATCTGACACCAACCTGCCGACCGGCCTGCAGATCATGGCTCCGGCGTTCAAGGATGACCGCCTGTACAAGGTTGGTGCCGCCTACGAAGCAGGACGAAAGTAGCGCGCAGAACTGCACCTTGTAGTGCTCCTCGGCCGGTGACCTTTCACGGAAACGTGGGAGGCCGCCGGTCTTCGTCGTTTTATTCGACGGTGGGTGTGCTCTTGGGTTCCTTTCCTTTCGTTGTAGTGGTTGGGTTTCGTCGTTTGGGTCGACGATTCAGGTTTTAGAAGGGGATGTCCTCGCCGCTGTCGGTGTCGGTGTTGGTTTGGGTTTCGGCTTCGGTTTTGGCTTTGGCTTGTTGTTGTGCGTAGTCGTCGAGTTCTTGTTTGAGGTGTTGGGCTTGTTCGCGCACGCGTTTTCTGGTGGCGGTGATGTGTTGGGCTACGGTCTGTGCCCACCGTTTTTGCTTGGGTGCCAGGGGTCCTTCTGCTTCGTTGATGGTCCAGGTACCGTCAGCGAAAAGCCAGATAACATCCCCACTGTAGGGGTCCAGCAGGTATTTGAGGGTGCCATCGGTTTTCATGTTGTGATGGCCTTGGCATAAGCATGCCAGGTTTTTCGGATGTGTTGGCCCGCCTTCAGCCCAGTTATGTCGGTGGTCAAGCTGGGTAAGAAAGGCAGGTTGTTCACACCCGCCGACCCGGCAGGCCCCGTCGCGACCTTCGACATGCTTGCGCATGACAATACCTGGTTGGTAGCCGTCTGCTTCGTCGATGTCACCGGTTAGATCCCGGGCTTTATCATGCGGCATGGCTTCTTGGCGCCAGCCGAAGCCTTCAATGAAGGTTGGGGCATTGTCGATATCGCAGGCTTGGTAGGTGTGTAAGACTACGGTGGCTGGTGGTTGTATCTCGCCGCTTAAGAGTTTGATGACTGCTTCAGGAATCGTCAGGTCATGCTGGGCTGCGGTTTTATGAATGAAGGCATCGAGTTTAATGCCGGTGTCTTCTTCAACCTGGAGTTCCAGCCAGGCAGAGGTTCCGTTGGAGGAGAAGCGGTAGGTGTCTTTGGGGCGGGTGTCGCGATATGCGATGGAGTCATCCAGGGTTTTACAGATGTCGCGGACTTTACGCCTGATTTGGCTGCGGGTAGGAAAAGCCTGATTCGCCTTAGTGGGGGTGAAGAAGTCGGCCAGGATGGTGTCGATGAAATCCAGGGTTTCATCCGTCAGGGCTGTCAGGGCCGACATGGGTTGGTCAATAGCAATCAAGGACTCGATGTCGAGCAGGCAGTGGGTGTCTTGTATGGCTTTGACTTTCGGCAGGCTATCAAGCCGGTGGATGGCACGCAGTCCGGATTTAATGTGACCTTCCGGAAGTGACCAGGCCGCCACTAAAGATAGGGCGGTGGTGTTGATATCGGCTTGCAGGCTGGGCATAGCAGCAACCCAGGTGTCATAGATGGCACGGCGGGCTTTAGCGCGAGCAACCGCGTGTGGATTATTCGGATTGGTTGTTGAGAAGAAAAAGGTAGGTGGGCGTGTGACAGTGGTGGTCATGGAAGTCTCCCCCGAGACAGATACTATTTTAGAAGCTGTGTTCTAACAATGATTCTACCGACCCTCACCGCACACAGCTATAGCCTGCGATGAATTCACGTCAAGTCGTTACTACAAACGGGG
Source organism: Corynebacterium intestinale (assembly GCF_023574125.1). NCBI lineage: Bacteria > Bacillati > Actinomycetota > Actinomycetes > Mycobacteriales > Corynebacteriaceae > Corynebacterium > Corynebacterium intestinale. The sequence continues at coordinate 362,238 of NZ_JAMKFF010000001.1, forward strand.
GTAGCCACCACGGGTTAGCTAGGCCGTTCGATCCTCAATCAGTAGCGGTGACTGGGGGCAAAACGGTTAATGCCCCGCGCGCATTGTTGGTGGCACGTGGGGCGTGGGGATCTACTGGGCGTCGGAAAGCGCGTAGGCAGAGCCAGCGCTTGCGGCGGTGACGGCCAGGACTGCCGGCCAGGAGCCAATCTTCTTAGCCAGCGGGTGAGAGAGGCCAAACGCGCCGGTGTATAGAGCGGCAAGGCTAGCCGTAGTGGCAGGGTTCGTCTTAGCCCACCAGCTGCGTCCGGCCCAGACGCCAGCGGCTGCGAGTACAACGCCGCCTAGCGGGCGGATTCCAGTTTCCCGAGCTGTGAGCCAACCGCCAATGAGACCCAGAGAGACGGTCGCGGCCGTCGATACGTCCTGTGGTTTCTTGATGTCAATCATTCCCATGCGCTTCAGTTTAGGCCGCCTGCATGGGCGGTGGCTAGACTTCCCTCCATGAATCACGCAGCAACGCACACTTCAGAAAAGCAAGCTTGGCTCGCCATGGTGGCGCTGTCACTCGGCTTCTTCATGTCGTTGCTCGACCAATCCATGATTGCCGTTGCGCTTCCCGACGTCCGTCGTGAGTTCAACGCCGACGTCAATCAGGTGCTGTGGGTCTCCGCCATCTATTTGCTCGCCGTGGTCGTGCCGCTCCTGTTTACTGGAAGGCTAGGGGATATTTACGGGCAGAAGCGAATGTTTCAGCTCGGAAACGGACTCTTTGGCCTTGGTGCACTGCTTTGTGCGCTGGCACCATCCGTAGAATTTCTCATCGCCGCACGTGCCCTGCAGGGGCTAGGTGCCTCCATTCAGATGCCCCAGACCATGGCGGTGATCAACCGAATTTTCCCTCGTGAGCGGCGCGGCCGTGCGCTGGGTGCCTGGGGCGTGGTGGGTTCGCTGGCCACTCTTGCTGGACCGCTAGTGGGAGGCTTCGTCGTAGCCGCGTTTGGGTGGCAGGCGGTCTTTTGGATCCACATTCCCATTGTCATTGCAGCGATTGTGCTTTCCGGCCTGTGGGTGCCTGCCTTGCCGACGGCGACCGGAAGGATTGATTTCGTGTCGGTAGGGGCGTCGTTTGTCGCGTTGGCCTGCTTCGTCTTTGCGGTGCAACAAGGGCCAGAGACTGGCTGGCCGTGGTGGATTTGGGCCCTCCTCGTCGCCGGAATTGTCGGCATGGCTATCTTCGTGCGCCTGCAATCATCCCGTGGGGCGGCAGCGCTCGTTCCGCTTGGGTTGTTTAAGGACCGTAACTACTCCGTGGGCACGGTGGCCATCGTGTCCATGGGCTTTATGGCTGCGTCGATGATGATTCCGATCATGATGTGGTTGCAGGTCGAGCAGGGTTTATCGGCGGGAGATGCCGGAATGATCGTCACGCCGATGGCTCTGGTTTCTTTGTGCGTGTCACCGCTAGCGGGCATTTTGGCAGATAGGCTGCATCCGCGACTATTAGCGCTCACGGGATTCAGCATTTTGATTGCCACTTTCGCAGTGCTGTGGTTCCTCATGCACGCGGGTGTTTCGGGGTGGTGGCTGAGCCTGCCATGTGCGGCCTTGGGGGCGGGACAGTCCTTTATTTGGGGATCCAATGCCGCGACGACGATGCGCGATATTGATGCACATCTCATGGGAGCTGCTTCCGGTGTCTATAACACATCGCGACAGGTGGGTTCGGTGATTGGTGTGGCCGGCGTATCAGCAGTCATGCAGGTCGCCGGCGCGGCGGACTCGCTGGTCGCTATCGCTGCGATCCTTTTCGTCGGGTGTATTGCTTCGCTCTTCTTCCGGGATACCCTGCACGCTGGTGTGGAGACTGCGAGCCAATAGGGAAGCGAGTAGATTGGATGTCATGCGTCTTGCTGTACTGACATCCGGTGGTGATTGCCCCGGTCTGAATGCTGTTATCCGCGCGGTCGTTCGCACCGCATCCAACGAGTTCGGCGATACGGTCGTCGGCTACGAGGACGGCTGGGTTGGTCTGATGGAAGACCGACGCCGTGACCTTTATGACGACGCTGAAATTGACCGCATCCTCCTTCGCGGCGGAACCATCCTTGGTACTGGCCGCCTCCACCCAGATAAGTTCAAGGCTGGGCTGGACACCATCAAGGCCAATATGGCCGATGCTGAGGTTGATGCGCTCGTCGCCATTGGCGGCGAGGGAACTCTCAAGGGTGCTAAGTGGCTTTCTGACAACGGTATCCCAGTTGTCGGCGTTCCAAAGACCATCGATAACGACGTCAATGCAACGGACTACACCTTCGGTTTCGACACGGCCGTGTCCGTGGCCACCGATGCGATTGACCGCCTTCACACCACTGCTGAGTCCCACAACCGCATCCTCATCGTGGAGGTCATGGGCCGCCACGTTGGGTGGATTGCGCTGCATGCAGGCATGGCCGGCGGCGCGCACTACACGGTGATCCCCGAGGTCCCATTCGATATCGCAGATATCACCAAGGCGATGGAACGCCGCTTCCAGATGGGTGAGAAGTATGGCATCATCTGCGTCGCCGAAGGCGCACTTCCCAAGGAAGGCACCATGGACTTCGAAGCGGGCGGTGTCGATCAGTTTGGTCACCAGACCTTCAACGGAATTGGCCAGGTCATCGGTGATGAGATCAAGAAGCGCACCGGTTACGACGTGCGCACGACGGTCCTCGGCCACATCCAGCGCGGCGGCACGCCGACGGCGTATGACCGCGTCCTGGCAACCCGTTACGGCACCCACGCCGCCCGTGCCGCGCACAATGGTCAGTCCGGAATGTGCGTCGCCCTCCACGGTGAAAACATCGACCTCGTCCCGCTCGAGGATGCCGTGGGCAAGCTGAAGGTGGTTCCGGCAAAGCGCTATGCCAACGCGCAAGCCCTCTTCGGTTAAACGCCGCGACAAGGCCGCCCATAGTTAATAAAGGTTTCGATGACAAGCGTATTAGCTTTCCTTGCTGAGCAGCCGGTCCTGTTGGTGTTTTTGCTGATTGGCATCGGCATGGCGCTCGGCGGCATCAAAACCCGGGGAATTAGCTTAGGGGCGGCCGCCGTTCTCTTCCTTGGTATTGCTTTTTCGGCCGCCGCCTCCGCCGTTGGTGTGGAGGCCTCCGTACCTCCCATTCTGGGAATGCTCGGGTTGGTGCTCTTTGCCTTTGGCATTGGCAATAATTCTGGGGTGTCCTTCTTTAAGTCGCTGAAAACCGCGACGGGCCCAGTGCTGTCGATGATTGGAGTCTTCATCGTCGCGGCGCTTGCCGCGTGGGGGTTGGGCACTTATGTCTTTGGGCTATCGAATGCCACCATCGCGGGTACTTTTGCCGGCGCTGTGACGAATACCCCCGCGTTGGCGGCGGCGTCGGAAGCTACGGGTGATCCCGGCGCAGCAACCGTGGGCTACGCGGTTTCTTACTTATTCGGCGTCATCGGCATGCTCGCGGCCACGGTGCTCGTGCTTCGCGACGCCGGGAATGACGACGACACCCTGTCACCCGTCACGCGCCAGCACATGCAGATTTTGAGAGAAATCGCGGTGGCAGAGATTGCAGACATCGGCAACGGGGAAGTGCAAGTGACCCGCCTGCGGCGCGTCGGCAGCAATGATATCGTCCTGCCGAAGTTTTTCGATGTGTTGCACCCAGGTGATGTGGTCACGCTCGTCGGTGCCCCGGAAGATCTGGACAATATCATTGAGCGCGCTGGCCGTGAATCCCCGCAGATCCTCAACGATGACCGCCACGAGCTAGACTTTCGTCGCATTACTATCTCCGAGCACAGCTTGGCTGGCCTGACTATTGCGGAGCTGAACAACCAGCTGTCTGACCGGTGGGGCGCGCGCATTTCGCGCGTTCGCCGTGCGGACAACGATCAGGTTGCTATCCCCGAACACATCGTGGAGCTGGGAGATCGCGTGCGCGTCGTGGGCTCAAAGAAGTCGCTGCGCGAGATCTCAAACTTTCTTGGGGATTCTTCGCAAGGCCTAACCGATATCAACCCCGTATCCCTCGGCCTCGGCTTGGCCCTTGGCATCTTTGTAGGGCATATCGATATCCCGCTTCTGGGCGGAACTTCCTTCAACCTCGGTGCTGCCGCCGGCGTTCTCATCGTCGCGTTGGTCATGGCGCGGATTGGGCGAATCGGCAATACAGTGACCGCATTGCCGCACTCAGCCAATACGATTCTTTCCGAGCTCGGCCTGTTGCTCTTCTTGGCCCAAGCCGGAACGAATGCGGGCGGGGAGATCGCCGGTGCCTTTACAGGCGGCGCGTGGTGGAAGATTCTTCTCCTTGGCATCATCATTACAACGCTGGTTGCATTCGGGTTTGCCTTTGTGATGCGCCGATTCCTGCGCGTCGGCGCTACAAAGACGGCGGGTGCTATGGCCGGAGCTCAGACTCAACCGGCAGTTCTCGCTTTTGTGAATAATCGGACGAGCACTGATCAGCGTGTGTCCTTGGGCTATGCCATGGTGTATCCGGCAGCGATGATCGCCAAAATTCTTATTACGCACGGCATCACCTTGTTGGGTTAGGCGGTTGCGCACGGTGACGCGTTAACATACTAAGATGGCACGCATGACTGCTGCGATGTATGACCTGATGGACTACGACGAGGTCCTGGAAAAGTTCGAACCCGTAATGGGCATGGAAGTTCACGTGGAGCTCAATACGGAAACCAAGATGTTCTCCACCTCGCCCACGAACTTCAACGCAGCCCCCAATTCCAACGTGGACCCGGTTTCGCTGGGTCTGCCCGGAGCATTGCCGGTAGTGAATTCTAAGGGCGTGGAAGGCGCCATCAAGATCGGTCTGGCGCTGAACTGCAAGATTGCGGAATCGTCGCGCTTTGCCCGCAAGAATTACTTCTACCCGGATCAGCCGAAGAACTATCAGATCTCTCAGTATGATGAGCCGATTGCATACGACGGCTACCTCGACGTCGTCCTCGATGACGGCACCGAGTGGCGCGTAGAAATTGAGCGCGCCCACATGGAAGAGGACACCGGAAAGCTCACCCACTTGGGCGGTGCCGACGGCCGCATCCATGGCGCGACCTCCTCGCTGGTGGATTGCAACCGCGCGGGCATCCCGCTCATCGAGATTGTGACCAAGCCGATTATTGGCGCCGGCGAGCGTGCCCCCGAGGTTGCCCGCGCCTATGTGTCCGCACTGCGCGAGCTCGTCGCGGCGCTGGGGGTCTCCGATGCCCGCATGGATCAGGGTTCGATGCGCGTGGATTCCAACGTGTCGCTGCGCCCGGTGGGCCAGGAAGAGTTCGGCACCCGCACCGAAACCAAGAACATCAACTCCCTGCGCTCCGTCGAGCAGGCGGTGCGCTTTGAGATGCAGCGCCAGGCGCAGGTGCTTGTCGACGGTGGCGAGATCGTCCAAGAAACCCGCCACTATCAGGAAGCGGATGGCTCCACCTCGAAGGGCCGCCCGAAGGAGACCGCGGAGGACTACCGCTACTTCAACGACCCGGACCTGCCGCCGGTGATTGTCTCCCGCGAGTGGGTTGAGGAAATCCGCCAGACCCTGCCAGAGATGCCGTGGATTCGCCGCGCCCGCATCCAAGAGGAGTGGGGCCTCAAGGACGAGGAGATGCGCGATCTGGTCAACGCCGGCGCCTTGGATCTCATCATCGAAACCGTGGAAGCCGGAACCAGCCCGGATGAGGCCCGCTCTTGGTGGGTTTCTTACCTGACCGGTAAAGCTAATGAGGCGAGCGTTGAGCTGAGCGCCCTCGACATCACCCCGGCTCAGGTCGCGCGCGTGGTCGAGCTGGTCAAGGAAGGCAAGCTGACCACCAAGCTTGCTCGCAAGGCGGTTGACGGCGTCCTCGAAGGCGAGGGGGATGTCGACGAGGTCGTCGCCAAGCGCGGGCTCGAGGTCGTGCGCGATGACGGCGCAATCGAGAAGGCCGTTGATGATGCCCTGGCTGCGAACCCGGACATCGTAGAGAAGTACAAGGCCGGCAACAAGAAGGTCACCGGCGCCATCGTTGGCGCGGTCATGAAGGCCACCCAGGGTAAGGCTGACCCGGGGCAGGTCAACAAGCTGATTGCGAAGAAGCTCTCCTAATTGGTATAAATTTCCATTAGGCGAGGTCAGGCGGCTGCGGGGTACCGTGGTCGCCATGACTATTTCTACTAAAGCACTCCAAAAGACAGGCCCAAACGAACCTTTCAAGGTTGTGACCATCCAGCGTCGTGACCCGCGCGTCGATGACGTCGTCATCGACATCAAGGCCGCGGGCATCTGCCACTCGGACATCCACACCATCCGCAATGAGTGGGGTGAGGCGCACTTCCCGCTGACCGTGGGCCATGAGATCGCCGGCGTGGTTTCCGCCGTGGGGGAGGACGTCACCAAGTTCCAAGTGGGCGATCGCGTCGGCGTCGGCTGCCTAGTGAACTCTTGTGGCGAATGCGAGCAGTGCCAAGCTGGAATGGAGCAGAACTGCCTTAATGGTGGTGTGGGCACCTATAATTCCACCGACGTCGACGGAACGATCACCCAAGGTGGTTATGCGGAGAAGGTCGTGGTGAACCAGGATTTCGTCCTGCGTATTCCGGATGCCCTTGACTTCGATGTCGCCGCGCCCTTGCTGTGTGCCGGCATTACCACCTACTCTCCGCTGGCTCGCTGGGACGTCAAGGAAGGGCAGAAGGTGGCCGTCGTGGGCCTCGGCGGTTTGGGGCACATGGGCGTGCAGATTGCCGCTGCCAAGGGCGCGGATGTCACTGTCATCTCGCGCACCTCGCGCAAGGCTGAGGAGGCCGCGAAGCTCGGCGCGAACCGTACGCTCGCCACCACCGAAGAAGAGGACTTTTTCAAAAACCACCGCGGGGAGTTCGACTTCATCCTCTCCACGATTTCCGCCGAGTACAGCCTCGAGGACTACCTGCGGATGCTTAAGCCGCGCGGCATCATGTCTGTCGTGGGGCTGCCGCCGGAGGCCCTTCCATTGCGCCTCAACCGCCTAGTAGGCGGCGGCAAGGTGCTCACCGGCAACAACATCGGCGGCATCGCCGAAACCCAGGAAATGCTGGATTTTTGTGCCGAGCACGGCCTGGGAGCGGTCATTGAGAAGGTGGGCGTCGATGACGTCGATGCCGCCTATGAGCGCGTCGTTGCGGGTGATGTGAAGTTCCGATTCGTCATTGATACCGCTACGTTTGCCGAGCATTAAGAGGTGAGCCGCCTCATGCTTTAGCGGCCATTGGAGCAAGCTCTCTACGGCCGCACACATGTTTTCCTGTCATGATGGAGTACCGTGGTAGTAGTGTGCCGCCGTACTCCATCAAAGGTATGGCGCGTTTTTATGCGCTAGCTATAAAGCATAAAGAGAAGAAACTAGAAAACAGATAGGAAAACGTGTCTTATAAAAACGTCGTAGGCATCGCTTTGTCCTTCATTGGCTTGCTCGTGGGTGCGGGCTTTGCCACGGGACAGGAAGTTGTCCAGTACTTTACGTCCTTCGGTATTTCCGGCATGTGGGGAATCCTGGTTGCCGGTTTGGTGATGACGCTCGCCGGTACAGTCTTTCTTCAACTAGGAAGCTACTTCCACGCCAGCGAACACAACCAAGTCTTCCGCAACATTACCCACCCGATCATCTCGCGCATTCTTGATGTTGCGGTGATTCTCACGCTGTTTGCGGTGGGCTTTGTCATGCTGGCAGGTGCTGGCTCCAACATGGAGCAGCAGTTCGGTTGGCCTGCCTGGGTAGGTTCGTTGCTCATGCTCGTGCTTGTCATGGTTACGGGTATGTTCGACGTAGACAAGGTCTCCCAAGTTATCGGCCTTTTGACCCCGACCATCATCATCGCCGTTCTTTTCGTGGGCACCTATACCTTGCTGCACATGCCGGAGAGCGTTGATGCGGCGATTAGCGCCTCTGAAGCGATTGAGTCCCCGATCTCGAATTGGTTGGTCTCCGCGCTGAACTACAACGGCCTCGCCCTCATTCTGGCTGTATCGATGTCCTTGGTGATCGGTGGCGATAACATCAGCCCGCGCGAGGCCGGCGTTGGTGGCATCGTAGGCGGCGCGGTGTACGCGGTGCTCATGGGTATCGCTGGTTTCTCCTTGCTGATGAACGCGGAGAATGTGGGAGATTCAGATATTCCGATGCTGACCCTAGTGGACAACGTTCACCCAGTCCTTGGCGTTATCATGGCAGTCATCATCTACCTGATGATCTTCAACACGGCCATCGGCATGTTCTATGCGCTGGGTAAGCGTTTGTCCTCCGGCAACGAGTCCAAGTACTGCATCATCTTTATCGCCGGCTGCCTTGCAGGTTTCGCGGTTTCCTTCGCCGGCTTCAAGGCGCTCATGCAGTATGTGTACCCGGTTCTGGGCTACATGGGCATCGTCCTCGTCGTCATCCTGGTGGTTGGATGGCTGCGCTCCCTGGGCAAGATCAAGGATGAAGGCTTGCGCCGCGAGCGCATCCGCGCCCTGCTTCACCTGAAGCTGCACCCCGATTCGGAATATGACGCAGCGCGTTACGACGATGAGATTGGTCAGCAGATCGCCGATTCCAACATGGATGATGAAGCCCTCTTTGAGGATCTCGTCTCCGATGTGGTCGATGAGCTGGATTCGGACGAGGAGCTCGACTTCGACAAGGAAGAGTGGGAAGAAAACCGCAACGATCACTCCTATTACACCGAGCGCGACGCCGTGGAGCAGGACCGCAGCGACGAAGAGATCAAGGCCTGGGTGGAAGAAACCGGCGCGGTGGGAGACCCCGCCGAGGATGAGGACCTCCCCGAGGAATCACAGAAGAACTAGTGGAGCAAGAGCTTCGCTGTTAGCGCAAACATGACGCAGCCGATGACGATGTTGACGACGCGCCACGTCGTAGGCTTGTCCAGCACGTGGGAGAGCTTGTAGGCGCCAAAGCCCAAGGAGGGGAACCACACTGCGCTGGCCATGATGGCGCCGGTTGCAAACACCCAGCGCTGGTCGCCGTACTGGTTTGCAATGGAGCCCAGCATGACCAGCGCGTCGACGTAGGCCAAGGGGTTGAGCCACGTCAGCGCCAATGCGCCAAGGACAGGCCTGACCCAGGATTTCGAGCGCATGCGGGGGCGGATCTTCGTAAGCACTGAGTTCCCCGGTGTCCCAGAGGAACCCGAATTCTCATCAACCACTTGGGCCACCGGTGCGGTTTCCTCAATGACAAGCGCTTCCTGTTCCTTCTTGAAGGCATCGCGGAAGCACGTGAAGCCGAAGTAGATGAGGTAGGCCGCGCCGAGGTACTTCACCACGACGAGCGCGGTGGGGAAGCGCTCCACAAGGACGCCGACGCCGGCGGTGCCGCCGGTGATCAGGATGACGTCGGAAAGCAAGCATGCCAACAGGATGGGTCCGACATGGTCGCGTTTAATACCCATCTTGATGATGTAGGCATTCTGCGGTCCGATGGCGATGATGAGGGACAGGCCCAGCGCAAATCCTGCGAGCAATACTGACATGGCTTCTAGTGTGCGTATATCGACATATGAAGTCCAGTTAAATGTTCTACATCTGGTTTAATATTGCTTCATGAACCCGCTGCATACCGAAACACTGCTGGCCATTATCGATGAAGGTTCCTTCGAGGGTGCCGCGGCTGTGTTGGGAATCACTCCCTCGGCCGTGAGCCAGCGCATCAAGGCACTGGAGGTGTCGACGGGCCGAATACTCCTGCGCCGCGGGACCCCCGTCACCGTGACTGAGGCGGGGGAGATCGTTGCCCAAGCCGCGCGGCGCATGGCACTGGTCCAGGCGGAAGCGGATGCGCGGCTTACCGAGCGGTTGTCCCGCGTGCCACTGACCGTTGCCATCAACTCGGATTCCCTGGCCACGTGGTTTCGTCCTGTAATCCAGCGCACCGCCGAGCGCGGTGCGGCGGCGCTGCGCATCCGCATCGAAGATGAGGCCCGCACGCTCGCAATGCTGCGCCGCGGTGACGTTCTGGGAGCTGTGACACGCGAGCAAACACCGGTCTCCGGCTGCGAATCCACGTACCTCGGTACCATGCGCTACTTTGCCGTCGCCGCGCCGGAGCTGGCGGAGACCTTTGAGGACTGGGAGACGCTGCCCATCGTGGGTTTCGGGCCGAACGACGCCACCTTGGATGACGCCATGCGTGAGCGCTTCATCGACTCCCACGTCCTGCGCGCACGGGTATCTCAGATTCCCTCCTCGGAGTCCTATGTGGAGGCCGTGCGCTATGGTTTGGGCTGGGGCTTGGTACCGCGCCTGCAGGCCCAGCCATTGCTGGAGTCCGGGGAGCTGGTGCTTCTCGACGACTTCCCGCTCGACATCGACCTCTACTGGCAGCGCTGGCGGCTGGAGTCGGAGTTGCTTGCTGACCTCACAGAAGACGTCTTAAACGCTGGCCATGCGGTTTTAGCTTCGCGCCGCGCCGGTAAAGATGCACCATAAGGGTGCTGTGCTGCCTTAAGTTGGAGGTATGAGCGATAAAACTCCTGATAAAGCCACCGACTTTGATGACGATATCCCGACCTACACGGGTAAGGACTCCGTGAAGGACAGCACGCCCGCGGAAACTGCGACCGAAAAGCCGAAGAAGAGCAGCCTCTTCCAGCGCCCGGGGCGCGCCGAGCCGCAGGTGATCAAGCCAAAGAAGGCTGAAGAGTCCGCCGTTGAGGCCGAACCCGAGGCGAAGACCGAAACCTTTGAAAGCACCTCCAAGGAATCCCTGTCTTTCGACAGCTCTGCCGCTGATACTGAAACTGAAACTACTGCTTTCCCACGCGCGGAGGCGACGGCAGGAACCGATACGGAAACGACTGCAATGCCGGCGGCTGAGGCTGATGAAGAGCCCAGCGCCGTTGCCGTGGCTGACCCTGCGGCTGAGCCAGTCACCGCAACCGAGGCGGAGGCCGTAGAAGAAAAGCACCCGTCGGCCCGCCGCGGCACCATTGACTATGGTCTGCTTTTCGTGCGCCTGGCGCTCAGCGTTTACCTGCTCGTGGCGGGTGCTTCGACCTTCTTCAAGCTCGGCGGCAACGAGGGGCTGTCAGGCTTGGAGAACGAGTTCAGTGAGTACACCATGGCGGCGGCCTTGGCCATCGGCGTGCCCACCGTTCAGCTCATTGCCGGTGCCTTCCTGCTTCTGGGTCTAGTTACACCGCTGGCGGCCATGTTCGGCCTCATCGTCACAGGCTTCTCCGCTATTCACGGCCTCAACGCCTCCGGTGCCGGATTGGATGTCTTTGCCTGGAATGAGAGCGTCTGGCTGGGTCTGGTGCTCTTTGTTATCGCGGTGGCCCTGCAGTTCACCGGTCCGGGATTCATCTCCCTTGACTTCAATCGCTCCTGGACCCGCCGCCCACTGGCAACCTCGTGGGTCTTCATCGTCATCGGCGTTGCCGCGTTCGTGGCTATCTGGTGGTTTGGCGCTGGCGTTAACCCGTTGAGCTAAGAGTTTTAGCGCCTACTTAAGCTCCCAGCCTGCAGTTATACACCAACTGTTGTTGTTTTCCATTGCGTAAAGTAAGTTGGTTTCCGTGATGGAAAACAATGACTTTGGTGCCGCAGGAGGGGAGCTTTAGTTTTGTCCGATCAGGATGTTCGAGAAGCACTCGCATTTGAGGAGCAACAACAGCTAGCCGCGGCGAAGCGGCCGCCTATCTGGCTGAGCTTGCTCGCATCGGCTGCTTACGGCGCGTGGTTTGCCTACATGTGGATCAAGGATGACGTCCATCCTCTCGTTCTTGTTGGTGGACTGCTTCTTGTACTCGGGCTCTTGGTGAGTCTTGCCTTCTTTTACCGCACGGGGGTGCGGGATTCGATGCGTCAGAAGGTTGATCCGCACGCCTCCAGGAATGTGACCTGGCGCTTCTACGCAGGATTGGGGTTTATGATGCTGCCGGCACTGTTCAATCCCTTTGTTGAAGGGCACGTTATTGCCTCGTGCATCGCAGGTGTGCTGTGCAGTTTGTCGGTCTTTTGGACGTTGCACACCGGTGCGCTGAATAGGATGCCGCGATGAGTGAGCTCGATCCGATAATCCACCCGCTCAACCGCTTTAAAATTTGCGCCACGCTCAATGCCTTCGGGGCCACGCAGGGTGGGGAGGTAAACCGTGAGATGAAATTCGCCGTGTTGCGCGACCGCACGGAGCTTTCCGACGCCTCCCTGTCCAAGCAGCTCGGAGCGCTAGAACAAGCCGGCTACGTGACTCGCTTCCGCGAATACGGCACCAGCCGCGCTAAGGACTCGGTGTGGGTCGCCTTGACTGAGCAAGGCAAGATCGCCTTCGACGGTCACTTGGCAGCACTCAAGGATTTAGCTGAGGGTTGAGTTGGGCGCATGGTATGGCGTCGCTGAGGTGCCAATGTTGCCAAAGTTTTCCCGCCCGCCGCAGGCGGTTTCAAGTGGTGGATGCATCACTTGAATAGTTCTTGGATTTTCTCTTCTGGTGTGTACCAGTTGAGGACTTTTCTGGGGCGCCCGTTGAGTAGGTCTTGAATGTGTTGAACGCCCTTATCGGTCAGGGTACTAAAGTCGCTTCCTTTGGGTAGGAAGTCTCGGACTAGCCCGTTGGTGTTTTCGTTGGTAGGACGCTGCCAGGGTGAGTGTGGATCGCAGAAGTAGACTGCGAGCTCAGGTTCGATGCTCAGCCTGTCTACTTGGGCTAGTTCCACACCTTGGTCCCAGGTCAGTGTTTTGGTGATGTTGCGTATTTTTTCCGGTAAACATCTCGATTAACTTATCGATAGTCGTGGCGGAATCATGCACATCAAGCAGCGAGCCCATATGACTACTTGTTCAAGCCGGTTAGAATCCAAGCACTACCCGGATTATCCAGAGAAAAACTGAGAGCAACTGTCGTTGACTCCATGGTTAAAGAAGGCGGACTTGATGGAGAACACAGATCGAGAGCCTTTCGAGAGAACTTCACCCATTGTTCGCTGTCGCCCTTTCCTCTAAGAAAGAGGAAGTTTTCTTGATCGGAGAAGCCGTGTTCTGGAACAGGGGGATCATCAGCCATAAGTGTTTCTTTGACTGTTTGATACGGAGTGTATGGGCACACGAGCGAAAACTCAGTCCATTCTGGTCCGTAGAGTTCCTCCAGTGTGATGGACTCAGTAACGGGGGTTGCATGTCCCGATCGTCCTAGGGACGCGAGATGAGAAGCCAATGGGTCATCAAAACTACAAGAGGAGAGTAATAGGGAGACAATACTAGTGAACCCTATCCGTGCCATCATGCGTCTCATTAACATAACCCCCTTCTCGTTCCTATCCTAGGAAAGTGTAGATAGCAGTCCAATGCTAGCCCAGAGGGCGCACTGGTTCAGAGCAGAAGTGAAGTGCCCCGATTTTTGTTCCTAGGGGCAGGGCTCAGCAGCCAAGGGGAAGGTGACCACTTCGTGTTCAACCCCTCGATGACAAAGGCCCGCAACTGCGGGTTGGTATCGAGTTTACGGGGTTTAGGCCTGGCTAAACGGTCTACAGCACGGTTTTGCGCCACGAGGGCATCGTAGCCATGCTCAGTCATCCCACGGGCGATTTCCCTGCTAATCGTCGACTGATTCCGGCCAAGCTGGGCTGCAATCTCACGATGAGAATGGCCCTACTTCAGCAGATAGGCCATCGCTATTCGGTTATGGCGGATAAGACGTTTTCCGCGTCCTACCTTCGATTCGGATTCGGTGGGATGATCATTGAGCACCAAACGCCCAGACATGCGATTATGGTGCCACGTTTTCACAGTGTCAGCGCAGTGATCAACTACCTGGCCGACTTCCTTATAGCTTTTGCCAGCATTAACAAGTTTCAAAGCTTTAGCAATGCGATCCCGCTCAATTTGTATGGCTCCACCGCGACTGTTGGCGAGTTCAATACCGTCTCGCGCAAGGTATCGGTAAGCGGTCTGTGGGAAACCTGTCTCTTTCAGTGCGCTATACGCAGACTGGCCGCTTTCTACAAGAGCAATGATCTTTTGGTATTGATCTTTGTACTTATCCTCATTCAGGCTCCGACGGCGCTTGCCACGGCTAAGGCCCTCAGCCTGGCGCCACACCTTCGCCGTAGCCTTCGAGCCCCCCAACTCCTTGAGGATCACCGACATCGGACGCGCATCATGCAGATACGCCTGCACATACCGCTCACGTAGCTTTCTATCGCCTAACATCTACACAACCTCCTAGCTGTATAGATGCATTCACCACCTGAGCCCGCCGCAGGCGCGGCGCATAACTTTGGCAGAACGGGCAGTTTTGCGTTTCGGGGCTTAGGTGGTTTGGGCCGCAGCGAGTGCAACATGGGGCTTGTCGGATTGAGTGCCCTTAACCTTGAGGCAGATGGCGTAGAGAATCCAGCTGAGGAGTGCTAGCCACACGAAGTCATCGACCAAGAACTTCTGATACAGCGGCATCGCGTGGACATCGATGCTGTCACCAAACCACCACTTCGGCGGAACGGTGAGCAGCATGCCCGCCCAGACGGCCAGTACAGCCAGCAAGCTGCCAGCGACCCAGGTGGAATTGCGCCAGGACCATGCGCGGTAGACCAGAAGCGGGACGATGAGGGACAGCCACACCCAGTGGTGGGACCACGAAACGGGGGAGATGAGCAGCATGGTTGTGGCGGTGGTGAGGTGGGCGTCGACAAGCAGGCCGCGCCGCATCTGCGCCAGGATGAGGGCTGAGCCGAGCCCGATGACTGTGAGCGCCGCGAGAAGCCACAGCACGTTGATGAGCATGCCGTGGTTATCCATGGCCTCCTGGGAGGTGAAGAGTCGCTGGATGACACCCTTGAGCGAGGAATTGGACTGATAGTCCGTGGCCACACCGAAGTCTACGCCCTTGCCCATATCGAGAAGCTTCGAGGTGAAGAACTCGACGAAGGCTTCCCAGCGGTAGGCCGCGGCCAGCAAGGTGGCCACAACGGCGGAGGCGAAGGCCGTGAGGATCGGCTTCCACTCGCGGCGCAGCAGGAAGTAGAGCAGCATGGCCAAGGGGGTGATCTTGATGGCCGCCGCGAGACCGATCAGCCAGCCTTGCGGGAGCTTGCGCTTGCGGGGGACGAGATCGAAGATGACCAGCGCCATGATGACGATGTTGATTTGCGCAAAACCGTTGTTGAGGCGGATGGGTTCAAAGAACATGGCAGCAGCCCACGCGATAGTCACGGTGGGCCACAGGTGAGGCACCTTGAGTGCACGGAAGATCGCGTAGAGGCAGGCGAAGATCAGCGCATCCGAGAGGACGATCATGATATCGCCCGCAAGGGCGTCGCTCATCCAGTCAAAGGCTGTCAGCGGCACCATGACCAGTGCCCCGAAGGGCGGGTAGATAAAGGGGAGTGCCAAATCCCCAGCGTACATGGGCTCCGAGTAGACCGAGCGGCCCTCCATGAAGGCGCGGACGCCCTCACGGTAAATGATCATGTCCACAGGGTAGTCCGTGTGGAGAACATGGCGTATGACGCCCACCAGGCCAATGATGAGCCCGGCGGCGGTCAGGAGTGTGCGCCTTGCGGCGTTAGTGGCGAAATTCATCGCCCCATACTCTAATTGACGTAACCATCCACCACGCGCACCGCACCACGGTCAGCGGACGTGGCCATGTTGGCATAGGCACGCAGGGCCTTGGTGACCGGGCGGTTGCGGTCCTTCGGCGTCCAGGGCTTCTCGCGTTGCTCCTCGGTGGCGCGGCGGCGTTCCAAGACTTCTTCGTCTACATCGAGAGTGAGCTGGCGCTCGCGGATGTTGATGGTGATGGGGTCACCGTTTTCCACTAGGCCGATGAGGCCGCCGTGGGCAGCCTCGGGGGAGATGTGTCCGATGGACAGGCCGGAGGTGCCGCCAGAGAAGCGGCCATCGGTAATCAAGGCGCAGGCCTTGCCCAAACCGGAACCCTTGAGGAAGGAGGTCGGGTGCAGCATCTCCTGCATGCCGGGACCGCCCGCGGGGCCCTCGTAGCGGATGACGATGACATCGCCAGGCTGGACCTCCTTTTTCAGGATGATGGACACGGCCTCTTCCTGGGATTCCACCACGCGGGCTGGGCCGGTAAAGGTCCACAGTTCCTCTTCAACGCCGGCGGCCTTGACGATGGCTCCGTTGGGGGCGAGGTTGCCGCGCAGGACAACGAGGCCGCCGTCGGAGGAGAAGGCATGCTCGGCGTCGTGGATGCAGCCATTGGAAGCGTCAGTATCCAGCTCATCCCAGCGGTTGGACTGGCTGAATGGCTCGGTGGTGCGCACGCCGCCGGGCGCAGCAAAGAAAAGCTCGCGGGCAGCGTCGGTAGCCTTGCCGCCGCGGATATCCCAATCATCGAGCCACTCCTCGGCGTTGTCGTAGAGCGCGGTGTGGACTTTGAGGTTCAAGTGGCCGGCGCGGCGCAGTTCTCCCAGGATGGCGGGGATGCCGCCGGCGCGGTGCACGTCCTCGATGTGGTAGGTGCCGTTGGGCGCCACCTTGGACAAACAGGGCACGCGGTAGGAAATCTCGTTGATGTCCTCCAGCGTGAAGTCCACCTCGCCCTCCTGTGCGGCGGCCAGCGTGTGGAGGATGGTGTTGGTGGAGCCACCCATGGCCATGTCCAGTGCCATGGCGTTGGTGAAAGCTTCCTTGGTTGCAATCGAGCGGGGGAGGACAGCGTCGTCTTCTTCGCCGTAGTAGCGCTGGCACATCTCGACGATGGTGCGGCCGGCTTGTTCGAAGAGCTCGCGGCGTGCGCTGTGGGTAGCCAGCGTGGTTCCGTTGCCTGGAAGAGCCAAGCCGAGCGCCTCAGTGAGACAGTTCATGGAGTTGGCGGTAAACATGCCGGAGCAGGAGCCACAGGTGGGGCAGGCGGATTCCTCCACCTGGGCCAGGCCTTCGTCGGAGACGGCATCGCTTGCCGACGCCGTGATCGCCGTAATCAGATCCGTCGGCGCGTGCGCCACGCCATCGACAACAACGGCCTTGCCGGCCTCCATCGGGCCGCCGGAGACGAAGATGGTGGGGATATTGAGGCGCAGGGCCGCGTTCAACATACCCGGGGTGATCTTGTCGCAGTTGGAGATGCACACTAGGGCGTCGGCAGTGTGGGCGTTGACCATGTACTCGATGGAATCGGAGATGATTTCGCGTGAAGGCAGGGAGTACAGCATGCCGCCGTGGCCCATGGCGATGCCATCGTCGACGGCAATGGTGTTGAATTCCTTGGGCACACCGCCGGCTTCGCGCACGGCATCGGCCACGATGTCACCGACGTTCTTGAGGTGGACGTGGCCGGGGACGAACTGGGTAAAGGAGTTGGCAATAGCGACGATTGGCTTGCCAAAGTCACTCTCCTTGGAGCCGGTAGCGCGCCATAGTGCGCGCGCACCGGATGCCTGGCGGCCAACAGTCGTGACTTTGGAGCGGAGCGGGTACATGGTTAATCCTTTAATTCGGGGTGTTTCTTGAGGTACTCGGCGTATTCCTCCTTGGTGAGGAGGACTTGCTGGCCATCGCGGTGGACGATGATGACCTTGTCGTCGGCGGCGTTGCGGCCTGCAGTCAATGCGTCGGGGATGCGCCCATTGGAAGCGGCGGCAAGGCGGGGGAGGGAGTTGAAGGTCACTCCCGGCAGGTTGAAGTTGTTGCCGCTTGTGGTGCGGGCGTAGGCCCGCGAGCGCTGGAAGCCGATTCCCTTGAAGTTGCCCCACTCGATGTTCTTGGGGCCGCGGAAGCCATAGGTGATGTGGATGCCCTTGCCGTCGACGGTGGTGCGTGCGCGTAGAACCCACCAGATGGCCAGCACTGGGAAGATGAGTACCCAGAAGAGGTACTTCGGGGCCCAGCCAATGCTGAGAAATGCAATGGCGGCGAGGATGCCAATGCCGAGGAGGTGTTCGCGGGTGGGCTTGAACGTTTCGGCCGTGGGGTGTTCGGCACGAGTTGATGCGTTCTGCGGATGTGAGGACGTCATAGTGGGCCATCGTAATTGACTGTGCGGCGCGGTGGCGAACCGCCCCACCTGTGCAATCTCGCAAAATGAGAAAAAGATCCCAAAAATGGGGGTAAATGCCAGCGGTGGTGTTTCTATCAGTGTACAGTTTGTCCCATGATCATTATTCGACTTCACCTCGTAGTAGTACCCGGGCGGCGCGAGCCGTAGCGAGTCCACAAGTGACGTCGACCAGCAAGCGCCCCCGTTACCTTCACACCCAGGAAGGAAAGACGGGGGCGTTACTCGTTGGATGATCTCTTCACCACCCACCCCACTGAAGGAGCACATCAACCGTGACAGCTTCCACACCGCCACAGCGGGCGCCCGAGCGCATCACGGGCGCACACGCCATTGTCCGCACCCTCGAAGATCTCGGCACCGAGCTTGTCTTCGGCATTCCGGGTGGCGCCGTGCTTCCGCTGTACGACGCCCTCTTTGAATCCACGAAGCTGCGCCACGTGCTCACCCGCCACGAGCAGGGGGCCGGCCATGCAGCCGAAGGCTACGCCCAAGCATCCGGAAAGGTCGGCGTCATGATTGCTACCTCCGGCCCGGGTGCGACCAACCTGGTGACCCCGCTGGCTGACGCTAACCTGGACTCGATTCCTGTCGTGGCAATCACGGGCCAGGTGGGCAGCTCCCTGCTGGGCACCGATGCCTTCCAAGAGGCTGATATCCGTGGCGTGACGATGCCAATTACGAAGCACAACTTCATCGTCACCAAGGCAGAAGATATCCCCGGGGCGATCGCGGCAGCCTTCCATTTGGCCGCCACTGGGCGCCCAGGGCCTGTGCTCGTGGATATTCCGAAGGACGTGCAGAACGCCTATATGGAATATTCGGGCCCAGTGATGCCGGAGCTACCGGGGTACAAGCCCACGACTACTCCGCACCCGCGTCAGATTGCCCAGGCTGTTCAGCGTATTGCGCGCGCCGAGCGTCCGGTGCTCTACGTTGGCGGCGGCGTCATCAAGGCCGAGGCCTCCCGCGAGCTGTGCGAGTTCGCGGAGCTAACCGGAATCCCTGTGGTGACCACGCTCATGGCTCTCGGTGCCTTCCCGGATAATCATCCGCAGCACATGGGCATGCCCGGCATGCACGGAACCGTGCCCGCGGTGGCGGCCCTGCAGCGCGCGGACCTTATCATCGCCGTGGGCGCACGCTTCGACGACCGCGTGACCGGTAATACGGACACCTTTGCTCCCCACGCCGAGGTGATTCATGCCGACATTGACCCGGCGGAAATCGGCAAAATCCGCGAGGTGGCTGTTCCGATCGTGGGCGATGCCCGCGAGGTGCTTCTGCGTCTGACCAAGGCTTATGCCAATGATGCGGAGCTGGATGCCCCGCGAATTGGTCCGTGGATGGAGTATTTGGGGAACATGCAGCGCCGCTTCCCGCGCGGCTTTGAGCCGACGTCAGATGGCCTGCTCAACCCGCAAGAGGTTATCCAAAAGCTCAGCTCCATTGTCGGCCCGGAGGCTATCTACTGTGCGGGCGTGGGCCAGCACCAGATGTGGTCGGCGCAGTTCCTCGACTTCGAGCACCCCCGCAGCTGGATCAACTCCGGTGGCGCCGGCACGATGGGCTACGCCGTGCCCGCGGCGCTGGGGGCAAAGGCTGCCTGCCCGGAGCGAGAGGTCTGGGCTATCGATGGCGATGGTTGCTTCCAGATGACCAACCAGGAGCTGACCACCGCGGCCGTGGAAGGCTTTCCCATCAAGGTTGCCGTGATCAATAACGGCAACCTGGGCATGGTGCGTCAGTGGCAGACGCTCTTCTATGACAACAAGTACTCCCACACCAAGCTGCGCGAGCACGACGAGTATGTGCCGGACTTCGTCAAGCTCAGCGAAGCCTTGGGCTGCGAGTCCATTCGCGTCACC
This sequence comes from Corynebacterium intestinale, assembly GCF_023574125.1. Taxonomy (NCBI): domain Bacteria; kingdom Bacillati; phylum Actinomycetota; class Actinomycetes; order Mycobacteriales; family Corynebacteriaceae; genus Corynebacterium; species Corynebacterium intestinale. Next base: position 382,097 of record NZ_JAMKFF010000001.1, read on the forward strand.
ACAGCAGAAGAGATCGGCCCCGCGATTGAGCGTGCGCGCTCAATTAATGACCGCCCAGTGGTTATTGACTTCATCGTGGGCCAGGATGCCCAGGTGTGGCCAATGATTGGTGGCGGTGCCTCCAATGAGGAGATCCAGTACGCCCTGGGCCTGCGCCCGCTGTTTGATGACAATGAGTCCGCGGCCGAGGAACCGGCCGACATCCACGAATCTCTCGAGGAGGCCGAAAACAATGGCTAAAGACGACATCACCCGACACATCCTCTCCGTGCGGGTTCAGGATATCGAGGGCATCATCTCCCGTGTGACCGGCATGTTCACCCGCCGCGGCTATAACCTCATCTCGCTGGTGTCCGCTCGGACCGAGACGGAAGGCATTAACCGCCTGACCATCGTCGTGGATGCCTCCGAGGTCATCATCGAGCAGGTGACGAAGCAGCTCAACAAAATCGTCCCGGTGCTCAAGGTGGTTGAGCTCGAGGAAGAGAACACGATTGCGCGCTCCATCATGTTGGTGAAGGTAGCCGCGGATAACTCTAACCGCCCTCAGGTGGTCGATGCAGTGAACATCTTCCGCGCACGCATCGTGGATGTATCGCCGGAGTCCGTGGTGGTTGAGGCCACCGGTACCCCGGGCAAGCTGCAGGCGCTTCTCGACGTCCTCGAGCCCTTCGGTATCCGCGAACTGGTGCAATCTGGCAACGTCGCACTGGGACGCGGCCCGAAGGCAATGGCACCGACGAAATAAAATCTCACAATGTGGGCAAACTGTCCCAAAGTGTGATACAAATTCAATAGACCGAGTCACTACTGGATGCGTAGTGCGAACGAACCCAAAAAGAAAAGGAACATCAAACATGGCTATTGAGACTCTGTACGAATCTGATGCAGACCTGACCATCATCCAGGGCCGCAAGGTCGCCATCATCGGCTACGGCTCCCAGGGCCACGCCCACGCTATGAACCTGCGTGATTCCGGCGTTGAGGTCGCCATCGGCCTGCGCGAGGGCTCGAAGTCCCGCGAGAAGGCAGAGGAGGCTGGCTTCAAGGTTTTCAGCAACGCTGAGGCCGCCAAGTGGGCTGATGTCATCATGCTGCTGGCGCCGGATACCTCCCAGGCGACGATCTTTACAGATGATATCGAGCCGAACCTGGAGGACGGCAACGCGCTGTTCTTCGGCCACGGCCTCAACATCCACTTTGGCCTGATCAAGCCGGCGGAGAACATCACCATCGGCATGGTTGCTCCGAAGGGCCCGGGCCACCTGGTTCGCCGCCAGTTCGTCGACGGCAAGGGCGTTCCCTGCCTGATCGCCACCGAGCAGGATCCGAAGGGCGAGGGGCGCGAGCTGACCCTGTCCTATGCTGCGGCCATCGGCGGTGCCCGCGCCGGCGTTATCCCAACCACCTTCAAGGATGAGACTGAGACCGATCTCTTCGGTGAGCAGGCGGTCCTGTGCGGTGGCGTGGAGTACCTGATCATGAACGGCTTCGAGGTCCTGACTGAAGCTGGCTATGAGCCTGAGATGGCTTATTTCGAGGTCTGCCACGAGCTGAAGCTTATCGTTGACCTCATCGTTGAGGGCGGCATCAAGAACATGAACTACTCCTGTTCCGACACCGCTGAGTTCGGTGGCTACCTCTCCGGCCCGCGCGTCATCGACGCTTCCGTGAAGGAACGCATGAAGGATGTCCTCACTGATATCCAGGACGGCACCTTCGTCAAGCGCCTCGTCGCCAACGTAGAGGGCGGCAATAAGGAGCTGGAGGAGCTGCGCGCCAAGGTGAACTCCCACCCGATTGAGCAGACCGGCTCCCAGCTGCGTGACCTCATGAGCTGGGTCAAGAATCCGTTGGATGCAACTGCCTAAACTGCGCTTTGACTAAAGAATCCCGTTGGCCATTGGTCAGCGGGATTTCCTTTTGATGTGATGTTCGCACATAAACGGGCATATTCCCACATTTAGTTGTAGGCTCGGGGCCATGGGTTTCTCTACGCCAAGCTATGACCTTAATGACCTTTTCGCTCGCATCGATCGCGGTGATATTCAGCTGCCCGATTTCCAGCGCTCCTATGCCTGGGATGAAGACCGAATTCGATCGCTGATCGTCACCGTCCTGCGCGGCTACCCGCTCGGTGCATTCATGGCCTTGGATACCCGCAATGAAGCCATGCGCTTTCGGCCACGGCCTCTCGCGGGCGCGCCTAACACTGGGGTGAACCCCGGCCTGCTCCTGCTCGATGGGCAACAGAGGCTCACCACCCTGTATCACTGCTTCCGCGGTGAGGGCTTTGTGGATACCACCGATTTCCGCTCCAAGAAAGTCTCCCGCAAGTACTTCGTGGACCTGCGCAAAGCTACCTCCGAGGACATCATGCCGGATGAAGCTGTCTTCGCCATCAACCAGCACGGCGAACTGCGCTCCCACTTCGCGCCGGACATCGAGGGCACCTTGGATAGTCGCGAGGCCGCAGTGCAGGCGTGCTGCATCCCGGTTTCGGCGTTGCTGAGTGAGGAAGGCACCAGCATGCTCTTCGAGCTCGCCGCTGCCAACGATGGCGCCACCCGTGACGTCGTCGCTGCCTTCAATAACCGGATTCTACGGCCCCTGTCCGGCTACACGGTGCCGATGATTCGCCTCTCCCGCGAGACGGCGAGCTCGGGAATTGGCTCCATTTTCGCTCAGGCCAACTCGGCCGGTTTGCAGATGGACGTCTTCGATCTCCTGACGGCTGTCTTTGCCTCTGAAGATCCGGACTTTCACCTGGCGGAGGATTGGGCAGGCGTCGAGAAGCAGCTGCGTGCCTTCCCTGCGCTCGACGGCATCGGCCGCAACGAGTTCCTTTCGGCAGTATCGCTGCTGGTGTCCGGGGAGAAGGGGAACGCTGGCGGCCAGCGCGAAGATATCTTGCAGCTGTCACTGAATGAGTACCGCAAGGCCTCGCAAACCCTGGTGATTACTTTCCGTGAGGTCGCTGAGTTCTTGGCCGAGCGCTGCATTCTCTCCCTTGAGCAGGTGCCTTATTCCGAGCAGATCATTCCGCTGGCTGTCATCCTTGCGCGCCTGGCAGAAAAGAAGGGCGTGCTGTCCAGCCAGGACGCATGGGACCGCCTCAACCAGTGGTTCTGGAGCGGCGTCTTTGGTGAGCTTTATGGCTCTTCTGCAGTGAGGCTGCGCGCTGCGCGTGATGTCGATGAGGTCACCGCTTGGGTCGCGGGTGAGACCGAGGATGTCCCGAAGACTGTGCGCGATGCCTCCTTCCGCGAGTCCCGCTTGTTGTCTGTGGGGGAGCACGACGGGGTGTGGCACGGCCTCTATGCTCTGCTCATGGCACGCGGCGCGAAGGACTGGCGTACCGGCCGCCCGTTCAACCGCCACAGCTTCGAGGAGCTGCAACCAGGCTTCTTCCCGGTCTTCCCGCTTCGTTGGTGTGAGCGCCACGGCGTCAGCGGTGTACTGGCTAATTCCGTGCTCAACCGCACGCCGATGGGCAAGCGCACCGAGGTTGTCCTCGACGGGCACTCGCCGGAGCGCTACCTGCCGCGCGTGCAGTCGAAGTCAATCATGGAAGACGCCGAGTTCGACAGCGTGCTGGCCTCCCATGACTTAGAGCCGGAGCTGCTGACCGCGAAGACTGCGCATCAGTTCTTTGCCGATCGCCGCGAGCGTTTCGTGGGCATCGTTGAGTACGCGCTCAACAAGAAGGTTGTGCGCGACGTGGATGAGGCGAACCTTTCCGGCGGCGAAGAGGGCCCGCAGGCCTTTGCACGTTAAGGTGTCGTTGCTGGGTGCGCTGCGGGCCGTGCCTGTAGCGCTGCTGCTGGGCACGAGCGCGCTTGCGGCCGTGGGCTGCTCCTCGTTGGGGCGCGGTGAGCCAATCCTGACGCAGGACATTACCGCCCGCCCTGAGGCGGAGATTGACCTAGCCCGCGCGAGCGAAGAAAACCGTCTGCGGCTTATTGACCCGCAATTCGCCAACGAGGTTACGGTGGTTGAGGACCGCTGGGGAATTGACTCCGCGCGCTTGTTCTTCAAGGAAAGCAATACGCTGATCTTGGCCGAAGACTCAGATGCCGCTGCCCTGCGGGCCGCGACGCTGAGCGTATCGCAGCGCGTGCCAATGGTGACCTACGATTCATCGATTCGCCCGCAGATCTCGCAGCTGCTTACCGACCTTGACGTTGACCAGATCCTCGTCATCGGGGATGTCCCATGGGCTAGCCACAATGGCGAACGCGAAGTGGTGCACGATCCGGGAAACACCAAGGCGCTGGGGGAGTACACCGCATTCCGCTTTGAATCCAAGGTGGTGGTGAATCGCGAACGCATGGTGGACAGCATCACGCGCCTAGATTCTTCGACCAAGACGGAGTTGAAGGCCGCGTGGGAACCCCTGCCGCAGCACCTTACGAAGGAAAAGATGCCAGCGATTCCTGCCCAGGCGCGCCGTGATGCGCAGATGGCACCGGTGATCGTGGCGACGAAGGACAGCCCTTTAGCAAACGTGGTGAACGCCACCGCGTATGGCGGTACGGTGTTCGTGATGGCGCAACCGGATCCGACGGCAACGAAAGCCGGCGCGGCGATTACTGCGGGGTTGGCGGATGGCCCGATCGTGGCCCTCGGGCCGGAATTCGGTTCAGTGACAGAATTCACGCATAAAATCGCTCAGGGCTGGAAAGAATAAACTACACTTCTCGGCATCCACATTTCAGACTAGTGAAGGAAGTTATGTCGAAGCCGGTCGTACTTATCGCCGATAAGCTTGCAGAATCCACCGTCGATGCTCTCGGGGACACAGTTGAGGTCCGCTGGGTTGACGGCCCCAACCGCGCGGAGCTGCTTGCCGCGGTGCCGGAGGCAGACGCCCTCCTCGTCCGCTCCGCTACGACCGTGGACGCGGAGGTGTTGACCGCAGCGAAGAACCTGAAGATTGTGGGGCGTGCCGGCGTCGGCTTGGACAACGTTGATATCCCCGCTGCCACCGAGCGTGGCGTCATGGTTGTCAACGCGCCGACCTCCAACATCCACTCCGCCTGCGAGCAGGCGATCGCGCTGCTTCTCGCCACCGCACGCCAGGTTCCGGCGGCGGATCAGTCCCTGCGCCAAGGTGAGTGGAAGCGTTCCTCCTTCAAGGGGGTTGAGGTATACGGCAAGACCATCGGCATCGTGGGTTTCGGTCACATCGGCCAGCTCTTTGCCCAGCGCTTGCTGGCATTTGAGACCACCGTCATCGCGCACGACCCTTATGCCAACCCGGCCCGTGCGGCAGCGCTGGGCGTGGAATTGGTGCCCCTTGAGGAGCTCATGTCTCGCGCTGACTTCGTGACCATTCACCTGCCCAAGACCCCGGAGACCGCCGGCATGTTTGACGCCGAGCTCCTAGCGAAGGCCAAGAAGGGGCAGATCATCATTAACGCCGCCCGCGGCGGCTTGGTCGATGAGGCAGCCTTGGCTGCTTCGATCAAATCCGGTCACCACCGCGGCGCTGGCTTCGATGTCTATGCCTCCGAGCCGTGCACAGATTCCCCGCTCTTCGAGCTTCCGCAAGTTACCGTCTCCCCGCACCTTGGCGCGTCTACGGTCGAGGCTCAGGATCGTGCGGGTACCGATGTGGCTGCCTCCGTGCTCAAGGCACTGGCCGGCGAATTCGTTGCCGATGCCGTCAACGTCGAAGGCGGCCGAGTCGGCGAAGAGGTTGCCGGCTGGTTGGATCTGACACGCAAGCTGGGCCTCGTTGCAGGCAACCTGTTGGACGCTGCGCCGGTTGCCGTCGAGGTGGAGGCTTGCGGCGAGCTGGCCAACGAGGATGTTTCGGCTCTTGGATTGTCCGCTGTTCGCGGGCTGTTTTCTGGCGTGGTCTCGGAGACCGTTACTTTTGTGAACGCGATGCAGATTGCTGAAAGCCGCGGCGTGAGCGTGGACGTCAAGACCAACGTGGAATCGAAGGGACACCGCTCCTCCGTGAGGGTCAAGGTTATCGGCCCCGACGGCTTGGTATCGCAGCTCACTGGTGCCCTGACTGGCATCGACGGCGTCGAGAAGATCATCCGCATCAATGGCCGTGGCGTCGACATGCGCGCTACGGGCCGCAACCTCTTCTTCTCCTACAAGGATGCCCCGGGTGCCTTGGGCACTGTGGGTACGAAGCTTGGCGCTGCCGGCATCAACATCGTGGCGGCTGCATTGACCCAGGGCAAGGATGTCTCCGATGCAGTCCTTATCTTGCGAGTTGAGCGCGAGGTACCGGAAGAGCTTGTCGAGGAAATCAACGCGGCGCTGGGTGCTACCTGCCGCCAGCTTGATTTGGATGCCTAGTCTGGACAGCTGAACCTTTCATCCCAGCCCCCGTGAAGGACCGAGAACGGTTCTTTGCGGGGGTTTCGCCGCCCTCAAGGCAGAGGGGGTGGTACTCTCACATATATCCAATATGTGAGAAAGGAATCCCACAAAATGAAACTGGCAGTGATTGGCGGCGATGGAATCGGTCCCGAGGTAACCGCGGAAGCACTCAAGGTCCTGCGCGCGGTACGCCAGGACGTTGAGGTTACGGACTATGACCTTGGTGCACGACGCTACCTGCGCAACGGGGAGCTGCTTACTGACGCCGACCTGGCATCCCTGCGCGAACACGACGCCATCCTGCTCGGCGCCATTGGTGCGCCCGGTGAGGTCCCGCCCGGTGTGCTTGAGCGCGGCTTGCTGCTGAAGATGCGTTTCGCCCTGGACCATCACGTCAACCTGCGCCCCTCCAAGCTGTACCCGACGTCTACCTCTCCGCTGGCAAACCCGGGCGATATTGATTTCGTCGTCGTCCGTGAGGGCACCGAAGGTCTGTACTGTGGAAACGGCGGCACGCTGCGCGAAGGTACTGAACATGAGGTGGCCTCTGAGGTTTCCCAGAACACGCGCTTCGGCGTTGAACGCGTGGTGCGTGATGCCTTTCAGCGTGCGATGGGCCGCCGCAAGCACGTGACTTTGGTGCACAAGACCAATGTCCTTGTTAATGCCGGTGGCCTCTGGCAGCGCACGGTGGACGAGGTTGCGAAGGAATTCCCCGAGGTCACCGTAGATTACAACCACATCGATGCCGCAACGATCTACATGGTCACCGACCCAGCGCGCTATGACGTCATCGTGACCGACAACCTCTTCGGCGACATCCTGACCGACTTGGCGGGAGCAGTCACCGGCGGTATTGGTCTGGCTGCCTCCGGCAACATCGATGCCTCCGGCGCTAACCCCTCCATGTTCGAGCCGGTCCACGGCTCCGCCCCGGATATCGCAGGCAAGGGCATCGCGGATCCCACCGCGGCGATCCTGTCGGCGGCCATGCTGTTGCGCCACCTCGGGGATGAGGAGAACGCCGTGCGCATCGAGGAGGCCGTGGCTGCCGACGTCTCCTCCCGCGGCGACGCACAGGCGGGCACCACCGAAATTGGTGATCGAATCGCCTCCGCGCTCAGCGCCTAGCCCTGTATGGTTGGCGCATGAGCGTCGAAATAGACGAGGTCACCAGCTTCCTGGCCAAGAATGAGCCTTTCTCCCACTTGCCGGAGGAAGAGCTTAACGCGCTGTCCTCACAGTTGAGCATGATCTACCTGCGCCGAGGGGATATCCCCATCAAGCTGGGGCAAGAAAATGCCAACCTGCACATCATCCGCACCGGCGCGATTGATGTGCTGGGGGAGGACGGCATGCTGCTAGACCGCCGCGAATCCGGCCTCACCTTTGGCTATTCCACGCTGCAGGGGGAGCCTCACTCCGCTTATGAGATGGTCGTGGTGGAGGACAGCCTCGTCTTCACCCTGGCGCAGGAGGACTTCAGCGAGTTGTCCCGCCGGAACCCCGACATTGGGCGATTCTTTTCAGCGCAATCGCGCCAGATCCGCGCCGCAGCACGCGAGCTGTCTGAATCCACTTCGACCGACGTTTTACGCACGCCGCTGCGAGAGCTCACTCGTACCGACATATTGACTGCGCCGGCTGCCACCACCATCCGTGAAGCCGCGATGCTGATGACGGACCGCGGCGTGTCCTCACTGCTCGTTGTTACACCGGGTTCAGGTTCAGCCAAGCGTCTTGCCGGCATTGTGACCGACCGTGATCTGCGCACCCGCGTGCTCGCCGCGGAGCGTGACCCTGCTGAATCGGTGGAGGAGATCATGACGCCTCAGCCCCTCACGGTATCGGCAGATGCCCCCGCTATGGAGGCTCTGCTGCACATGGCGGAGCGCGGAATCCACCACCTGCCGGTGGTTAAAGAAGGCACCCTGCAGGGGATTGTTACGCAGTCGGACGTTACCCGGCTGCTGCACAATGATCCGGTCTACCTTGCGGCGGATCTTTCACGGCGCTCCAGTGTTGCGGAGCTGAATGGTGCCTTCAACGAGGCCACGCGCCTGGCCGGGCGCTTCGTGGAACGTGGCTCGACACCGGCGGAAGCCTCGAGCTTGGTCACGCTTGCCGCCGATGCGGTAGCGCGCCGTCTGTGCACCCTCGCCGAGGAAGAACTGGGTCCTCCGCCAGTGGAGTATGCCTTCGTGGCCGTGGGTTCGCAGGGGCGGCGCGAGATGGCGCTGGCCTCGGATCAGGATAATGCGCTCGTCCTCGCGGATGATTATGATGCCAACGCGCACGGCGAGTATTTCGCACGGTTTAGTACCTTCGTGTGCCAGGGCCTTGCCGCCGCCGGTCAGGCTCTGTGCCCAGGTGACATGATGGCCATGAACGCCGAGTGGCGGATGACGCGCTCCCAATGGATCGACACCTTCCGCAAATGGATCCGGGACCCCCAACCGGAGGCGCTGCTCAACGCCCAGATTTTCTTCGACTTCCGCGTGCTCTACGGAAGCGAGGAGCTGGCCCGTGAGGTCCACACTGCCGCCGTGGAGATGGGCAAGGGCGCGACGCGCCTGCACGCTCACCTGGCTAGCCTGGCCGCGCGCCGCGAGCCGCCGCTGACGCTCTTCCGCGGACTCGTGGTGGAGCGCGATGGCGACTATGCACATACCCTCGACATCAAAAAGGGAGGTACCGCGGGTATTGTCCAGATGGCCCGGCTCTTTGCCTTAGCATCCGGCTCCACGATTGTGGACACCCGCCAGCGCCTAAGCGAAGCCGCCGGGAACGCGGTGAGCCGCCGCGGTGCACAGGAGCTTCTCGACGCCTTCGACTACCTCCGATCCCTTTCCTTCGAGCACCAGGCCCGACAGTTGCGGGAAGGGCACAAGCCGGATTACCACATTGACCCCAAGAGCTTGGGGCGGATGGATCGCGAGCACCTGCGCGATGCTTTCCGTGCGATCAAATCCATGCAGAACGCGCTTGCCACCAAGTACCCGGTGAGGAGTATCTAGATGTGGAGCCGGTGGAGCCGCCGCGCGGATTGGGGCGCGCCCGCACGAAGTACCCCGCTCGAAGAGCTAGGGCTACTCGCCGTAGATATGGAGACCACGAGTCTTGATCCGCGCACAGGAAAGATTGTTTCTATCGGGTGGGTACCGGTGAACGGCGGTGTTATCGACCTATCTGGCGCCGGCTATACCGTGGTGCGCGGCGCGAAGGTGGCCGAAGATGCACATGTCCACCTGCTGACGCAGGAGGTTATTGATGCCGGCGAGGAACGCGAAGTGGCGATGAAGCAGTTGCGAAAGGCCCTGAACGGCCGAGCGCTACTCGCTCACTTCGCGCCTGTGGAGGTGGGCTTCATAGAAGCGGCTTCCAAAGAGATATTTGGTCAGGTCCCTCGGCTGAGCGTGGTTGATACCTTTGCTATCGAGCGGCGCCACATGGAACGCATGGGCACTTATCCGCGCGGCGAGGACCTGCGGCTTCCCCGAGTTCGCGCGAGATACGGTTTGCCACGCTATGGCAATCACAATGCGCTGAGTGATGCTTTGGCCTGCGCTGAGCTATATCTAGCACTGCGGGGGAGCACGCGGGCGGTGACCTTGGGGGACGTCGCCAAGCGCTAGGCGGCCGAGCGGGCGTTGTACCACAAGTTGGACGCCTGCAGTATCATCGCGTTCTTTGCAAGCTTTACACCTAGCCCCTGAACGCGAGTGAAAAACCCTTGCGAGTAGTATGGCCGTCATGCGTTTAGGACGAATTGCTCACACCGAAGGTATTTGTTTCGCCATCATTGATGGCCCCGCCGACGCCCCGCTTGACCAGCTGGTGGCCAAGGAAATCTCCGGCACCCCGTTTACCCCGCCGGAGCCAACTGGCCGCGAGTGGCCGCTGAGCGAGGTGCGCTTGCTGGCGCCGACCCTGCCCACCAAGGTCGTGGCGCTTGGCCGAAACTACGCCGACCACGTGGCTGAGGTCTTCAAGGAATCCGCGGAGCACCTGCCGCCGACGATCTTTATTAAGCCCTCCACCGCGGTCATTGGCCCTGGTGCCCCCATCAAGATCCCGGAGTTCGCCACCAACGTGGAGTTCGAGGGAGAGCTCGCGGTGGTGATCTCAAAGGTCTCGAAGAATATTGATCCGGAGAAGTGGCGGGATCACGTCGTTGGCTACACCATCTGCAACGACGTTTCTTCGCGCGACCTGCAGTTCCAGGATGGCCAGTGGGCACGTGCGAAGGGCATTGACACCTTCTGCCCGCTGGGCCCGTGGATTGAGACGGACCTGGACTGCATCGACCTTGATGACCAGAAGATCAACGCTTACCTGACCCACGATGGCAAGCGCGAGCAAAAGCAGGATTCCAACACCGACCAGATGATCGTGAAGATGGGCGGCATCATCGCGGAGATCTCGCAGTCGTACACGCTTCTGCCCGGCGATGTCATCACCACAGGTTCCCCGGCTGGTACGGCGCCGATGGTGCCGGGCGATACCATCGAAATTGAGATCCCCGGCGTGGGCAGCCTGACCAACCCGATTGAGCGCGCCTAAAGGCCGCTTTAGAGGCCGAGTGCTTTGAGAATGGTGCGCAACTTCGCCGTGGTTTCCTGAAGCTCGGCCGTCGGGTCGGAATCCACGACGATTCCGCCGCCCGCCCACGCGCGGGCGGAGAGTCCATCGCCGGCCACCTCGGCGCAGCGGATGGCCACCATGTATTCGCCGTCGCCGGAGTCATCGCACCAGCCCACTGCACCGGCGTAGAAGCCGCGGTCGGCTTCGGCGGTTTCGATCAGTGCTTGCGCGGCTTCCGTGGGGGTGCCGCAGATGGCGGGGGTGGGGTAGATCAGCTCGGCTAGTTCGAGTGCCGTGAAATTTGAATCCTTCAGTGTTCCCGCGATCGGGGTTCCCAGATGCCACATCTCGTTCGTGGAGGTCAGCTGCGGGGTGGTGGGGGCGTCGAGAGTACTGCACAGCGGCTGCAAGATCCGGCGGATGTGGTCCACGACGAAGGCATGCTCGCGCAGATCCTTGCCTGAGTTTTGGAGGTCTTGACCGGCCTTGATATCGCGTGCCTTATCGGCCTGGCGGGGCGCCGAGCCAGCTAGGGGGAAGGCCGTAACCGTTGAGCCTTGCTTCTTAATCAACACTTCCGGGGAGGAGCCCACGAGCATAGATCCCGGGCGCCCCGCCGGCGAGAGGTCGGCGATGAAGCCGTCGCGGTGCGAGGATAGATCGATCAATCGCGCGGCCACGAGGAGCGGATCCACCGGAGCATTGAACTCAATGTCAACGGCGCGAGCAAGAACCACCTTGTCCAGTTTGGAGGCTTCGATCGTAGCGATGGCGGCTTCAATGCGGCGCAGGTGCTCTTCCGGCTCCGGATCAAAACCGGTTACGCGCGCATTGAGCTTGCCGCTGCGGTAGTAGGCATGGGGCTCAAGAGGCCCGTCCTCACGAATGACGCTGCGCGGCACGGTGAGCGCAGCTGGATCACCCTTGTGAAAGGGGAGTGCGCCGACGACCATGGGCGCGCTGCCGGCACGTAGTGCGGACACTGCATCATCGACAGCGCTAAAGGTGGTGGTTGAACCTTGGGTACGCACAGACCCCGTCGCGCGGGACAGGAGGAAGTCGGGGGCGGTAGAGGGTCTGTTTTCACACATAAGGAATAACTCTAGTTCCTTCCGCTGCTAGCGCCGAAACCAGATCCCTTGCTTTTGTGATATGACCGGTATCGAGGAGCTAGTCGCGATTGCGGGGGCGGAAGAACTGCACGGCAACAAACAGCCCGATACCAAGTAGCAGGGCCAGGGAGCCCATGCCTGCGAGAAAGCCTGCCCAGAAGCCGACCATCGGGGCTCCATAGCTCATGGCCTGGATGTTTTCGGCGTCAGCATAGTCTTCGTTGGAGTCGGACGCAGAGTGCTGTTGCTGTGCTTCCTGCTTTGCGCCGCGTTCCCGGTTGGCAGCGGTGTTGCGCGTGGAGCCTTTTTCTCCTGAGGAAGCAGTGCTTGGCGACGCCCCACGGTGTGCCGAATCTCTCTGTCCTTGCGCTGTGTGGGCTACACCGTTCTGTGCTGAGTTCTGGGACTGCGACACTGAGCGCTGGCCATCAGCTGGGCGTTCAGTACTGGGCTCTTTAGACGTTGGTGATGTTCCCGGTTGTGCTTTACTGCGCGCACTCGGACGCGTGGAGTGCCGCGAATCCTGAGCCCGACTTGTTTCGGAGGGCTTTCCACCGTTGAGGAAGGTATCTGCCTCCTTTAGTGTTTTGTCCATAGTCTTATCCAACTGTGCGATGGACTTGGTGGTGTCATTAATGTCTTTCGCCAGTTGCTGCGGCCGGTTCTTCGGGCTGCCCGAGCCAGCATTGTCGCCTTCGCTGGAGTCCCACTCCAATTCGCAGATGTCGGAGGCATCGGCGTCGCCGACCAAGAACGGTACGTCGATGGAGTGCTCGGAGCCATCGTTGAGCGTGAACGTGAAGGTAGCGGCGTATGCTCCCGGTTCGGTGAAGATTATCCCGGTGTGGCTGTGGAAGTGATCGGGGTAGTCCCAAGTGATATCCGGGTTATCTGAATCAAAGAGCACGGTGGGCGCAGCGCCCAAGGTGTTCTGGAAGCCCACCATGCGTCCGCCTTCCGGGCCGCTGTGCAGCGTTAAGGACAAGGTGGCATCGGCCGCAGTGCTCTCATCGAGGTAGCTGGTGTTGAACCCCACCCAGGGGATGTTGGGATCTTGGGTTTGGGGGATCTGCCAACCGCTCGATGGGATATCGCTGCCCGCTGATTCATCGAAAGCGGCGTTGCTACCGACTTCTACGTAGAACTCCCCGGAGGCATAGTCCTTACCGGATTCATCATCGCGGGCTATAAAAGAAAGGTCCCCAGAGTCACCAACCAGGGCGAGGTCTTGGTGCCCGCGGGTAAAGGCGTGCAGGGAGTCGGCATCGCAGGAGGCCTCGCTCGCGTGCTCTTCGGCGAGGGCTGGCGGTGCAGCGGCCACCAAGGGCGGGGTACTGAGAGCTAGTGCAGCGACAGCGGTCAGGGTAAGCGGGCGGAAGCTCATACGTGTCATATGGAAAGAGTTCATGCGGACAAGGTCTCCTTCGAGGTGTGTGATTGCGAGGTGGATGCCGCGTCGCGGCGGGAATGCAGTAGAGGGGAGAGTGCCCACGCCACAAGGAAGCAGGCGGTAAGCAGCAGCACGATGGTTGCGCCGGCGGGAAGATCGATGGCCCATGCGAGGTAGATTCCGAAGAAACTGCCCAGCGAACCGATCACCGCGGAGGCGACCATCATTGACCCCAGCGAGTCACAAAGCAGCCTGGCGGTCGCGGCTGGGGTGATGAGGAGGGCCAGGACGAGGACGTTGCCGATGGTTCCCACGGAGATAACCACCGCGCCCGTGACGCAAAGGTAAAGCACGATGTCTAGGACAAAGACGGGAAGCCCCATGGCACGGGCAGTCTCTTTGTCCAGGCAGGTGGCTGTGAGCTGGGGGCCGAGGAGCAATACTGTGGCCACGATGAGCACCGAGACGGTGAACGCGGTGTAGAGATCTGCGTGGGAGACGCCCGTCAGCGAGCCGAAAAGAAAGCTGGTGAGCGAAGCCGTGTAACCCTCCACGCGTGAGATGATCACCATGCCGAGCGCAAAGGAAGCGGCAAAGAAGATGCCGATGACGGAATCTTCGCGCACAGTTCGCCGCTGGGAGAAGCACGCGATGAGCACGGCCACCGCGCAACCCGCCACGGCGCCGCCCAGCAGTACTGACCCGTGAAGTGCGAAGGCGATGGCCAGTCCCGGGAACACTGCGTGGGACACTGCATCGCCGATGAAGGCCATTCCACGCAGCACGACGTAGCACCCCACCACGCCGCACACGATTGCGGCGAGAAGGGAGATCCCTACTGCGCGGGCGAGGAAGTCCAAGTGCGGGTTGGTGAGGTCTTGGAAGAACTCAACTAGCGAGATGTCGATCATGCCGCCACCCCAATCGCGGAGAGCAGGGGCGAGGAGGCTGAGACCCCGAAGGTGGTGCTCCAGGGCTGCGGGGTTAAGCGCAAGGTTTCCGCCGGGCCGTCAGCGATGATGCCCCGGTTGAAGAGCACAAGCCGTGAGCAGGAATGCACGGCCTCTGAGAGGTTGTGCGTGGACATGACAACGCTGGTGCCATCCGTAGTGAGCTTGTCAAAGAGAAGCAAGAGCTCTTCGGTATTGGGGGCGTCGAGTCCGGTGAAAGGTTCGTCGAGAAGCAGCACCTCTGGTTCGCAGGCTAAGGCGCGGGCGATGAGGACGCGCTGGCGTTGCCCGCCGGAAAGTTGGGCTATAGGACGCCGTGCGAATTCTTCCAGGTTGGTCAGCTCGATGGCGCGCCGTGCGGCCTCCTTATCGAGGCGCCCTGGGCGCCGGAACCACCCCACTAGTCCAGTGCGCCCACTCAGCACCGCCTTGGCCACGCTGATGGGGAAGTCCCATTCCACGTCGTGGCGCTGCGGGACATAGCCAAGCGAGGTGGTCACGTCGATGGTCCCGGTAAAGGGCACGAGGCCTAAGACAGCGCGCATGAGCGTGGTTTTGCCAGCGCCGTTCGGGCCGAGGAGGCCGATAAACTCGCCAGGGTTAACAGAAAAGCTTGCCCCGTCGATGACGCGGCGGCCGGACAGCGATACGGACAGATCATTTACCGTAATGAAGGGATTAGCCACGCCGCCCACCCTTCGCGCGTACGACCGCGATGATGGCACCGATGAGCACAAGGACGCCTACGCCCGCGAGCACCAAGATCCACGTCGGCACCGATGCCGACATAGAGCCGGACGTGGCGGAGGACTCGGCATTCGGGTCCCATTCCACGGCCTGTGCTTGCGCAACGTCGGCGTCATCGCCCACAGCGAAGGTCAAGGTGGCTTCGGCAGCTACCTCTTTTCCGGCGCTTTCTCCTGCGCCCTCGCCGCTCATGCGGACCCGGATCTGGTGAATGCCGGGCTCGGTGAACACCCAATTGGCGTGGGTATGAGTGCCCAAGTCCACCCAGAAGCCTTCTGAGTCCCCGGTTGCTGTAGACCACAGCAGCTGAGGTTCTTCGAAGCCGCCGTTTTGCAGGAAGAGGGAGAACTCACCCGGGCCTTGGTGCCCGAGGAACTCCATGGTCACTCCTCGCTCAACATTGTCTGCCAATGAGGGAGCTTGGGTATTCCAGCCCAACCACGGAACGTCAGCCTGCTCCGTTTGCGGTACGACCCACACCTGCGAGCCAGGTTCTGCGCCAACGAAGGAGAATGCCTTGTCCTCCGGCAGAGTCAACAGGGCGTTGTCACCCACCTGAAAGACCACATCCTCGGGCTGGCGCCACACGGGTGTTTCAGCCGAATCATCGCGAGCGAGGAACTCTGCTTTTCCTTCGGAGAGCAGGAGCCCTAGGTCGACGTGCCCGTGATCGATGGTGGCAGCCGTTCCAGGCGCGGCTACCTCTTCGTTAGAGCTGACCACCTGGGCGAGATCTCCGGCGAAGGCAGCTGCCGGTGCGAAAGCCAAGGCCGCGGCGGTAAGCGTTGCCGCAAGCGGCATAGTGACGGTTCGGATGGTGAGTTTAGACATGAGATTCCTTTGTTGTGTTGCTGAGACAGCGGTTGAGTGAGTGCGCGTTGAAGCGCACGAGGTCGAGATACGTCGGAACGGCGTCATCAAGCGTGTCGCCGTAAATCGGGCATACAGCCACTCCGAGGGAATCGGCGGCTTCCCGGATGACATCCGCGCTGGCTTGTTGCGTCGGTTCCACGAATACGGCGGGAAGCTGGAGGTTCTCCAAGGTGCGGCGCAGAGCGATGACATCGCGCGGCGAGGGCTCGATGGCCGGGTTCGGAGTAACGAAGCCCGCGATATCAATGCCGTAGCCTTGCTCCAAGTAGGCATACCCGTGATGCGGCGTAACCAGGTGTCGGTTGCGCTCCGGGATGGCGGAGATGAGCCGTCTTACTTCGGCATCGGCTTCCCGCAATTGCGTGATGTAGTCCTGTGCGCGGGCGCGGTAATCCGCGCCGTGCGAGGGGTCTGCCTGGGCAAGCTGTTCAGCGATGACCTCGGTAAAACTGACAACGTTGGCGGCGTTATGCCACAGGTGCGGATCCACCTCACCGTGAATGTGCTTTCCTAACACCGCCTGCGGCAGGAGATAGGTTTCATCGCCTGGACGGCCTAAGAAACGGTAGGAGGGATCCGGCGGGATCTCCTGCAGCGCGGAGTTAGGCACGCGCAACACCGTGGTCTTCGGATCAAAACGCTCGCCTTGGTCCTCTAAGTCGAGTTTTCCTGTAGCCATGTCAGCGGTGATATCCACGTGGCCCGCATCGATTTCGCGCATCCCCTCAGGTGCGCTTACGCCGACGGCCACTGTGAACTCCTGCGGGGAGCCATCGTGAGCGCCAAAGCTCATCCTGTAGATACCGGGCCTGCTAAAAGCCCAGGACACGTGCGTGTGGGCGTTGGCTGGCAGCGTCGTGGAATCCTCGCGCGGATCTATCCCATCGGCGGTGTTAAAAAGGACCTCTGGCGTACCGAATGTCGAGACCACGTAGGCGGCGGCATCGCCCGGGCCTTCTGCGTCGATCAGGCGCAGGTCGACGCTTGAGGTCCCCGGGGGCGCGTTGCGCACGCGCAACCCCAGCCACACGGCGTCGAGCGCGATGTTCTCCACCAGCGGGACCAGCTTCGCGCCGCGGGTGGATGCTTGGTCCGCCACTTCAGCGACGGGCGCATCCGACGACTCCTTCATGGATTTCAGCAGATTCTGTGGCTCGAGAAGAAACCCGTTGGACAGCAGTACGTCTGCGTTTGCGATGTCCCGCACCGAGCGCAGGCTCGGTTCAAAGGTATGGGGATCCTTTCCCGCGGGGATCAGGGTCGTCACCGTGGCGTCATGTCCGGCCACATGCTTGGCGACGTCCCCCAGTATCGGTGTCGTCGCCACCACCTTCACCTTTGCATCGTCTCCGCTGGCAGTGCTCGCGCAGCCACTCAGCGCTGAGGCGCCGAGAGAGATGGCGGAAAGAATCGCGGTGCACGCCATCCGAGTGCGTACTTTCCGAGGCATCAGTCGCGTCCCTTCAGCAGTGCGAGGCGCGCTAGCGCCAGGCCCAGCACAAGCATGCCCAGGCCGAGGATGCCGATGCCCCACGGCAACAGGTTTTGCCCACTGTCGTAGTAGCCGGCCGCAGCCACCGTGTCCACATTCTCCCCGTCCGCAGTTTCGGCGGATCGGTGAGAAGGCTTGCGCTCCTTCCTTTCCCCGCGAGCTGTGCGGTCTTTACGCTCCTTGTTGTGGGCCTGTTGTTTGGTGTTTTTGGCACCGGCAGCGGGGGCCGAACCGCGGGCAGCGCCTCCATGGCTTCCGGCTCCGGTGCTTCCAGCGTGAGAGCGTGAGCCGGAGTTGGAGGAAGCAGGTTGCTCAGGGGAGGCGGCACCTTGCGCTGCCTCGTGGTCATCGTCGGCACCGTCAGTGCCATCATCGACGCTGGATTCCTCGTCCCCGGAATCCTGGGGAGCGGCTTCGCCGTCGCCGACGTCCCAGGTATAGGTGACCTGATTACTCGTGTCGCCGTTGGATTCAGCCTGAACAGTCATGGTGTACGTACCCGGTTCGCTAAACGCCCAATTGACGTGTCGGTGCGCCGGGTAAGCCTGATTGATGACGTCACCGGATACCAAGTCGAGCTCGCCGGCGTTCGTGACCGGTTGAATATCGCCAAAGCCTGCGGTTTCGAAGATGAAGATGTCACCGGGCCCGGTGACCTCAACAAATTCGAAGTTCACGTCCTTATATCCAGCAGATTGGGCCGCTTGCGTATCCCAACCCGGCCACAGGAGTGAGCTGTCCTGGGTCTGGGGGAGGTAGTACGTCGGTGTGCCGATGCCATCGATGCGCTCGGTCGCCTCGCTCCATGCCTCCTCAGCCACCTTGAGGGTGACATCGTTACCGGGCCTGATGACGCCACTACCAGTGACGTCTTCCTTCATCGACAGCGTCAGCTGACCACCCGGCGCGGAGACATAGAAGGCATCCACGTGCCCAGAATCTATAAGCTCGCCTTCGGCGCGGGCAGTCGCTGGAAGGCCCAGGACGGACACGAGAAGTGCCACGGCGATGGCGCACACGGCGGCATTGAATGTTTTCAGCGGTGCGGTATGCAATCGAAGTGTGTCCTTTCTAGCGGTGAAGCAGACCGTTGAAGCGGGCCTCAATCTGGGCTCTGTGGTCGTTGTAGAAATTGAAGAGGCGTTGGAAAATGAGGGCCACGACGGCCGGAAGCACTAATCCCCACAGGCTGTCGAGCTTGGGCTTAGAGGACGTCATCCCCTTATCTCCACTGGGTTTCGTGTTTCCTGGCTTCTTACCGCCGGGTGTGTTGGTGCCTTCGCCTTCGCTTCCTTCCTTTGAGCTTGCGCAGTCCTTGATTGCGGCGTCGCCAGCCGCGACGGTGAGCACCTGGGGTTCGGAAGAAATTTCTTTGCCATCTGTGGTGGTGGCCGTATAGCTGACTTCGAGTTTGTAGATACCCGGCTTGGTAAAGACCCAATTGCTGTGGGTATGCGAGGCAAAAGTGGTCTCGATGGACAAGTCTCCTGCGGCTGAGTTGATCAGCGGGGTAAAACCTTTGCCTAATCCTTCAGTGGTGAAGAGCCCAATTTCTGCGCCTTCAGGCTTCTCGACGGGCTTGATATTGAGCATGACCTTGCCGTCTTTGTAGTCCTTGTAATTGAGAGCTTGGGTGTTATATCCCGGCCAGATGATGCTCTGCTCTTGAGTCTGGGGGAGGAGGAAGAATTTCTCCTTGCCCAGGTAGTCGAATTCCTTGCCGTTGAGCGCGGCGGGGCGGGAGCGCAGTGCGTTATCGTGTACTGCGAGGACGACGTCGTCAAGCGGGCGCTCGACGGTCTTCTTATCCACGATGGCCGTTTCATCCTTGAGGCGGGTGAGAAACTTATCGCCGTCACGGGATACCGCAATATCGACGTGTCCGTGGTCGAGCACTGCCTTGTCGGCGCAGACACCGGTGTTGTCGCCGGGTTCGGGCTGAGGAGTGTTATCTGGGGCTGGCGCAGGAGCCTGAGCCCCAGCGCCGAGTTTGCCCACGCGCTCGTACGTTTTTCCGAAAGCGAAATTGTCGGTCAGCGTGATGCTGCCGGAGTCTTGCGTGATGCTTGGGTGCGGAAGAATATCGAGGCGCACGGTATTGCCGTTGAAGTTTGCATCGGCACCGACGACAAATTCCGCGCGGCCGCGGGTGATAGTGCCGTCGAAATCGATGTCCGGAAGCGAGTTTCCCTTGCTAAAGAAGCCACCGTGCACGTAGCCTTCCAGGTTTTTATCGGCTGCCTCCAGGATGATGCGGGTGGCGTCTTCGCCCTCCGGAACGGCGCGCGCGGACAGTCCCGTGTCAGATAGCGAAACCTCTTCTCCGGAGAAGAGTTGACGGGGGTTTGTGGTCTCGGTCCAGGACTCCGCGGACGTCTTCGAGGTGGTGGCTACTTCTGCGCCCTCGGAGTACTTGAGCTGCTCGGATACCCACCGCGGGCTGCCATCTTCTGGGGTGTACACCACCTGAATCTCGGAGGATTCTGGGCCTAGGAACTCGTCAAAGTGGGCTTTGCCGTCGGTAACGGGCAGGTCGGTGAGGAAGTAGCCGTCGATAAGCAGCGTGAGCGTGCCGTTACTGCCCCCAGTGAAGTCGATGGAGGAAAGCCGCTCGTCTCCATCTTTGTCACGGGACTTAGCAGGGGCGATGCGCAGGCGATAGTCCTTCTGGCTAGCGTCCCCTGCGGATGCCTGTTCGAAGCGCTCCTTGAGGGAGGGAGTGCTGTGGTCTGACGGGCGCTGCCCTCCGACCTGAATGGACGTGGTTGTCGGCTTGGAGGAAATGAACTCGCCGTCTTTGTTTCGCGCGGTGGTTTGGTAGGTGAGCTGGTAGCGCCCGGGTTTGGAAAAGACAGTGAAGTTGTGGGTATGCGTGCCGCTAGTCAGCCAACCGGAGTGAGGTGCGCCCTCCGACGTGCCAAAGAATCGTTGAAGCCCGCCAGGGCCGGGGTAGTAGCCAAACATCTCTACTTCGCCCGGTCCATCGACGCTTAACAGGTCGAGGGAGGCGATGTTATCGCGGAAGGTGTCGACAGGAAGCTCAGTGTCCGCGCCAAAGCCCATCCATACCGGGTCCAGGCTGCCCTGCACGCTGGCAGGGGCCATGTAATAGGTTTCGCCCGGCTTCCCTAGGAAGGAGAGCGCAGGGTCTTCAGGCACGGTGAACTGGTATTGGTTCGTGCCGTTCTGGTCCCAGCCTTTGCCTACCCATGTGACGGTGTCGGCGAGATCGTGGTCGGATTCGGCTGAATGGCTCTTGAGGTTAAGAGAATCGTCTTCCCAGAATGCTTTGGGGGAATCGATGTGCGTTTGGGTGGCGACGTGTTTGCCGTCGTCAGGGCCGGCTACGGCGGTAGCGGGGGAGAAGAGAAGTGTGGCGCAGGTAAGCAGCGCCACGGAGCGAGTTCGAGCCACAGTGTGGAACCTTTCTTCAGTTCTGTCGAGAGAATTTCACTATAGGGAATGGAAATCAATTCCGTTTAGTCTGGATCGAAAACCCAGTTCACGCTTAGTGGAAACCGGGTTCAATTACCCCCAAGTGGGGCGGGCGGTGCCGTAACTCAGCGCTGAACTACGATGGTTGACATGACTGAAACAACTTCCGACGTCCGCGTACGTTTTTGCCCGTCGCCCACAGGAACGCCCCACGTGGGCATGGTCCGCACGGCGCTGTTCAACTGGGCCTATGCCCGCCACACCGGCGGCAAGCTCATCTTCCGCATCGAGGACACCGATGCCGCTCGTGACTCCGAGGAGTCCTTCCAGGCCATCATTGATTCGCTGAACTGGCTCGGCTTGGGCTGGGATGAAGGCGTCAATGTGGGTGGTCCGGACGAGCCGTACCGTCAGTCGCAGCGCATGGATATTTATGCCGATGTCCTGCAGAAGCTCAAGGATGGCGGCTATGTCTACCCGGCTTATTCCACCAATGAAGAAGTGCAGGCGCGCCACAAGGCAGCCGGACGCGACCCGCAGCTTGGCTACGACAACTTTGACCGCGACCTCACTCAGGAGCAGATCGATGCCTTCGAGGCGGAAGGCCGCAAGCCGGTGTGGCGCCTTCGCATGCCGGACAAGGACTGGACGTGGAATGACCTGGTGCGTGGAGAGCTGACTTTTAAGTCGGAGACCCAGCCGGATTATGTGGTGGCCCGCTCCAATGGCGCACCGCTCTACACGTTGGTTAACCCCGTCGATGACGCGCTCATGGGGGTTACCCACGTGTTGCGCGGCGAAGATCTGCTGTCTTCCACTCCGCGCCAGCTCGCCCTCTACGAGGCGCTCATTGAGTTGGGCATTGCCAAGCAGACCCCGGAGTTCGGCCACCTGCCGTTCGTGATGGGTGAGGGCAACAAGAAGCTGTCCAAGCGCGATCCGCAGTCCAACCTGTTCAACCACCGCGATGCGGGTATCATCCCGGAGGGAATGCTCAACTACCTGTCCCTGCTGGGCTGGTCCCTTTCCGCGGACAAGGACATCTTCTCCGTCGATGAGCTCATTGCCAACTTCGACGTGCACGACGTGCTGGGCAACCCCGCCCGTTTCGACCAGAAGAAGTTGGAAGCCATCAACGCCGACCACATTCGTTTGCTTGAGCCGGCTGACTTTGCCCAGCGCCTGCGGGATTACCTCACCGAGTACACCGACTTCCCTGCGGATTACCCGGAAGACAAGTTCGCCTTCGCCGCCGACCTGGTGCAGACCCGCATTAAGACGCTGTCTGACGCTTACGGGCTTATGTCCTTCCTGACCACGCCGGACGCTGAGCTGGAGCTCGACGCCAAGGCGGCCAAGAAGAACCTCAAGGAGGAGGCTGTTCAGCCTCTCGAGGTCTCCATTGCCAAGTTGGAGGAGCTCGGGGAGTGGAAGACCGAAGAGATTGAAAAGGTTCTCTCTGGCGCACTTATCGACGACCTCGGTCTCAAGCCCCGCAAGGCCTACGGCGCCCTGCGTGTCGCGGTCTCGGGACAGCAGGTTTCCCCGCCGCTGTTCGAGTCCATGGAGCTGCTGGGCAAGGAGTCCACGCTGGCTCGCCTTAAGGCAGCTCTGGCCGTGACTCCGTGGAGCGCTGAGTAGTCTCAAGCGCTAGTCTCACAGGCCTGTAATTTCGGGGCATTAAGAATCGTTCTTAATGTCCCGAAAATGCTATCTGGCCTGGCGATTTGTGTGTATCGGTGGTGCTGGATATAGTAATAAAGCGTTGCAGCGAGCGGCGAGGGGTTAACCCCAAGCAAGCTCAACGCGATAGTGGCCTATGGTGTAATTGGCAACACAACGGTTTCTGGTACCGTCATTCTAGGTTCGAGTCCTGGTAGGCCAGCAGTGATAACTGCGTAAAGTGCTGCGGCACTTTGCGTCAGTGGTCACAGTTCTATGCCCCGTTCGTCTAGCGGCCTAGGACGCCGGCCTCTCACGCCGGTAACACGGGTTCAAATCCCGTACGGGGTACCACTTAAAGAGTGGCAAGCGCAATAAACTTGCCACTTTTTTTATAATTGGCGACCATGCACTTCTACATTATTCATGGATACCAAGCCAGCCCTGACAGTCACTGGTTCCCGTGGCTAGAGCGCCTGTTGACCGCCGATGGCCACACCGTTCACACCATCGCGCTGCCGGAACCGAACGCTCCGAAGCTCGATGAGTGGGTAGAGTCGATACGCAACGATATTGAGCGTCCAAACGCTAATACCTGCATCATCACGCATAGCCTGGGCGGCACCGCGTTGCTGCACTATCTCACTGCATTGGAGGGTGAGTGGGAGCTTCCTGGGCTCTTCATTGTCTCTGGGTTTGTGGAGAAGCTTCGTGTGATCCCAGAGCTTGACGAGTTTATTGGCCAGGCTCGCGTCGACGTGCCGGCTGTCAAGCACCACATCGCGCACACAGAGGTCTTCGTGTCTACTGACGATGTCCTGGTGGACCCTTCCCTCACGCAGCAGCTTGCCGACGCCCTCTCGGCCGTGTCCATCACCATCCACGACGCGGGACACTTTCTTGAAGACGACGGCTATACCGAGTTTCCACAGCTGGGGGATCGCATCACGCAGTGGCTGCGCAGCCTATAGGCCCTCAGTCATCGCTTTGAGCGCCTCGACGTGCTGCACGTAAGCTTGTGCACCCGCCTCGGTGAGCGCGACCCACACGGCGTCCTTGGCGCGGGTAGAACCATACTCCCGGGTGCGGCTAATGTAGCCGTGATCCTCGAGGTGCTTTAGCTGCTTGGAGAGCGTATCGGCGGGAAGCTCCGTAAGCTCGGCGAGTTGACCGTACTTCATCTGCCGTCCTTCGGTGGCGCCGGCGGAGTAGAGCGTGGCGCAGATCTTGAGCCGATTGATGGGGTGAATGACCGGGTCCAGCTCAGGGGGCTGGTGAGATGCTTGCCTAGACATTGATGCCCTTTATGGCAGCGTTGCTGTTCTCATAGAGCATCCAAGCTGTCGCACCAGTAACCATCACTCCGCAAGCAATCATCCACGGCCACGTGTCGGGGGTTGATGCAGTGGACATGATCATGGCGAAGGGGAGGACTACGCGTGACCATGTCGCGCGATCGTTCCTCGGCCCCTGGTTGGGGTTAGGGCGAACAAAAGGGTTCGCGATTTTGTCCTTGAGGAGGAAGCCGAGGATGAACGTCGGTATCAGGATTGCGAGTGTGTACCACCAGGACAACTTGGATAGCGCAAGACTGCTACCGATACCGAGCGCTACAAGTGCTACCGCCCACCAGCTTTGTGTCCAGGCGGTCCGCTGTTGGGCGTCTTGAATGATCTTGAGTTCATCGTTCACGTCTTCACTCCTTTGATTGCATCAATGGCAAGTGTATCACTTGCATGAGGTGCAAGTAAGGAGATGAGGGCTGCGGTAATTGCTGAGTGGTGCGGTTGTGCCCCTTACCAGAAGGTGAAAAGTCCAAGTAGGGGCGGACTTGGGAAAGCTACCAGGGGGTATACCAGTGGTCAATTGGTCTAATTCCTTCCGCTATGCCTTTGGTGGTCATACACTGCAGGTATAAGGCATTCCCGACAGAAAGGAGAGCGGATGGCGGAAGCTGATAATCATCACTATCGCCGACGCGACTCTAGCAGATAATACGAGGCGGCATCGCCATAATCCACAACTTCTTAAAGCCAACATTCGAGCGAAGTAGGAGCCTTGCACCACATGCTGTTAGCGCACGTGTCCTCCCGAACCTCTAGCGATGACTAGCGAGTGCTCCGGCCCCAGCTGCCAACGGCACGCCAGCGGAATAACCACTGATTCGATCCGCGCCCGGGCCTTGAGAGTCAATGATTTCATCGCAGTCGAAAGCGGCAATGAGGTTCGGGATTTTCTTTGTGTAAAAGCCATGCTAGCTGCTGATTTGTGTATTCTTTCGCCGATCCTATAGTGTTTAGCAAGTCCACAACGGACAGCTAAACGAGCCCCGTTCGTCTAGCGGCCTAGGACGCCGGCCTCTCACGCCGGTAACACGGGTTCAAATCCCGTACGGGGTACAAAAAGGCGGTTTCACGGTTCTGACCTGCAGAGTTCACGAAACTGATAAACGCCAAACGAAATCCCGATTCTCGTTACTGAGAATCGGGATTTTGCTTGTTTTACTCGACCCCTGGTGCTTAAAAGCAACAGAGATAGAGTGAAATTTCGGCTAAATGGGCACTAGCCCACGACCTGTAGACCACGGCCCATACGGGCGGTGGTCTTTGTTGGTCTTTAGGCAGCAGCCGGGGGAGCCTAGGGTGCGACGTTGCCGAACGTGTTCCAGTCAGAGACTCGCTTACACGGTTGAGTTGGAACCGGGTCGCTGGGGTTTGTATTCAAGTCGAATACGACTCGGTGAAGGAACTTCTGAATCAGGTGAATGTTGACACCCACGATGCCCAAAGCGGTTACGAGGGTCGCGTTAGCGAACCCACGAACGAGACGGCGAGTCTTGTCGCCCAATCCCATGCGACCGTTCTTGAGAAGGGCGTTACGGCTCTCGATCGTGTTACGACCACGACGGTACGTGTCAGCCCATTCCTGCGTTCCCCAAGAAGGTCCCGTCTGAACGTGTTTTGCTGCTGCATCCACAGGGATACGAATCTGCGTCTGCTTGAAGACAGCACTGTTACGGTCTTCCTTAGTCAAGTCACGAGCGAACACCTTACGCAGGGTGGCACCTTCTAGAGTCTTGTCAACGCCGATTCCGTCAACCTTGAGCTTGGCACGCTTGCCACGGGCCGGGGAATAGAAGTCGATAGAGCCGTCCTTGTGCATCTTCTTTACTTGAAGAGCGAATGCTTGGCGACGGTCGATAATGTCGAGTAGCTCGTCACGATCCATTTCGCCAGCGGCAAACAGGGCGCTAGCGTCGCGCCAGCGTGCGGGCATGCCCGGGAAGTGCCAAGAGCCGTCAATAAGCTGAGCTCCGTGGTAGGTAGCCTGTAGGCCCATCTGGCCCTTGACGAGGTCGCCCATGACCTTGTAGCCCGCCTTGCGCAGCGGGATCTGCAGCTTCTCAGGCTTGCTCATCGGGTAGTAGATACGGTCACCGATAAAGGCACCCTTCGGCACGGATTCGTCGGCGATGAGATGCTGCAGGGCATCCATGGCACGATCTGCCGGCGCGTGGCCCGGCTTGTCCATTGCCATGCCGACAATGAGCTGTGGCAGGTTGTCCTGGCGGGCAGGGAACGTCTGTGTGACGATCGTGGCCTCGTATGCCCAGTACATCTTTTTAGGCGCGGACTTGGCCTTGTCGCCGTTGTGATCACCTTCGCGGATGTACCAACCTGCGTCAGGGTCTGACGAGCGCTTCGGCTTGCGGTCACGCGGGTTGCCCGACTTAGCGGCGAGCACAGGGGTGCCGTCTACAGCTACGTCGCCCGTCCATGCGTCTCGGTACTCTTCGGGCAAAAGGCGCACTGACGCGGCGATGAGTGCGTTGGTGAACATGGTCAGTCGCAGGTAACGCTTGCGGGTTTCTTCCGGGTTAGCCAGAGAGACTAGGTAGTCGAACTCGTCTGTCGTAAGGCGCTTGCGGTAGGTCAGGGTCGGGTTCGGATCCACGACATCCTTAACCTTGTTCCATGCTCGGTAGACCTTCTCGTACCACGCCTGGCGTCCCTTGTAAGTGGTGTAATCGGTCTCGTGACGCTGCGGCAGACCGAGCGCGCGCAGGACCTGGTTGTTCGCACGATCGGTGATGATGTTGACCGCTTGCTGGATGTGCAGCGGCTTGGCTTCGATGGTTAGCATGGCCATGAGCGCGAGAACCGTGCGCGGCTGAATCGTGGCTGGACGGCCACCCTTGCTCGGGTCGTATCCATCCTCGGCACGCCAGGTATCGATGAGCAACTCCACGCCCGAATCGTCAACAACGTCAATGGCACGCTTGGGGGAGTTCATGCCGACCACGTCGAGGCTGATGATGCCGACCTCGGCTGCGTCACCTGCGGCAGTGAAAGCCTGGTTGCTCATGGGCTGGGGTTCACCTCCCTGCGCGTACTTGAGGAATGGATGCTGGAACGTCACTTAAGCGACCCCACAATCTGTTGTGAGGCCGGTGAAACTAGCTACGACACGGCTGGAGTCCTCCTGATCGGTGGTGCGTAAACGCACCATAGATTCCGTACTGTACCGGTAAAGATCGACGACATCCAGGCGAGTGGAATCTGAATCGGATCGTGTGTTCGATACGCTTGTTACATGCCCGCCCGACAGCCGACTCCCAAAGAGCTCTACCCTGAGTGGCCCGACGCTCAGATCAAGAACCTGGCGCACGCCCGTCTGCAGCTTGCCGCTCGCAATATTCGCCGTCACGTTCGCGACAACATTGAGTTGAAGTCGCTTAAGGATTTGGCAGAGGTTACCGGCGTTGGACACTCCACGATCAGCGACTTTGTTGCTGGCCGCGCTTGGCCAAGTGTCTTGACTATTGCCCAGATTGAAGTTGGGATCGATCGCGAAATCTGGCCCAGAGGTTTGGGCGAGGGTCGTCGCATAAAGCCCACCGAAATCGCGAAGTTTGGTCATAAGAAGGATCGTTCCCGGTTTTCGCGAGGGCATTGAAAGGGATCTACGACTTTTTGTTTGAACGGGAAAACACCTGGGGTTTAGTTAAAAAATTCTTCTTTTTCGACCGGGTACCCGGTTTGTGAGATCTGATGTGTTTGGTTGAAACTATGCGAAAACTAGGGGAGAGCGAGGATAGTGTGCCGGACTATACAACCGAAGAAAGGTCGTTCCCGTGACCCATCATCACTTTGAAAGACTCGGCGGAGTAGTCAATGAAGATTATTGGCTCGTCGGCTCTCAGTCACCTACACGTATTCCTATTTCAGAGCTTCACACACGCCATGCGGGCCACTATGCTGTGCCGTTCGGTTGTGTCTCCTGGCCGTAACTATCAGGCGTGGATGATGAGATTCTTGACCCCGGCGTAGGTCGAGAAGGTATGTATCGACAGGTTGATCAGTAGCTGCACGATACCTATTCGCTAGAGAACACATTCCCCGAAATGTCGGTGGCTGGGTTCAGCACAAGAGCTATTGACGAAGCCGTTGTTGTCGTTAATGGGGGTGATCTTGACGCTGTACGCAAGTACATCACCAACGTGTGCAATCACGCTGTGGCGAACAAGCGAGACTATCTCAACCGGATTGCAGTCTTGAAGTCGATCAATGTTTATCCCCGAAAGCTTCGCTTATTCCCGTATCATTCGAGTATCGCGAACGATACGGATGAACTGAGCTGGCGTGAGTATCTCGCTGTACTACATCGTTCAAGACGCTCATGAGCTTGGCCGTGAGTCTGGAAGTGTGAAGGGCTTGCACTTGTTGATGAGTGAATGGAACTGATGTAGTTGTTCTCGGCTCAGGGGCGGCGAAAAGGGGCCAGGTGAAATCCCGTTTCTCCCCGTTTCATTTGCGTGATAATAGGTGCATGGCTGCGAAAGAACTCACCGAACGGCAGAAGAAGGTTCTTGAATGGATCGTGCGCGGGTGTGCCGGCAACCCGCCTTACGAGACATTCAAGACCACAGCACGCATGTTGGAGGGGCACGGCCTGGTCAAGATTTCGGGTCGTGGTGCAGCATGGAAAGCGGTTGCAACAAAGCGCGGTGAGCGTGTTCACAATGGGACTGAAGCTCTGTCCGTGAAGAGGCGAGGGAAGAGCGCGGCTTCGTCTGTGCCTGTCTCACAATCTCACGTTCCTGTGAAACCACCCGCGCCTTCTGAGTCTAAGATTGATCTTGAGCCTTACGTACAGAAAGTGTTGAGTGCAATTGAGCACTCAGACCTCGATGCTTTCTGGTGTGCAGCGAGTGAATCTGAGTTGAAACGAATTTGGATTCCGGTCGGGAAAATATTGGTCAAGAACTATGGCGACTCGGAGTCAAACATCATCTATGACTACGTTGCAACACAGCCGGGGTGGCGAACTCAGGGCAGTTTCAAAGTGGGAAAGCTTCAACTTGAGCCGATGCGGCTTCCTGATTGGCGGGCGCTGATTCGTGGTGAGAAACGAATTTCTAAGTATCACCCAGCTGTGAAAACGACTTTCGAGTGGCGCAAAGGAAAACTCAGTCCTGACGTGTACGCGCGTGCGAAGCGGGTGTTGCATGTCGTCTTCACGTTGTTTGAGTTGTACGGCGGCACTGTGGAAGTTGATCAGTGGTACAACGACTGGTCGAAGAAAACGGTTGTGCGTGGAGTCTCGGCGGGTATTGGCAGCATGTCGAAGGTTTTAATTAAAGAGGGCTACGAAAAGTCCGAGCGCGAGCCGACCACAGAAGAAATCGAGAAGCATAATCGGTGGCATAAGGGTGAGCCGATGCACCGTTACTACAATCATATTCCCAATGGACAGCTGACAATTGAGGTTGGTTACGGTCTCAACGCGCACGATACAAAGCGAAATCCGAACGGAATTGAAAACGGTATTGAACGCTTTTTCATGTCGCTGCGAGTAAGAGATTTTTGGTACGGGGTTAATGCTGAACTCTCACGACGGCGAAAAGAATTTAGGGAGCGGCAGGCTGAATTTGCTCAGGGCATCGCGGCGAAAACTGTTACAAAGGATTTCTATTTCGATGTGTTGTACAAGCGTTCTCAAGAGTTGAAACAGTTTGAAGCAGTACGCGAATACCTTGATTTCATAAAGCGAAACGAGCCTGAAAGTCCATGGA
Source organism: Corynebacterium intestinale (assembly GCF_023574125.1). Lineage (NCBI taxonomy): Bacteria > Bacillati > Actinomycetota > Actinomycetes > Mycobacteriales > Corynebacteriaceae > Corynebacterium > Corynebacterium intestinale. Next base: position 411,762 of record NZ_JAMKFF010000001.1, read on the forward strand.
TCGCGTGGGCAGAAAAGTATCTCGACACGTTTGATCCTCGACACAATCTGGCAATGCCGAACCCGCCGGAGCTCGATGTGAAAGCTCATGCAGGACTGATTGAAAAGATCATTGGTGTTCTTGGCGAGGATGAAAGCACGTGGCGTGACGCGTTCCAGGACGGTGAGTATCACGGCTGAGGTGTTACACGCGCGCGGGAGCGGCATGAACGTGCGTAGCTGCGGTGGGGGAGTGGCGTGTGTGTTGGATTGGTGGTGCGTATAAGTACTGTTGATTCGGGGTGGTTAGGGCGGTCGTGAGTGGCTTCTAGGTTCTCTTCCACTGCGGCGCGGGCCAGATTAGCTGGGTTATGGCCCTCGCAATCCTGCCCGATATTCGGCCCTATATCGAGGCGGTCTGTAGGGCTTTTAGGGGTGCTCTCAATGCGAGGTTACGGGCGCTGGAGAATAGCCCTACGAGAGCTTGATTCTCGCTCCTATAGCGCTTGACTGGTAGTTCAGCCGAAATACAGCCAGGAACACACATAGACACGCGCCCGAACAGGCAAAACAGTGTCTCCAGGGACCGAACGGGGGGGAACTGCTAACAACGTAATGGGTTGCGCTGGAGTTCCTGGATCGACAGCACATGCTCTTGAGCTGACCTCAATCTTCCAATATCAAACACAAGCACCCACTCCGAATCATCGTAGTGGGTGCTTCGTCGTACCTAGCGCCCTGCCGGCTCAGAGACGAACCGCAGCGACGGGGTAAATGCTGACGTGACGTGGTGGCCAGGTTCATGCTCCATGTTCCATGCCGGCTTGCAGCTGAGGGCAAAGCCGAACTCCCTGTCACGGTCGGCACAGCGGACGTGGTGCGTGTGCGACGGGATGAATAGGACTACCTTGTCGCCGACGTAGCGGTGGATGATCATAGGCGTGTCGGTAACCTGAACCCAGCTGCCGGTCGGGACGGAAAGTGGACGGAGAAAGGACATGTGACCTCCAGGTGTTGAAGTGGAAACCGGAGATTACCGGGTCCGTCGCTGCTTTGTCCGGTTGTAACGGCAGACTAGGTGTAGCGCTCGACTTCAATTGGATCGCCGCCCCAATGCTCCACGACACAGTCGCCCGCACGTGCTCGCTCCCGAGCGTTGAGAGAGTTCTCGACAACCCAGCCGCGACCTTTGCAGGTTGGGCAGGCATGAAGATCCACAACCCAGCCGGTATCGGGATTCCACGCAGCTACCGCGCCGTCGCGTCCCCACCCTGAGCAGTCCTCGCACAACATGGGGTAGGTGGTATCGGTCCTAAAAATGTCTGGGGTCGTGGTGTTACGGACACGCGGGTGCTTCCAGGTCGTTTCGAGGTACGCCTGGACAATGTGATCGTGATCCTCGGCACTAAGAGTTTCATCCGGGTACTCGTAGGTAAAGTCAGGTTCAACGCCAGCTGTGAAGTGCGCTGAGGTCACGGCGGGCCGCGGCTCAGTGGGAACAGCAAGCTTTGTGGGTTCGACAGCAACAGGTTCGAGACTCTCCACAGCTGATAGCTCTGATGAGCTGCTGTTCTCGTGGAAGAGTCCACGCACCGACCAGATGTCTTGATCGGTCTCAAAGCCTCCGACAATCTCATCGAAGTAGCGGTCGTTTGTTATGCCAGCGACTTTCTGTACCACTCGGGGCGGGATACCAGCCGTAACGCACTGGTTGATCCAGGTAATTCGCATACGGCTAAGCGTTGGGATAAGCCCTTGATCCGCGCTGCTGACGATGACTGCCGTTGCACTTTGCAATCGTCTCTTGCGAGTGGGAGTTAAGACATAGTCAGAAAGCCCATCCTCGTGGACCGGTCGATTCTCCCTCAATGCCCGTTCGAAGTCATGGTGCACGGGAATATCGCGGTCAGGAAGATGTACGACAAAGCCTTTCGAGTCAAAAGTAATCTGATTCCACCTCAGCTCGTCCATCTCTTTGCCCGTCAGGCCAGCACCTAGACCAAGTGCAAGCACCAACCCTTTGTTGCGCGTTACGAACCCTCGTTGCTTGAAATTAGCCCAGTCGCGAATCTCTACGATGTCGTGCTCCGTGTACGGCTTGTCAGGCACGGAGCGTTTGAAACTCGGGGCGACTTGTTGTGCGTAAGGAGCAATGACTTTCGCTACTGCATATGCGCAAGGTCGTTCGGTATATCTGAGATCGGCAATGACAACAAGCTCCGCCAATCGAGGCTCAACGAAAATCTCGTCAAGGGGGTCTTGTGAGTCGGCAGCAAGAAGCACCTTGGTCACAGCACTAGTGAATACATACGGCTTGCCGATACGTTCAGGAGCCTCGTTCCGAGCGCGGCTGACAGCTTCAATGACTCGGTCTCCAACCTGTTGCCACTGTTGGGGTGTCACTTGCTGCGGTTTGCGGACTTCTCCCTGTGCGAACCACTCCGGCCAATTAGACACTGCGCAAACCCCTGTCGGAGCCATGGAACCATGAGCGAATGGTTGCTGGTGAGTACTCCACATCGGCACGCAGACTGCTGTAGCGTCTCAGCGTCGTTGTCCCGGCGGCGAGACAGATGAGCTCGTCGTTTACCCCAGCATTCATGAAGTGCTGAATCCACGTGACGCGCAGGCGGGCGGGCTTCGGGGCTAGACCTTTCGAGTGGTACATCGTTGAGAAGTTGGATGCGATGTTGCTTCGGTCTGCCTTGACGCTGTCGGGAGCTAGGACATACTGTTCGGGGCGGTACTGGTTCTTACCGTGGATGAATGGCTCGGCGTAGCGTTGGCGCACCGGCACGTCGCGACCTGTCACATCGAGCAGCATCACACCTGTCTCATCGACGTAGACCTGTGCCCATGTCAAATAGGACGCTTCTTTGGCCCTGAGACCCGCACCGAGACACAGTGAGACCATCAGCTGCTTGTTGAGTACGTTCGTTGCGGCGTTCGCGGCGTAGTTCATCCAGACCTCGATTTGCTCAATCTCAGCTGGGGTATAGGGCTGTGGAACGGAGGTCGGCTTTACTGGGGTTCGAGCGGTTGGCTCGCTGAAGCTTGGGTTGACGATACGGGCGATGGCTCGCAGTCGTGCGCGCCGGCGTTGCGCTGTTCCCGACGCGTAGGCGGGGATGAGGGACTCAGCATAAGCGTTGATGATGTCCCAGTCGAGTACGTACTCAACGGCGAGTTCGTAACCCTGCTTCTCCACGGCCCACGTCACGAGATCTGTCAGGAACAGACTGTCCTGCGAATCGGGGGACAGGTCGGGATGGGAGAGCAGCTGGGCTACGAAGTCGGGGATGGGGGTAGTGGACATGTGTGGGGCTTAGAGTAGTGTGCCTTGATTCTTCGACCCGCCACGAGTGATTTGAGCTTTAGCGGGTGAATCCAAGAGTGCTTTCGCGGGGATAGTTTCGCCATCAATAACCTGCTGTAAGAGGATCTTTGCAGTTTCTTCTATGTTCACCATGAACTCCACAAGCCAAAGCAGATCCAGCAACTCCCCATCATGAGTCCAACCCTTTGCTTGAATCTGATCCAAAGGCGAGCTGGAACGTCCTGAAGGGGTTTTCATCCGATACCCAAGCCAGGATGAGACAACTCTTAGGCCAGAGACTTCGAAATCCATTAGGTTCTTGGATACGTTTGAGAAAACTGCATCACCGACGTGTAGCTCTTGGGTTGCCTCAACATACTGCCAATTCTCTGGGTATACGCCTGTCGAGCTCGCTTTCATCATCTTGGACTTGCCGCGATAGAGGCTTTTTTGAGACACACCAAACTCATTGAGGTCAGCTGCGCGATTACCAGCAGTGGACTGGAAAATGATCTCTTTGCCTAAGGCGCAAACTGACTTGAAGGTCTTTTCGGACTTAGTGAAAATTACGCATGGGCTTGATTCGGCTAGTTCGTCAGCGAATAGCTCTGTGTAAGCCCCCGTGCCGAGTTGGCCTATTACATATGCAGCAACGTCCTCAGCGTTGACTTCAATTCCTAATTCGGAAGACAGGACCTCGACCAAATGCGCTGGAATATTGGGTTGTTGACATAGCTTGTCGGTGTACAGAGGGAAGGTACTCTTTGCACCGAAAGAACCTCTGAAATAGTCAAAGTCTGGGACAAGCTCCGTAACAGTGACGGCTGGACCTCTTCCAAGTGCAATTGAAGTCAGCGATTGAATGAAGATTTGATTACTGTTTTCAGACTGAATTGCCCATGCAGATCCAGGGCGGTCGATGAGGCGATGGTCCGCCAGACAGTATTGGCGGTCAAAACTTCGGTATCCGTAGGGGACGGCGACAATAGAGTGCAAGTCTGTTTCTTCATAAATAGACTTGCTCTTCGTTTCCGATTGCACAATCAAATCAGACTTTGAGTTAGTACCGTATTTCTTGCCTGACGGGGAGTCTGCAAAAAGAACTTCACCATACTCAAAATCTCGATTGTCATTGAGAACTTCTAGCCGTTGAGTCAGTGCCTCGACTGTTGGCGCAATGGGCCACTTTCGTCCAGCCTTGGAGCCTGAGAAGAACCAGGGAAATACGGAGTCAAGCGGGACACCATCACTGAGCGCCGCTGCGCTCGATGGGACAAATTTGTCAGTCCAGTCTGCTTCATCGAGCTTTAGCCAGTTGTTCTGCTGATCGGGGGCTTGCACTGCGTTGAGTGAGTCCAGTTTCTCCCTTCGCGTACCGGAAACCCGAAGGTAGTAAACCTGGGCCTTTTGATTCATCCGGTTGTCGTGACGCTTCTTTACGAACGTGCCAGTCTGCTTGTTAAAGGTGTTCTGATGCTGAACACCAACGAAGATTGCAACTGGCGTTTCGATTGAGAACACGTTTTCATCCTTGCGCGCAGCACGATTGTCGCCGGCCAGATCAATGATCCAAATCTCATCGAAGACCCTACGCATGTACTCTCGGACACCAGCGAAACCTGGGCCGCGCAGGTACGAAGATGAAGTAATGAACGACACCACGCCAGGCTCCTGAGGATTCTGCTGACATGCTTTCCACAGTGCCCAGCGGATGAAGTACACGTACAAGTTGTAGAGGTTCTTCGCCTGTCCGCCCGCACCAAGTTTCTTCAGCGGAGCGATGAAGTCATTGATGAGCGGCTCGTTGCCATCGAAGTCTTGGAGGACCACGTTGGGAATTTCAGCTGTGCCAAGAGAGTCCTCCCGCTTTCCGCGCTTGTAGGGCGGGTTGCCGATAATAACGCGAACGGGAGTCTGCTTGTCTTTGATAATGCCAGCTCGCTTGGACTCTTCGCTGAGGTCAGCCTCGACATGCCACAGCGCATATTGGGAAGAGTCTTGAGACAAGTCTCCAGCGGCGAGCAGCGTGTTAGTAAACAGAACCTGCACGCCGTCCTTGTCGAGTTCGAGACCAGTTGCTTCGAGCGCCTGGGTCATGCGCAGGTGCGCCACGGAGTATGGCCCCATCAGCAGCTCAAAGGCACTTAGCCGCTTCGACAGTGAGCGGGCTGCGTCCTGTGGTGCTGCGGAATCTTTCAGCACATGCTCGGTGATAGCCAAGGGGTAAGTCGCGGTGCCGGCGGCGGGGTCGAGGATATTGACTGAACCGTCACCGAGTCCCTTGGGGCGACCGATTCGGGTCTTGATTGCGTGATCGGCAAGGCGAACCTGGGCGCGGACAATCTCAACAGGCGTGTAGTAGACACCTGACTCCTTGCGCATCTTCGGATCGTACGCGGCTAGGAAGTCCTCGTAGAAGTAGAGCCACGGATCTGTGTCCTTGGTGAACTTCGCTGAGTCAACGGCACCGAGAGTGGCTTCTAGGAGGTTAATCGGGTCTTCGACAAGTTCGCGAAACTGTTCTTGGCCCATCAGTTCCAAGACGGCACCTAGTAGTTTGTGCCCGTTGCGCCGCAACCCTCGGGTAAGTGTGTTCACGCTGAACTCGTCGGCTGGGATGTCGGTCTCCACACGAGCGAGCAACAAGGCATAGGTGAACGTCTGCGCGAACGAGTCAGCGAACTGTGCCTTGGTCGCACCAGGCATGAAGTCGATCTTCCAGCGGGCATAAAGGCCATCAAGGGCATCATCTTCGTTGTCCCCAATGACTTCCTTGACGCTGTCGCGCAGGTATGCCGTCAGCGGAGCAAGGAGATCTGCCAGAGCGCGGGGAGATGAGGGAGTAGTTGGTTTCCACGTCAGGAACGCCGTGAGAAGCTCAGCTAGGAGTTCCAGCTGATTGTTGGGCACGTTACCTTTCGAGTCGGAGTCGAGGATTACGTGACAGAGCGGAGCCTTGAGACCCTGACGGACTAGTGACCACTCCCAGCCGTTTGTGTAGATGAGGTTGGAGTGGTTCTTGAGTTTCCTCCATTGGGCCTTGTCGTGTTTGGACCATCCTTGAGCCTTGTAAGGGTTTGCGCCCTTGAGCGAGGATTTGAGTTCGACGTGTCCGATGAGTGGTCCTGTAGTGCGCTTGATAGCCATATCTAGTCGAACACCCTGAATATCATCAGCTGCGGTCTGCCGATGTTCGGTGACCACACGGATCTTGCGCATCATAAGGTCAGCCGCGCCCATGAGGAAGTTGTGGATTGGTGTCTTGAGCTGATCCTCGGGACTGGTTCGACGGTCCTTTCCGAGTTCGTCGTCGATTACTGCAAGTTCACGAACGAGTGTAGAAGCAAGCAAGACAAAATCAGCCGAGCTGGGAAATAGGGCAACCACAGTGATCCTTTTGGTCGGGGATAGCTGGGTTTAGTCTATCGATTCGGGACTGGGGTGGATTAACTTTACGGCAGCGAGTTTGGTGTTTTCGGTTGCTCTGGTGCTTCTACGCACCTACGATCAGTCACAGCTGCCGTTGCCTAACAAAAGAGGTCGTATGCCCGCACAGAAGCGTCTCGTGGACATGTATCCCGACTGGCCTAATACCGATCCTGTAGATATACGCAACGAGGTTCATCGTCGCTTGCTCCTGTTGGCGAAGAACGTACAGATGGAGGCTGGTAAACACGGCTCTGTTCGCTATGTGGCAGAGCGCTCGCAAGTCTCGCACACAATGATTACTCGCTTCGTTCGCGGCGAGTCGATCCCCAGAGTCGATACCATCATGGCGATTGAACAATTCGTCGAGACGAGCGTGTGGCCGGTACGTGAGACCACGGCTAAGCCTGTCGAGTTGCCTAAGGGATCCTGGACCCGGTAGACCGGTAAGTCATCCCTACTACCTCGATTCTGTCGAGAGAAAAGGCCGGTGAACATGGCCCTCGAAACCTACCAACCGTCCACCATCCATCATGACCGTTGGGAATCGATTCGCGACTTCACGGTGAGCCTTGGGCAGCAGTACCGCGACCTGCACCCAGAGATTGCCTACAACCGCTACATGCCTGTTCTAGCGCGCCTGGTCGATGTGGTGTGCAACAGGGACGGCTATGAGCAAGACATCGAGGTCGTGCTTGACGCTGAGATAATCGAGATGATGATCCGCGATGAACTAGACGATCTCTCCGTTCATTCAAGGGGCGTATACAAGACCACGCTGCGCAGGCTCGGAGAAGCGCTCAACCCGAGCTGGATGGGGCAGACGATCTACAAGAAGTACGCCCGTACGACCTCACAGCCACCGTACACCCCAGCTGAGATCACCGACGTTCTCGACTGGTGTGTGGACACGGACGAGTTCATTAGCTGCGAGCGACGCAAGATCGTGGGGCTGGGGTTAGGCGCAGGGTTGACGAGCCGGCAGGTGAGTGGGCTGAAGTGGTCAAGTGTCGAGGTTGACGAACGGGGAGTGCTCATCCATCTGCCCGACCGCACAATTCCCGTCACAGCTCGCTGGGTCTACCTTCTCGATTTGGACAAGGCGGGGCGAGATGAGTACGTTCTACGCCCCAATGTGACGAGCCGAGAGCCTGATGATGTGACGGGCAGGACGGCACGCAACAAGATCGAGTCAGGAATGCGGCCTGATATTCGCCGACTGAAAGCGACATGGATCGTGGACTTGATGAATCGCTTTGTGCCCGATGCGTTTATCTGTCACGCGGCGGGGATTAAGACGTTGAAGCGCTACGAGCCGTTCCGCCCAGAATTAGGGGATAAGGATCTTGTGGCGGTGCGGGGGTTATTTCACAGAGACGGACGTGGCGAGGGACTGCGGGTGGTTTAAGGGGCGGGAGCGACGTTGTTCTCGGCCATCCAAGCTACGAACTCGTCATGGACTGCTTTGCGTATGCCTAGCAATATGTCGAGGTTAGAGTACGCAGTAGCAGTCTTTGTCTTATCTCGATAGTTGACGAAGGAGCGTGCAGCGTAGTCAGCTGCTGCTAACGCGTCTAAGACGAAGCGAATCGTCCGAAGCTCTAACGGCAAAGGGTTGTGAATAACGTAAGTTCTGTGCTTGTAGGCTGTCCAAGCATGCTGGTGCGTATATGCGCTCGTCTCCTTGTACATCCGGTAGCCGCCTAAGACTTTAAGCGTTTCACGTACTAGCGCGGTATTGCTAGGGAACTCAAAGTTCGTCCCACGGTGCCGGTCCGTGTGGATTTTTGTTGCTTCTTTGAGCCGGGGGAATACACCTGGGACGAGGTCACGCTGCTTTTCATAATGAATCTTGTCTGTGACCGCTCGCATGGCCCAGAAGCATCGCTCGATCGGTTCAAACGCATTGAGGTAAGCGATCTGCGCACTGGTCTCGATTACTGCACGAGCAATGGGGGCGATGGTCACGGGGCTGACGAAAGGGCCATCGAGAAGGTTGTTGATCGTGTAGAGCCACCCGCCAACGAGGTCTGCAGACCCTCCGGTTATCTCTTCGCCGATGAGAGCAACGTTGTAGTCCTCGGCTTGGAAATACTGGTTGATGTCTTGCTTTTCTTCCGCAGTAAGACTGAGGTTGGCCTGGCCTATCGTCTGGATATTCTGAGCTGTTTCTCGACACAGCCTCGCTAATGCTGGAAACCAATGGTCAGGGAAGGGGCGAGAATAATTGGCGTGGGTTTGCATCATGTCGAATAGGATAGCGAGTCATCAGGGCATGAAAGTGTCGTTCAATTTCCAGTTCTCCCGCTACGATGCTTTTTATGTCCCCTAAACCATTCCTTGAACCGCGTTCTCCCGAAGATGTGGAGCTAGTAGTCATTAATTCCAAGACGCAATGTCCTGTTTGTGGTCGCGTCGTGAGCGTCAATGTGAAGCGTGGATTCCTTTATTCGCACGCTCCCAAAGGTCGAGCTGGGAACTGCGCAATTCGCACGCCCTACTATTTGCGAATTGAATCAGTAGCTCAGCCGACTCCAAAACTTCCGCCCTTGACGTCCCGTCCCGCTCAGCCGCAGCCGACAAAGAAGCCAATTTACTTTGACAAGAGCGTCTCAGTAAGAACCGTGTCGGGAGGTTTACCTGGGATGCGTAGGAACAGGAGATTTTAGGGCGGGTCTGATAGAAGATTCTCCCCTCCCGCCGGATCGACAGGAGGGCAGAGATCAGTGGTGCTTAAAAGCTACACTCAGCGGTTGGATGCGCAGGAGAAAAGTTCATCGACCAACTAACTGCGCGCTGAGCCGTTGATCCGTCATAATAGATTAATGACTATCTCTCGTTCTCTTATTGCACTCGCAGCGGCTACCGCCGTGGCATTTGGCGGTGTGACCATCGCACAGACTGCATCTGCTCAGACCACAACTCGTGAGTGGGGCTTCCTGGACATTTCCGACAGCGACACCCAAAACGGAACATCGTTGACGATTCATAACCCGTCAGGTGTGGAGCTGAATTGCACGGCAGAGGGGAGTGATGAGAGATATGCTAAGCCGCGTTTCGCACCGTGGGTGCAAGAAGGCATCTCTTACGCAGAAGCTCACAAACTATCTTCGGAGGCCTGGGATAACCTAGGGCGAGCTATGTATCGGGATGGTGCAGCTTTCCATCGTGGCAGTGTGCAATATTTATCTCCTGGAGAGACTATGGAAATGTCAATCTACCCACCATTGAAGGCTGGATCCGGAATTTACATGACTTGTACTAATCAGACTCAGGGGGGCGATGAACTGTTTGCCTACGGCGTTGTTCAATCTGATTTTTCTGTCAAGTCTTCAATTCCTGTGGACGACAATGAGTATCCGCTCTCAACGACTACGCTCCCAGTGACTACCACGGTTACCGCCACGGCCACTGTTACCAAGTCGGTTCCCACTACGGTTACTAAATCGGTTCCCACCACCGTCACCAAGTCTGTTCCGACCACCGTTCGCCAGACCGTTGTCTCTCAGCTCCCCGCCGAGACTGTCACACAAACTCAGACTGCAACGGTGACTTCGACCCTCGCAGCTCCGACGGTCACCAGAACCGTTTCAGCTGAGCCAAGCGACTCCGGCTCATCTGACGGCTCCGTGATTGGCTGGATCATCGGCATTCTCGTCGCCTTGGGCCTCGGCGGTGTTGCTGGGTTCATGGCTCAGAACTTCAACATTCCTGGCCTGAACTTCTAGTCTCAGCTGCTGACATCGCCCCCGCTCCGCCTGCTCAACGGAGCGGGGTTCGCTGATCCTGCGCCCGTCCGGCATACTCTCTCTTGTCCCTACGTCTTTGGAGCACCATGACCGACTCCCTATTTTACTACCGACGGCTGCTGGATCATCGGAGCCGAGACCAAAGCTGCAATCCCACGATCCGGGTTCCCACCCGACACCGTGGCGATGATTGATCTGCTCACGGCTCGACGGTACTGGCCGTACCTCCCACACGTGGATCTCGACCTGATGGAGCAACACCACCCAGGAGCCAAGGTACTTATCACTGACCTGAATCGCGCTTTGCATAACGAGTGGGACATGCTCGGCGGTTGGACGGGACTGTATGAATCTGGTCAAGCCCAGCGAATCGTAGCGCAGGTGACAGCCGAGGTCGAGGATCGAGAGCTGGCTTCTTTTTGCGGCGGTATCATCGAGGATTTGTTCCTGTGGGCCATGAACGATGAGCGTTCAGCGATGGAGGGGCGTGGAGCGCTCAAGGAATACGGGGTGCAGTCCCCAGAAGTCCTGTTGACGTTCCCGTATAACCCAGCTGGGCTTGCCGGAGGGGAGCTGGAGTTGTGGCATACAAAGCTGCGGCGTAACTATCTGCATTGGCTGATTCAGAATGCTGTGGCAGCGGAACGGGAGGGGGATAGATTACCGGCGTGGCAAGTGACGGGGTTCGCGGCGGTGAGGGGGTGGCTTAATTTAGGGTCGAGGTCCAAAGTTCAAGCTAAGCAAGATACGAAATATCATTAGTAGAAGTGTAGCAAGGCGGCATCTTGAAAGAGCTCGGATCCGGGAACGTAGGCTATATATCTTGCTCAAATGGGCATCGGCCCTTTTTCACTCTTATGATAGAAGTCAAAAGAGATCCGAGTTGAAATATGAAGCCAATTCCTGGGAGCAGGAATAGTTCTTCACTAATCGCCCAGATTCGCCGCGTGTGGCGATAGATTACGCAAACTGAAACCCTCACAAGTCGTAGTGTCACTTGGGTGGGATACCCTGTGAGTTTTTAACTGGACTAATTAGAGGTTCTTCAAATACTGGCGCATTTCTTTGCGGACTGGTGCTCTTTCTTGACTAGATTGGAGCCGCTTCTGCCGAGTTAAGTCTGGTTCAGGACCCTCACGTAACCACTCCAAACATCGCTTTGTCTGCAGATTTATTTCTTCAGGTGTGGAACTCCCGAAGTGTTCACACCACTCTTCGACCAAATCAGTCTCGGTGAGGAATGGTTCTGTGGCCTCTTGAAAGTTCTTTGTGGGAATTACCACTCTGGACGAGTAATGTACCCACCGTTGAAGCAAGAGATTTATTCCTAGGGGAGATAGACAAGCGACACGCTCCGTTAGCTGGTCCGAAGACACCAGATGTAAGTCGTCAAAGCTAGCAGACCAGTTCTTACCGCTTGGGGCCGCATATTCGAGCTGCGGCAGTTCCATTTTGGCAAAATAACGTTGCCAGTCTGATTCGACCCATGGCTTCGTCTTCTTTATTTGAGCGACTAAGAGTCTCGAACGCAGAGTGATCCCATTAGATCGCATGGAGCATGGATGTTGCAGGATAACGACGGGACGGGCTTTAGCGGAAGGATCAGCGCTGAGCTTAATGAGAAACACATCACCGGTGAGAACGGGCCGATAAGGACTTACATCGTTGCCCTGTGCCAAATAGAGCTGTTCCCCAGTTAACTTTCCATTACGAAATGGACTTTCAAGGCTAATAGACATTGGAACTCTTATTAATCCTTTTCGGGGGAATCGACCGGCACTATCGAGTAGGAGCCGTCATTTGCGATAACAGCCTTAAAGTTAGATTTGTACTCTTCTCGCCATTGAGAATTGAATCTTGTCATGATCTCTTCAGGATCAGAATGCTGTGTTGCTAACCTAAAAACTAGGTCTGGTCGGTTGGAAGAATATAAATCAATTGGTGTAATTGGTATGCCCTTGATGATTGGAATTTCGAACCACGATGCGACATCAGGAACAATATACTGCGTCGAAATTATGTGGGTTAGGGCGGTTGTCGCTGCCAGCTCAAGGTGACTATCAGGTGACACTTTGGACCCATTTCGCCATTTTCTAACTGCAGGGACGGAGACACCGATCATCTGTGCGATGTGCCGCCAAGAAAATCCTTCATCTGCCAACGTTTCAAGGAGTTCTAGTGCTGGACGTTTGCGCATCTCATTGGTCGTTACTCTCCAATACTTTATTTGAGAGTCTTCATGAACTTGGTCAGCTTCAGAAGAAACAACCTGAGCTTTTGTGCTTAAGTATCCTGCGTCCTCTACTAGCTTTGATAAGGGGTTAAGTGTGCCCCGCTGGGATGGGAATGTTTCTAGAGAAAGGTCTGTGATTTTATTTAGAGTGTCGGTCATTTTCAAGTACCTCTTTTCGGAATTTATCGGTTATTAGGGATTCAAATACTCCGCGAGCTGTAGTGTGGAGATCGTCAAGTTTTTGAGGCAAAGCCTGGAGAGGAGTTTCGGGGGTAAAAAACGACTCGGTTGTGATATCTAGCAGAAAATACGGCCCAGGTGATGGCAATTCACGGGAAAAGTCATTTACACCCTCAAATTCATATCCCTGACCCTGCCCGTGTCGGATCTTCACAAATTTATCATCTTCGGCCTGTAGGACAGACAAAGTTTGTAGCGGGATGGGGCTTTGAACAAAGTTACGAATTGGTTTGAGAGGACGCAGCAAATCCTCCGAAACCCAGAGCTGCCAATCGATATGACCAGTGGTGCTGTCTGAGGGTACGCGAAGCTCATCGAGGTATCTAAGTTCAATTCGCCTAAGATCTGGGTTTTGAACTGAGTCAAGTAAGTTTTCTATGGCGGCGGATACAAGTTGGTTGAATTTTTCAAACCCTTTGTAGTCGGTGGTTTCAACTACTGCGGTGACGATTATCGATCCATCGGGATCGAGCGGGGAAAACTGCAAATAATGATGCATTCTTCTATCTCGGGACAGCCACCTCGGGGACGAAATTACTTTAGTAGTTGCGGCTTCCGGAGACTCCTGATCGATCTTGATTTGGTGAGAGAGCAGGTCTTTACGCTCCGGTAAGAATTCTTGCAGCTCGCGACTTGTCGTAAGTGTTGGGATTTTTTCCACTTTAATGTCGATCTGACATGAAACAAGAGCTAATGGATCGTTGGGGTAAATTTTTAGAGTTGGCATACGATTATTCTACAACAGGATTGAAACCCGTAGTGAAACCAAAACAGTAACCGCTAGGTAATTGCGTAGCGTAATAGCTTCCCCTGGCAATCAATCATGTCTGTGAATGTCGAAGCTGGTAGCCGCCTTTTCGTGGTGCAAGCCCCGAAATTCTGTGGTGCAGGGGTATTAGCAGGCCAGGGGTTCAGACTGGTGAGGGAGTTTCGTGAAACCGCCAAAATAAAAGGCGGCAAGCGTCATGCTCGCCGCCTTTTCGGTTTGGGCTAAAGACTAGACAATGAGGATCTCAGCGTTATTGCCGCCGGTGCAGCGAATGACCTCGTGCTCATCGGTTTGGCATGTCAGTGAATAGTTCTGTTGGGTAATGGGGCTGTTGACGGTGACCTGTCCGGGGATGAAGGACCGGAGGTCGTCTTTAGAGCCTGGCGCCAAGGTCATCAAGCGGCCTGCTGTGGAACGGGCGAAATCGCAACTGGTGTTCGTACCGGCCATGACGAAAGCGATGTTATAGCCATCGCCCATCTGGCACACAGTGGCGGGCGTGCCGTAAACGTTGACTGACGCGCCGTTGGCGTCGCCCTCGGGGAGTTGTTCAGAAAGGCTGTTATACGTGGCTGTTTGTGCAGTCGGAGAAGTCTGGTGTTGGCCTGTGGCTGGTTGGGCAGCTTGGGCTCCTTGTATGTCCTGCGCTTGAGTATCCGGCTGTTGAGCCTGGTCCGCAGGCTGATTGCCTGCGTTGTCCGGCAAGGTTGGTTCAGGGTCGTCGGGGGCTGCCTCGTCGACAGTGTTCGGAACGTGAAGCTCAGCGTCATCGTTAAGCGGCTGAAATGCCGGGTAAGTGTTCTCAAACGTTGGCTCACCCGATGCCGTTTCCGTCCTCGACGGCGCTGCCATCTCGGATGACGTGGAGCATCCGACTGTTAGAACACCGGCGGTGATTATGGCTGCAAAAGCTGCGATGGGACGGTGGGCGCGCGTGGAAGTCATAAAGCCCACCCTAACGAGATGTGTGGCGATGCGCTGGGGAAAACGGGGAAAGCTGCCCAATAACAGTGACGTGCACTCAGAGTGGGCAGCTCAATAAACAGAATCGGGGTAGCTCTTAGTGGCAATCCCAGTGGCCGTCATGTGCCGCGTGGCGGTGACCATCATGCAGGTAGTCCACGTGGTCGCCATGGGGAATAGCGACGTGCCCGCAACCCTCGCCGTGCTCGTGTTCGTGGGCATCGTGAACGGTGTGCTCGGATGCCTCGCACTCGTCCCAGTGGCCTTCATGCTCGCGATGAATGTGGCCGTCGTGTACGTAGTCGGTGTGATCGCCGTGCGGGAAGGCGACGTGGCCGCAGCCTTCGCCGTGGACGTGGGTGTGCTCGTCGTGGATGGTGTGGGTCATGGCTCCTCCTGGAGGTCGGGGATTTTCACTACATTTTCAGTAGCTGTCAATGTTAGTAAAGCGCGTTTCCAATACACTTTCAATAGCGGGGGTGGGTGGGGGTATCGCCGGAGCTGAACGCGGGGCGTGAAGGGAGAATTGGCCTAGCCCAGGCTAGAGTGGGGTGATGATGAAAAGGTCTCCGCAACTTCGCTTTTCCCGTGTCTTACCAGGCTTTGCATTCATGGCTGGCGCATGCTCGCTGGCCTTTGCTCTCGCCGCCCCCGCGACCGCTGCTGAGGGGGTGCCGGTTCGGCAAGGACAAAAGATCGCGGCTTCTGATGGCGCGTTGTGCACTGTTGGTTACGTCGAGGCTAATCGGGCGTGGACCTCGGCGCACTGTGGCTTAAATGGCGAACAAGTGTATAACGAAGCAGGCCAGCACCTAGGAACGTTGCGTTGGTTCACGCCCTCGGGGGCAGCGGGGCATGACTTGGCCTATATTCAATTCGCCGGCGGAACCTATTCGGCAGGCAACCCGCTCACCGGGGATGGCATGGCACCGGTGCCTGGTGAAGGCTCAACGGTGTGCTTCGACGGACAGGCCGCGTCGCGTCAGTGTGGCACCGCGGTGAAGGGGCCGGGTGTCTTTCCGGGCATGAACTATGCGGCCGATGTGTCGCTGGCGCCTGGGGATAGCGGTGGAGCAGTGTCCGTCCCAGGGCAGCCGGGCGTTGTGGGCATCTACCAGGGGATTACCCAGGCTAACCGGGACGGCCGGACAGTTACATTCTCAAATTATGCGCGCATGCCACATGCGGATGAACTAGCGCGCCTGCCACATCAGGGTTGGGTGCCGCGCCGCCCCAACCGGGAGCCAGGAAATCCAGTCCGGGTGGCCCAAGAAACAGGTGAGGCATTGTCCTCGACGAGTAGCGCGGGACCGGAAGGGCTGCGCGGCCTTGCGATGTATTTCGGTCTCGGTATTTAGGAACGCAGCCTCGAGGCTTTAGACTCCTCTGCGCTGCATTGCGCTGCGCTAAGTGGCCAGTTCTTAGCGGGTTGTCTTAGCGGTGGCCGTCGCGTGGCGTGCCATTGGAGAGTGCGGCACTTAAGCGGTTGGATGCGCTAACCAGGACATCTGCGAACTTTTCTGCCGGGGAAGGGCGGAAGCGTTCGGCGGAACCGGAGACGGAAAGGACGGCGATGAAGTTTCCTGCGCCGTCGAAGACGGGGGCGGAAACGGAAGCGAGGTCTGACTCGCGCTCTTCGATGGATTCGGAGTAGCCGTTGGTGCGCGCGAGCTCGACATCGTGCTCACTAAAGATGGCATCGGGAACATGGACATCAGCAAAGGCGGCGAAGACGCGGGCGGCGGAACCGGAGGTGAGTGGAAGCTGGCGGCCTACGGGCACCACGTTGTGGAGTCCGATCTCCGGCTCACGCGTGGCGATGCACGTGCGCGTGGTGCCGGAGAGTTCGTAAAGCTGGACGGACTCACCGGTGGCGTCGAGAAGCTCCTCCATAATGGGGCCTGCGGTTTCGATTATGCGATCACGGTTGCCGGGTAGGGCCGGCCCAGCGCCCCACTTTCCATCGGGGGTGCGGGTGAGGATTCGGTGCGCCTCGAGCGCTGTGGCGAGACGGTGTGCCGTTGCCCGAGGCAGGCCGGTGGTCTCACAAAGCTCGTTGAGCGTAGAAGGCTGATTGGTCGCGGCCATCATGATGGCTACCGCGCGATCCAATACCTTAATTCCTGATACTGCGCTATACTCTCCCATATAATGAAATCTACGTCCCATTAATTGAGATTTCAAGTGGAGAGGCACATGACTGAGAAACTGACACTCGCAGAGAAGGTATGGCGCGACCATGTCGTGCGTAAAGGTGAGAACGGTGAGCCCGATCTCCTTTATGTTGACTTCCAGCTCTTGCATGAAGTTACCAGCCCGCAGGCTTTCGATGGTCTTCGCCTGGCCGGTCGCAGGATGCGTCACCCAGAGCTGCACCTGGCCACTGAGGACCATAACGTTCCGACCGTGGGTATTAAGTCCGGCAACCTTTTAGAAATCAAGGATGAGGTCTCCCGCACGCAGGTATCCACGCTGCGCAAGAACTGTGAAGAGTTCGGCGTGCGCCTGCATTCGATGGGTGATGCGCAACAGGGCATCGTTCACACAGTGGGTCCTCAGCTGGGCATTACCCAGCCCGGCATGACCATCGTGTGCGGTGACTCGCACACGTCGACGCACGGCGCCTTCGGTTCTATTGCCATGGGCATCGGTACCTCTGAGGTGGAGCACGTCATGGCCACCCAGACACTTTCACTTAAGCCCTTTAAAACAATGGCCATCGAGGTCAGCGGTGAGCTGGCGGAGGACGTTTCCGCCAAGGATTTGATTTTGGCGATCATTGCCAAGATTGGCACCGGCGGCGGCCAAGGCCACATCATCGAGTACCGCGGTGAGGCCATTCGCAAGATGTCGATGGAAGCCCGCATGACCATCTGCAATATGTCCATCGAGGCCGGTGCCCGCGCCGGCATGGTGGCTCCGGATGAGACCACTTTTGAGTACGTCAAGGGCCGTGAGTTCGCACCCCAAGGAGAAGATTGGGACGCGGCCGTCGAGTACTGGAAGACGCTGCCGACTGACGACGGCGCCGAATTCGACACCGTCGTGGAGATCGACGGCTCCGCGCTGACGCCTTTCGTGACTTGGGGTACTAACCCGGGACAGGGCTTGCCATTGAGCGCTGCGGTGCCCGACCCAGAGGAGTGCGGCGACGACGGCGAAAAAGCCGCCGTCGAGAAGGCCTTGGCCTACATGGACCTGAAACCCGGCACGCCGCTGCGCGATATCCAGATCGACACGGTCTTCCTTGGATCGTGCACGAACGCGCGCATCGAGGATCTGCGCGCGGCCGCCGAAGTGGTCAAGGGGCGCAGCATCGCGGCTGATACCCGCATGATGGTGGTTCCGTCTTCGGCCGTGGTCAAGGCCCAGGCTGAGGAGGAAGGGCTGGACAAGATCTTCACCGACTTCGGCGCCGAGTGGCGCACCGCTGGCTGCTCGATGTGCTTGGGCATGAACCCGGACCAGCTGAAGCCGGGGGAGAGGTCGGCGTCGACAAGCAACCGCAACTTTGAGGGCCGTCAGGGCCCTGGTGGCCGCACCCACCTGGTGTCCCCGGCCGTCGCTGCGGCAACTGCCGTTCTGGGCCACCTGGCCGCACCAGCAGACATCGACGATTCCGCTTTCGCCGGCGCTTAAGGAAAGGAAAAAGACAATGGAGAAGTTTATTACTCACACGGGCGTCGGCGTTCCGCTGCGTGTCTCCAATGTGGACACCGACCAGATTATTCCCGCGCGTTACCTGAAATCCGTGAAGCGCACCGGCTTTGCCGACGGCCTGTTCTCCAATTGGCGCAGCGATAAGAACTTCGTGCTCAACCAGGAACCGTTTAAAGAAGGCTCCGTGCTCTTCGCAGGCCCGGACTTTGGTACCGGTTCTTCCCGTGAGCATGCGGTGTGGGCGCTTGCGGAATTCGGCTTCAAGGCGGTGTTCTCCTCGCGCTTCGCAGATATCTTCCGCGGCAACTCCGGTAAAGCAGGCTTGCTGACGGGACTCATGGAACAAGAAGACATTGAGCTTATCTGGAAGCAGCTGGAGGCCGGGGAGACCGAAACCACCGTCGACTTGGAGGCGCGCACGGTTACCGTGGGCGGCAATAGCTATACCTTCGATATCGATGACTACACCCGTTGGCGCCTTATGGAGGGGCTCGACGACATCGGCCTGACCTTGCGTAACGAGGACGATATCGATGCCTTTGAATCCAAGCGCCCGGGATTCAAACCGCGCGTCCTTGCGTCTTAGCGGAGGCGGCATCGGTGGGGTAGTATTCCCCGCCTCCTGTGGCGCGGTGCACATAGCGCCGTTAACATCCTCCGCATGACTAATCCTTTTGACGGCTTTAGCAGAGAGAACGGCAATCAATTCGACGGCAACACCGGGTACGGTGGCTACGACTATCACCAGCCCGGTGGCTACGACTATCAACAATCCGGGAGTTACGGCTACCAGCAACCCAACGGCTACGGCTACCAGCAGACGGGAAGCTACGGGTACCACCAGCCCGGCGCAGTACCTGGCAACCCACCCGGCGGGGCAGGCGTACCGCCCATTGACGCCATGGATATTCTGGGCCAGTCATTCAAGGGTTACTTAAAGCAACCGGTGCCAGGAATGCTGGCCATGCTGGTGCATCTCATTATCACGTTTGCTCTTCTTCTTGTGCCGGGAACCGTTGTAGGCGGTGTATTCGCAGTAATGGAAGGAAATGGCACGGACATCGAGCCTTTAGCGACTACCGTGGGGATCCCTCTCATGGTTGTCATGGTGCTAGCCGCCTTCGCTTATCTTTTCTGGCTGATGGCGAACCTTTTTAATGGCTCCCGGAAGATCGCTGATGGGGAGAAGGTCACCTTCCGCGACTACTTTAGGTTTGCCCAGCTGAATGGTTGCGCCGGCGTCTATGCTTGCTTCTTTATTTTGGCAATGCTCGGAACAATTGCGGGCGGCTTCCCCGGACTGATTCTCTTTGCGCTTCTGTGGCCAGCGCCTGTCATCAAGGCTGATGCCCCGGATAAGCCTCTCATGGAGTGCTTCCGGGAGGCTTTGAACTTGGTCATTGAGAACCTTGGGCAATCGCTGCTCTTTATCTTGATCTGTTCCCTCATCACGAGCTTTGTCATATTTATCCCCATCGTCGGCTTCCTTGCCGCCTACCCGATCTGGGCTTTGGGGATGGTCCTTTTCACCCGCGCTATGCAGCGCCGCCCTGCTGTGCGGTGGGAATAGAGCAGCAGGGCGGCGAAAGGTACCTAGTGAAGTGGCGATGTAGTGCTTATCGCACGGGCAGCGGGCTAGCGAGGTAGTCTGCGCCGGTAAGTTCACCGTCGTTGAAGGAGAGCACCCACACCGAAGCCTTCTTGAACTTGAGCTCGTCGATGGGAGTCGTGATGAACTTCGGCGCGTAGGATTCGATAATTCCCGGAATGGTTAGTCCCTGGCTCACAATGACGGGGACACCGCCGCCGTCAACAACGCGCTGGAAGGCCGCGCGGGCGGCTTCAGGCGATTCGGTGAAAACATCATCGCCAAATGCTTTGTTCACAGCGATGTCCATGCCGAGCTCATCCGCCAACGGTGCGGCGGTGTGCTGGCAGCGCTGCGGTGGGGCGCTGTAAATGGCGGTCGGGTGAAAAGGCGTGAGCATCGGCACGAGCATCTCTGCTTGGCGGCGGCCTTTCTTATCCAGCGGGCGCAGGTCATCATCGCCCTCCCAGGAGCGGCGCTGGTGAGCGCGTGCATGGCGCACATACAGCACACGCGTCGTCGGAGCCAGGCGTAGGCGCTTCTTGGCCTTCGCCAGCACCTGCGTATCAACGTCGTAGGAGAGCAGCGTGCAGGCCTCGTCGATTGTCATCCAACGCAGCTCATCGGTCTCCGAATTCGTGGTGTATTCGCCGTCGAGTACACGTGCCAGCCAGTAGTAGACAACCTTCGTGCGTCCTTGAACGGGATAAGCCACCTTGCCAATGAGCTTGCCCAGGCGCACGGTGTAGCCGGTTTCCTCGAAGATCTCGCGCGCGGCGGTGACGGGAAGGGATTCGCCCGGATCGACCTTGCCCTTAGGTAGCGACCAATCGTCGTAGTGCGGGCGGTGGATGATAGCAACCTCCGGATCGTGTGGATCCCCACGCCAGAGAACCGCGCCAGCGGCAAGTGTCGTCCGCTTGAACTCATCCGCCGGATCGACAGGGATCTCCTGGTGGCGACCAGAGATGAAGACCTCCGATCGGATATCTTTATCCGTCTCATGCATGTTCTTTGCCTTGGGCATGCTGCTCCTTTGTGCCTGTAGCTTGTGACCTTCTCCATCTTCCTCCACTCGCCGCCACGATGCAGCTTTACGCGCCGAACGTATTTCAATGCCGGGCGTGCTTTAATGGGAAAAGTCGATGCAGTGGAATTGATCGTGAGGTGGCACATGGCAAACGTGGCAGTAATGGGCGCGGGTTCGTGGGGAACCACGCTGGCGAAAGTCTTTGCTGACGCCGGCAATGACGTCAGCTTGTGGGCGCGCCGCGAGGAACTGGCAAACACCATCAACACGCGCCACGAAAACCCGGACTATCTCCCGGAGCTCTTACTGCCTGAGTCGATCCGGGCAACCACCGAACCCGCCGCTGCTTTGGAAGCCGCAGACATCGTCATCTTCGGCGTTCCTTCTCAGACCCTTCGCGGAAACCTGGAGAAATGGGCGCCGCTCTTGCCGGAGGACGCTACCTTGGTCTCAATTTCGAAGGGCGTGGAGAAAGCCACGCTTAACTTGATGAGC
This sequence comes from Corynebacterium intestinale, assembly GCF_023574125.1. Lineage (NCBI taxonomy): Bacteria > Bacillati > Actinomycetota > Actinomycetes > Mycobacteriales > Corynebacteriaceae > Corynebacterium > Corynebacterium intestinale. The sequence goes on from NZ_JAMKFF010000001.1 coordinate 433,209, forward strand.
GAGGTCATCGCGGACGCCGCCGGCGTATCCACTGGCCGCATTGCCGTGCTCTCAGGGCCCAACTTGGCCAAGGAGGTGGCCCAGGAACAGCCGGCTGCCACGGTTATTGCCTGCAGCGATGCTGCTCGCGCGGAGGCCGTCCAGCACGCAGCTGCCGCTCCATATTTCCGCCCCTATACCAACACCGATGTTATCGGCGCAGAAATTGGTGGCGCTTGCAAGAACGTTATTGCTCTTGCGTGTGGTATGGCCGCTGGCAAGGGGTTGGGCAATAACACGATGGCGACCATTATCACGCGCGGGCTGGCTGAGATTACCCGCCTTGGTGTGAAACTGGGCGCGGATCCATTTACCTTCTCTGGACTAGCTGGAATGGGTGACCTGGTGGCGACGTGCAGCTCGACGCTTTCGCGCAACCGAACCTTTGGCTACCGCCTTGGCCAGGGCGGGACTCTGGAGGAAGCTACCGCGGCCACCAACGGGCAGGTCGCGGAAGGCGTTATCTCTTCCGATTCCATCTTTAGGTTGGCGCAGCGCGCGGGCGTGGAGATGCCCATTACCCAGGCGGTCTATGGAGTGTGTCACCGCGGCGTGACTGTCGACGACATGATCGTCGCTCTGATGGGTCGTACCAAGAAAGCTGAGTAAAGCCGAGTAAAGTTGCTCGGTATGACTGAAGCGAAACCTGTGCGCGTAGCCGTTGTGTACGGCGGCCGCAGCTCCGAGCACTCGGTGTCGTGCATTTCCGCCGGCGCGATCATGGAGCACCTAGATCCGGAAAAGTATGAGGTCGTGCCGATCGGTATCACGCGGGAAGGCACCTGGACCCAGGGCAACCGCGCGGGCCTCGCCATTGTCGATGGGCGCCTGCCTGAGGTGGAACTCCACGATGAGTTGGCACTATCTCTCAACCCCGCAACACGGGGGCGCATCCACAATGTCACCCGCCACGAGCACTACACAGAGGTGGATGTCATCGTTCCGGTTCTCCATGGACCCTATGGGGAAGATGGCACGGTACAGGGCCTTTTTGAGCTTTCCGGAATCCCCTACGTCGGCGCGGGCGTACTGGCCTCTGCGGTGGGTATGGACAAGGAGTTCACCAAGAAGCTCCTGGTGGCCGAAGGTCTTCCCGTCGCACCCCAAGAAGTGCTTAGCGGTGGAGATACGCTGAATGATGCTCAGAAAGAGCGCCTTGGTTTGCCTGTCTTCGTGAAGCCGGCGCGGGGCGGTTCCTCCATCGGTGTCTCCAAGGTTTCCGCGTGGGAAGATTTTGACGCGGCGCTGGCCCTGGCTTATGAGTCCGATGACAAGGTCCTAGTCGAGCCAGAGATCCGCGGAGACGAGGTTGAGGTGGGCGTCCTCGAGCACCCGGACGGAAGCCTGCAAGCCTCTGTTCCGGCCAAGCTTTTGGGGACCACCGAGTCGGAGGAAGGCTTTTATGACTTCGACGCCAAGTACATCGATGAGGGAGTGTCGGCGGCGATTCCTGCGCCGCTGAGCGCGGAGCTCATCGACGAGCTGCGTCAGCGCGCCATCGAGGCCTTCCGGGCGCTGGGCGCAACGGGGCTGTCGCGCGTGGATTTCTTCGTTAGCGAAGACTCTTATTGCATCAACGAGATCAATACCTTCCCTGGATTCACGCCGATTTCGATGTACCCGCAGGTCTTCGCCGCCGTGGGAGTGGGTTACGCCGAGCTGCTCGATACTCTCATCCAGACCGCCCTCGCGCGTTCCTAGTCCCTGAGCAGTGCGCGAAAGGAAGGTGGTGAAGAAAGAGGCCGCGACACCTACTGAGCGGGGGTGGCTTCAACGAGGGCGTCGCTAAGCCGCACCAGTGCCGAGTTCGCCGCTTCTTGCGGGGCAGACAGCGCGAGGTCCTCCGCGCGGCCGAGCGCGAACCACGTGCCGGCCGTGGTGCCTTCCGCCAGCGTGGTGTCCTCGAACCAAGGGACGTCATTAACCTGCTGGAGCTGAACGCCCGCGCGGTAGTTCTCCGGAGCGGCGACACCGCAGCGCACAACTATTTCCTCATAGCCCGGCGCGCTGTAGACCCAGGTGTTCTTATCGCCAGCATCCGTGCGGCGCGTATAGCCCTCTGCGAGTGAGTCTGGCAGAGCCTTGTCCAGTGCGGGGCACATGGAATCCGGACCTGCCTTGAGTTTGGATAGCGGTGCCGGATTGGGGTCTTGAGGCTTCTTATCTAGTTTGTTGAGGGCTTCTGTTAGCCCTTGCGGGGCGTCGGACTGTGCGTCGCCTGTAGGCGTAGTCACGGCGACCGCAGGAGTGCGCTGGGTGCTGTACCACGTCGTGAGGTTCGAGCCGGGGGTGGCGTCAATGACCTGCAACCAGGATTCGCCGTCGGCCTCGATGGTCTGGGAATAATCCGTAAACTGCTGCGGCAGGTCAACGCCACAGCGCAGAGTTACTTTGTCCTCCGAGCTCTTCGTCCAGGCTGCGGCACCCGCCGGGGCTGGGTCGACGAGTTTGACCCGTGAGTATCCCATGAGCTTTTCCGGCAGAGCGTCGACGACAGCGGCGCATTCGGGGGAGTCCGCTGCTTCAGACGGAGTGGGAGGCAGCGCCACCGGCTGTTGCGCGGCGCTGGTGATGACGTACTTTGCCCCAAAAATCACCGCGAAGACCATCGCGATGGCAATCCCGAGTGAGATGTATATAGCGGTGCGGTTAAATTGGGTATCCATAGGGGCTTATCCTATCGCTGATAGCCCAAGAAGAACGAACGTTGAAGGCATACCAGAATGGTGCGCCATCTGCGCAAGGAAAAGGAGTCCGTGACGGTGGGTTTATCCCATACCCTCGACCAAGCCGGCGAACGGCACGTTATCCATGAAATCGTCACCGCAGCGCCGAGCGCGCTCAACGGCGATGATGCCGCGGTGCTTTATCCGGCGGCGCCTAATTCACGCACTGTGGCCTCGACGGACATGATGGTGGAAGGCCGGCATTTTCGGCGGGACTGGTCCACCGCCGCGGAAGTCGGTCACAAGGCCATCGTGCGCAACTTTGCCGATATTGAGGCAATGGGGGCTCGGCCCACTGCAGCGCTTCTGGCGATCGCCGCCCCGGGCGATACCCCGGTGGATTTCGTGCGTGGAATAGCGCAAGGCATTGCTGAGCGCTGCGCGGTGTACAACGCCGAGCTGGTCGGCGGTGATTTGACCCGCAGCGACAGCCTGGTCATCAACGTCACAGCGATGGGCTCTTTGGGCGGAAGCGGCGCACCGTTAACTCTGGATGGTGCGCGTGCGGGCCAGAAGCTAGTGGCGCACGGCAAGATTGGGTATTCCGGAGCGGGCTTGGCCCTCTTACAACGTTTTGGCCGCGCGCTGCCCCCGGAGCTGGACGAGCTCTGGCCGCTGATCGACGCCCACTGCGCGCCCACCCTCGCACCCGGGCGCGGCGTCATCGCTCGGGCAACCGGCTCGACCGCGATGACGGATAACTCGGATGGACTCGTGCGCGATGTGGGGCACTTGGCCGAGCGCTCCGGGGTGCGCATCGATTTTGACCGCGGCGCCATTGCCCCCGATCCGCTTGTGGCCGCCGCCGGTGCGGTGCTCGGCATCGACCCTTGGGAGTGGGTCTTGGCGGGTGGGGAGGACCACACGCTGTTGGCTACGACGTTTAAGGCTGCCCCCTCTGGGTTCCGGGAAATTGGCCGGGTGATGCGCGGCACCGGAGTAACTATCAATGGAGAGGAACCTCGCTATAGCGAGGGCTGGGAGGGATTTGCGTGAGCCACATCGATACTTCTCACATCCACTATTCTTGGATGCCGCACATCAGGCAGGCCTTGGAGGACAACCTCCCACGCATCGAGCGCTCGATTGGGGCAGAGTTCTTGCCACCGGCCGAGGACGTCTTCGCCGCCCTGTCGATGCCCCTCGAGGACGTGCGGGTGCTCATCGTGGGCCAGGATCCCTATCCCACACCGGGGCATGCCATGGGCTTGTCCTTTTCCACGCGGCCGGGTGTTCCGGCCCCGCGTTCGCTGAAGAATATCTACGCCGAGCTTGGCGCCGACCTCGGCATCCCCGGCCGCGCCGATGGTGACCTGCGGGCCTGGTTTGACCAGGGCGTGCTACTGCTCAACCGGGTACTCACCGTGGCCCCGGGCCAGGCGGGCTCGCACCGCCGCCTCGGGTGGGAGGCGATTACCGAGGCCGCCATTAGGGCGCTGGCGGGGCGCGATATCGTGGCCATCCTGTGGGGCCGCGACGCCCAGTCCTGCCAGGCCTTCCTACCGGGCACGGACTGTATTACTTCCCCGCATCCCTCGCCGTTGTCAGCGCGGCGTGGCTTCTTCGGCTCGCGCCCTTTCTCCCGCGCAAACGCGGCCTTAGAAGCCCGTGGCGTCCCCGCGGTGGACTGGCGCTTGTAAACTAGCCACCATGTCATATCCCGCCGAGTTGGATGCTCGTGGTTTGCACGAGTGGGCCGCACGAACCGTGGAGGAGCTGCAGCGCCGCCGCGCTGAAATCAATGCCCTCAACGTTTTCCCGGTGCCCGATTCGGATACGGGATCCAACATGGCGCACACCATGGAGTCCGCCTTGGCGGAGGCCGATAAGGGTGAGGCGGACGTCGCCGAAGCATTGGCCATCGGCTCGGTGCGCGGTGCCCGCGGCAACTCGGGGATGGTGCTCTCGCAGGTGCTGCGTGGCGTTGCCGATGCCACAACGGACTCGCGCGTAGATGGTGCGGTCCTCGCTGATGCTTTGACGCTGGCTGTCACGTTGGTCGATCGCGCGCTTGCCGCCCCAGTAGAAGGCACCATCATTACCGTTTTGCGCGCTGCGGCGGCCGCTGCCAGTGAGGCCGCCGGGCAGCCCGGTGCCCAGCTACACGGCATCCTGGTCGCGGCACTCGACGCCGCACGGCAGGCCTTGGCGCAGACTCCGTCGCAACTGCCCGCGCTGCGCGAGGCAGGTGTCGTGGATGCCGGCGGTACCGGCTTCGTGATTCTGCTGGAGTGCCTCCTTGCACAGGTCACCGGTGAAGAACCCACCAACCAGCCGTTGAGCGTTTCGGCGCCAGAGAAACCTGAGAAGCTCGCAGAGATCGAAGCCGTCTTCTTCTTTGAGGGAAACCTCGCTGAGGTTGAACAAACCTTGGCCCCGCTGGGCAATAGCCTCGTCATCGCGCGGGCGACGGACACCTCTGGCAGCGTTCACATCCATAGTTCTGAGGCCGGCACGGTGATCGAAAAGGCCTACGGCCTGGGAAAGGTCAGCAACCTGCGGCTCGAAGCGCTGCCGCCCGCAGAGGCGGGGGCGTGCGCCACGAAGCACAGCGAGGGCGAGAGCCCGCAGCGGCGCATTTTTGCCGCGGTGCCCGAAGGTGCCGCGCGGGAGCTATTTGAGAAGGCTGGGGCGCGAGCAATTGGGCCCGGCGAGGATCTAGAGAACGCTGCGGTAGGCGATCTTTTCCTGCCCAACGGGTGCGGTGGGGATCCAGGCAGGGCGACAGTCATACCGACTGGCTCCATCGTGGCCGGGCTCGCCGCGCTATCGGTGTATTCGCCCAACCCCTCTCGTTCGGCCGAAGTAGTGGCCGCTATGTCCGATGCCGCGCGTTCCATGCGGGTGGCTCATCCGGAAACAGAAAGCCTCGACGGCATCATCGCGGCATGCCGCACCCAGTTGGCCTATGGGGGCGAACAAATCACTGTGTTGTCCGGCTGTGACATCGATGCTGAAGAGTTGACGCAGATTCTTGGTGTCGACGTCGTTGTGCTTCGAGTTCCCGGATTGCGCACGGAGATCGGGGTGGAGTAGACCATGCTGGGATGGCAAGACGATCGGGCGCTGACGGAAGTACTGGCGAAGAAGGATGCCGCGGCGTTCAAGCGCGCCTTCGGCTACACCACGTGCGGGGAGCTGCTTAGCCATTATCCGCGTGACTATATCCGCCACAACAAGGACGTGGGCCTCGGCGGTGCCGAGGACGGAGATCACGTCACCATCACCGGCGTCATTGAGGAGGCCCGCGTCAAGCACACCTCTAAAGCCATGGTGTTTATCCTCTACATGGATAACGGAGTCCAAGCCTCCTTCTTTAACGCGCACTACGTCCAGCGCGTGCTGGGCCGAGGTATGCGCGTCATGCTCTCCGGCAAGCTGAAATACTTTCGCGGATATCCCAGCCTGCAGCACCCCGACTTTCTCATCCTTGATCCCGGCCGCTATCAGGAGTCCCTACTGGATAGCGCAACCGGGCAGGGGACAGGCTCGCTCAAAAAGCTCTCCCAGTTCGGTTCACTAGACACCTTCTTGCAACGTGAATGGATCCCCGTCTACCCGGCCAGCGGGAAGGTGACGTCGTGGTACATCATGGGTGCCATCCACAAGGTGCTCGAACACACCTCGCCTATTCCGGAGCCGCTGGACTATCGGATGATGGTCACCCTGGATCAAGCCGTGCGCGAAATCCACGAACCGGGAGACAGCGGGCCGGAACGCGCCATCCAGCGCCTGAAATACAACGAGGCCTTGTCGATCGGATTGGTCATGGCCCTCCGTCAGCGCGACGTCAAGGCGCGCACGGCAACCCCGATGCCGGCCATTCTGGAGGGCTACCGCGATGAGCTGCTTTCTGAGCTGCCCTTTGCGCTGACCGACGGCCAACGCCGCGTCATTGCCGAAATCGATGCTGATCTCTGCGGCACCGCGCCCATGATGCGACTGCTGCAAGGTGAGGTGGGCTCAGGAAAAACGCTCGTTGCCACGTGTGCCATGCTGCAAGCGGTAGACGCCGGCAAGCAGGCCGCGCTCTTGGCGCCGACGGAGGTGCTGGCGGCGCAGCATGGGGCGTCGATAAGCGCCAGCGTTCCGGATGGTGTCACCGTTACGGTCTTGACCGGGTCGATGAAGACGGCGGAGAAGCGCAAGGCGCTGCTGGAGATTGTTTCTGGTGAGGCCGATATCGTCATCGGCACCCACGCCATCATCCAAGACAGCGTAGAGTTTTTCGATCTTGGCCTGGTCATCGTGGATGAGCAACACCGCTTCGGCGTGGAGCAGCGCGATAGTCTGCGCACCAAGACGCGTGAGGGCATCAGCCCGCACGTGTTGGTGATGACAGCAACCCCCATTCCGCGCACCATTGCCATGACCGTCTTCGGTGACCTGGCAGTCTCGACGCTCAAGGAGCTGCCCGGTGGGCGCAAACCCATCCTCTCGGCGGTGGTGCCTGAATGGAAACCGGAATGGGTGCGACGCGCCATCGAGCGCATTCGCGAAGAGGTGAGCAAAGGCCACCAGGCCTATATCGTCTGCCCGCGAATTGAAGGCGAGGGCGGGGTGGAAACCATGTCTGTGCAATTGCGCAACCTGCCTTTTCGCGGGCTTCGAGTGGAGATGCTCCACGGCAAGATGCCTGATAAGGATGAGGTGATGGAGCGATTCGCCCGCGGGGAGATTGACGTCCTCGTGGCCACCACGGTCATTGAGGTCGGCGTCGATGTGCCCAATGCCACCGTCATGCTCATCCGTGAATCAGAGAATTTTGGAGTCTCGCAGTTGCATCAGCTGCGCGGGCGCGTGGGCCGCGGCGGAAACGAATCCGTGTGTTTGCTGCATACGCTGGCTGAGCCTGACAGCAAGTCCTTTCGACGTATCAAAGCCATTGCGGATACGCCGTCCGGCTTTGACCTTGCCGAATTGGATCTCACGCAACGCCACGAAGGCGACATCTTGGGAACACTCCAATCCGGCACGAAGCGCACGCTCAAATTGCTCGACCTTGTTTATGACAGGGACATCATCGAGCGCACGCATGCCGATGCCGCCGCATTGGTTGAGCGCAATCCTGACCTGGCGGAGCAGTTGACGCACAACCTGAGCGCCGATGAGCAGGGCTTTTTAGAGAAGAACTAGGGGAGTCTCCGCGGCAGGGACAGGGGAGATAGGGTAGAAGCCATGACCAGAATCATCGCCGGGGAGGCCCGCGGGCGCACCATTAAGGTGCCCGAAGCCGGGACTAGGCCCACGTCCGACCGTGCCCGTGAGGGCCTTTTCTCATCTCTGAACGTGCGTTGGGGTTTCATTGATTCCCGCGTGCTGGATCTGTTTGCGGGCTCAGGTGCGCTGGGTCTGGAGGCGGCCAGCCGCGGTGCCGAAGAAGTCGTCCTCGTCGAGAACAACGCCGCGGCCGTAAAGGTCATCCGCCATAACATTGGGGTGGTCAAGCACCCGCGCGTAGAGGTACGAGAAATGAATGCCTCCTCCTACCTGGCCACCGCACCGCGCGGCTATTTCGACATGGTGCTCGCGGATCCGCCGTATAGCTTCGATGACGTCGACGGGCTTCTCGCTGCGATCGAGCCGGTGCTGGATGATGCCGCGATTGTTGTCATCGAGCGCCATGTAAATTCGCCCCAGACACAATGGCCGGAAGGTTTCGAGCCCACCGGTCAGAAGCTCAAGAAGCGGACCTTCGGTATCGCGCGTTTTGATATGGCGATTTATCACCGCGACGCGGAGACCTCGGACACCAATCACACCGACAACCAGGAGGACTAGCCATGCCGACCCACGCCGTATGCCCCGGCTCTTTCGATCCCATCACGCTAGGGCACGTTGACGTGTTTAACCGTGCGAGCGAGCTCTTTGACAAGGTCACGGTGCTGGTGACGGGCAACCCAGACAAGCCTTCCGGGTTGTTCAGCGTGGAGGAGCGCGTGGATTTGATTCGCCGTACCGTCGCCCCGGAAATCGAGGTGGACTGGTGGGGCGGTCTGCTCGTGGACTACACCAGCGCGCATGGCATAGACACGATTGTGAAGGGCCTTCGCTCCTCCTTGGACTATGAATACGAGCTGCCCATGGCGCAGATGAACCGGCGCCTTTCCGGAATCGATACGGTCTTCTTGCTAACAGATGAGAAGTATGGCTACATTTCCTCCTCGCTGTGCAAGCAGGTGGCACACTACGGAGGCGACGTCAAGGGTATGTTCCCGGAGCATGTGGCTGCTGCTGTCATGGAACGCTACCGAGGCTAAGGGGACATGTCTGTACTGGCAATACCGCTCGTTGTTCTCTTCACAGTTCTAGCTGGCTCCTGCCTGCAACGAGTGTCCGGCATGGGCCTTGGCCTCATTGGTGGACCAATCCTGACCCTCTTCCTCGGCCCGGTGGAAGGCATCATGGTCATCAATGTTTTGGCCTGCCTTAACGCTGTTCTCACGACCTATTCGATGCGTGAGAACGTGGATTGGGGAAAGTGGCTGCGCATCGGCCCCTTCATGATCCTCGGCTCAATCCCGGCAGCCCTGCTCATCGCGCGTATTGATACCGCAGCATTGTTGGTACTCGTTGGCGCGGCCTTGTTGATCGCGTTGGGTGTGGTGGTCTTCGGGCGAAAGTTCGTCCCGGAGATGCGCGGTACGGGCCCGGCCATTTCCGCGGGCATTTTGGGCGGGTTCACCAACACGCTCGCGGGCGTGGCCGGCCCTGTCATCACGGTGTATGCGCAGGCAGCACGGTGGCCGAAGGAAGTCCTCGCGCCAACCTTGCAGCCCTGTTTCTTTATCGGCGGATTGTCCTCGGTGCTAACGAAATCCTTCTTGGGTTCTGGCGGCTTCGAGGGACTGCACTGGCTGGTGTGGCCCTGTGGGGTAATTGGCATGTGCGTTGGCATCTTTTCAGGAAAGAAGATTGCCGGACGGGTCTCGCGCGATAAGGCGCACAAGCTCTCGCTTTCGCTCGCCGGCTTGGGTGCGTTGATCGCACTACTGCGAGGCTTGTTCACTCTGGGTGCTTAGACAGCGCCTGGGTAGGGTGGGACCCATGGCGAAATTCAAGATTGAGGACGCACTGTCCCTGCGCGCTGGCAAGAATTTTCAGATTGATTCGGTCGATGCTTCGGCAACGCCCGGTTTTGACGGCGATAAGGAGGAGCTCGCCGCTCGCTTCTCCAAGTACGATGATGAGCTGTATGAACTCCAAGAACGGCTTTTTGCCAATGGCCGCAGCTATGGTGAGGACGCCCCGGCGGTACTCATTGTCTTGCAGGGCATGGATACCTCAGGCAAGGGCGGGGCTATCCGCCACGTGTTGAGCACCTTTGACCCTCAGGGAACCACGACCGTGAGCTTTGGCAAGCCCACCGAGGAGGAACTAGAACACGACTTCTTGTGGCGCATCCGTAAACACGACCCACAGCCGGGACAAATCGTGGCCTTTGACCGCTCACACTACGAGGATGTCCTCATCCAACGCGTACACGAGTGGGTCGATGAAGAAGAAGTGGACCGACGCATCGACGCCATCCGCGACTATGAGCTGGATCTGACGGCGAAGGGCGTCAAGGTCATCAAGGTTTTCTTGCACCTGTCCAAGGACGCGCAGAAGAAGAACCTACTGGAGCGCACGGAACGGGAGGACAAGTTCTGGAAATATGACCCTTCCGATGTGGAAGAGCGCGCCTATTGGGATGAGTACATGGCGGCCTATCAGGATGCCATTCGGCGCACAGATGAAAACTACGCACCCTGGTACGTCATCCCCACCGATAATAAGAAGTATGCCCGGATGGCGCTGAAGTTCCTCATCGTGGATCTCCTACGCCACCTGGACCTGGAATGGCCAGCGCCCGACTTTGATCCGGAAGTAGAGCGCCAGCGCATTAAGGACGCCGACTAAGAGCTAGTCGCTTTCTGCGTCATCGACGTCGCGGGCAAGTTCACGGGCCGCGGCGTTGAAGGTATCGAGAACAGAGAGCAGCGCTTCTTGGGCATTAATCACGCCCACGTTAAGCGCGTGGAAGAGCTGGTCCTCGTTCAGGCCCGCCGTGGTGACGAAGCAAGAGTCACCGCGCAGCTCCACCTCATCCTCGACCAGCCCGACGAGCGCGCGCCCATCGAATGCGCCTGCATTGAACTCATTGCACAGGACGTGGAAGATGGGGAGCATGTCGGCGTTGAGCTGCGTGGAGAGCACGCACTCGATGCGCACAAGGCCCTCTTCCGCAGTGATGACCCAATCAAGATCGTTGAGGCGGGCAACTGCGGTAGTCGCATCCTCCGGGTGCGCGGTGGCCGCCATGTCCAGTTCGGTGCTGTTCAGCGCGGTGAGCACGCGATCCCGGCTCACGGTGGGCAGCGGCGAGCCGGACAGGATATCGAAAGGATCAGAACCTACGGATGCATTCTGGTTCGTTGTCGAGTTTTGGCTCATGCTTGCTCCTTCTTATCCCAGGTGACTGCCTGCGGGAAGCGCTGCGCCACGATATCGAAGATTTCCGCGAAGCTGGACAGGGAACTCAACAAGAAGTGGCCCAGCTGGGCCAAGGAGAGGCCTTCGCCCACAGCCATGGCGCGGTTAGCACCTAGGTGGATTTCCTCGTTTCCCTTTGCATCCTCTTCCACGAGATAACTCAACGTCGGTGCAACGCTAGCCCAGTTCAGCTCCGCCACGGCGGCGGCCACGTCGTGCTCCAAGTGTGCGGGAAGCGTGCCTTCCCAGGAAGCGAAGGCGCTCAACACGTCACCCTCGGCGTCAAGGTCACAGTGCACCGCGATATGGGGCACACCGGTTTGCAGCACGCGCCGCGCGGCCGGGGAGTTGTCGGCGGCCGCGTCCTCGTCGGCTTCAGGTGCTGCCTCGATGAGGGCATAGTCGGCGTCGATAAGCTCGCACAACTGCGCCAGCCGGTCGATGGTGACCGGCTCAACCACGTGGAGATCGGTCACTGCTGTTCACCCTGGGCGGCCTCGGATCCTTCTCCCGCCTGCGCGGCGGATTCCGAACCGAGCTTGGCCATTTCCTCGGCGGCGGCGACCATAGCGTTCTGCGCGTTGATGACACCATCCACGGAGGCGCGCAGTGCGGCTGCCAACTGTTCGTCATTCATACCGGCCGCACACGGAAGGTCGGCCTCAGTGCGCACGAGGAGCATGCCGTCGAAGTCCGCGATCACCGCGCGGGCTCCCATGGCCACGGAGTTGATCTGGTTGGCCGCCAGGAAAAGGCCTGCATCAGCCTTGGCGTAGTTGACGTCCGTCGGCACATCACAGCGCACGATGGCAACGCTCTCCAACACGGCGAACATGCAGGGCAGACCGTTGAGGTTTGCAGTGGCGGCATCGTCGCGGCCGGTGACTGGCTCGAGTTCGATGTCGAAGGTCTTCATCGCCTCGATGATGCGGTCGAGGGTGACCTCCGGCAGTGCGTGCGGGTCTTCGGCGGCGGTGGTTGTCGGATTAGTCATGGTTGTGCTCCTTCCAGGTAACGAGCTGCGGGTACTGCTGTTCAATCCACTCGAAGGACTGCAACACGGCATCCAAGGTAGACATGACGAACGCGCCAAGCTGGTTGCGGGAGGCGCCATGTGTCACGTCGAGATCACGCGCACCAGACACCGCCAAGGCGTTATCGGGCGCCTCGAAGAAGCGGAAAGTCGGGGTGAAATGGTCCTGGTTCCACGCGTTGATGTGCATGAGGAGCGCAGGTCCCTCGGAGGCGGGGACCGAGCCGCGCCACACGGAATCGACGATGAGTGAGGAGCCAACGAGCTGGAAGGCTATGGCGGCGTTGGAGAAACCGGTGCGCAGAAGGTTGACCGTCTGGCCGTCCTGGGTCTTTTGCTCTTCGATGCGGTACTCCAAGTTCTCTGACTCAAAGATCTCCGCGATGCGCTCGAGGGTGACCTCCTCGATGGGGGTGTCGGGCTGCAGCTGGCGCTGCTGCGTGTCGTCGTGATTAGTGGTGTCCGTCAATTCTTCTACTCACTTTGCTACTTGCTACATATTTCTTAATCTTTTCCGGCCCCGACACTACCGGAGCCGTCCTCCTCGGGTGCGCAGGTGGGGGCATCGACGAGCTGTTCGCCGCCGAGTTCGTGGGCAAGCGCTGGTTTTAGCTCTGGGTAGCGGAAGACGTGGCCCAGATTCTCCAGCCGGCTGGGCACCACCTTCTGGTTAGCCAGTGCGAGCTCGCGTGCGCCTTCCTTACCCAGCAGCAGGGCGGGCCCGACGCTGGGAATGGGGATGAAGGTGGGACGGTGGAGCAGGGCGCCGAGGGCGTCGACATAGTCTCGGTTGAGCACCGGCTGCGGAGAGACCGCGTTGATCGCGCCCTGCCACTCTGGGTCGAGCGCGGCGCGGACAAACATGTCTGAAAGATCGTCCTGCGCAACCCAGCTATTCCACATGGTGCCCTTGCCGAACGCGCCGCCGAGTCCAGTAGAAAACAGTGCACGCAGCAGCGGGAGGATACCCGCGTTGGCTGATTGCACTATGCCGGTGCGCAGGTTCACCACGCGCTTTCCCGCCTCGCGCGCCGGCGCGCAGGCCTCCTCCCACGCCCCCACGACGTCGGCGAGGAAACCATCCCCACGCTCCGATTCTTCGGTGAGATCCTCGTCGCCCCGGTCCGGACCGTAGATGCCGATGGCGGAGGCGCAGACCATCGCTGACACGGACGGTGTCTGGGCTACAAGCTGGGCCAACAGGTGAGTGGGGCCCACGCGCGAATCCCGGATCGCCTCCTTGTGAGCGGAATTAAAACGACCGAAGATTGGCTCCCCGGCTAGGTGGATGAGAACATCGATTCCCTCTAACAAATCCTTGGCGGGAATGTTTGGGCGCCACAAGCGTTCGCCGGCACCCGGGGAGGAGCGCACTAGAGGCACGACGGTATGGCCCAAGGTGCCAAGTTGGGCGGCCACAGCAGCGCCAACCGTCCCGTGCGTTCCCGTAATCGCTATAGTGCGGGTCTCGGCGTTGAGCTCACCGAGCCGTTGGGCAAAGCGAAAGTCTTCGATGAGCTGTTGCTGGCGGTAGGCAAAGACCGACTCCACCGCACCCGTGGGAATGCGTGTGTCCACCTTGTCGGTGATGAGTGTGCCTTCCGGGTGATCCTCAAAGAGGTGTTCATGGCGCCAGTTCGCCAGCGAACGGAAGGGGGCGTTGATGCACACATCCGCAAAGGAACGCCGCGGCTGGTACCTACTCAAATCATGCCGGGCAACCCATTTCAGGCCGCCAGGCAAGCTCAAGACCGATGTTCCGTCTGCCAGTGACTCGGCCTGCTGCAGGGGAGTCATGAAACCAAATGGCGCGGTGAGGCGGGCGAGCGCCCCGGGGCGGGTGTGCCATTGCCATACCTCTTCGCGCGGGGCTGGAACAACGTGCTGGGTAGTAAAACTCACTGTCTATGGACCTGCCTGAGAAAATTCGGGGGTGCGAGGGCGTATACAGCACGGATGAAGAGTGCTATGGTTGGTGCTGGCTTTCAAGCATAGACAAGTCCTATTAACCATTGTCCGACATCCTTTAAAGACCGCACCGTGAGGCGGGGAAGGAGGTCACGATGAGTGAAACCGGCACCCACGCGGAGTCCAACGAGCTGCTGAGCTCGAAAGACGTCGCGCGTACCGTCGCACGCATCGCGCACCAGATCATTGAGAAAACGGCGCTTGATTCGAGTGAATCTCCTCGGGTCCTGCTCTTAGGCATTCCCTCTGGTGGCGTGCCTTTAGCGCAGCGCCTTGCCGAAAAGATTGAGGAATTCTCCGGGGTGGAGGTTCCCTGGGGCTCCCTTGACATCACGTTGTACCGCGACGATCTATATGCTCGCCCGCACCGGGCATTGCAGCCCACCACAGTCCCAGCCGGTGGTATCAACGGCGCCACGGTCATCCTTGTTGATGATGTGCTGTACTCCGGCCGCACCATCCGCGCCGCGCTGGACGCCCTGGCAGATATCGGGCGCCCCGACATTATCCAACTTGCCGTCCTCGTGGACCGCGGGCACCGCCAGGTGCCTATCCGCGCCGATTACGTGGGCAAGAATATCCCCACTGCGCGCGACGAGGACGTCACCGTCTACAACGCCGACATCGACGGCCGGGATGCCGTCGTTCTTACCCGCTTCACTGCACAGCCCGGCAAGGAGGCATAAATGAAGCACCTCATCAATATCGCCGACCACAGCGCCGAGGAAATCCTCGGGCTCATGGATGAGGCCGACCGTTTCCGGGAAGCCTTGGACGGCCGCGAAGTCAAGAAGTTGCCGACTCTGCGCGGGCGAACCGTGTTTACGTTGTTCTATGAGAACTCCACCCGTACTCGTTCCTCCTTTGAAACGGCGGGAAAGTGGATGTCGGCGGATGTCATCAACCTGTCTGCCTCGACGTCCTCGGTGAAGAAGGGCGAGTCCCTCAAGGACACTGGGCTGACGCTGACCTCCATCGGCGCCGATGCCATCATCATCCGCCATCCTTCCTCCGGCGCGGCGCAGCAGCTGGCCGGTTGGGTAGCACCGGGAGGACAGGGCCCGAGCGTGATTAACGCCGGCGATGGTGCCCACCAGCACCCCACGCAGGCGCTTCTCGACGCCGTCACGATGCGCCAGCGCCTACACCTTGGTACGGATCGCTCCGCCTCTGGCACCGGCTTCGAGGGCCTGAACGTCACCATCGTCGGTGACTGCCTGCACTCCCGCGTCGTGCGCTCCAACGTGGACCTGCTGTCGACGTTGGGCGCTGAGGTTACGCTTGTCGCTCCGCCGACGCTGCTGCCCTTTGGCGTCGACACCTGGCCGGTGCGCGTCTCCCATGACTTCGACTCCGAGGTGGCCAAGGCCGATGTCGTCATGATGCTGCGCGTCCAAGCAGAGCGTATGAACGGCGGCTTCTTCCCCTCGCACCGCGAGTATGCAGCTCTTTACGGGATGTCCAAGGACCGCGCTGCTGCCATGAAGAAGGACGCCATCATCATGCACCCGGGCCCCATGGTCCGCGGCATGGAAATCAACTACGCGGTGGCTGACTATGACAACACCGCGGTGCTCCAGCAGGTCCACAACGGTGTCCACGTGCGCATGGCCACACTCTTTACGCTGCTCACCAACGGCGAGAACGCCGGTATCTAAAACGAGTTATCTCATAAATCAACGAGGAGAGCTTTTCAGAAACCATGACTACTTATCCAGACACCGGCGTGCTCTCTGCTCCCGCGGCGGGCACCTTGCTCATCACCAATGTTCGCCCCTATGGGGAAGGGGAACCCACTAACATCCTGATCAAGGATGGCGTCATCGAGGCGATCGGCGCCGCCGATATCACCCCAGCGGAAGGGGTCGACCGCACCATCGACGGGGGCGGCAACGTGCTGCTGCCGGGCCTGGTGGACATGCACGTCCACCTGCGTGAGCCGGGTCGCGAGGACACAGAAACCATCGAGACCGGTTCGCGGGCCGCCGCCAAGGGCGGGTTTACTGCCGTGTTCACCATGGCGAATACCTCCCCGGTCACAGACCAGCCGATCATCGCGGAGTCCGTTTGGGCCAAGGGCCAGGCGCGCGGTTTGTGCGACGTCCACCCGGTTGGCTCCATCACGAAGGGCTTGGAGGGTAAAACGCTGACCGAGTTCGGCATGATGGCCCGCTCGGATGCCAAGGTGCGCATGTTCTCCGACGACGGCAAGTGTGTCCAGGACCCGCAGCTCATGCGCCGTGCCTTGGAATACGCCAAGGGGCTCGACGTCCTGCTGGCCCAGCACGCGGAGGATCACCGGATGACCGAAGGCGCGAGCGCCCATGAGGGCGAGGTTGCCGCCCGCCTGGGTCTGCGCGGCTGGCCGCGCGTGGCTGAGGAATCGATCGTGGCGCGCGACGCACTGCTCGCGCGTGACTACGGCAACCGCATGCACATCTGCCACGCTTCGACGAAGGGCACAGTCGAGCTGCTCAAGTGGGCCAAGGAACAGGGGATTCCGCTGACTGCTGAGGTGACCCCGCACCACCTTTTGCTGACCGATGACAAGCTGGTGACCTACGACGGCGTCTTCCGCGTCAACCCACCGCTGCGCGAGGAATCCGACACCCTGGCCCTGCGCCAGGCATTGCTCGACGGGCTTATCGACGTCGTGGCAACGGACCACGCCCCGCACGGCAGCGAAGACAAGTGTGTCGAGTTCGAGCACGCCAAGCCGGGCATGTTGGGACTTGAATCCTCCCTGGCGGTCATCGCCAAGCTCTTTGTCGCCACCGGTCTGGCGGATTGGCGCTTCGTTGCTCGCGTCATGTCGGAGCGTCCGGCGGAGATTACCCGCCTGCCCGGCCATGGTCGCCTGATTGCAGTCGGCGAGCCGGCCAACCTCACCATCGTTGATCCGGAACATGAGTGGGTATCAGATTCCACTCGCCTGGCCTCGAAGTCGGAGAACAACCCCTATGAGGGGGAGGAGTTTGGCGCGCGCGTTACCTACACCATCCTGCGCGGCGCGGTGACCTATGACCTCTCTGCTGAAAGTGGTGACGAGGCAGACGAATAATCGGGATAATCGAGAGTCAGAGTTGCTCAACCCGAGTACCCAACGCTCATAGCCAACACAACCAACCCTTCACCGACAAAATCACTGAAAGGTTTAACGCACAGTGACTTCCACTAGCACCACTCCCGCCATCCTGGTCCTCGCCGATGGCCGTACTTTCCGTGGCTTCGGCTTCGGCGCCACGGGCACAACCCTGGGCGAGGCCGTCTTTACTACCGCCATGACTGGCTACCAAGAGACCATGACTGACCCGTCTTATCACCGTCAGATCGTGGTTGCCTCCGCGCCCCAGATTGGTAATACGGGCTGGAACGATGAGGACAGCGAGTCCCACGACGACCAGATTTGGGTTGCCGGCCTTGTTATCCGTGACCTTGCCCGCCGTGTTTCCAACTGGCGCGCCGCCCGGTCCCTGCCGGAGGAGATGGAGAAGCAGGGAATCATCGGCATCGGCGGAATTGATACCCGTACCCTGGTGCGTCACCTGCGTAACCACGGCTCCATTAAGGCCGGCATCTTCTCCGGCGAGGCAGCTGAGCGGGACGTCGAGGAGCTCATCGCTGAGGTCAAGAATCAGCCATCCATGGCAGGTCTCGACTTGTCCGAAGAAGTCTCGACCGATGAGGTCTACACCTTCCCAGCTGTAGGGGAGAAGCGCTTCACCGTCGTGGCCTATGACATGGGTGTTAAGACCGCAACCCCGAAGAATTTCGCCGAGCGCGGCATCGAGACCATCGTGGTGCCAGCCAACACTCCTTTTGAGGAGATCAAACAGTACAACCCGGATGGCGTGTTTGTCTCTAACGGTCCGGGCGACCCGGCTACCGCTGACACCATGGTGGGCATCGTGCGCGATATCCTTGCTGCCAAGTACCCCTTCTTTGGCATCTGCTTTGGCAACCAAATCCTCGGCCGCGCGCTGGGTATGGACACCTACAAGCTGAAGTTCGGTCACCGCGGTATCAACGTCCCGGTGCGCAACCAGCTCACCGGCAAGATCGATATCACCTCCCAGAACCACGGCTTCGCCCTGGCCAGCCCCTCGGGCAAGGAAGACCCGGCGGGCGAGGAGTTCGATACTGACTTCGGCCCGGCAGTTGTGTCCCACACCTGCCTCAACGACAACACCATCGAGGGCGTAGCGCTCAAGAACGGTATGGCCTACTCCGTGCAGTACCACCCCGAGTCCGCCGCCGGCCCGCACGATGCTAACCCGCTCTTTGACCAGTTCATCGAGCTCATGACTGAGAAGTCCCCGAACAAGTAGAACGCAACCAGGAAGAGGAAGAAGAAGCTAATGCCAAAGCGCAACGACATCAATCACGTCCTGGTTATCGGCTCCGGCCCGATTGTTATTGGCCAGGCCTGCGAGTTCGACTACTCCGGCACCCAGGCCTGCCGCGTGCTCAAGGAGGAAGGCCTGCGCGTCACGCTGGTCAACTCCAACCCGGCAACGATTATGACCGACCCGGAGTTCGCCGACCACACCTATGTGGAACCCATCGAGCCGGAGTTCATCGAGAAGATCTTCCAGAAGGAAAAGGAAGAGGGCAATCCTATCGACGCCGTGCTGGCAACCCTCGGTGGCCAGACCGCCCTCAACGCCGCCGTACAGCTGGACCGCCTGGGCATCCTGAAGAAGTACGATATCGAGCTCATCGGTGCCGATATCGACGCCATCGAGCGCGGCGAGGATCGCCAGAAGTTCAAGGACATCGTGGCCTCCATCGGCGGCGAATCCGCACGCTCCCGCGTGTGCCACACCATGGATGAGGTTCACGAGACCGTCGCCGAGCTCGGCCTCCCGGTTGTCGTGCGCCCGTCCTTCACTATGGGCGGTCTGGGCTCTGGTCTGGCCTTCAACGAGGAGGACCTCGACCGTATCGCCGGCGGCGGCCTGGCCGCCTCGCCGGAAGCGAACGTCCTCATCGAGGAGTCCATCCTGGGCTGGAAGGAGTTCGAGCTCGAGCTCATGCGCGATGGTGACGATAACGTCGTGGTCATCGCCTCCATCGAGAACGTCGACGCCCTTGGCGTCCACACCGGTGACTCCGTCACCGTGGCCCCGGCCTTGACCTTGACTGACCGCGAGTACCAGAAGATGCGCGACCAAGGCATCGCCATCATCCGAGAGGTCGGCGTCGACACCGGCGGCTGCAATATCCAGTTCGCTGTGAACCCGGATGACGGCCGCATCATCACCATCGAGATGAATCCGCGTGTGTCCCGCTCTTCGGCGCTAGCTTCTAAGGCCACCGGTTTCCCGATTGCCAAGCTGGCTGCCAAGCTGGCTATCGGCTACACCCTGGACGAGGTTCGTAACGACATCACCGGTGTGACCCCGGCCGCCTTCGAGCCGACGCTGGACTACGTCATCGTCAAGGCCCCTCGCTTTGCCTTCGAGAAGTTTCCGGGCGCTGATGACACCCTGACCACCACGATGAAGTCCGTGGGCGAGGCCATGGGCATTGGCCGCAACTACATCTCCGGCCTCAATAAGGTCATGCGCTCGCTGGAGGGCAAGCCTTCTGGTTTCTGGACCAAGCCGGATGAGTATTTCGCCGGTGAGCGCGCTACCGACCTCGACGCCGTGCTCAAGGATCTAGAGCGCCCGACCGAGGGCCGTATGTACGACATCGAGCTGGCGCTGCGTTTGGGTGCTACCGTTGAGCAGCTCCACGAGCACTCCCACCTGGACCCGTGGTTCTTGGCGGAGCTCGAAGCACTCGTGCAGTTCCGCGAGGAGCTCGAGAACGCCCCAGTGCTCGATGCGCAGTTGTTGCGCCGCGCCAAGGTCTTTGGCCTCTCAGATGCCCAGATTGCCGCGCTTCGCCCGGAGTTCGCCGGTGAGGATGGCGTGCGTTCCCTGCGCTGGTCCCTGGGTATTCGCCCGGTCTACAAGACCGTTGATACCTGTGCGGGCGAGTTCGAGGCTCAAACCCCTTACCACTACAGCACCTACGAGATGGATCCGAACGCGGAATCCGAGGTTCGAGCCAGCTCCGAAAAGACCAAGGGCAAGGTCATCATCTTGGGCTCCGGCCCGAACCGCATCGGTCAAGGCATTGAGTTTGACTACTCCTGCGTGCATGCCGCGCTGGAACTCTCCCGCGAGGGCTATGAGACGGTTATGGTCAACTGCAACCCGGAGACAGTATCGACGGACTACGACACTGCAGACCGCCTCTACTTCGAGCCCTTGACCTTCGAGGATGTCATGGAGGTCTACCACGCAGAGGCCGCCTGTGGTGAGGTAGCCGGTGTCATCGTCCAGCTGGGCGGGCAGACTCCGTTGGGCTTGGCCGAGCGCCTGACCGCCGCGGGCGTTCCGGTCGTCGGTACTTCTGCCGCCGCCATCGACCTGGCGGAAGACCGCGGCGAGTTCGGTAAGGTGCTTGCCGCTGCCGAGCTTCCAGCACCGGACTTCGGCACCGCCACCTCCTTCGATGAGGCCCGCGAGGTCGCCGCGAGCATCGGCTACCCAGTGCTGGTCCGCCCGTCCTACGTGCTGGGCGGCCGCGGCATGGAGATTGTCTATGACGAAGACTCCCTGCGTGACTACATCGAGCGCGCCACCGAGATCACCTCGGATCACCCGGTGTTGGTGGACCGCTTCCTCGACAACGCCATCGAGATCGACGTCGACGCGCTGTGCGACGGCGAGGAGGTCTACCTCGGCGGAGTCATGGAGCACATCGAGGAGGCGGGTATCCACTCCGGCGACTCCTCCTGCGCCTTGCCGCCGATGACGCTCGGCCCGGAGGATATTGAAAAGGTGCGGGAGTCGACGCGTCGTCTAGCGCACGGTATCGGCGTCAAGGGCCTGATGAACGTCCAGTACGCGCTTAAGGACGACACCCTCTACGTCATCGAGGCCAACCCGCGCGCGTCCCGCACGGTGCCGTTCGTGTCCAAGGCCACCGGTGTGCCGATGGCTAAGGCCGCAGCTCGCGTCATGCTCGGCGCGTCCATCGCGCAGCTCAAGGATGAGGGAATCATCCCGTCCACCTATGACGGCGGCTCCCTGCCCATTGAGCACCCGATTGCGGTTAAGGAAGCCGTGCTGCCGTTCAACCGCTTCCGCCGCCCGGACGGTCAGCTGCTCGACACGCTGCTCTCCCCGGAGATGAAGTCCACCGGTGAGGTCATGGGCTTGGCCGACAACTTCGGCGCAGCTTATGCCAAGGGTGAGATGGCCGCCTTCGGCGAGCTGCCGACGGAGGGCACGGTCTTCGTGTCCGTGGCCAACCGCGACAAGCGCACGCTGATCTTCCCGATTCAGCGCCTGGCCTACATGGGCTACACCATCGTCGCTACGGCAGGCACCGCGCAGATGCTGCGCCGCAATGGCGTGGAGTGCGAGGTGGCAGTCAAGGTCTCCGAGGCTGAGGAGGGACAAGAGTCCATCGTCGACGCCATCCTGGCCGGCAAGGTCGACCTCATCCTCAACACCCCGGCCGGTTCCGCCGGTGCACGCCACGACGGTTATGACATCCGCGCCGCGGCAGTGTCCGTCGGAGTTCCGCTGGTGACGACCGTCCAGGGCGTTACCGCGGCGGTGCAGGGCATCGAGGCGCTGCGCCAGGGAGACCTCAAGGTACGCGCGCTGCAGGAGCTTAAGCATGACCCAGCCAACTAATACGGCACCTACCTTTGGTGATCGCCTTGTTGCCGCGGGTAGGCAACGAGGCCGTCTGTGCGTGGGTATTGACCCACACCCACACCTCCTGGAGGCGTGGGGCCTGTCAGTCGATGTCGACGGACTGCGCACCTTTAGTATGCGTTGCGTCGAGGCATTCGCCGACACGGCAGCTGTAGTCAAGCCGCAAGTGGCGTTCTTTGAGCGCTGTGGTTCGCGCGGATTCGCCGTCCTCGAAGAGGTTCTGGCAGCACTGCGCGAGCAAGGCTGCCTGAGTCTGGCCGATGCTAAACGCGGCGATATCGGCTCCACCATGGCTGGTTATGCCGAGGCCTGGCTGGGGGAGGACTCGCCGTTGCGCGCGGACGCGGTGACGGTATCGCCTTACCTCGGTGTGGGAGCGTTGAGTCCTGTCTTCGATATTGCGGAAAAGACCGGTGCTGGTGTTTTCGTCCTTGCGGCGACCTCCAATCCGGAGGCCGTGGCGTTGCAATCGCTGAGCGTCGATGGCCGCAGCGTAGCGCAGCGCGTCGTTGATGAACTCGGACAGCGCAATGCCGCGGCAATGGCCACGGATGACGCTGTAGGAGCGCTCGGAGTGGTTGTTGGTGCGACACTCGACGCGCCGCCGGTATTAGACCATTTACATGGTCCGGTTCTTCTTCCGGGCGTGGGCGCGCAGGGCGCGACTCCAGCTGATGTAAGGCAACTCACCTCCGCGGCGCCCGAGCTGGGCTTTGCCAACGTCTCCCGAGCCATCCTTTCGGCAGGACCAGACGTTGCTGACCTGCGCAAAGCCGTAATTGATACGGCTGCTGAATTCCGAGACTAAAGAGCTCGGCCTCAAACGGCGCGCTGGATTAACAGGCGCGCCGTTTACCTGGTATTTTGTTTAAGGCATGTGCGTTGACGTGCAGGAACCTTTAGTAGAAAGGGGCCGGGTTACGTCATCGCGTACAGACCAGTGCTAGGATTGCCAGAAGTCGGTTCGCGGCGGTAGCAAAAGCTACCCCGCGCTGGGGAAATCTTCCCACCGTGAGCCGAGATTCTGGTGTTAGCCATCAGATGACAATGTTCGTACTAATGAAATCGGAGGAAACCCGTGGCCCTTCCCAAGTTGACAGATGAGCAGCGCAAAGAAGCTCTCGCAAAGGCCGCTGAGGCTCGCAAGGCTCGCGCTGAGCTCAAGGCTGCGCTGAAGCGCGGCGAGACCAACCTGCAGGAAGTTCTGGAGAAGGCCGAGACCGATGAGATCATCGGTAAGACCAAGGTCTCCGCGCTTCTCGAGGCTCTGCCGAAGGTTGGCAAGGTCAAGGCTAAGGAAATCATGGAGGACCTGGAGATTGCTCAGACCCGCCGCCTGCGTGGCCTGGGTGACCGTCAGCGCCGCGCCCTGCTCGAGCGTTTCGGCTACGGCGAGTAATTAGCGCAATGGCTGACGAAACTGCACGCGGGCGCCTGGTCGTTCTGGCCGGGCCGTCCGCTGTGGGTAAGTCCACTGTGGTTTCGCGCCTGCGCGATGATGTAGACAACCTTTACTTCAGCGTCTCGATGACGACGCGCCAACCCCGCCCCGGCGAGTCTGATGGGGTGGACTACTTCTTTGTCTCCCCGGAGGCTTTCCAGGAACACATAGACGCCGGAGACATGCTCGAATGGGCAGAGATCCACGGTGGTTTGCAGCGTTCTGGTACGCCGGCTCAACCCGTTAGGGAAGCGATGTTGGCTGGTCGCCCAGTGTTGGTGGAGGTTGATCTTGCAGGCGCCCGCAACGTGAAGGCGGCGATGCCGGAGGCGGAAACCGTGTTTCTGGCCCCACCGTCCTGGGAGGTTTTGGTGGAGCGCCTGACTGGGCGCGGTACCGAGCCACAGGATGTGATTGACCGCCGTTTGCACACCGCAGAAACGGAACTTGCCGCGCAAAAAGAGTTCGACCACATCGTTGTCAATGACAATCTCGATGAGGCCGTTGCTGCAATTAGTGCTATCCTGCGTGGATAGACCACGATTTTGACCATCTACCAACAGTAAAGGTGCATGTGACCAACGTGACCACACCTGCCAATTCTGAGGCCGCAAAGCCGGAGCCAGTATTCGATCCGCCGACGGGTATCACTGACCCGCCTATCGATGAGCTGCTGGGCAAGGTCTCGTCTAAGTACGCCCTGGTGATCTTCGCCGCTAAGCGCGCACGTCAGATCAACAGCTACTACAAGGAACAGGACGAAGGCGTCTTCGAGTTCGTCGGACCGCTGGTGACCCCGGAGCCGGGCGAGAAGCCGCTGTCCATCGCACTGCGCGAGATCGACGCCGGCCTGCTGGACCACGAGGAAGGCAACTAGTCTTTGCCCCGTGAAGGCAGCAGCCTAACGCGTATTCCGAAATAGACCCACCCTAGTGTCGCTTGAGGCGCTTGGGTGGGTTTGTTGTGTCTTGGGTACTATCGTCCGAGTGAAGGATGTACAGCAAACCCCAGATAGTCCAGAGAGCAGCACTGCCTCGGCTCCCGCAGAGGCGGCTTCATCGGGTGCAGGCGGAACCACGCAGCCGCGTCGCATCCTTGTTGGCGTGGCCGGCGGAATCGCAGCCTATAAAGCGTGTCATTTGATTCGGGACTTCACTGAGCACGGCGATGATGTCCGCGTGATTCCTACAGAAGCCGCGTTAAATTTCGTCGGTGCAGCCACCTTCGAGGCGCTGTCGGGGCATCCGGTCTCGACTACCGTTTTCGATGCTGTTGATGAGGTGCAGCATGTCGCGCTGGGGCAGCAGGCCGATGCCGTCGTCATCGCCCCAGCTACCGCTGACTTGATCGCTCGGCTGGCTTGTGGCCGCGCCGATGATCTGCTGAGCGCCTCTGTGCTGGTTGCTACGTGTCCTGTCATCATTGCCCCAGCTATGCACACGGAGATGTGGCTCAATCCCGCGACGCAAGACAACGTGGCGACATTGCGTCGTCGCGGCGTTATCGTGATGGAACCGGCCCATGGGCGGCTCACCGGCGTTGATTCCGGTGCAGGCCGCTTGCCGGAACCGGGGCAGATAGCGGAGTTTGCCCGCACAATTATTGCTGGCCACCGCGTGGATCATGATTGGCAGGGGCTCAAGGTCGTGATCTCTGCCGGGGGGACGCAGGAGAACCTAGATCCGGTGCGGTACCTGGGCAATCGTTCCTCTGGTCGCCAGGGCTTTGCCTTAGGAGAAGTAGCCGCGCAGCGCGGTGCAGATGTAACTATCGTTGCCGGCAATACTGACGCGCTTCCGATTCCATCAGGCGCCTCCGTTGTGCGGGTGACTTCCACTCGCGATATGCACAAGGCAATGAACGCTGAAGCAGCGGATGCGGATATCGTCATCATGGCTGCAGCTGTTTCAGACTATCGGCCGGCTTCCGTCGCGGACTCCAAGATGAAGAAGGGGGCCGCTGACGAGGACTTAGCTCATCTCGAGTTGGTGGAGAACCCAGATATCCTCAAGGGGTTGGTGGAACGCCGCGAGAATGGGGACTTGAAGCGCGATGCCATCATCGTCGGTTTTGCAGCGGAGACCGGGGATGCACACACGAGCGTGCTCGAGTACGCCCAGCAAAAATTCGTGAAGAAGGGGTGCGATGTACTCATGGCCAACGAGGTTGGGGAGGGCAAGGTCTTCGGACAGCCAACGAGTGCAGGGTGGATCCTTCGGAAGGGTGCTGATCCGGTGGAGGTTGAACCGGGATCGAAGCAGGTTGTAGCTGCCCAGATACTTAACGTGGTGAATGAAATTCTGGAAAGGTAGCGCTCGTTCTTGCAGCTGTAGACCGCTTGGTCTACGATGGGGCGGTGTTATTAGCCGGGACGTGGGATAGGCGCTGCCTTGCCCACGGCGCGCAGAACTAGTTTAAGGAAGATTTGTGACTGAAACAGCTGTTCAGGCGGTACGTCTTTTTACCAGCGAATCCGTGACAGAAGGTCACCCGGATAAGATTTGTGACGCTATCTCGGACGCCATTCTTGACGCCCTTCTTAAGGAAGACCCAAACGCACACGTCGCCGTGGAGACTCTGGTCACCACGGGCCAAGTTCACGTCGTGGGTGAGGTGCGCACCTCCGGGTATGTGGAGATCCCGCAGATTGTACGCAAGACCCTCGTGGAGATCGGGTTTACTTCCTCCGACGTGGGATTTGACGGCCACACCTGCGGAGTCAACGTAGCGATTGGTGAGCAATCCCAAGAGATTGGCGCCGGAGTGGACGCCTCAACCGAGGTTCGCTCGGGCCAGTTTGAGGACGACGATCAATATGGCGCTGGCGACCAGGGCCTCATGTTCGGCTACGCAACGAATGAGACTCCAGAATTCATGCCGCTGCCGATCTCTACGGCACACCACCTTTCGCGTCGCCTCACCCAGGTCCGCAAGGAAGGCATCGTTCCTTCCCTGCGCCCAGATGGCAAGACCCAGGTCACCTTTGCATATGACGAGGACGATGTGCCGACTCGCTTAGAGACGATTGTCATCTCCACCCAGCATGATCCGGAGGTGACCCAGGACTGGCTCGCGGAGCAGCTTCGCACCCATGTCGTCGAGTGGGTCGTCAACGATGCGAACCTGAGCAAGTACTACACCGAAGACACCGAGCTCCTCATCAACCCCTCTGGTTCCTTCATTCTTGGCGGGCCAATGGGTGATGCAGGCCTGACTGGGCGCAAGATCATCGTCGATACCTACGGCGGCATGGCCCGCCACGGTGGCGGTGCCTTCTCCGGCAAGGACCCGAGCAAGGTGGACCGCTCAGCCGCCTACGCTATGCGTTGGGTAGCTAAGAACATCGTGGCGGCCGGTCTGGCCGATCGCGCCGAAGTGCAGGTTGCATACGCTATTGGCCGCGCGAAGCCCGTTGGCCTCTATGTGGAAACCTTCGGCACTGCTCACGCCGGTCTGAGCGATGCCGACATTCAGGCTGCGGTGGACAAGGTTTTTGATTTGCGCCCCGCCGCCATTATCCGCGAGCTCAACCTGCAGCGCCCGATTTACCGTCAAACCGCGGCTTATGGTCACTTTGGCCGCACCGATGTTGACCTTCCGTGGGAGGACACCTCGCGGGCTGTCGACTTGCGCCGCGCCGCCGGCCTGTAGAATCGGGCGCTATGCCCAAGAAGACACCCGCCGCCCAGCAACCGGTCGCGCGGGTGTTGCCTTTGTTGGGGGTAGCGCACCTGGACCGCGAATTCGACTACCTCATCGATGAATCGGATTCGCAGGCCGCCCAGCCAGGCGTGCGCGTGCGTATTCGCTTCAACGGCCGGCTGGTCGACGCCATCCTCCTCTCCCGCGCCAGCGATTCTGACTTCGCTGGATCGCTTCGTTATATCGATCGCGTCATTTCCCCCTATCCGGTGTATTCGCCGGAAATGTCGGCGCTCATCGAATCCCTTGCTGCCCGCTATGGCGGCGTGCGCTCCGATATCATCCGCGCCGCCATCCCGGCGCGTCACGCTAAGGCTGAGGAAGCGGATGTCGATACACCGTGGGAGGACTTAGGCACAGCGGAGCACCCGGATCTCTCTGCGTGGTCCGGGTACCAGCATGGTGAGTCCTTCGTGGACTCGGTGCTGTCGGGCCATATTGCGCGAGCAGCGTGGCAGATAGCGCCGGGGGAGGATTGGGCAAGCGCGCTAGCAGCGCTGGGTACCAGTATGGCGCTCCAAGGCGGCGGCGTGCTCATGGTCGTACCCGACCAGAAGGACCTGGATCAGCTCGAGGAGGCCTTTCGCCGCCACGTCTCTGCCAAACAAATCACGGTGCTCGCGCACAGCACCGGCCCCCAGGCGCGCTATCGCCGCTATCTATCGGCGTTGACGGGTCAAGCTCGAATCGTCATCGGAACGCGCTCTGCCGCCTTCGCCCCGGTCAAGGGCCTCCAATTGGCCGTCCTGCTCAACGATGGCGACGATAGCCTGGTTGACAACCTCAAGCCATATGTCCACTCCAGGGAAGTGCTGAGCACACGCTCCGCGCAGGAAGGTTGCAGCCTTATCCTCGCCGGCCACGCCCGCACCGCGGAGGCCCAACTGCTCGTTGAATCGGGGTGGGCCCACGATCTTCTACCCGCCGCGAACACACTGGAAGATAGGCGCCCCGAAATCGTTGCGGTGGGTGCGTATGGCGTCAACGTGGCCCGCCATATGCGGGGAGGCACGACGTCGGTAAGCGGCCCCGCCTTCCAAGCCACGCGCGCAGCCCTCGACCGGGGCGAGCCCGTCCTTGTTCAAGTCCCGCGCAAGGGCTATGCCCCAATCCTCGCCTGTGGGCAGTGTGCATCTCCTGCACGGTGTCGTCATTGCAACGGTCCCTTAGGTCTGCCTTCCGCTCGCGGCTCGAAGCACGAGTCGACCGATTCTGCGGCGCTGCCCACGTGTCGGTGGTGCGGGCGCGTTGACGCGCATTACCGCTGTTCGGAGTGCGGCTCACCGCGGTTGCGTGCCATCGTGTTGGGCTCCGAGCGCACTGCGGAGGAGATGGGCCGGGCTTTTCCCAATACACGCGTGATTCAATCCGGTGGGCCCACCGTCGTAGATGAAATCCCAGACGCGCCGGCGCTCGTCATCGCTACACCCGGCGCGGAGCCGCGCGTGGCGAAAGGCGGGATGTACGGGGCTGCGCTTCTAGTGGAAACCGGGGCGTTGCTCGGTCGCCAGGATCTGCGCGCCACGGAGGACACGTTGGCCACATGGGCCGCGGCTGCCGCCCTCGTAGCACCGGCCAAAGAGGGAGGTGCGGTCATAGTCGCTGCTGACGAACAGCTGCCGCTGGTGGATTTCTTTCGCCGGTGGGACATGGTGGGGGCTGCGGCGGCCGAGTTGCAGGCGCGCCGCGAGGTTCGCTTTCCGCCCGCGGTGCATATGGCGGCGATCGACGGGGCAGACGCCTCCCTCGACGCCTTCCTGGAGCTAGCGGAGTTGCCGGAGCATGCAGAGCTTCTCGGGCCCGTACCGTTGCCGCCTGGCGTGAGCTTGCCGGGTGAATACGACCATGAGCGCGGCGGCGAACCGCAGCGTCTGCTAATTCGAACCCCGCTAGGTCCGCGGTCCCTGCTGGGCCAGGCCTTGCGCACAGCCAATTCCTTGCGCAGTGCTCGCAAGGATGTCTTGCCTCTGCGTATCGCCGTGGATCCGATAAACATTGGTTAACGCTGCGCTCCTTTCCACCCCTGTCGAGCGCCTCCCGCGGGAGGTGAACTATTCTCGGTGCAGGAGCGCGGAGGGCCCTGGGCAGGCGAGGAATGCCTAGACCGACAACCCCCGCACGACGTGACATACCGTCAACCACGAGGAGTACCACTATGACCGTGCGCGAGGTTCGTCTCTACGGCGACCCGGTCCTCACCACCAGAGCTGAGGAAATCACCGAGTTCGGGCCATCATTGGAACGCTTGGCTCAGGACATGCTGGAAACTATGGAAGCCGCAGGGGGAGTAGGTTTAGCGGCCAACCAGATCGGTGTGACCAAGCGCATCTTTGTCTTCGATTGCTCGCATTATCAGCATGGTTTGCGCGGTGCCGTCATTAACCCGGTATGGGAGGCGGTGGGCCAGGAGAAGCATTTGGGGGCCGAAGGTTGCTTGTCCATCCCCGGTATTTCGCAGCCCACTGAACGGTTTTCTACCGTACGTCTGCGCGGTTTCGACCCACACGGCCGCCCGATATCCATGCTTGCCTCTGGGCTGATGGCGCGTTGTATCCAACACGAAACGGACCACTTGGATGGGATCTTGTTCTTGCAGCGTCTGAGCGATGAACTGCGGAAGGACTCTATGAAAACCATCCGCCAATCGGAGTGGTTCAACACATAGCCGTAGTCCTTCTTAATCAGCAGTACAGCAGATTCATTCTTGAACATTAGATTTAAAAACTCTCACACGAGAAAGGCATGCTCTAGCAGTGCGTATTGTTTTTGCCGGAACCCCGGAGCCCGCAGTTGTGGCTTTGGAGAAGCTCATCGACTCACCCCATGAGGTGGCCGCAGTCATTACTCGGCCTGACGCCCGCCGGGGCCGTGGCCGCACCGTTCATCCAAGTCCGGTGAAGGCACTGGCGGAAAAGCACGGTATCGAGGTGCTCACGCCGACCACACTTAAGCCAGGCACCGAGGACGGTGATGCCCTGCGTGCACGACTAGCAGACATTGCTCCCGAGGCTATCCCCGTGGTTGCCTACGGAAACCTGATCACCGAGGACTTGCTGAGCCTTCCGACGCACGGTTGGGTGAACCTTCACTTCTCCCTGCTCCCGGCGTGGCGAGGCGCGGCACCGGTGCAAGCAGCCATTGCGGCTGGGGATACTCGCACGGGTGCTACGACCTTCCGCATCGACCAAGGCCTGGACACTGGGGACATCCTCGCCATGATCGACGAGGACATCCAAGACACCGATACCGCGGATGACCTATTGACGCGGCTGGCCTATGCCGGTGGCGACCTCCTCGTGCGGACCATGGATGGGTTGGAAGACGGCAGCATCGCGCCGCAGCCGCAGGTAGGTGAAGCCTCTTATGCGCACAAGATCTCTACCGACGATGCCCGCATCGACTGGACTGCGCCCGCCGAGGCCGTTGATCGCCACATTCGCGCGCACACCCCGGGGCCGGGTGCTTGGACCATGTTGGGGCAGTCTCGCTTAAAAGTCGGTCCAGTAAACCTTGTGCCACCCACAGAACTTAAGGACCTTAATGAACACTCCGCGCTTTCCGCATTGCAGCCGGGTGAAGTCCACGTGGCCAAGAAGGAAGTGGTGGTCGGTACCGGCAGCTCCCCGGTTCGTTTGGGAAAGATTCAACCGCCAGGCAAGAAGATGATGAATGCCGCCGACTGGGGCCGCGGGCTTGCACACCAGGCTTCGCAGTCAGTAGAAGGCGGCGAGGATGAGGTGGTGTTCTCATGAGCGGAGGTTTTAGATCCCGCAGCAAGTCAGGCGATCCTGCAGACCGCGCGCCGCGTGGAAAGCAGCAACGCGGCGGTGCGAAACGCACTGCCAAAGGCAACAGGGAGCGTCGCGGCGGTCAGCGTCACGATACACGTCGCCCAGCGCCGTCGACCTCGGTGCTTTCTGCCGCGCAGCGCTGCGGGGTGGATCGTCCACGCGCGGTGGCTTTCGAAGTATTGCAACGCGTGGATGCAGACGATGCCTTTGCTAACCTCACGCTGCCGAAAGCCGTACGTGCCAATAACCTCAGTGGCCGCGATGCTGCCTTCGCCACCGAGTTAACCTATGGCACGCTGCGGACCGAGGGCGTGCTCGATGCTGTCATCGCCGAGTGCGCCTCTCGTGACCTCGACGCTATCGCCCCCGACGTGCTCACCGCCCTGCGAATGGGAACCTACCAGGTGCTCTATACCCGCGTTGAGGCACACGCGGCGGTCGATACTACCGTGCGCCTCGTGGAGGCAGCTGGCCAGGACAAGGCTAAAGGTTTTGCCAACGGCATCATGCGCACCATCACCCGTACGCCGGCGCAAGCGTGGTTGGATCAACTTGCTCCCCAAGGCCAAGTGGCTGCTTTGGCCTTCCGCCATGCCCATCCGGAGTGGATTGCCTGCTCCTTCGGCCGTGCCTTGGGTGTGTTGGAACCCGATGGCGCTGGTGTGCTCAGCGCCGATCAGTCGCGTGAACTGGAGCGCGCACTCGAGGCGGACTCCCAACGCCCTGTTGTGCACTTGGTAGCGCGCCCCGGTGAGATTTCCGCCGAAGAACTCGCCCTGATCACCGGTTGCGAGGAAGGTCGCTATTCTCCCTATGCGGTCTACCTTGAGCACGGGGATCCTGGTTCGCTAGAGCCGGTTCGCCAACGGCTAGCGGCGGTGCAGGACGAAGGTTCGCAGCTCATTGCCCGCGCGGTAACGGAAGCCGAGCTCAGTGGTGAAGACACCGGACGCTGGCTGGATCTGTGCGCCGGACCTGGTGGCAAGGCCGCCCTCATGGGTGCAATTGCACGCATAGAGGGCGCGACAGTCGATGCCGTCGAAGTCTCCCCGCATCGCGCCACGTTGGTGGAAAAGACGGTGGGGGACCTGCCAGTGCGCGTGCACCAAGCGGACGGCCGAGCGCCAGGACTGAAACCAGGCTTCGACCGCGTGCTGGTCGACGCCCCCTGCTCAGGCCTAGGCGCGCTCCGGCGGCGCCCGGAAGCTCGCTGGCGCAAGGCCGAATCAGATATTGCGGAGCTGAACCAGCTGCAAACCGAGCTCCTGGAATCCGCGTTGGAGCTGGTGCGCCCAGGTGGCGTCGTGGTGTACTCGACTTGCTCGCCGGATCTGCGTGAGACCAGGGGCATCGTGGATGCCGCCGTGCAGCGGCACGCAGAGGGAGCAGCGATTCACATCGAAGAACTAAATACGCGCGACGTGCTGCCGGAGATGGGGGACCTTGGCGCCGAGCTGTCCGCGCAGATGTGGCCGCACCGCCATGGCACCGATGCGATGTTTTTCGCGGTCTTGCGCCGAGTAGCGGACTGAGGCTGCGAGAGGGACTAGGCTGAAGGTCATGTCTGCACTCTCGTCTGGTCCCATTATTTCCCCGTCCATCTTGGCCGCCGACTTCACCCGTTTGGGCGAAGAGGTTCGTGCCGTGGCCAACGCGGATTGGATCCACGTTGACATTATGGATGGACACTTCGTCCCGAACCTGTCCTTTGGCCCGGATATCACTGCGACGGTGGACGGGATTACACCGCAAACGCTGGACGTTCACCTCATGATCGAGGAACCCGAGAAGTGGGTAGAAACCTACGCCAAGGCCGGCGCCGATTGCATCATCTTCCACGTCGAGGCCGTCGCCGACAAGGACGCGGCCATCGCCCTGGCGCGTACAATCCGGGATTTAGGTGTGCGCGCGGGCTTTTCCATTAAGCCGGGCACGCCGATCGACCCTTGGCTGGACGCCCTCGAGCACTTCGACGAAGTGCTCGTTATGTCAGTTGAGCCGGGCTTTGGTGGTCAGAGCTTTATGCCGGATCAGCTGGACAAGGTGCGCGCCTTGCGCGCGGCCATCGACGAGCGTGGTCTGGACGTCCTCATCGAGATTGACGGTGGCATTTCCGCTGAAACGATTCGCTCCGCCGCCGAGGCGGGCTGCGATGCTTTCGTCGCAGGTTCCGCCATTTACAAACAAGCAGACAAGGCAGCGGCCGTCGACGAGCTGCGTAGCTTGGCCACGCTGTGATCCCACACCTAAACTCAGCGGTTCTCACGCGGGCGCTGCGTGTGGCCATGGAGGCCGGCGATAAGGTGCGCGGCACGACGAGCCCAAACCCGCCTGTAGGAGCAGTCATACTTGATGCCGCCGGCCGCGTCGCCGGTGTCGGCGCAACCCAGCCCCCGGGCGGTCCGCATGCCGAAGTCATGGCGTTACGCGAAGCGGGCGACAAGGCGCGGGGCGGCACGGCGGTCGTGACCTTGGAACCCTGTAACCACACCGGACGTACTGGGCCCTGTGCGCAGGCGCTTATCGATGCCTCTGTGGCCGCCGTTTACTTCCTTCACCCAGACCCCACCCCGGAGGCCGGCGGCGGCGCGGCCACATTGCGCGGCGCCGGCATTGCCGTGGGGCAGATTGAGGCGCCGGACGGCGTGAGCGATGCACTCGCCGGGTGGTTGGGTGCGGTGCGCTTGGGCCGGCCGCACGTGACGCTTAAGTTTGCCCAAAGCCTCGACGGGTTTACCGCCACAGTGGATGGCAGCAGCCAATGGATTACCGGGGAGCAGGCTCGCGAGCATGTGCACCGCGACCGGTCAAAAAGGGATGCCATCCTCATCGGCACGGGCACCGCGCTGGCTGATAACCCGTCGTTGACGGCACGTTACCGGGACGGCTCCTTGCGTGAAACGCAGCCGCGGCGCGTCGTCATCGGCTCCCGGGACGTGGACCGAGGCGGAAGCAGTAATCTGGCAAAGCTAGGTTTCGAGCACTATTCCACCCCGCAGGAGGCGCTAGCCGAGCTGTACGCCAGCGGCGCGCGCGACATTCTCGTCGAAGGCGGCGCTGGACTCGCGACGAGCTTTATGGAACTGGGCAGCGTGGATTGCATTCAGGCATACATCGGCAACGTCATCCTTGGCCAGGGCAGAGGAGTACTCACTCGGGCTGTGGCCTCGAACTTGGCGCTGGCTCCGAGGTGGCAGCGCGCAGCGGTTACCGAGCTTGGCGCCGACCTGCTCGTGGAATACCGGAAGAACGAAAGGTAGGAAAGGGGAGTACGGACTATGTTTACCGGACTCGTAGAAGAAATCGGGCACGTCGATAGCGTGGAACCGCAGGGCGATGCAGTCCGTTTGGGCATCGCGGCATCCACCGTGCTGAGAGATGCGCAGTTGGGTGATTCCATCGCTGTCAACGGCGTCTGCCTGACAGTAGCCGAGCTGGGAGAAGGAACCTTTATCGCAGACGTTATGAAGGAATCCTTGAACCGCAGCTCCCTCGGCGAACTCGAGGTGGGATCGCCGGTCAACCTCGAGCGGGCGGTGCTCCCAACGACTCGTTTGGGTGGCCACATCGTGCAGGGCCATGTCGACGGCACCGGCACGCTGCTTTCCCGCACCCCCTCGGAGCACTGGGAGGTGTTGCGTTTTAGCCTGCCGCGGGAGCTCGCCCGATACGTCGTGGAGAAGGGATCCATCGCCGTCCAAGGAACGTCCCTGACGGTGTCCGCGGTGTCGGCGGATGAAGATAAACCTGGCGCGGATGGCTTTTTTGAGGTCTCTCTCATTCCCACCACATTGCGCGATACCGTGTTTGGTGCGATGGCGCCCGGCGCCCGCGTAAACCTCGAGGTAGACGTGGTTGCAAAGTATGTTGAGAAAATGGTTCACCCTAACGCCCACGCCGCGGGCGCAGAGGGATAGAGTTAGTCCTTATGAGCGCTGCAGATTCAGCATTTAGTTTAGATAGCGTCGAGCAAGCCATCGCCGACATCGCGGCCGGCAAGGCCGTCGTCGTCGTGGACAATGAAGATCGGGAAAACGAAGGTGATCTCATCTTCGCCGCCGAGCTCGCCACCCCGGAACTCGTGGCTTTCATGGTGCGTTATAGCTCCGGATATATTTGTGCACCTTTGCTCCCAGAGGACTGCAAGCGCCTGAACTTGCCCCCGATGATGGCGGTTAACCAGGACGTGCGGCAGACCGCCTACACCGTCACCGTGGACCTGGCTAATGGCTCCACTGGCATCTCCGCTACCTCGCGCTGTGAGACCATCCGCAAGTTGGCTGATCCCTCCTCCGAGCCGTCGCAGTTTACGCGCCCGGGCCATGTCGTCCCGCTGGCTGCCCGCCCGAATGGTGTGCTCGAGCGTGATGGCCACACGGAAGCCGCGATCGATCTGGCACGGTTGGCGGGGCTCCGCCCGGCCGGCGTGCTCTGTGAGATCGTTTCCGAAAAAGACCCCACGGATATGGCTCGCTCGCCGGAGCTGCGCCGCTTTGCCGACGCCCATGGGCTCACGATGATCTCCATCGAGCAGCTCATCGAATGGCGCCGCCACAATGAGCAACAGGTTCACCGCGAGGTAGAAACCCGCCTGCCCACCGAGTACGGCGAGTTTCGCGCGGTGGGCTATGTGAATGGCGTCGACAAGCGCGAGCACATTGCCCTCTTCGTCGGTGACGTGGAGAGCTATTCCGGTGCGGAAGACGTACCTGTCCGCGTGCACTCTGAGTGCCTGACCGGTGATGTCTTCGCATCTGAGCGCTGCGACTGCGGCCCGCAGCTGCAGGAATCCCTCCGCGCGGTCCAAGCGGCCGGGCGTGGCATTGTCATCTACCTGCGCGGGCAGGAAGGGCGTGGCATTGGCTTGGTGAACAAGCTCAAGGCCTATCGCTTGCAAGATGACGGGATGGACACCGTCGACGCCAACGTGGAACAGGGGCTGCCTGAAGACGCCCGCGAGTACTCCGTTGCCGGGCAAATCCTACGCGATGTGGGCGTGAAATCCGTCAACCTCTTGACCAACAACCCTCACAAGGGTGAAGGGCTACAGGGCTTCGGCATTGACGCCACCGCCCGCACCGGTCTGGCTACACCTGCCACGGCGGAAAACATTAGCTATCTGCGCACGAAGCGCGACAGGATGGGCCACGACCTGCCACAGGTGGCCGAATGGGATCTCAAACACTCCTAGAGCATTAAGACCAAACACTGGAACAAAACAAAGGAGCACACCGTGAGCAAGGAAGGCCTGCCAACCCCGAACAATGTCTCGGGAGAGGGACTGCGCGTCGCCGTAGTCACCGCCACGTGGAACGCCGAGATCTGCGATCAGCTACACCGCCGCGCGCTTGAGACCGCCGAGGCCGCTGGCGCTGAGGTCACTCCGTTGCGCGTCGTCGGCGCCCTAGAGCTGCCCGTCGTGGTCCAGGCTGCAGCGCGCACCCACGATGCTGTCGTGGCGCTGGGCTGTGTCGTCCGCGGCGGCACTCCGCACTTTGACTACGTGTGTGATTCGGTCACTCAGGGGTTGACGCGGATTGCTCTCGACGAGTCGACGCCCGTGGGAAATGGTGTCCTGACGGTGAACGACTATGAGCAAGCCGTCGATCGCGCCGGATTTGAGAACTCTTCAGAAGATAAAGGCGCGGAGGCTATGCATGCAGCTTTAGAAACCGTGCATACGTTGCGTACACTGAACGAGTCGACCCTAAAGTAGGCTGCCAAGCGCAACCACGGCGATCTGCATATCGCGCAGGCCCGTGGCCTGTCTTAGCGGAGTGATGAGGAGATGGAAACTCGATGACGGATCCACAGGTGCCTTCGGCGCACGAAGAGCGCGCGCGGTCAGCCCGCGCTGGCAAGGCCTCCCAATCCTCGCAGCCGGGCGCGCCCGCTGCGTCTGGGGGTTCCTCGAGCGTGAGCGATGAGCAGGTGCGGGCTTATACCAGCGCCGATCCCTTCGCCCAGACTTCATCCAAGCCCTGGGAGTATGAGGCCACCTCGCCCTATCTGCGCAAGGTGGCAATCATCTGGATCATCCTTGTGATGGCAGCGCACCTGTTTATGGGCTTCACGGTTGGCTTGTCCTTTACCGGCGCGACTGTGACGACGATTGATAAGTTTGCCTTCCCCGGCGTCGGCGTGATTATCTCCATCCTGTCTTGGTTGGCACTGACGCGTCCGCGGCTGCGCGCGAACTCCGATGGCGTAGAGATCCGCAACATTGTGGGAACCCGCTTCTACCCGTGGCAGGTCATCTATGGCCTGTCCTTTCCCGAAGGCTCGCGCATGGCACGCATCGAACTTCCTGACTTTGAATATGTTCCGGTGTGGGCCCTGCAATCGGGCGATAAGCAGGACATTGTCACCAAGGTCCGCTCTTTCCGTGACTTGGAAGCACGCTACATGCCGCAGGATGACTAGTGGCTGATCCCTCTGAGTACCGCCCTGCGCCCGGAAGCATCCCCACGGATCCGGGCGTTTATAAGTTCCGCGATGACAATCGCCGCGTCATCTATGTGGGCAAGGCAAAGAATTTGCGGGCGCGGCTATCGAACTACTTTCAAGACATCACGCAACTGCACCCGCGGACCCGCCAAATGGTCCTCACTGCGGCTTCGGTGGAATGGACCGTGGTGGCCAGCGAAGTGGAAGCGCTGCAGTTGGAGTACACGTGGATTAAGCGCTTCGATCCACGCTTCAACGTCATGTACCGCGATGACAAAACGTATCCGATGCTCGCGGTATCTGTGGGGGAGACCATCCCGCGAGCGTTTTTCTACCGCGGCCCACGCCGTAAAGGTGTGCGCTACTTTGGTCCCTATTCCCACGCCTGGGCAGTGCGTGAATCCCTCGACCTGCTGACGCGAATTTTCCCCATGCGCACGTGTGCCAAAGGGGTATTCAACCGCCATGAGCGCTTGGGGCGGCCTTGTTTGTTGGGTTATATCGGAAAATGCGACGCCCCTTGCATTGGCAGGGTGAGCGCCGAGGAACACCGTGAGACGGTGAACCAGCTGCTGAGCTTCATGAACGGCAATACCGGTCCTGTGCGCAAGCGACTAACGCAGCGAATGGAGGAGGCCTCAGAGAACCTCGAGTTCGAGTTGGCTGCCCGCCTGCGCGACGATCTCGGCGCGATTGACAAGCTCATGGAGCAACAGGCTGTGGTGCTTTCCGACGGCACCGACGCCGACCTCATCGCGTTTAGCTCTGACGAGTTGGAGGCGGCAGTTCAGATCTTTCACGTGCGCGCGGGGCGCATCCGCGGCCAGCGCGGCTGGGTGGTGGAACGCTCCGGTGACCAAGCCATCACGGGGCCGATCGAGGAAGGCCAGCCTGATCCGGGGCTTCCGGCGCTCCTCCAGAATTTCTTAATCCAGTTCTATTCGGATGCCGTGGAGCGTCAGCGCCAAGAGGCCGCGGAAGACGCCAAGCTGGAGCGCAGGGGAGTAGACCAGGAATCCCATACCGCGGTTCATCGGGGAAATGCCATCCCGCGTGAGATCTTGGTCCAAACGCTGCCGGACGAAGCCGACGAAGTGAAGATAGTCCTGGAGGACCTGCGGGGCGCGCAGATTGACTTGCGGGTTCCGCAACGCGGTGACAAGCGCGCCTTGATGGAGACCGTCGAGCGCAATGCGAAGGAGCAGCTGCGGCAGCACAAACTCAAGCGAGTCGGAGACCTTACTGCCCGATCCGCAGCCCTGCAGGAGCTGCAGGAAGCGTTAGACATGGATTCCGCGCCGCTGCGCATCGAGTGCACGGATATCTCGCACATTCAGGGCACCGATGTCGTGGCCTCCCTGGTGGTTTTCGAGGATGGGCTACCGCGCAAGTCCGATTACCGCCGCTACCGCATCAAGGAGGCGGCGGGCGATGGCCGCTCCAACGACGTGGGGTCTATCGCTGAGGTGACTCGGCGCCGCTTCAAGCACCACCACGAGGACAAACGAGCGGTTCCGGACGAGGAGCTGGAGAACACCACCTTCGCTGAAGAAATGGTCCGCGAGGAGGCCGCGAGCCAGACCAAACGCAGCTCCTATCCGCCGCAACTGTTCATCGTCGACGGTGGCGCACCGCAGGTGGCGGCGGCGCAGGCGGTGTTCGACGAGCTTGGCATCGTCGATGTGACACTCATCGGCCTGGCTAAGCGCCTGGAAGAAGTGTGGGTCCCAGGCGATGATGAGCCGGTGATCCTGCCACGTAATTCGCAGGCGCTATTTCTTCTACAGCACCTCCGCGATGAGGCGCACCGCGTAGCTATTACGTATCACCGACAGCAGCGGTCGAAGCGGATGCGCTCGTCCGTACTCGATGCGGTACCGGGATTGGGGCCGCAGCGGCGCACCGATCTGGTGAAGCACTTCGGCTCAGTGAAGAAGCTCAAAGAGGCCAGCGTGGAGGAGATTGCTGCGGTGAAGGGGTTTGGCCCGAAGCTGGCGCAGACGGTATTTGATCATCTCCAGGATTCCTAAGCAGGATTCCCTCCTTGCCTCGTGATCAGATGGTAAGAATGGAAGTCATGACGCTGTTAGACTCCCCACCCATTTTGATCACGGGCATGTCAGGCGGTGGCCTGACGTCGGCGGCTAAAGTGCTGGAGGATAAGGGCTATTACGTAGCCCACAACATTCCGCCGAAGTCTATCGTCGACCTGCTGAGGCTGTGCGCTCGGCCCGATTCCCCGGTGACAAAGATTGCCGCGGTGACCGATGTGCGTTCCCGAATGTTTCCGGGTTCTTTAGCGGAAACCTTGGAGGAACTCGAAAAGCTGGACATGAAGCCCACCTTGCTTTTCCTCGATGCGCGCGATGATGTGCTCATCCGTCGCTTCGATTCGGTGCGGCGTACCCACCCGATGCAGGAGGGTGAAACCCTCAAAGCAGGCATCCAACGAGAGCGCGCAGCGGTGCAATCAATTCGCGAGCGCGCGGACATCATCATCGATACGACCAACCTGTCCGTCCATGATCTGCGGCGCGCTATCGAAGCATCCTTCGGCGAAATGGGTCATGAGAAGCAACACGTCACGCTTGAGTCCTTCGGCTTCAAGCATGGCTCCCCGCGTGACGCGGACCTTGTCGTTGATGTTCGGTTTCTTCCCAATCCCTATTGGGTACCTGAGCTGCGGGGGTACCGTGGCACCGACGAGCCGGTTGCGGATTATGTCTTGTCTCAAGAGGCGGCTGAGCCCTTTATCGAGCGGTTCATCACCATGTTTGACTCGATGCTCACCGGCTACCGCCATGAGGGGAAGAACTTCATCACCGTGGGCATCGGTTGTACCGGTGGGCACCATCGCTCGGTGGCCGTTACGGAAGAAATCGCCCGCCGCCTCAGGGACCGCGGTGACCTCGATGTGAGCACGTTGCACCGAGATATTTCTCGCGATTAGGTGCGATAAGATACATATTCATTCCCTACCTGAATAGTTGAAAGCTAGTGTTCCCGTGACGACTCTCCCTATCCACATGGCTAGCCTGGGCGGCGGCCATGGGCTGTATCAAACTCTGCTGGCCGCACGCCGTACGGGCGCGGAGACAATCTCCGCCATTGTTACCGTGGCCGATGATGGCGGTTCCTCCGGCCGGTTGCGCCGTGAGATGGACATAATCCCGCCTGGTGATTTGCGCATGGCCCTTGCAGCTCTGTCGAGCGATTCGGAAGAAGGACAGCTGTGGGCTTCTACTTTGCAGCATCGATTCCAGAGCACTGGTGCCATGGCTGGGCACGCTGTGGGCAATCTCCTTATCGCCGGACTCAACGAGGTGTTGGGGGACTTCCAGGCGGCGCTCGATGCCGTTGCGCGTTTGACGGAGTCGGCCGGACGGGTGCTGCCGGCCGTAAATCTACCGCTCGAGATTGAGGCGGATGTTTCCGGGCTTGACGACGACCCCCGTATCATGCGCTCCGTGCGCGGCCAGGTGGCCGTTGCCTCAACTGTGGGGCAGGTGCGCCGCGTGCGCATCATCCCGGAGAAGCCGGAAGCTAACCCGGAAACGATCGCTGCGCTGCACGACGCGGATTTGATCACCTTGGGCCCCGGCTCGTGGTTTAGCTCCGTGCTCCCGCACGTTCTCGTTCCAGACATCGTCAACGCTATAACGTCGTCGGATGCCCTTCGCGTGGTGGTGCTCAATCTTTCCGCCGAACCAGGGGAGACCCAGGGGTTTTCTGCGGAGCGCCACCTGCACGTGCTAGCGCAGCATGCGCCAAACCTGCGGGTCGACAAAGTCATCGTCGACGGCACCGGTCTCCCCAATGAATCGGAGCGAGTCTTTGTGCAGCGCGCTGCTAGTGTGCTCGGCGCCAGCGCAGTATTTCGGGATGTCTGTCAGACGGACGCTGACGGGAACTCGCTGAACAAACACTGTCCAGACAAGCTAGCGCAAGTTCTCACCGAACTGTATTCCGAGTACGCTGCCGAACGTGGGGCGACGGCGGGTGCCCCGGGCACTCATCGGGGCTAGGCGCACGATAGACTATGGGGCATTCATTGTTCACTGCTACGTCATAGCGCACAAGCGCGGCGCGACGCGTTGCGTGCCTTCCAGAGTGAG
The DNA here is from genome assembly GCF_023574125.1 of Corynebacterium intestinale. Classification (NCBI taxonomy): domain Bacteria; kingdom Bacillati; phylum Actinomycetota; class Actinomycetes; order Mycobacteriales; family Corynebacteriaceae; genus Corynebacterium; species Corynebacterium intestinale. The sequence continues at coordinate 474,670 of NZ_JAMKFF010000001.1, forward strand.
GTCAGGTTGCGTCGTACTGCGCTACTGCCGACGTTCGCGGTGCACTGTGTCAAGAGTCGAAAGGGGAGGCACGAGGTGTCTGCGTCGTTGACCGAGCAGGTCAAGGAAGAGCTTACGGCGGTGTCCGTACCGCGCCAGTCCGCTCGTGCGGCGGAGGTTGCCGCAATTCTCAGGTTTGCCGGTGACCTCCACATCACCGGGGATCGAGTGAGGTACGAGGTCGAATTGGAATCCCAGAGCGTGGCCAATCGTTTGGTCACTGCGCTCGATGAGCTGTACTCAATCGCGGCGAGCACCCATGTGGCGGGTCCCGCTGCATCCTCTAAGAAGAGTAGAGTGCAAGTGCGAATCACCTCTGGGGCCAAGGAGCTTACGAGGCGGCTGGGTTTGGTAACTCGTTCCGGACACCCCGTGGTGGGCCTGCCACCGCAGGTCATTTCAGGTTCTGTTGCTGATAATGAAGCGGCGTGGCGTGGAGCCTTCTTGGCTCAAGGATCATTGACAGAGCCGGGCCGCTCTTCAGCGCTCGAGGTGACGTGTCCGTGCCAGGAGGCGGCTCTCGCCCTCGTGGGCTGCGCGCGCCGTTTGGGCGTGGTGGCGAAGACCAAGGAAACACGCGGCGCCGACCGCGTCGTGGTGCGCGATGGCGACGCCATTGGCGCGTTGCTGACCCGTATGGGCGCTCAGGAGACTCGCCTGACGTGGGAAAAGAAGCGCATCCAGCGAGAGGCTCACGACACCTCCCGCCGCCTCGACAACTTTGACGATGCCAACTTGCGCCGTTCCGCTCGAGCGGCAGTAACCGCTGCGGCCCGCGTCGAGCGTGCCATGGTGATCTTGGGTGATGACGTGCCGGAGCACTTGGCTGATGCTGGCCGCCTACGTGTGCAGCACCGCGAAGCCTCCTTGGAAGAACTCGGGCGTTTGGCAGATCCGCCGATGACCAAGGACGCGGTGGCTGGACGTATTCGCCGCCTATTGTCCATGGCGGATAAACGCGCCAAGGAACTTGGTGTACCGGATACGACGAAAGCGGTGACTGAGGATCTCTTTGAGGAGTCCTAGAATCCAAACGTCTTAGTTTCCAATCCTTGCCCCAGACAGAGTCGTGGGTGCCCGTTCGGGCACTGAAAGGCTCGTCTGGGGCATTTTTCACGGTTTGGGTGCCCGTACTGTTTTGGGTTAACCCGCTCTTTTCCGGTTAAGTGAGATATCCCACCCTACAATTCCGACACCCAACACAATCCCACATAATCGGGCATTACCGCAGGTGTCTGAACTTTGGTCCCCCACCATCCCCGATAGAAGCCTTAACAGTGTACGCCTCTTTGTGCCGTCATGTGAGAGCTTGCAACAGGAGCTCACATGCTCACTGCGGGAAGCACAATGGGTCGGTACTATCGGCCGTGTTGGGAAAACCACCGAGCACGTCACGGAAGTGGCAGAGCAACGGTTCCGCGGAAGCGGTTTACCGCACTGCCGTTAAAGACAGAGTCTCGGAAGCCCCACAACAGAACTTCACTCGATTATTTGAGGAGACATTACAGTGACCATTCGCGTAGGTATCAACGGATTTGGCCGTATCGGCCGTAACTTCTTCCGTGCAGTTGCACAGGGCAACACCGACCTCGAGGTCGTAGCCGTCAATGACCTGACTGACAACGGCACTCTTGCCAACCTGCTTAAGTACGACTCCGTGCTGGGCCGCTTCGACGGCACCATCGAGCACGACGAGGAGTCCATCACCGTCAACGGTCACCGCATCGCTGTCTCCGCAGAGCGTGACCCGAAGAACCTGAAGTGGTCTGAGCACAACGTTGACATCGTCATCGAGTCCACCGGCTTCTTCACCGACGGTGAGGCTGCCAAGGCTCACATCGAGGCCGGTGCCAAGAAGGTCATCATCTCCGCACCGGGCAAGAACGTTGACGGCACCTTCGTCTACGGCGTCAACTCCGACAAGTACGATGCTGATAAGCACAACGTCATCTCCGCTGCTTCCTGCACCACCAACTGCCTGGCTCCGATGGCAAAGGTCCTCAACGACAAGTTCGGCATTGAGAAGGGCCTCATGACCACCGTTCACTCCTACACCGGTGACCAGCGCCTGCAGGATGCTCCGCACCGCGACCTGCGCCGCGCCCGCGCCGCCGCCGTGAACATGGTTCCGACCTCCACCGGCGCTGCTAAGGCTGTCGCTCTGGTTCTGCCGGAGCTCGAGGGCAAGCTGGACGGCTACGCAATGCGCGTTCCGACCATCACCGGTTCCGCCACCGACCTGACCTTCGAGGCTTCCCGCGAGGTTACCGCCGAGGAGATCAACGCTGCCATCAAGGAAGCTGCTACCGGCGAATTCGGTGAGACCCTGGGCTACACCGAGGACCCGATTGTCTCCACTGACATCATCACCGACCCGCACGGCTGCATCTTCGATGCCGGCATGACCAAGGTCTCCAACGGCAACCTGGTCAAGGTACTCGGCTGGTACGACAACGAGTGGGGCTACACCAACCAGCTCGTCCGCACCACCTCCTTGGTTGCCTCCAAGCTCTAAGGACTCGATTCTTAGAATGAGCACAGTGAACCAAGCTGTGATTGCCTGCGGTAGCACCACAGGTTAGAAAACCGGCCCATGCGCCACGCCTCATGATTACGTGGCGTGCGCTGGGCCGTTATTCGTCTATCCAGAACGTACACGGCGCCCCGAACCCGCCGTGCTAGGCGTTCACCACACTTTCTAATTGAATAGCATTAACCTTTAGCTTGAATACCTACCTTTAAGGAGAACACTATGGCTTTCAAGACTGTGGACGACTTGCTCGCAGAAGGCGTTTCCGGCCGTCACATCCTTGTTCGTTCGGACTTCAACGTTCCGCTCGATGACGAGGGAAACATCACCGACTCTGGCCGTATCACCGCCTCGTTGCCGACTATCAAGGCATTGATCGAAGGCGGAGCCAAGGTCATCCTGTCCGCGCATCTGGGTCGCCCGAAGGGCGAGGTCAACCCGAAGTACTCCCTGGCACCGGTTGCTGAGGCACTGTCTGAGGCCCTGGGCCAGTACGTTGCCCTGGCCGGCGACGTCAGCGGTGAGGATGCCCATGAGCGCGCCAACGGCCTCAATGATGGCGATGTCCTGCTGCTCGAGAATGTTCGCTTCGATCCTCGCGAAACCTACAAGGACGAGGCCGAGCGTGGGGCCTTTGCCGATGAGCTCGTTGCACTCGCTGCGGATAATGGCGCCTTCGTTTCTGATGGCTTTGGCGTCGTCCACCGCGCACAGGCTTCGGTGTATGACGTCGCCAAGCGCCTGCCTGCCTACGCCGGCAAGCTGGTTCAGAAGGAAGTGGAGACCCTCGCCGCAGTGGCGGAGAAGCCTGAGCACCCGTACGTTGTCGTACTCGGCGGCGCTAAGGTTTCCGACAAACTCGGTGTGATCGAAGCTCTTGCTGGCAAGGCCGACAAGGTCATCATCGGTGGCGGCATGTGCTACACCCTCCTGGCTGCAAAGGGCTACAACGTTCAGAATTCCCTGCTGCAGGAAGACCAGATCGACAACTGCAAGGAACTACTCGAGCGCTTCGGCGACAAGATCGTCCTGCCGGTCGACCTCGTTGCTGCAACCGAGTTCAACGCTGACGCAGAGAACAAGGTCGTTGCACTCGACGGAATCCCGGAGGGCTGGATGTCCCTCGATATTGGACCGGAGTCTGTAAAGAAGTTCGACGAGGTCATCGCTTCCTCCAAGACCGTCTTCTGGAACGGCCCGATGGGCGTGTTCGAGATGGAGGCCTTCTCCAAGGGCACCGCAGGTGTCGCACAGGCCATCATCGATGCCACCGCGAAGAACGGTTCCTTCACCGTCGTTGGCGGTGGCGACTCCGCAGCCTCCGTCCGCCTGCTCGGCCTCGACGAAGAAGGCTTCTCCCACATTTCCACTGGCGGCGGCGCTTCCTTGGAGTTCCTGGAGGGCAAGGAGCTGCCGGGCGTTAAGGTCCTGGAATCCTAGTCATATACACCGTCAACACAGTCTGATCTAGAAAGGCTAATCATGGCACGTACCCCGCTTATTGCTGGTAACTGGAAGATGAACCTCGACCACAAGGAAGCCATCAGCTCCCTGCAGAAGTTCGCCTTCTCCCTGCCGAAGGACTACTACGAAAAGGTCGACGTGGCCTTCATGGTCCCGTTCACTGATATCCGCACTGTGCAAACGCTTGTCGACGGCGACGACCTCCAGTTCACCTATGGCGCACAGGATATTTCCAAGCACGAGTCTGGCGCCTACACCGGTGAAGTATCCGGCAAGATGCTGTCCGCCTTGGGCTGCTCGTGGGCAGTCGTAGGCCACTCCGAGCGCCGTCAGTACCATGGCGAGACCGACCAGCTCGTTGCGGAAAAGGCTGCAGCGGCACTGGCTAACGGAATCAGCCCGATTGTGTGCGTCGGCGAACCCCTCAACGTGCGCGAGGCTGGCACCCACGTCGACTACGTGGTCACCCAGACGCGCAACTCCCTGCAGGGGCTTGCCGCAGAGGATCTTGCCAAGACCGTCATCGCATACGAGCCCGTGTGGGCAATCGGCACCGGCAAGGTTGCCTCCGCTGATGACGCACAGGAAGTGTGCGCCGCTATCCGTGAGCTCATTCGCGAGCTGGGTGGCGATGAAGTGGCCGAAGGCATCCGCATTCTCTACGGTGGTTCCGTCAAGGTCGACTCCATCGCAGAGATCGTGGGCAAGCCTGATGTAGACGGCGGCCTCGTCGGCGGTGCATCCCTGAAGGGCGAGGAGTTTGCCAAGTTGGCGGCTAACGCTGCACAGGGCGCTTAGTTCTTCCAGCTGATCGCATCTGCACCACTCTGTCGTGGCGGGTCGGAATGGTTTCTGGCCCGCCACGTGGTGTATCATCAAGGTTTATTGCGCCCGTTCGCTGGCGCCCCTTTTCCAGCGTGAAAGTGATGCACACCTTCACGCGCCACACTAACCGTTTGAACGCGTACAACAAGGAACTATTTCATGATCTTGGCACTGGAAATCATCCTCGTGATTGCCGCAATCTTGATGTCTATCTTCGTGCTGCTGCACAAAGGTAAGGGCGGCGGCCTGTCCAGCCTCTTTGGCGGCGGCGTACAGTCCAACCTGTCTGGTTCCACCGTGGTGGAAAAGAACCTCGACCGCTATACCGTGGTCATGGTGGTCATCTGGCTCGCCTGCATCGTAGCCCTGAACCTGCTGCAGGCTTATAGCTAAAGGCCGCTGACGAGCCTCCGGCTCCGGACACGATTAACGCCGCGTGCCTCCTCACGTCGAGGGGGACACGCGGCGTTATAGGTTTTCTCGGCCCGGGCGCACGCGTTGTTAGAGCTTCTGCGCGGCGTCTTCGCTCACGAAAAGCAGGGTCTCTTCCGCTCCCTGGGCGCCAGCGGCCGGCCAGTCTTCTGCGGCAGCGCCAGCAACAAGGTGTGATACCGCCTCGGCTTTTTCTTCTCCGGAGACAAGGAACCAAATGCGCTGGGAGCGGTTGATCGCGGGATAGGTTAGCGTGACACGCTCCGAAGGCGGCTTCGGGGAATCGTGGACAGCGAATGCATAGTCCGAGTCCTCGTAGACTGCCTCCGAATGCGGGAAGAGGGAATTGATATGGCCTTCGTGTCCCATGCCGAGGAGATGCAGATCAAAACCCTCAGGTGCGAATTCACGAATCTCGCCTTCGTAAGCCTGGGCGGCGTGTTCCATGGACACGGCGCCCAAGTCATAGCCGTGGATATGGCGCTCGGGAACGGCGACCTGGCTCAGGAGTGCTTCGCGGGCTTGGCCCTCGTTGGAATCAGGATCACTGACCGGCACGTTGCGCTCGTCGCCGAAGAAGACATGGACTCGCGTCCAGTCCACCGAGAGGGCAGGGAAGTCGGTTCCTTGCTGCTGGGCGGCGTGAGCAAGGCGAGCCAATTCGCGCAAGACAGCAATGCCTGCACCGCCACCGGTGAGGACTACGCGGGCTACTCCGTCTTTGTGAAGGCCTCCGCCCGGGGCTTGAACCGCCGCAACCGTCTCAATAAAGGCGAGTGCGGCGGAGGATATGAGCTCATCGATGTCGCTAACGCGGCGAAGCGTGACCATAGTGCAGAAAGATCCTTGTGAATGCTGTGTCTAGGGGGTCTAGGGGTCTAGGTGAAAAAGTAAAGTTTACGACTACACACTGTAGTCCACTCGAGCTAAAGCGCGGAGAGAATGGGCGTATGTCTTATCTGCGTCGAGGTGGCGGAGTTCCTCTGAGAGTACTTCCGCTTCGGAACGTACGGTGAGGCTTACGAGGGACTCTGGGGAGCCGGGAACGCTGACCCTGACCGTCTCGGAATCGACAACGGTCACGCTGACATCTGCAGTGGGGCGGCGGAAGACTACCGAGGAGATCGGGAAAGGACCCGCGGTGCAGTCCGAGACGGTGCGGGTGACGGGGACGGAGAGGGCGTCGAGAAGCCAGCCAGCTGCAAAGTCGACTGCAGCGTGGTGCTCAGCACCAGAAATTTCGACGGAAATGACCGGCTCATGGGGGTGACGGTCAAGCGCCGAGGCTACGATGCCACGCCACAGGGTAATAGCGCCCCACGACATGTCGGAATCACCAGGCGTGTAGCCCGAAGACAACACGTGCAGGTCATACTGGTCAACGCCGCTGCCGAAAGCCACGTTCGTAATGCGGCGTTGGGCGAGTGCGCCGATGGGCACCGCGGCTGGTGACGGTGGGCACGCGGTGGGCCACCATGCTACGATTGGGGTATCGGGAAGGAGAAGGGGAGTAACCACTGACTCCGCTTGGTCCGCTAGCGCGCCGTGCAGGTGCATCACGACGATTTCGGAAGCGCCCGCTTCGCCGCCCACGCGCAGTTCGGCGTCGAGTCGCGTCTCTTCCTCCAAGGAACCCGTGGCAATCACGATGACGCGAGAAGGGTGCTCGTGGGAGGCATCACGAACCGAGGCGAGAAGGTTGTCTAGGTCATCGCCTTCCTCAGTCATGACGATGAGGGTGAGGACGCGGCCTGTCGTGAGCGTGTAATGCTCCTGCATCTCCACGAGCTTCTTGGAGATCTTGCGCGTAGTCGTATCGGGCAAGGGGATAATCATTAAGCCATTCCTCCTAGGGGCCTACGGACGACGCCAGGAATGTCCCCGGCGGCGCAGCATTTTATCGGCAGACTCCGGTCCCCACGTGCCGGCGCGGTATTGCTCCGGCTGACCAATGTTGGACCAGTATTCAATGATGGGATCGAGGATGGACCAAGACAACTCAACCTCTTCATTGGTGGGGAAGAGGGAGGACTCGTCAAGGAGGGCGTCGAGAATCAGGCGCTCATAGGCCTCGGGAGACTCCTCCGTAAAGGCCTCGGCATACGCGAAGTCCATGTTGACATCGCGGACCTCCATCGTGGATCCGGGGACTTTGGAACCAAAGCGCATGGTGACGCCTTCGTCTGGCTGCACGCGGATTACCACGGCATTCTGGCCTAGGGCCTCTGCTTGGCCTTGATCAAACGGCTGGTGGGGTGCTGTCTTAAACACGAGCGCAATTTCAGTCACGCGGCGGCCGAGACGCTTGCCAGTGCGCAGGTAGAAAGGAACGCCCGCCCAGCGGCGGGAATTGACCTCAAGAGTGCAGGCTGCATAGGTTTCCGTCGTGGATTCCGGATCAAAACCCTCTTCCTCCTGGAGGCCTTTGACATATTGCGATCCTTGCCAGCCGGCGGAGTATTGGCCACGAGCAGTGGTCTTGTTCAGCGGATGCACGGCGTTGGTGGCTCGCAGCACCTTAATCTTTTCCGCCTGAAGAGCCTCGGGGTCGAAGGAGGAGGGCTCCTCCATTGCTACGAGAGCAAGCAATTGGAGGAGGTGGTTTTGGATGACGTCGCGCGCGGCGCCGATGCCGTCATAATAGCCGGCACGCCCGCCCAGCCCGATGTCCTCAGCCATCGTGATCTGCACGTGATCGATGTAATGCGCATTCCACATTGGCTCGAAAATCTGGTTGGCAAAGCGCAGGGCCATGATGTTTTGGACCGTTTCCTTGCCCAGGTAGTGGTCGATGCGGAAAACCGAGGACTCAGGGAAGACGGCGTTGACAATTTCGTTGAGCTCGCGCGCGGAAGCCTGATCGTGTCCGAATGGCTTTTCAATGATGACGCGGCGCCAGGAATTATCTGTGCTATCGGCCATACCGACGCGCTCAAGCTGGTGGCAAATATCGGAGAAAAACTCCGGAGGTACCGAAAGATAGTAGGCCCAGTTTCCACCCGTGCCGCGGGAGTCATTGAGCTCCGCCAGCCGTGCAGAAAGCTTGTCAAAGCCGGCGTCATCGAAGTTGCCCTGCACAAACTCGATTCCCTTGGCAAGGTGCTCCCACACATGCTCGTTGAAGGTGGTTCGCGCACCTGCTTCGGCGGCCTCGCGGACATAGTCACAGAATGCCTGCTTGTCCCAGTCGCGACGGCCGTAGCCGACCAAAGTAAAACCTGCCGGAAGCAATCCGCGGTTGGCCAAGTCGTAGATGGCGGGGAGGAGCTTCTTGCGCGCCAAGTCACCCGTGACGCCGAAAATCACCATGCCAGAGGGGCCGGCGATGCGTGGCAGGCGCTTATCCTTCGAGTTGCGCAACGGGTTGACCCACGCGCTGCTAGTGCTCACTAAGTGTCCTTTCGGTCTGTGTGAGGTAAGTCCAACAGCCCAGCATAGCGACACGCGCCCCGCCGACCATAGTTGCATGGCCATTTGCGGTGCGCGCGGCGATTGTAGGCGGTCAAGAATTCACGTTCGATTAGGAGAGGCGATCGGTCATGGAGGCAAGCAATTCCTCCCAGGCGTTGACGAACTTGTCGACACCCTCCTTCTCCAACACAGCAAAAACATCGTCGAAGTCGATGCCGACTGCCTTCAGTTGTGACCACACGTTCTCTGCCTGCTCAGCAGAGCCACTGAGAGCGTCGCCGTGCAGGTTGCCCTGTTCGAGAACAGCATCGATGGTTTTTTCCGGCATCGTGTTGACGGTATCTGGGCCAGCTAGCTCGGAGACGTACAGCGTGGCGGGGTAGTCGGGGTTCTTGACGCCCGTCGACGCCCACAGAGGGCGCTGCGGGTGTGCACCAGCCGGCAGGTGTGCGCCTGGCTCCTTGAATTCCTTGAGGAATAGGGCATAGGCACGCTGGGCGTTGGCAACCCCGGCCTTTCCACGCAGTGCGAGGGCCTCCTCAGTGCCGATCAGCTCGAGGCGCTTGTCCACTTCGGTATCCAGGCGGGAGATGAAGAAGGATGCCACGGAATGAATCGTGGAGACGTCCTTTCCAGCCTCGGCAGCGCGTTTGATTCCCTCCTTGTACGCAGCGATGACGTGGGCATAACGCTCTACGGAGAAGATCAGGGTGACGTTGACGGAGATACCTTCCGCAAGCGCCTCGGTGATGGCTGGGAGGGAGCCTTCCGTAGCCGGAATCTTGATCATGAGGTTGGGGCGGTTAACCTTGGTCCACAATTCGCGCGCCTGCTTCAAGGTTGCGTCTGCATCGGCGGAGATGCGTGGATCAACCTCGATGGAGACGCGGCCGTCGCGCCCGCCCGACTTCTCGTAAATCTCAATGAAGATATCGCATGCGTTGCGGACATCGTCGATTGCCAGCGAGTACACTGCCTCATCCGCGGTAGCGGACTTTTCCTTCAGCGCTGCGATTTCGGTGTCATAGGAAGTGCCGGAGGACATTGCCGCGGCAAAGATTGCTGGGTTCGTGGTGACGCCCACGATGGACTTGGTGTCCAAAAGCTCACGAAGATTGCCGGAGTCTAGGCGCTCGCGGGAAAGATCGTCGAGCCAGGTCGACGTCCCGAGGCGAGCCAATTCATCAATATGCGTCATGGTGTTGTGCAGATCCTTTCGTGGTGAGAACTCGGAACGGGAAACTAGCTTTCCTTGGCAGCGTTCAGTGATTCGCGGGCGGCGTCGGCAACAGCGTCGGCGGTGAAGCCGAACTTCTCAAAGAGCTCTGCGGCAGGTGCGGAGGCACCGAAGTGTTCCAGGGATACAGTGCGGCCGAAGGTACCGGTGTACTTGTGCCACGGCATCGAGATGCCAGCCTCCACGGAGACGCGAGCGCGGACCGAGGAGGGAAGGACAGATTGGCGGTAGGAGGCGTCCTGCTCGTCGAACCACTCCAGGCACGGAGCGGAGACAACGCGCGTTGCCGTGCCTTCAGCCTCGAGCTGCTTGGCGGCTTCTACCGCGAGCTGAACCTCGGAACCGGTGGCGAGGAGAATGACGTCCGGGGTTTCCTTCGATGCTTCAACGAGGACGTAGGCGCCGCGGCGAACACCTTCGGCGGCCTTCTCCTTGGTGCCCTCGAGCACGGGCAGGTTCTGTCGGGACAGCGCCAAACCCTTCGGCGCTGCCTTGTATTCGAGTGCCGCTGCCCATGCCTGGGCAGTCTCATTGGCATCGGCCGGGCGGATGACGGAGAGGTTGGGGATGGCACGGAGGGCAGAGAGCGTCTCCACCGGCTGGTGGGTGGGGCCGTCTTCACCCAAACCAATGGAATCGTGGGTCCACACGTAGTAAGTATCGGTGGACATCAAAGCGCCGAGGCGGACGGCAGGGTACTGGTACTCGGAGAAGATGAGGAAGGTACCGCCGTAAACGCGGGTATTACCATGCAGCGCGATGCCATTCATGATTGCGGACATGGCGTGCTCACGAATACCGAAGTGCAGGTTGCGGCCGTAAGGCGTGGCCGTCCAGGCGCCCGTGGTGATGGACTCCGGGCCGAAGGAATCCGCACCCTTGATGACTGTGTTGTTGGAACCCGCCAGGTCGGCGGAGCCGCCCCACATCTCCGGCAGGGAGGCTGCGAGCGCTTGGATAGCGGCCTCAGAGGCCTTGCGAGTGGCCAGAGATTCGCCTGCCTCCCAGGTAGGAAGGTCAGCGGCGAAGTCAGCCGGAAGTTCCCGGGCCTGGAGGCGGTCGAAGAGCTTCTTTTCCTCCGGGTGGGCCGCAGCCCATGCGTCGAACTTCTCCTGCCATTCGGCGTGCTTCTGTGCACCGCGGGCAGTCAGCTCACGGGTGTGAGCGAGGACTTCCTCGTCGATGTGGAAGGACTGCTCAGGATCGAAGCCGAGGACTTCCTTGGTGGCGGCGACCTCATCCTCACCGAGGGCGGCGCCGTGGACGCCACCGGTGTTCATCTTGTTCGGTGCCGGGTAGCCGATGACCGTCTTCACACGGATGAAGGAAGGCCGGGAGGTCTCGGCGCGGGCAGCGGCGGCGGCTGCCTCGATGGCTTCAACGTCCTCGCCGGATTCGACGGTCTGCACATGCCAGCCGTAGGCCTCGTAGCGCTTGGCCACATCCTCATTGAAGGCAATGTTGGTGTCGTCCTCAATGGAGATGCGGTTGTCGTCCCAGAAGACGATGAGGTTCCCCAGCTTCTGCGTACCCGCCAGGGACGAAGCCTCAGCAGTCACGCCCTCCTGCAGGTCACCGTCCGAGGCGATGACGTAGATGAAGTGATCGAAGGGAGACTCGCCCGCTGGGGCGGAGGCGTCGAACAATCCGCGCTCCTTGCGCGCGGCCATTGCCATACCAACCGCGGAGGCCAGGCCCTGGCCCAGCGGGCCGGTAGTGATTTCTACGCCGTCGGTGTGGTGCACCTCCGGGTGGCCGGGCGTCTTGGAACCCCAGGTGCGCAAGGACTTGAGGTCCTCCATCTCGAGGCCGAAGCCACCGAGGAAGAGCTGAATGTATTGCGTCAGGGACGAGTGTCCGACGGAAAGGACGAAGCGGTCGCGCCCGGCCCAGTGGGCGTCTGCTGGATCGTGGTTTAGCACGCGTTGGTAGAGCGTGTAGGCCAACGGGGCCAGGGACATAGCGGTACCCGGGTGGCCGGAGCCGCAGTTTTGGACTGAGTCGGCAGCGAGCACGCGCACAGTATCCACGGCGCGGGTATCGAGGTCACTCCAGTCCGAAGGGTAGCGGCGCTGGACCATAGCCTGCAGTTCCGGGGACAACTTATCGTGCGACACGGCGAAAACCTCACTTCGCTTCTGGAAACAGATATACCGTTTATCAGTGTAAAGGTTTTTCGATCCTCGGCGGGGGATTATAGAAACCAGGTTTCGGACGGTAATCTGGCATGGTTGACGCCGTTGCTCCCTGCTATCGGCCAGTGGCCGGCGAGTTTTCTCCGGAGAATGATCTGGATTCTCGCCACGAGGTTTTCAGGATGTGTTCTAGACGTCCTTGGGAACTTTCTAGCACGAGCAGACGACCACTACTTCAGACCAATAAGCCATTCACCCACGTGCCGGATTTACGGAGGACTGTTCCTTGGAGACTATCAAGGCCTATTTTGCGCTAACGAAACCGAGGATCATTGAGCTCCTCCTCGTGGCAGCAATCCCGGCTATGCTCCAGGCCCAGCGTGGATTCGAGGCGGTGTCGTCGAATTTCTGGCTCATCTTATCCACCATCTTTGGTGGCTGGATGGGTGCCGCAGCAGCCCACACGTTCAACAACGTTGTGGACTATGAAATCGATCAGAAGATGCAACGCACGCGCGCTCGTCCGCTGGTGCGCAAGACCATTTCGCGCCGTAATGCCGCCGCCTTTGCCTGGGTCATGCTCGCGCTGTCCGTCTTTTGGTTGGGCGTGCTGGCGCATTCTTGGCTGGCCGCGTTCTTCGTGCTGTTGACCAACTTTTTCTACGTTATCGTCTACACGAAGTTTCTCAAGATGCGGAATTCCCAGAACATCGTGTGGGGCGGTCTCGCTGGCTGTATGCCCGCCATGGTGGGCTGGGCAGTGATTCGGGATAACGCGCCCGCGGGGGAGCCCGATAAGTGGTGGCAGGCCGTGGTGTTGTTCCTCATCATTTTCTTCTGGACCCCACCACACACGTGGGCACTCGCAATGAAGTACAAAGAGGACTACCGCAAGGCTGGGGTACCGATGTTGCCCGTTGTTGCCGGAGAAGTGGAAGTAACTCGCCAAATCGTTTGGTACACAATCGGAACGGTCATCGTAACCTTCCTCATCATCCCGGCCGCTTCGTGGATCTATCTGGTGGCCGCGGTGGCTTCCGGTGCGGTCTTCCTGTGGATGGCCATCAGCCTGCACCAAGGAGTAAAGAAGGGCGCAAAGGTCAAGCCCATGCGCCTGTTTATCTACTCCAACAACTATCTGTCAGTTCTGTTCATCGGCCTGTCCATCGACGCCATCGTGGGTTGGGAGCCCATCGGGCGCATGCTGGGTTGGTCAGCCACGCTCTTTTAATTAGCTAGTGTTTATCTAGCTATTCTTCCTCCCGCACGCGCAAAACAATTGAGCCGGTGGTCTTGCGCTCTTGGAGGTCGCGGTGGGCCTGAGCGGCTTCTGCAAGCGGGTATTCTGCAGATACGCGGAAGTCAAGCTCGCCGTCGATAACCGCCTGCACCACGGCCTGAGCGCGCATCTGGAACTCGCCTTCTTGGGAGGTCCAGGCGCCGAGTGAGGGGCGGGTGAGGAAGATGGAGCCGTGCTTATTCAGCAGCTGCGGATCCATGGGCGGGACTGGTCCCGATGCGGCGCCGAAGAGCGCCACAGTACCGCGCGGGCGCACGACTTCGAGGGACTCGCCGAAGGTCGCCTTGCCGACGCCGTCGTAAACCACGTCAACCCCACGCCCACCGTTGTGGCGGCGTACCTGTTCGGCCAGGCCACTGCTGTAGCGGAAGACACAGTCAGCACCTGCGCTATAGGCCAGCTCTTCTTTCTCATCGGTGGAGACCACTGAGTAAACGGTGGCGCCGAGGGACTTGGCCATCTGCGTAAGGACTAGGCCGACGCCGCCCGCACCGGCGGTAATCAGGCACGATGCGCCTTCCCCAAGCTGATATACACCGTGAGTGAGGTAGTGTGCCGTCATGCCTTGGAGGAGCATAGACCCTGCGACAGCGGACGGGATCTCATCCGGGACGGCCACCACGCGGTCGCGCGGCACACAGACCTGCTCGGCATAGGAACCGAATGCGTGATCCCAGGCAACCATCGTGCCCGGGGCGATCTCCCCCTGGGGATCGTGCACAACCCGGCCGGTGCCTTCGAGGCCGAGGATGAAAGGCACAGAGGCGTTGTAGATGCCTTCGCGGTAGTAGGTGTCGATGTAGTTGACGCCGGCCACGGAGACGTCGACAAGCAACTGCTCCTGCGATGGCGTGGGGGAATCTACCTCGGCGTAGGTGAGGACCTCAGGCCCTCCGGTCGTGGTCACCTGAATAGCATGCATGGTGTCTAGGCTAAACGAGATCCCGGCCCCCGCGCAGCAAAAGCGCCGCCTTCCTCCTAGCGTGGTGGGGAAGACGGCGCTGTGAGCACCTACCGGGTTGCCCTAGCTTTGGGTTGCGGAGCTGCTTTCGACACCAGGTTGAGTAGCGCTGGAGGAAGCAATTTCAGTGGTGCGGACGCGGCGCAGTCCATGCGCCCACAGTAGGGCGGTGAAGGCCGTAACCACCGAGGACATGCCAACGTGGAAGGGGACTGTCCAGCGTGGAATGTGCAGGTAAAACTGCGTTACGCCAAGAGCCCATTGGATGACGATGCAGGCAATGAGCACCCAGCCGTCCTTCCTGGCCGCCTTGGGCGCACCAGTGCGGTGAAGGAGGAAGACCACGATGAGGGTCAGCGCCAAGTAGACGTACATGCAGATAGCGTGGATGACGGCCATGCCATAGGTATCGACTCCGAGGCGTCCCTCCATGCCCACGCCAGCGTCGCCGGAGTGTGTTCCGGAGCCGGTGACAAAGGTACCGGTCAGCAGCACGATGGAGAGCGCTACCGCAGCAACGACCGCGAGGGTGCGCACGGCGGCAGGGAAGAGGCGAGTAGGGGTTCCGTCATCGGGTTCGTTGATGCGGGAGAACAGCATGGCCGCAATCCACACCAGGGCCATAGAGGGGAGGAAGTGAATTGCCACGCTCCACCAAGAAAGCTTCAGCACGACCGACAGGGCGCCAATGAGTGCCTGCACGAAGATACCTGCGAGCCCCGCCCAAGCATAGACCTTGAGCTCCTTGCGGCGCTGCGCCTTGTGAACGGCCACGATGCTGGCGATGGCCGCCGCCGCAACAACAAAGGTCAAAAGCCGGTTACCGAATTCAATGGCTTGGTGCAGCATGGGGGCCGCGCCTTGAATGGGGACGAGGGAACCGGGGTGGCAGTTGGGCCACGTCACGCAACCAAGGCCGGAACCGGTCACGCGGACGATGGAACCCGATACTGTAATGCCAGCCTGACAGATTAAGAGGACGAGTGCGATAATGCGCTGTGTCTTCAGCGAGGGGCCTGCAGGATTTGTAGCAGGCGCAGGGGTGCGTTGAGAAGAAATGTTGGCAGTACTCACGGGTACTCAGCCTACCGTTCGGCACCGCTCCGGAACCAAAATCAGTATGTGCGTCACGCCGTGCAAGGGAGAAGAATCACTTTTAGCCCTCGAAGCGGAACCAACGCACCGCTGCAAACGACGCTACCGCTGACCAACCGATGAGGACGAGGATCTCAAAGACAGGGAATGCTCCTTTAAGAGCGATGTCGAGCCCACCGGCCATCGCCACAGTGGGCACGAGCGTGAGCACCCCATTATCGCCCAGACCCTGGGAATACATCACCCAGCCGACGGTACCGAGCAGAATGAACCAAATGAGGTTGGACACCGCCAGGACAGCTTCTGAACTGAGGGTCCCGCCGAGCAGCAAGCCGAGCGCTGTAAATGTGGCGACACCAAACGCCAACACCACCACGCCGATGGCGGCACCGCCGGCAGTAATACGCAGCCCGAGGATGGCAGCTGCTGTGCCCAGTACAAGGACCTGAAGTACCACCATTGAAAGAACGCCAAGGATCTTTCCCACCACGATGGCCCAGGCCGGAACTCCTGATGCGCCCGTTCGTTTGAGCGCGCCATAGCGACGGTCGAAAGCCAGAGAAATAGCTTGGCCGGTAAACCCAGAGGATGTAGCGCCGACGGCCAGGACCATGGGGAAGATCTCCTCTACGCCGTGGCCCGTACTGTCCTGCATCTTGGCGGCGCCGATCAGGATAGCGAGCGGAATGATGATGCTCAGTAGCTGTTGCTCGCCGTGCCGCAGCATCAGCTTTGACTCGATTGCCCCTTGGGCACGGGCCATGGCGGCAACGCCAACGCGCTGCGGATTCGGGCTGAATGTGCCGGGTGCGAAGGTGCTCATGGAGCTTCTCCTTGATCAAACAAAGTGGTAGGTGTCAGATGCGGGCTAACTGCGCATCTCGCGGCCGGTGAGATCTAGGAAGACCTCTTCGAGGTTTCGGTGCGAGGTTTGCAGGTTGCGGAGGACAACGTTGTGCGCGGCTAAGAACGTGGCGAGCTCTGCGATGACCTCTGGGCTGACCGAAGAGGTAAGGCGGTAGTGGAGGGGGCGGGTAGCGTCGGCGGAGATGCCTGCCTTACGCAGCGCCTCAAGGTCCACTGGAGTCGCGGTCTCAAAACTCACCTGAGGGATATCAGCGGAACTCGTCAGCGACGCTGCGGTGCCGCTGGCGACGAGCCGGCCGTGATCAATAATGACCACGCGGTCGCTGAGTGCTTCCGCTTCATCCATGAGGTGCGTGGTGAGGATGACTGTCACGCCATCTGCACGCAACGCATGGATGAGATCCCACACGGCAAGGCGCGATTGCGCGTCCATACCTGCCGTGGGTTCATCGAGGAAGACCAATTCTGGACGTCCAATGATGGCCAAGGCGAGAGATAGTCGCTGTTGCTGCCCGCCCGACAAACGGCGGTAACTATTCTTTTCCACCGCGCGCAGCCCTAGGGTATCCAGTAGCCATTCCGGGTCTAAAGGATTGTCGTTATAGGAGGCGCTAAGTTGCAGCATCTCCTTAACCTTGATTCCGGAATAAGAACCTCCGCCCTGCAGCATGATGCCAATGCGGGCGCGCACCGCGTCAGGGTTGCGTGCAGGGTCAAGCCCCAGAACCTCAATGTGGCCGGAGGTGGGTTTCTTAAATCCCTCACACATCTCGATGGTGGTTGTCTTGCCCGCACCATTGGGGCCAAGCAGACATAGAATCTCGCCGTAATTAGCGCGGAAGCTCAGCCCATTTACCGCGTTGACGTCGCCATAGGTCTTTATGACGTTTTCTAGGATGAGAGCCGATTTAGTCACGGGCAGTTAGTTTAAGACACGCACGCCCGCTCGACGCAACGCAACCCACCCCGCAGCGATCAGTGCTACGAACGTCACCGCAGCGGCCAAGTAGATAACGAAGACCGTGCCTGGGGGCAGGCCTAGCCCGCGCGGTAGGACGATGAAGCTCATCAACCCGGAGTAAATCATTACCGCCATACGGAAGAAGCGCCGGTTTGCCCACGCCGCGAGCGGCAGCACCGCCCACAGGATGTACCAGGGCTGGACGACTGGGAAGAAAACCACGAGCGCGAAGGTGGACACACCGAGTCCGCCCACCGGGTGGATGGCTCCGCGGAAGGTCGCATACAGCATGCGGAGCATAAAACCGGCGGCAATGATGACGCCGACAGTGCGGGTGACGCTGAGAATGGCCTCGGTGTGATCACCCAAACCCAACAGCATCCCGAGGAAGCCGGCGCCGACGCCCACGGAGGTCGTCGCAGAGAGCCAGGAACGGATCGTAGCCGCGCCGCCTTGACCAAAGATCCATCCAATATCGATACCCGTAATTATCGTGACTGCCGCAATAGAGACGGCGAGCAGAAGCAGCTGGGCTAGACCGGCGCCAAGGACCGCCCGTACGGCGGGCACACCGTGCTTGTCGACGAGCCTGCGAGCAGCCGCCATACCGACAAACCCAAGTCCAATGAAGCCGGTAACCTTCACCATGCCGGCGCACGAAATGAGGACGCCAGACGCGATGAACAGTGCCCATGCCCGCCAGCGAGCGGCGTGGGAATCGTTGACAGCCCGAAGACCCAATTCCACTCCGACGAGAGCCAGCCCCAGCATGAAGGATTCATTGTGAATGCCTCCTACCAGGTGAAGGATGGTCAAGGGGTTGAGGATGCCGAGCCAGAGTGCTGCCTCCGGCGCCACGCGGCAGCGGGTGGCGAGACGTGAAATGGCCCAGCCAGCAGCGATGATGCCGACGAGGGAAAACACTCGGTGCAGGACTACACCCCAGATGATGGAGTCGTGGGTGAGCCAGCTGACCAATGCGGCCAGTCCTAACGCCACAGGGCCATACGGGGAGGGGGAGTTTGCCCAGATGAAAGGGACGGAACGGGCAAGGTCGTTATCGGCACCCAGCAGTTCGACGGGGCCTGCGGAATAGGGATCGAGGCCTTGCAGCACGATGGATCCGTTGGCCAGGTAGGAGTAGATGTCTTGGGTGAAAAGGGGAGCGGTGACCAGTAGTGGAAGTACCCATCCCAGCCAGGTTCGCCACATTTGGCTTTGCGTCAGCACTCGGGGGGAGTGGCTAAACCTCGTATCTTCCCCGTCGCCCGTTGTCCCTGGATTATGTTCGGCCTTGCGCAGGCGCAGTGGAGCTCCCACGAGTGGGGCCATACAAATCCACGCGGTCACCATGAAGCCGACACCGATAAACACGATGGCGGAGGAAGACTGCAGCATTCGTGACATGAGTGAACCGAAAGGCAAGGACTCATACGGGTTTCCCACCACTGGGAGCGCGCCGGCGCCCAAGCCGCCGAGTGCAATGAGCAGTGCGCCGATCGTGCCGAGCCAGCGAAGCGTGAACAGTGTACGCAGCTGGGAGATGGTGCGGCGGTGGGCGTCGCCAAGCGCGGCGTGATCTGCTCCCTCGGCGGAGTCGGGGAAGTCTTGGTGAAGGAGCGCGGAACGGGAACCAGGAACACCCATGCGGGGAAGCTCATCGCGCACGCCCCAGATGACGCGGGGCAGCCGCCCCGATCGGGTGTAGTCGCGTTCCATATTCATGACTGTCTACCTTAGCGGCTCAGTGGTGAGCGGGAACTAGCTGCCCGCGACACGAAGGAAAGAGTGGAAATTGGGAATGAATTAAGGAACACTAGTGTTGTCTAAACAGGGAATGATTCACTTAAGGAGGTGTGCACCGTGACGAAGGAGTTACCCAGGGAGACTCGCTCGACCGAGGGCGATACTCGCCGCCACGTCATGTTGTTGCTTCTCAAGGACGGCCCGGTGACGGCGTCGTACTTAGGTGAACGCCTAGGTCTCTCTGCAGCCGGCATACGCCGGCACTTAGACATTTTGGTGGAGGAAGGACTCACCGAGGTTGTACACCGCCGCCCAGCAGCCCGCCCCGGGCAGTCGGCAGGCCGTGGTCGCCCCGCCAAGCACTTTCGCCTCACGGATCAAGGCCGTGCCCAATTCGGGCATGCCTATGACCAACTGGCTGCGGAAGCACTCACCGCGTTGCGGGAAGCGGGAGGGCCCGAGGCGGTCCGGCGCTTTGCTAAGGCCCGCTTCGAGCGGCTCGTGGAAGACGTGACTCCTTTGGTAGAGGAGGAAGAATCCGTACCTGAGGTGGCACGCCAGCTGGCCGCTGTGCTTGATGCACACGGCTACGCGGCCACGGTGACATCGGTGGGAAATGGAGTGCAGATTTGCCAGCACCATTGCCCGGTGGCCCATGTGGCTGCTGAGCATCCGGAGTTGTGTGAAGCAGAACAAGAAGTTTTCTCCGCGCTATTAGGCAAACACGTGCAGCCTTTGGCCTCCATCGCGGATGGCCACGGAATCTGCACCACGAATATCCCCTTAAAACCTGTCCCGCCGTCTGCGGTGGAACGGGAAAAAGACTAATCAACATAGAAAGGAGCGGGCTTTGACACAGGCACAACCAGCACCAGGGCTTGAGACCAAGATGAGCGATGATGAGATCATCTCCTCCATCGGTGGATATGACTACGGCTGGCACGATTCGGACGCGGCCGGCCAGGCAGCACACCGAGGTTTGAGCGAAGACGTCGTCCGCGATATCTCGGAGAAGAAGAACGAGCCGGAATGGATGCTTGAGTCCCGACTCAAGGCACTGCGCGTTTTCAACAAGAAGCCGGTGCCCACGTGGGGCCCGGATCTCTCCGACATCGACTTTGACAACATTAAGTACTTTGTCCGCTCCACTGAGAAGCAGGCCCAAACCTGGGATGACCTGCCATCAGACATTAAGGAGACCTACGACAAGCTGGGTATCCCGGATGCCGAAAAGAAGCGTCTTGTCTCCGGTGTTGCCGCCCAGTACGAGTCTGAGGTGGTCTACCACAAGATTCGTGAAGACCTCGAAGCCCAGGGCGTTATCTTCGTCGATACCGATACCGCTGTGCGCGAGTACCCGGAGATCCTCCAGGAGTACTTCGGCACGGTCATCCCAGCCGGTGACAATAAGTTCTCCGCGCTGAACAATGCCTGCTGGTCTGGCGGCTCCTTCGTCTATGTGCCAAAGGGCGTCCACGTGGACATCCCGTTGCAGGCTTACTTCCGCATCAACACGGAGAACATGGGTCAGTTCGAGCGCACCCTCATCATCGTGGAGGAGGGCGCCTACGTCCACTACATCGAGGGCTGTACCGCGCCGATCTACAACTCGGACTCACTGCACACCGGTGTCATCGAGATCGTCGTGAAGAAGGGCGGCCGCTGCCGCTACACCACCATTCAGAACTGGTCCACCAACGTCTATAACTTGGTGACCCAGCGCGCCAAGGTGGAAGAGGGCGGCACCATGGAATGGGTCGATGGCAACATCGGTTCCAAGGTCACCATGAAGTACCCCTCCTGCTGGCTGACCGGCGAGCACGCTAAGGGCGAGGTTCTCTCCCTGGCTTTCGCGGCGGACAACCAGGTGCAGGACACCGGCTCCAAGATGGTCCACATGGCGCCGAACACCTCCTCCAACATTGTGTCCAAGTCGGTGGCCCGCAATGGTGGCCGCGCCGCCTACCGTGGTCTGGTGCAGGTCAACGCCAATGCCGCCAATTCCACGGCCAACGTCGAGTGTGACGCGCTGCTAGTGGACAATAACTCGCGTTCGGATACGTATCCGTACAACGATATCCGCAACGACCACGTCACCTTGGGCCACGAGGCGACCGTCTCGCAGGTCTCCGAGGAGCAGTTGTTCTACCTCATGTCCCGCGGTATCGCCGAGGAAGAGGCCATGGCGATGATCGTGCGCGGCTTCGTTGAGCCGATTGCAAAGGAGCTCCCCATGGAATACGCATTGGAGCTCAACCGTCTTATCGAGCTGCAGATGGAAGGATCGGTGGGCTAAGTGGTAGCTTCCAACGAATTTAATCCTGCTGACGTCACCAAGGGTGACCAGTTCACATCATTCAACGTGGAGGACTTCCCGGTCCCGCATGGCCGCGATGAGGTGTGGCGCTTTATTGCCCTGCGCAACCTGCGGGGCCTGCACAACGGTGAGTTTGCGCCGGCAACCGCGCAGAAGATCGACGTCACCGCTCCGGAAGGCGTGACCTCCGAAACGGTTGCGCCTGACGACGAGCGCTTGGGCACCGCTGGCGCACCTGCTGACCGCGTTGCTGCACAGGCCTGGACTTCCATGCCGGAGGCACAGGTTGTCACTGTGGGCGCTGAGGCACAGTTGGACCAGCCGGTGGAGATCACCATTACCGGTGCTGGTGAGGGCGTGACCTCCTTTGGTGCGACCTCCATCCACGTGGGACACCACGCCGAAGCCACCATCGTGCTGAAATACGTCGGCTCCGGCACCCACGCGGACAATGTTGAGTTCGTGCTGGGCGACGGCGCCCACGTCACCGTCGTCGTTGACGCCGATTGGGAAGATGACGCCGTCCACCTGTCCCACCAGATCGCGAAGGTGGGCCGCGACGCCGTCCTGCGCCACAACACCGCCATCTTCGGCGGCGAGATTGTGCGCCTCGTTCCGCGCGTGGTTTTCGACGCCCCGGGCGGCGATGCCGAGCTGCTGGGCGTCTACTTCGCCGATGCCGGCCAGTACTTTGAGAACCGTCTGCTCGTGGATCACGATGTGCCGAACTGCCGCTCCCGCGTTTTCTACAAGGGCGCGCTGCAGGGCGCTACGTCCGCGCAGAAGGCCGAGGCTGGCTCCGCTTCCCGCACCCCGGAGGCCCGCACCTGCTGGGTCGGTGACGTGCTCATCCGCAAGAACGCGAACAACACGGACACCTATGAGACGAACAACAACCTGATTCTCACTGAGGGCGCGCGTGCAGACGCCATCCCGAACCTGGAGATCCAGACCGGTGAGATCGTCGGCGCCGGCCATGCCGCAACTGTGGGCCGCTTCGATGACCTCGAGCTGTTCTACCTCATGTCCCGCGGCATTCCGGCCGCCGAGGCACGCCGCCTCATCATCCGCGGCTTCTTCTCCGAAGTCATCTCCCGCATCCCGGTCGAGTCCCTGCGCGAGGAACTGGAATCCCGCGTCGTCGACGAGCTCGCCAAGATCAACGCTTAAAACTCCCCGAAAGCAGGTACCAACTCAATGTCTACTCTGGAAATTAAGAATCTCCACGCGCAGGTGCTCCCCAACGAGGAGGACGGCGAGCCGAAGGAGATCCTCAAGGGCGTCAACCTGACCATCAACTCCGGTGAGACCCATGCCGTCATGGGGCCCAATGGCTCCGGCAAGTCCACCCTGTCCTACGTCATTGCCGGTCACCCCAAGTACGAGGTTACTGAGGGCGAGGTGCTCCTCGACGGCGAAAACATCCTTGAGATGGAAGTTGATGAGCGCGCCCGCGCTGGCCTCTTCCTCGCCATGCAGTACCCGACCGAGGTGCCGGGCGTGAAGATGTCGCAGTTCATGCGCTCTGCCGTGACCGCTATTCGTGGCGAGGCCCCGAAGCTGCGCGAGTGGAACAAGGAGCTCACGGAAGCTCGTGAGAAGCTCTCCATCGACAAGTCCTTCGCCCACCGTTCCGTGAACGAAGGTTTTTCCGGCGGTGAGAAGAAGCGCCACGAGGTCATGCAGCTGGACATCCTCAAGCCGAAGTTCGCAGTCATGGATGAGACCGACTCCGGCCTGGACGTCGACGCCCTCCGCGTGGTTTCCGAGGGGATTAACCGCTACCAGGAAGAAACCAAGGGCGGCATCCTCCTCATCACGCACTACAAGCGCATCCTCAACTACGTCGTCCCAGACTTTGTCCACGTCTTCGCAGACGGACACGTCATCAAGACCGGTGGCGCCGAGCTGGCTGATCAGCTTGAGGCGGACGGCTACGAGCAGTTCCTCAAGTAGAACTCATCAGGCTGCACACACCACGTACGCAATCGATAAAGAACCGAGCACAAGGACCTATGTCTGAACTAGACGTTAATGCGATCAGGGAGCAATTCCCCATCCTCTCGCGCACCGTGCGCGACGGTAAGCCACTGGTGTACCTGGATTCGGGTGCGACCTCGCAACGTCCCCTCCCGGTGTGGAAGGCTGAGGAGGAGTTCGTACTCGGCACCAATGCGCCGGTGCACCGCGGCTCCTACCAGTTGGCGGAGGAAGCCGATGACGCGTATGAGTCCGCCCGCCAGGCCATTGCCGCTTTCGTTGGCGCGGACCGCGATGAGATTTCCTTCACCAAGAACGCCACTGAGGCGTTGAATGAAGTCGCCTACGTGCTTAGCGATGAGCGCGCGGGTCAGCTTTATGTCGGCGAGGGCGATACCGTCGTCGTCACCGAATTGGAGCACCATGCGAACTTGGTGCCATGGCAGGAGCTGTGCCAGCGCACTGGCGCGACGCTGAAGTGGTACTCCATGACTGAGGACGGCCGCATTGATCTTGATTCGCTCGAGCTCGATGACTCCGTCAAGGTCGTGGCTTTTACCCACCAGTCCAACGTGACGGGAGCCGTGGCCCCCGTCGAGGAACTGGTGCGCCGTGCCCGCGCTGTAGGCGCGATGGTGGTTCTGGACGCATGCCAGTCCGTTCCGCACATGACGGTGGACTTCCACGCTCTCGACGTGGACTTCGCTGCGTTCTCTGGGCACAAGATGTGCGGCCCAACCGGCGTCGGTGTGCTCTACGGCAAGGCGGAGCTGCTGGCACAGCTGCCGCCCTTCCTTACTGGCGGTTCCATGATCGAGGTGGTCAAGATGGAGGGCTCGACCTTTGCCGAGCCGCCGACTCGCTTCGAGGCCGGAACTCAGATGACCAGCCAGGTCGTTGGTCTGGGGGCCGCGGTAAAGTTTTTGAGCGAAGTGGGCATGGAGGCCATTCACGCCCACGAGCAGAAGCTCACCGCATTGGCTTTGGACAAGCTTTCCGAGATTCCTGGTCTACGCATCATCGGCCCCGAAAACACCGAGGATCGCGGGGGAGCGGTCTCCTTCATCGTGGAGGGCATCCACCCGCATGATTTGGGCCAGGTGCTTGATGCTCATGGAGTGTCCATCCGAACTGGTCACCACTGCGCGTGGCCACTGCACCGCGCGTGCAAGGCTAATTCGACCGCACGCGCTAGCTTTTACCTGTACAACACTGAGGACGAGGTCGACGCCCTCGTAGAGGCGGTGCGGGCTGCCCGTGCTTTCTTTGGAGTGAGCGAATGAACCTAGATTCCATGTACCAGGATGTGATCCTGGACCACTATAAGAACCCGAAATTCTCCGGCCTGCGCGATGGCCAGGCTGAGGTTCACCACGTTAACCCCTCGTGCGGCGATGAGATCACGCTGCGCGTGAAGCTGTCGGCCGACGGCAAAACTGTGGAGGACGTGTCCTACGACGCTGAAGGCTGCTCCATCTCGCAGGCTTCGACCTCCGTCATGGCGGAAGAAATCGTAGGCATCCCGTTGGAGGAGGCCAACGCCAAGCTCGAGGAGTTTGACCGCATGGTGACTTCCCGCGGCGAAATTGAGGGAGACGACGAGATCATTGGGGATGGCGTCGCTTTTGCCGGCGTGGCCAAGTTCCCTGCCCGTGTTAAGTGCGCGCTGCTGGGGTGGAAGGCCTTCCAGGCTGCCACCGCGCAGGCGCTGACTGAATTGGAGAAGTAGATGGCGGATACCACTAACGATAGCCAGCCGACCGACCCGTATCAGGACGAGAACGCCTCCTTCGCCGGCGGCGGAGTAAAGCCTGAACAGACCGAAGAGCAGATTGCCAAGGCATTCGACATCACCGAATACCTCCGGGACGTCATCGATCCGGAGCTGGGCATCAACGTTGTTGACTTGGGCCTGGTCTACGACCTCTGGCTCGAGGACATTGACGGCAAGAACACCTGCGTCATCAACATGACGCTGACGTCCCCGGCGTGCCCGCTGACTGACGTCATTGGTGAGCAGATCGACGACGTCGTCGTGGGCAACAAGCTTGCCGACGCCGTCCAGCTCAACTGGGTGTGGATGCCGCCGTGGGGCCCGAACATGATCACCGAAGAGGGCCGCGAGATGCTCCAGGCCCTCGGCTTCGCGGTCTAATCGTTTCGCTGCCCCACAGTGGGCAAGGACGCCGGATCCAGCGCCGAGGAGATGATATCGACGGCTTCTTCTTGGGTTGTAGCGGACTGAAGGCGAACGCGGAAGTCCTCCTTCATGATTGCCCGTGCCAGCTTGGAAAGCAGTTTGAGGTGTTGCTTGCCGGCGTCGTCTGGCACGGCAATGAGGAACACCATCGTTGTGGGCTCCTCACCCTGTGCCCACGTGATTGCTTCGGAAAGACGTGCAAAAGCCAAGGTAGGAACCTTCACGCCAGCTGAACGGGCGTGCGGGATCGCCACGCCATGGCCCACGCCGGTAGAGTGCTTCGTCTCGCGCTCAAGAGCCGCTGTGAGCACCGCAGAAGGATCAGCAAGGCGAGGAGAAACTAGCCGCACTAGTGCTTCGATGGTTTCGTCGCGAGTACTGCCCAGACTGTGGTCGAGGCTCACCGTTTCGATAGACAGCAGTGGTTGTCCCAGATGCGAGCTTTCCGCCGCGTTTGCTGAAGCTTTGTCCGCAGCGCCCTGGTCGCTCTTGCTCTCATTCTTCTCTGTCGTTTTCTTATGCTGAGTAAGTGCGATTAATAGGAGCATGACTGATGCACAGACGACAACGCCAATAAGCAATGCCACGAAGAAGCCCGCGACGTTGTCGACAGCACCGAGCACTGCGACGATGGGGCCGCCGTGCATGACATGGTCTTTAACTCCGAATGCGCCTGCTAGACCACCGGCAACCGCACCGCCGATGACGTTCGCCGGAATGACCTGCAGAGGGCGTGCAGCGGCAAGGGGAATTGCGCCTTCCGTAATGCCGAATAGCCCCATGAAAAGCGCGGCGATACCGGCGTCTTTTTCGGCCTTATTAAACCAGGCACGGCGGGCAAGGGTGGCAGCGCCCACCGCCAATGGCGGTACAGCGATAGCGGTAGCGGCCATTCCCATAGGGGCTGCATTACCAGCGGCAATCATGCCTCCACCAAAGAGGAACGCTGTCTTGTTGAAGGGGCCGCCCATGTCAAACGCGATCATCGCTCCGATAACGAGGCCAAGCACAACGACAGAGGAGCCTTGCATTCCTGCGAGGTACTCGGTCATGGCTTCAAATGCACCAGCTATCGGTGAGCCGACCAGGTAAATGAAGATAAGACCCACAATGAGGGTGGTGAAAATCGGGATAACGATGATCGGCCAAATCGGGGCGATGTATTTGTTCACCGGAATCTTCTTGATCCCTAGCGCCACATAGCCGGACAGGATGCCGGTGACGATACCTCCTAAGAACCCGGCACCGGCTTCAGATCCGTAGAGTGATCCAGTCGTAGCGATGAGGCCAGTAATCAGACCAGGCGCCAACCCAGGACGGTCCGCAATGCCCACTGCGATATAGCCGGAAAGAATCGGCACCATGAGTGAAAAGGCCAAACCACCCAGCTCGTTCAGCGTATTCCAGAAGGAATCCTCGGGAATTGCAAGGCCTTCGGGCGTCGGGGTTCCTCCAATTGACAGTGCTACTGCGATGAGGAGACCGCCGGTCACCACGAACGGGATCATGTGGGATACGCCGTTCATCAGCGCTTTATAGAGGGTCTGTCCCACGGCGCGCGCGCCATGGGCACTGCCGGAGCTGTCCTCGCGCTGAGATCCCTTCGGCTCTTCGGCAGAAAGCTTTTCTTCCCATTTCGACGCGGACAGCGAACGGCGGAGGAGCTCCTTTGGGTGCTTAATAGCTTCATCGACGCCCGTTGCTGCCAAGCGCTTGCCGCGGAAACGATCCTTGGCAATCACAGTGTCGGCGCCAATTACGATGGCATCGGCTTCTTCGATGTCCTTAGCGCTAAAGGTGCCTTCGACACCGATTGAGCCGTGGGTCTCAACTTTGATCCGGTAACCAAGTTCCGCGGCAGCGGCCTCGAGGTTTTCAGCCGCCATGTAGGTATGCGCAATACCAGTTGGGCAGGCGGTAATCGCGAGGATTAATGGCGGTTTCGATGTGGCTGATGTACTCATGAAGTCAATGTAGGCACATCTTTCATCTTGTATAGGTCAAGCGCGCCGAATCCGGGCCACGAATTCCCAGACGACTTATCCTCCGTACCGTTAGCTTTACGTCGATCAGCGCCCTGCCGCTGGTTCGGGTTTAACTGCCCTGGTTGCTAGACTGTTTCGACGTGATTGTGACCAATGATTTCGAGGTGCGCGTGGGCGCACGCACGCTTCTCGACGCCCCCGGCCAGCACCTCCGTGTACAGCCGGGTGACCGCATCGGGCTGGTCGGCCGCAACGGCGCGGGAAAGACCACGACGATGCGCATCTTGGCGGGGGAGACCGAGCCTTATGGCGGTTCGGTAACGCGCTCTGGCCCCATTGGTTACCTGCCGCAGGATTCTCGCGAGGGCAACATCGAACAGACCGCGCGTGAGCGCGTGCTCTCTGCGCGCGGCTTGGATGAGATCAAGCAGCGCATGGCCAAGCAGCAGGAGCTCATGGAGACGGCCACGGACGACAAGTTCCGCGATAAGGCCATCCGCAAGTTCTCCCGCTTGGAAGAGGAATATCATTCCCTCGGCGGCTACGAGGCGGATTCCGAGTGCGCGCAGATCTGTGACAACCTTGGCCTCCCGCAGCGCGTCCTAGATCAGCAGCTCAAGACGCTCTCCGGTGGCCAGCGCCGCCGCGTGGAGTTAGCGCAGATTCTTTTCGCGGCGTCAGCTGGCTCCGGCAAGTCCCAGACCACGCTGCTTCTCGACGAGCCCACGAACCACCTCGACGCAGATTCCATCACCTGGTTGCGCGGCTTCTTGTCCAAGCATGAGGGCGGACTCATCATGATCTCGCACGACGTGGACCTGCTCGAGGCCGTCTGCAACAAGGTCTGGTTCCTCGACGCCGTGCGCGCCGAGGCGGATGTCTACAACATGGGCTTTAAAAAGTACCTCGATGCCCGCGCGACCGATGAGGCCCGCCGCCGCCGTGAGCGCGCCAACGCGGAGAAGAAGGCGGCCGCCCTGCACAAGCAGGCCGCAAAGCTCGGCGCTAAGGCGACGAAGGCCGCAGCAGCTAAGCAGATGCTGCACCGCGCTGAGCGCATGATGAACGAGCTCGATGACGTGCGTGTGGCCGACAAGGTTGCCCACATCAAGTTCCCGGAGCCGGCTCCCTGCGGTAAGACCCCGATGAACGCGAGGGGCCTGACCAAGATGTATGGCTCGCTCGAGGTCTTCGCCGGCGTGGACTTGGCCATTGACAAGGGCTCGCGCGTCGTCGTGCTGGGCTATAACGGTGCCGGAAAGACGACCCTGCTGAAACTGCTGGCCGGCGTGGAGCGCACCGACGGTGAGGGCGGTATTGTCTCCGGCCATGGTTTGCGCATCGGCTACTTTGCCCAGGAACACGACAACATTGACCCAGACAAGACCGTGTGGGAAAACACCATCGAGGCTTGCCCCGATGCAGGCCAGCAGGATTTGCGTGGTCTGCTCGGCGCCTTTATGTTCTCCGGGGACAAGCTGGAGCAGCCCGCCGGCACGCTCTCCGGTGGCGAGAAAACTCGACTTTCTCTGGCGACGCTGGTGTCCTCGCGCGCAAACGTGCTGCTTCTCGACGAGCCCACGAACAACCTCGACCCCCAGTCCCGCGAGCAGGTTCTCGATGCGCTCGGTACTTATACCGGAGCCGTGGTTCTGGTAACCCACGATCCAGGCGCGGTAAAGGCCCTCAACCCAGAGCGTGTCATCATCATGCCCGACGGCGACGAGGATCTGTGGAACGACGAATACATGGAGATCGTTGAGTTAGCCTAGGGGGGTGTTCCTATATAGGTTGTCAACCTAGCGGGTGGAGAAATTGGGGGCGGATTCTCTCTGCGGGGTTGTTTGGTCGTGTTGTTTTCGGGCATGGCTGCTAGCCGACTGGGATTTTACCCGGTCGGCTATCTTTACTCTTAGTGTCTAGGCTGCTAGGTCTTCCTGTGATGGTGCGGGATCGTGGTAGTGCTTGTGGTTGCGCATCATGGCGTAGAGGACGTTGAGCCGTCTGCGGGCTAGTGCTACTACTGCGGCGTTGTGTCTCTTGCCTTCACGGCGCTTTCGTTCATAGAATTGCCGGGAACGCTCATGGAATCTGATGGATGCAAAAGATGATTGCCATAGGGCGTTCTTTAATTTTTTATTGCCAGCTCGGTTCAGTGAGTTCGACATGATCGAGGTCCCGGACTGGTTTGTCCGAGGTGATAAGCCAGCGTAAGAGGCTAGGTGCCCAGCTGTCGGGAAGTCGGTCATGTCGCCCGCGGTCATGAGAATTTGTGCTGCCGTCTTTGGTCCGATTCCTGGCATGGATAGCAGGATTTGAGTGTGGGGGATGTCGTTGATGAGCTCGATGACTTCCTGCTCGATTTGTGTGCGGTGCTCGAGCTTTAAAAGCGCGTCCTTCGCCGACATTGCTACGCCCATTTCGGCATAGTGTGCACCAGCAATGGCAACTGTTTGCTCAGAGATGGCAGCGAAAATGGCATCGAGGACAGGTTCAGGATTGCGTGCCTTATAGCGTCGAGCGAAGGCAGTTGCCTTGGCCTTTCCGAGGCGTTTTATCTTGGTCGGTCCGCCGTAGCGTGCAAGTAGGTGCAGAACCCACTTGCGGTGAATTATCTGACCGCGAAGGGCCTGTTCGAATTGCGGGTAGCAGCCTACTAGTGCACTTCGAATCTGATTGATGAGCCTGGTGTAGGAGCGCGCTAAATCTTCGTCGATACCGTTGAGGACCTTCAACTGGAGGAAGGCTTCTTCGACGCGGTCGACGCTGCGGAGGGATTCCGGAAGGTTCTTTGCAGCGTGGGCGATGATATAGGCGTCCCGGATATCAGTTTTGGCATTGCCAGCGTGGATGCGCGAGAGTTGACGCATAGCCAAACCGGGAAGGTAGCGCACGTCGATCCCGAGTTCTTGAGCAACCGCGACAGTTAGTCGACCAATGTTATTGGGCTGGTCCACGACGACAAGGACCTTGTGGTCGTGTGCGCTGAACGCTGAAAACAGTGCGCGCAGGGATTTTTCGTTTTGGTTGATGCGCTTAGATAGCACCTGGGTGCCGTCGATATCTAAGACGCAAGCGTGGTGAAAGTATTTACCGACGTCCATGCCGATGACATAGTCGTAGGTCATGCCAGACCTCCTAGCGAATTGAATGAGTATGGGACTTATTTCATCGCTGGTGGTCGGACATACTTCACGCTGGCATCCACATTACTTTGAGACCTCGCACATTCTGTGCGGGTCAGGTTCCTATTAGCAGTCTGGAGTATGCCACTGCCTTCGGCGGCATCACCCCCCCGGATCATTTTCAGACAGGGACGAAAACAAGCCATACCGAAGCCAGCGACTAGTTCCACTGCCCCAAGGCAGAAGGAACGCAGACAAACATAACCTGCCCCAGCATGGGGCTAGGAGTACGAATCCTGAGTTCCTTCAAGCGGAACTGCCAACAACGTAATGGGGGCTAGCTCCTAGCCCCAGAATCGGCAACGGCAACGCTCTATGTTCTTCTGGTCACCGTGGTACTTCGTGGCCTTCCATAAAACCTATAGTGCGCTAGAATCGGGGGCACACTCACGCACCGCTCAAGGCTCTTTTCTTGGGTCCTTCCGGCATCCCACGCACAAGGGTCTAGTAGCGCTACGACCCCAGCCGTGCTGCAGCAGGAGAGGACTGAAGCCATGAGCCACACCGATACCCTCGATTCTGTCATTGAACCACTGCTTACCGGTTTGGTGAGCAAGCGGCCTGAAGTCCGTGTGGACTGGGCCTTTGCCGAGCTTAAGGAAGGTATTGAGTCAGGTCAGTGGGATGGCCACATCGACCAGGTCCGGGATCGCCTCACCGGTTACCTGCGCACGGACAAGGTGTGGACCAAGGTCATGGCCGCGCGTTTACTCACTGTTCTCGCTGAGTCTGGCCACTGTCATTACGAGGACTATCTCACCTTCCGCGCATGGTATGTCACTGAAGAAGACACGCGTGGCGTAGTCAAGGACATCGGACACGTCATGGCGGTCGGCTACGGCGCGGACTACGTGGAAACCTGCGTGCGCATGGGGATGATTCCTGCCGTGGAAGGCGCGGCAATTATTTCTTGCCGCCTGCGCGTCCCAGGGGGAGTGTGGCACGACGATGAGGCAGAACGCTTAGCGCGTGCTGCGTGCACGGCGATTGCTAAGAGCACCTCGCCGCACATTCTAGAAATATGGACTGAGCGCCTGAGCAATACAGTCCTCAACGAGGGAGTGCGCAATGGTAATCGCGCGGTAGTGGAAAACTTCGCCCGCTTTCTCACTGCCACAGCGCACATGGTGCGTAGTGAACCCGAGAAATGGGGAATCGACGTTGACCGCGCGCAACTAGCACTACCTCTAATAGCGGAACTCGAAGAGAAACTTCGCAACGCCGGCGCATAAGTATTCTCTTTCCACCAGTGAAAGCGCCATTTAATGTTCGCGCGCAGCACTAAAGAAGCGCACCCTATCAACCTCCATCGGCTGGGGCCGCTGCCAGGGATAGCGATCCGGAGTGGCCATAACAGGCGCGCTCAGCTGCAGGAGGGTGTCCGTGCCTGCGGGGCCGCCTACTGTCAGCTCGCCATCGCGTATTTCGATCTCTGAGGCAAAACTGCGGTCAACGCTCTTATTCTGCACAATGGCAGTTGGTATCTCAGCGAAGACAGTTCTTCCGCGCCGCAAAACGGTAACATCGTCGGATATATAACTGGGGCGAATGCGCTCAGCGGCAATCAACCCCCACACGAAGATGATGGCCCACAGTGACAGCAGTAGCGCCACAACCCGCACCACACCTGTGGGGAGAATCAGGTGGACGACTACCATTTCAACCACCAACACCGCGGTGACAAAACCAAGTATTTGCAGCCTGCCCGGAGGGTGGGGAAGTGCCTGAGCACCGGCAGGCAGCAAAGTCTCGCCGCGTATCCAAAGCCACAAATCGCGGTAGAGGCTAAGTTCATACTTTGCCAATCGGAATCCAGGATGCTTTCCCAGGAATCTCCATATCCTATCCATGTGGCGCTCCCGCCAGTGCCGCGAGCGCTCTGCCCTGTGCACCAGTTGTCGGTGCATCGGTGGCGCTCAGCGGGACCTTACCTGGGCGCAACGTAGGATAGATTCCCCGCATGAGGCCGCGTTCGCCTAAATGCTGCAGCTTGGCGACGATTACCGCGACCCCGCGATCATTCGGGGACAGGGTACCAAGTTCACGCCACAGCGATTCAACGTCGCGGAGGACTCTCAAGCATTCGGCGTCTTCAAGGTTCTCGCGCAATTGTTGCCAGGTTCGTTTCGTTGCGACACCACACAGCGCCATCAGATCCCAAGAATCAAGCTCGAGCTGCAGCATTGCGGGATCATGGATCGCCTCTTTGAGTGATTCGCGGATGTCTCGTGGAGTCCCGTTGGGTGCTTGGGCAAGGGCGCGTAAGCGTTCACGTTGGTTCTTGAGCCGAGCGATGCGATCGTCGAGCACGCCGCATGAACGATCGATAGCATCCGGCAGATTTACGTCGGCGACGGGGACTCCGGCGTCGATAAGCGCACGCGCGCGCAGCACCGAAGCCAAGTCAGAAACAGAATAGTCGCGGTAGTTCCCGCTGGTGCGGGCGGGTTCAGGGACCGCGCCCGTCTCGTGTAAATGTCGTACAGAACGAACTGAGCATCCAGCGACCGCGGCGACGTCCGATATCTTCATAGGACAAAGCTAAACCCTCACATAGTGTGAGGGTCAAGTGCTTGGTGAAAACTAATCCGAGTTGCTGAGGCTTTTAGTTTCGGAATCCGTGTACCGGCGCCGGGATAAAGCCACCGCGGTTGATGAAGGTGGAGTTGCCCACCTCATTGACCGGAATGACCGGAGCGTAGCCCAGCAGGCCGCCGAAGTTGACCTCATCGCCAGCCTTGGTACCAGGGGCGGGGATAACGCGCACTGCGGTCGTCTTATGGTTCATCACGCCAATGGCGGCTTCGTCAGCAATCATGCCGGCAATAGTCTCCGCGGAAGTATCACCCGGAATGGCGATCATGTCCAAGCCCACCGAGCAGATAGAGGTCATGGCTTCCAGCTTGTCGATGGAAATAGCGCCGGTGCGCACCGCATCGATCATGCCCTTGTCTTCCGAAACCGGGATGAAGGAACCGGACAGACCGCCCACGCGGGAGCAGGCCATCATGCCGCCCTTCTTCACGGCGTCGTTAAGCAGTGCGAGGGCTGCCGTCGTTCCGTGTGTGCCCACCTGATCCAAGCCCATGTGCTCCAGGATGTGCGCGACGGAATCTCCCAGTTCCGCGGTGGGAGCGAGGGAGAGGTCGATGATGCCAAAGGGAACACCGAGGCGCTCCGAGGCCATCGAACCAACGAGCTGTCCGGCACGCGTGACCTTGAAGGCGGCCTTCTTGACCTCCTCGGCAACCTCATTAAGGGTGGCACCCTCCAAGGATCCGAGAGCACGGTCGACAACGCCAGGACCAGACACACCGACGGAGACAACGCAGTCCGGTTCCTCGATACCGTGGAAGGCACCGGCCATGAAGGGGTTATCGCCCACGGAGTTGGAGAAGATCACGAGCTTGGCACAGCCGATGGCGCTGCGGTCCTTGGTGAGTTCGGCAGCTTCCTTGATGATGCGTCCCATCTGCGCTGCGGCGTTCATGTTGATGCCGGCGCGCGAGGATGCGATATTCACCGAGGAACACACCAGGTTGGTCTCAGCCAGCGCTTCCGGGATAGAGCGGATGAGTGTCTTCTCCGCGGTGGTGGCACCCTTTTCAACCAGTGCGGAGTAGCCGCCGACGAAGTTAACACCTGTCGTCTCAGCGGCGCGATCCAGTGCACGGGCGACGTCGACCGGGTTTCCTTCGACGCCAGCCACGATAAGTGAGATCGGTGTGACGGAAATACGCTTGTTGACGATCGGGATGCCGAGCTCGGCCTCGATCCCTTCGCAGACTTCCACGAGCTGAGCCGCCCGGGTGGTCACGCGATCATAAACGGCCTCTGCGGTAGCTTCCATGGTGGAGCGCGTGCAGCCGAGCAGCGAAATCCCCATGGTGACGGTGCGGATATCGAGGCGGTATTTCTCGATCATCTCGATGGTGTCGAGAATACTGACGGTGTTGAAGCGATTAAGCATGACTGATTTTCGCTCCTAAATCTCATTCATGGCGGTGAACAGTGCTTCCGACTGCACGCGAATGGATTGTTTGATGGACTCACCGACGGTATTCATCCGCTCCTGAATCTGCTGGATGCTGACCTCATTCTCATCGAATTCGACGCGCAGGATCATCGTGAAGTACCCAGACATGAGGGTCTGAGAGACGTCAACGATGTTGATCTTGAGCTCAGCGAGGGCGGTGGAAACGGCAGAGATAATTCCGGTGTTATCAACACCGGTAACAGTCATGATGGCGATCATAGTTTGATTGTAGCCCGTGGGTTTTTCACGCTGCCCTGGGGTCATGCAGGATAGCGAGCCGGCGCGTACGGTGGCGCACATGACTGATACGACAACAACTGCACGCAAGAAGGTTCTGTACATTGGCGGCCACGGCAAGGTTGGGCTTTTGACGGCGCCCAAGCTTGTCGACGCCAACCTCACCGTCCATTCCCTCATCCGCAACCCGGACCAGGTCTCTGATATTGAGGCCCTCGGTGCCACCGCGGTGGTGCGCGATCTCACCGAGCTTTCTGTTGAGGACTGGGCAGAGCTTTTGGCTGACTATGACGTCGTCGTGTGGGGCGCCGGAAATGGTGGCCGTGCTGGTGCGGAGGTGACGTGGGCGGTCGACCGTGATGCGGCGCTGGCATCTATTGCGGGTCTGGAAAAGCTTTCTGCCGAGGGCAAGAACACTCCCGCCTACATCATGATTTCCTACATGGGTGCCACGGAGAACACGACCGATCCTGCGGATGAGAAGTGGTACGCCTACGTGGAGTCGAAGAAGGAGGTGGACAACAAGCTCAACTCCACCGACCTCAATTACCTCATCCTTGGCCCGGCAGCCCTGACGGAGGAGCCTTCGCGCGGCATCACCGTGCTAGATAAGGACGCAGAGCGCACCGGTAAGCTGACAACCTCCCGAGAGCTTGTCGCTGAGGTGGTCACCGAGGTCGCCGGCCGCGAAAGCTTCCCGACTTCGCCGCTAGAGTTCATCGATGGCGATGGCAGCGTGAAGGATATCTAAAATCGAGCGGATGCCGCCGCGTCAAGCGCGGCGATGACCTGCTCTCTGCTCAGTTGGTGGTGGAGGCTCGCATAACGAAGTGGCTTTGTGGACAGGTGGGCCGCGATATACCACCCTGTGGGGTGCTTGAACGTCGCTTGGCTTTGGAACCGTACCACGGCCACACCCTGCTCCCGGAAGGAGCGGGGAGAAGTGTGGGACTCAAACTCATCGCTGATGATTTCTTGAACTGTGCCATCTGGAAGGAAAATGCGCACTTTCGCCTTGTAGTAGTACTCGGTGGGATCAGCGTGCGGCACGTGTCGACCTGTTTGCCAGATCTCACTAAGCAGCGCGGGATAATACTCGATCCACCCATTTTCCGACGCCGTCCGTAGGCGGCGAGCACCCCACGTAGAGCTCCGAATTGCTCGAATGTTCCGACCGGCCGCCACGACGAGGAAGAGAACAAAGACCGCAACGGCCAATCCCTGCCATCCGGAACTAATAGACATATCTTCGCCGATAAAGGCTGATAGTGCGATAGCTAGGCCCACTACCGCCGTGATGAGGTTGTTCCGTAGACTTCGCCATTCAGGTGCGGCCCCGCCTGGGAGTGGCCCAGCCGCTGCGATCGCGCGAGCGATGCTAGATGTGCTTGATCTCAAGTTCGGGGCGGACACAGAACTCCGAGTGCGGGGAATGAGTCTCTCGGAGTAGTGGTGTTCCGGGAAGTCGAATGGTGCTAAAGCGTGGTCAGACATTCTTATCACTAACTTCTTACCCAGTTCCGCTCTGCAAAAGACAGTGCTGCTTCAATGTTCTTTTGGCGCAGACCATTGTGCAGTTCTGGCTGCGGTTTATCTGCATCTACCCGGTATCCCACTACACCCCATCCGTTGTTGTGGTTGAAGTCCACGGTGGCGACGAGGGGACCGTCGGCAAGCAGCCGGCCACGCAGCTTCAGCCAGTTCGGGTTTGGAGCAATGAATTCCTCGGTCATGCTTTTCGTCAATGAGCCGTCCGGCTGCAAGATCAGTATCGGGGCGGTGTAGTAATAGTCGGTCTTGTCGTCGTAATCAACGCGGCGCTTATAGGTCAGCTCGCCGATCAGTGCGGGGCGGTACTCGATCCAGCCATTCTCCCACGCGGTGCGAAGCCTTGTTGTGGAACCCAAGCGCCCCCGCAAAATCAAGATTCCAACGAAGACGAACACGAGGGCTACAGCTCCAGTGATAAGGCTGGCTATCGGAATATTCCCAATCGTTCCTCCGGCTCCGGGAAACAGGACTGATATAAAGAGCGTGTGAGCCACCGAGAAGAGTAGCGCTGAACCGCCAATGAAGATGAAAAAGGAAGCAACGATGACCATGCCGAGATTGGATTGGCCGATCGGAGACCCGACGCTATTAATAGCCTCGCGGATGCCGCTGCGATCCATGTTTGGGTTGGGGTGCTGATCGTGATCCTTCAAATCCTTAGGCGCGAGGGATCCTGCACTTGAAGAAGGAAGCTTCAGCGGAGTGCGGGGCAGCTGCAAAGGCGAGTGAGTCATGGATCACAGCTTAATGGTCGTGGTCTCCATTTTCTCGGTGACCATCGGCGGCTGGGGACTAGCCCCCAACGGAAGGAACTCAGTCTTAATTGGGAGAGCTAGCGCACCCACCGCTGTTCAGCGAATTGGAGCACGGCATCAAGTTGGCCGCTGGTGAGACCGCTGGATAGTTCCGCCTCCGAACTTGATCCATCAGCGCGGTAAGCCGCGACGGTCCATCCATTATTGTGCGCGGTATCCACGGTTGCTAGCCGGGAGCCCTCAGCGAGCGCGGCGCCCCGTGATCTCAGCCAGTTTGGATTCGCAGCGCGGAACTCACCGGACATGGCCTTCGCTAGTCTGCCATCTGGCTGAAGGAACAAAAGGGGCGCCGAGTAATAGAAATAGGTCCGTTCACGGTCTTCGGGACCTTCGGTCTTGCTGCGTAGGTAAACCAACTCACCGATGAGAGCGGGACGGTATTCGACCCAGCCGTTGCGCCACGCAGTTCGCAGACGCCGCGCGTTACCGACTTCCTTGAGAATATTCCGTAGACCTATAACGAAAAACACCAGGCTGACGAAACAAATAATGACTGGGATCAGCGCAAATATACCTACGTCTGAGAAGCTGACTCGCGGAGGACCAAAGCCACCAGCGAAGAATGAAAACGACATGGTACACATAAGCAGCCCAACCATACCGATAAATGCCCAGACGGAGACTTCCCTGAACGTGAGGCGCCCTGGCTGAGGCCCTGCCTCCTCGATGACCTCGCGGAGCCCTGAACTATCTATTCTCGGGTTCGGCTGAGCATCGTGGGCGCGCTGTTCTTTCGGAGCAAGCCGGGGTGTGGCGTTCAGACTAATTCCACACTGCGTCCGCGGAAGCTGTAGAGGTGTATGGTCCATGGGCCACAGTGTAGCGCCAATCACACTCAGACTCTGAGTGCTAAACACTTAGTGTTCGGCGCGGGAGCCGCGAATCGATTGCTCGACTAAGGACAACACCTGCTCTAAATTCTTCGTGTCACCGAGTGCTAGGCGGTTGATAAAACCGTCCATGAAGGTCTCCAAGTATGTCACGAGGGTGTCGATGGAGACGTCATCGCGCAGCCGCCCCTTTTCGGCGTTGGACTCCAAGCGGGCGCGGACTGCCTTATCCAGAACCTGCTGTTCTTCGTGCCAGCGCGCGGCGAAAGAGGGATCGGTGCGCAGCATCGAGGTGACGGCAAGGCGCGTGGCCAGCCAGTCATGGCGCTCCGGGTGGCGCAGCATTTCACTCATGACCTCAACCAGACCGTTGTTGGCAACGACCTCAGCTTCGCGGGCGGCGTCTTCGCGTGCCAAGGCAAGGAAGAGGGACTCCTTATCGCCAAAGTGGTGAAAGATTGCGCCCCGCGATTTACCGGTGGCTTCTTCAAGGCGGCGAACTGTAGCCCCGTCATAGCCGTGCTCAGCAAAACACTTTCGAGCACCAACCAAGATGTCATTGCGGCGGCGATGAAGTTCAGAGTCGCTCATAATTGGCATGGCTGGAATCTCGCTCCTTAAAGCACGGCGGTGGATAGACGGGGGATAGAAGTAGTTAATGGTTAGGAAACAGAAAGGCCAGCCAGCACTCCTTGTTGCTAGCTGGCCTCCTGCCTAGCTATGCGGGGGATGCCCATTGTTGGCTACCCCGCATGTCGGACAAGGCTGATTTAGGCCTTGACCATCTGGCGCAGAACGAACTGCAGAATGCCGCCGTGGCGGTAGTAGTCGGCCTCACCAGGTGTGTCGATGCGAACCTTGGCATCGAACTCAACGGTCTCGCCGGACTCCTTGGTGGCGGTCACGTGGACCGTCTTCGGAATGCCGCCCTCGTTGAGGGCTGCGATGCCGTCGATATCGAAGGTCTCGGTGCCATCCAAGCCCAGGGACTCGTGGGACTCGCCCTCCGGGAACTGCAGCGGGATGACGCCCATGCCAATGAGGTTCGAGCGGTGAATACGCTCGAAGGACTCAGTGATGACAGCCTTCACGCCAAGCAGGTTGGTGCCCTTAGCAGCCCAGTCACGGGAGGAACCGGTGCCGTACTCCTTACCAGCAAGGACAACCAGCGGAATGTCGGCTGCCTTGTAGTTCTCGCAGGCATCGAAGATGAAGGCTTGCGGTGCGCCCTCCTGGGTGAAGTCACGGGTGTAGCCACCGGCGACGTCGACCAGCTGGTTCTGGAGGCGGATGTTGGCGAAGGTACCGCGCATCATGACCTCGTGGTTACCGCGACGGGAACCGAGGGAGTTGTAGTCCTGGCGCTCCACACCGTTGGCATCCAGGTACTGAGCGGCCGGGGTACCCGGCTTAATGGAGGAAGCCGGGGAGATGTGGTCGGTGGTCACGGAGTCACCGAGCTTAGCAAGGACGCGAGCGCCCTTGATGTCCTGAACGGGCTCCGGCTCAGTCGGCATGCCGTCGAAGTACGGTGCCTTGCGGATGTAGGTGGAATCCTCGTTCCACTTGAAGGTCTCGCCCTCCGGAACGTCCAGGTTGCGCCATGCGTCGTCACCCTTGAACACGTCGGCGTAGTCAGCCTCGTAGAGCTCGCGGGAGATGGCCTGCTGGATGGTGTCCTCGATCTCCTTCGGGGAAGGCCAGATGTCCTTGAGGAAGACATCGTTGCCGTCCTGATCCTGACCCAGCGCCTGAGTCTCGAAATCGAAGTCCATGGTGCCAGCAATAGCGTATGCAATGACCATGATGGGGGAGGCCAAGTAGTTCATCTTGACGTCCGGGGAGATGCGGCCCTCAAAGTTACGGTTGCCGGACAGCACCGCGGTAGCAGCCAGATCATGCTCGTTGATGGCGTTGGAGATTTCCTCCGGCAGAGGGCCGGAGTTACCGATACAGGTGGTGCAGCCGAAGCCGGAGAGGTAGAAGCCAAGCGCCTCCAGATCCTTCCAGAGGTCTGCGCGCTGGAAGTAGCCGTCAACAACCTGGGAACCCGGGGCACAAATGGTCTTGACCCACGGCTTGGACTTCAGGCCCTTTTCAGCAGCCTTACGTGCGATGAGGCCAGCGCCAACCATGACGGACGGGTTAGAGGTGTTGGTGCAGGAGGTAATGGAAGCGATAGCAACCATGCCGTGGTCCAGGGTGTACTCACCACCGTTCGGGGAGGTGACGGTAACCGGGTTGGACTGGCGGCCGGAGCCGCCCTTGGCTGCGGACTCGCCTTCGCCTGCGCGAGACTTGTTCAGGCCACCGGTAACGTCGACGAGAGCATTCTCGTCGCCGCCCTCGGAGGTCATGCGCTTTGCCTCGATGGTGGACTCGTCTGCAACAACCTCGCCGGAAGCGTAGGTCGGCAGATCCTTGCGGAACTGCTCCTTTGCCTCGGAGAGGAGAATGCGGTCCTGCGGGCGCTTCGGGCCGGCGATGGACGGCTTAACAGTGGACAGATCCAGCTCGAGGTACTCGGAGTACTGTGCCTCCGGAGCGTCCTGCTCGAGCCACATGCCCTGAGCCTTGGCATAAGCCTCGACGCGATCGATCTGCTCCTGCGGACGGCCGGTGAGCTCGAGGTACTTGATGGTCTCCTCGTCGATCGGGAAGATCGCAGCGGTGGAACCGAACTCGGGGGACATGTTACCGATGGTGGCGCGGTTGGCCAGCGGCACGGACTTGACACCGTTGCCGTAGAACTCAACGAACTTCTGAACCACACCGTGCTGGCGCAGCATCTCGGTGATGGTCAGCACCACGTCGGTAGCGGTCACACCGGTCGGAATCTCGCCGGTGAGCTTGAAGCCCACGACGCGCGGGATCAGCATGGACACCGGCTGGCCCAGCATTGCAGCCTCGGCCTCGATGCCGCCAACGCCCCAGCCCAGGATGCCCAGGCCGTTTTCCATGGTGGTGTGGGAGTCGGTACCAATACAGGTATCCGGGTAGGCAACACCATCGTTGTCGAAGACCACGCGGGAGAGGTACTCAATGTTTACCTGGTGGACAATTCCGGTTCCCGGAGGAACAACGCGGAAGTTGGAGAAGTTCTCGGCACCCCAGCGCAGGAACTGGTAGCGCTCCTGGTTGCGCTCGTACTCGATCTCGACGTTCTTTTCCAAAGCCTCGGTGGAGCCGAAAGCCTCTACGATGACGGAGTGGTCAATAACCATCTCGGCCGGGTTGAGCGGGTTCACCTGGTCCGGCTTGCCGCCGAGGGTGGCGATAGCCTCACGCATGGTTGCCAAGTCGACCACGCAGGGGACGCCGGTGAAGTCCTGCATCAGAACGCGGGCCGGGGTGAACTGGATCTCGGTATCCGGCTCAGCGGACGGATCCCAGTTGGCCAAAGCGTTAATGTGATCCTTGGTTACGTTCTTCCCGTCCTCGTAGCGCAGCTGGTTCTCAGCCAGGACCTTGAGGGAGTAAGGAAGCTTCTCCAGGCCCTCGACTGCATTGATGTCAAAGTAGTCATAGGACTTACCGTTGACCTCAAGAGTCTTCTTGGCGCCGAAGGAGTTCAGGCTTTCAGTCATAAGGAGCTCCATTCCTTGCTTTTCGCTTGTGGGTTATCGAACACTGGTCGAAGGTTCATCGAATTTGCCGATATGCCCTAGCAACCACATGGAGCCAGGTGTATCGGCGATCTCAGAACGCGAATGTTCCGTATCTATTGTAGATGCAAGAACCCTCGGTCGACACCAGCATAACAGTACGGGCGTTCTGTTTCCTACATTTCGGGGGTAGCGGCGAGTCACCGGCCTCGCCCACGCTCCGAGGTTTAGGCTCGATCGGGAATCCGGGGGACAAACCTCCGAATCGTGTTTGGACAGAAGACTGTGCCACCAAGCATTAACGGCCATAGAGATTAAGGAGTGGCGGATGATCCCGGCGGGCGTAGATGTAGACGACATTGCAGATCAGCTCTCGGCCGACGGTGTAGCGTTCTCCAACCCAGAGCTGGCGCAAGACGCCGACCTCCAGGTCCACATCGCAGACTCCCTCCAGCCCAACCATGGCATCGCAGTGGTAGATGTCTTCCCCGACAAAATTCCCGATCTGCGCGACCTGGCGACAACCCTTCAAGAACAAACGGGACTCGATACCGTGATTCTCCAAGCGCCAATGCGGGTGTCCGCAGTCAGTAATTCTTATGCTCGGGCATCCATTGAGGCAGCCGAGGATTCGCTGCCAACTGGACTCGATCAGGTAACTTTGCTGAATGATTTCTATGCAACTGCAGATCATTTTTCAACGCCATGGCTGGCAATCTTGACGTTGTTTTTCTTCGTAGCGGCAATTGCGGGCTGGGCGGGATTTCGAGCCGCTACACAGAAAGCTGACACGGCCAGAAACTAAGCGATCGAGGTCGCCGAGTGAATTCCGCTAAACATGCGCCACACCCACCACAGGGGTAGGGAAGTGGCGAATATCAACCACTAAGACTTGACTTTTGCAACGGGGGAGTGGTTGAGAGGGCGTAAGAGCCCTAGGAATATGGCCCACGCAGCGACCACATCGGATGCCGCACGGGCACCTTAAGTCGACGAATACTTCGGTTCTCTCCAGTCCCGAAATGGAGCGTTTCCTGCGCCCCAGAAGACAGGTTCCACTGGGAACAATCGAAGCTTCTGCGGCAGGCCCAGGGCCGCAATCCACAGCGATAGTCAGGGGGGAGAGGTTTGCACTCCGGGGAAGAGTGAGCAACGTCACAGTCACACATTGATAACAAAGTCATTGCAGGTTAGGTGCGCCTGTAACGCCTTGTGGTTTTCCGTGGCTGATGTGAAAGATGGGAAAAGTGTGCGAGATGGCGTGTCGGTGACGTATGGTTCACGTATCGACTCACGGGTTGACTATTGCTCCATACGTTCATGGACCAAGCCTTGACTCTCAACTGATTTGTCGCACGGGTATGTGGGGAAGCACGCCGCGAGCGAAGAGGACCGTTGGGGTTCACCGCCTGGTGGATGACCGTCGCACCGCGCTAGCGATGCGCGTAGCAATGCAGTTTTCTCGACGCAGTCGGTACCAGTGTTCAACCTTTTAGATATCGAAACACCTACCTCCCGAGTGGAAGAGGCTTCATACACTTCATTCGCACGCCCTCATCGAGGGCTGTGATGGCCATGAGTTCCATCGGTTTCCGGTTGGGTGCCAGCTGTGAGTGCTTACGCGTGCGCCACTAAGGACCGCGGAAGTGCCCTCCACGAGCGCGGCGCCGAGCGAGGAGGAACCGACGCAGGACCTCGAGCCTGAATATGGGTGTGTGTCCC
The DNA here is from genome assembly GCF_023574125.1 of Corynebacterium intestinale. NCBI lineage: Bacteria > Bacillati > Actinomycetota > Actinomycetes > Mycobacteriales > Corynebacteriaceae > Corynebacterium > Corynebacterium intestinale. The sequence continues at coordinate 518,136 of NZ_JAMKFF010000001.1, forward strand.
TTCGTCGTCGGATCGTGCAGCCATACTCGGCGCCGCTCTCCGTGAGCCCAACGAGCACCATGCGAGTGCGGTGTGGCTAGCTATGACGCACGGTTCGACGTGATGTTGGTGCACACGCCAGACGCCCCGCAGATTTCCCTGCCGCCTCTATAAGAGAAAATGCCGCCCCGTCTATTCGGCATTTCGTGGCGTAGAGAGCAAAGAGCTCTTCAGGGGCAAGCCGCGTTCGCGTATCCCGGTCAATTCCGGGCGCAAGCCTTATTAAGTCCACTATTCCCATTGGGAAATCGATTGCCGCCTCATCCTGCTTGAAGGCGAGACTAGCTACGTACACACCGCTGTTTCTTTTGCTCGTCCAACTCGTCACCTCCAGGTCTCGATGTCCGGCAAGCTCGTCTACGCAACGTGCGTGACATCTCCGGGGTAGGTGTCTAGGAGATAACCCTCGTGGCCACCACATCATCTTTCGGCTTTCGGCGCTTTAAGGCAGCGTGCGCTGCCATAGCGACCACCGCCGCCTTGTCTACTGTCTCCGCGCTCACTCCTGCAGTGGCTGCGGAACCTGAGCAGATCAACATCAAATCCCTGCTATCCTCCGACAACCCATCCATCGCAGACCTCGCGGGCGCAATCGCCCAGATTGAGGAGCGCATCGCACAAGCGGAAGCCTCCATAGGTGCGCAGCGCGAAACCGTCAACCGTGCGCTGGTCGATCTCAACGACGCCCGCACTAAGGCAAACCAAGCGCGCCAAGGAACAACGACGGCGCGCGAGCAGCTTGACGACGCACAAGCGGATGTCGCCGATGCCCAGGCCAAGCTGGATGAGGTCTCCCGTTCCGCCTACCGCCGAGCCAATACTTCCGATGCCGTCTCCCATGCGGCAGGAAAAGACGCGCGTTCGGACATGCTGGAGCGCCAGTCCTACCTTCGCTCGCAGTCTGAGAAGCAGCAGGCCGTCGTTAGCGACTTGGAGAAGCAGCGCACGGAAAAGGCGAACAAGGAATCCCAGCTGCGGAAGACCCAACAACTGGCCGAGGAACGTGCGGACCGGGCGGCCGATGCCGAGGCTGCCGCGCGCGAGCAACTCTCCGCGTCCGAGGCTTCTATTGAGGAATCTACGTCCGAACGCGAGGATCTGCTTTCCCAACTCTCATCTCTTCACAAGGCGCTAAATCAAGCCAAGGGTCTGGACGGAGAAGGTGTGTCAAGCCCAACAGCTGGATCTAAGGTCAAGGAGCGGGCCGGGACTAATTCTGCACAGGGTCGTTCTGAGTCTAGTGCCGCAACTCCTGCCGACGGCCCATCGACGGTATCCTCACCGCCCGCTGCGGGGCACTCGACACCAGCCAGCACGGAGCCGACCGCCGAGTCCACAGCGTCCACCGTGGCCGGCCCCTCCGGCTCTGAGGCACAGAACCCCACGCTTCAATCGCAGCCGTCGACGGCTTCTGCCTCTGCAGACGAATTGGAAGAGCTCTCTAGCGCCGCAAGCACTGTGGCTTCCGATCCGAACGTGCAAGAGTTGTCGTCGACAAGCACGGCCAACTCCTCTGAAGGCCACGCCGAGAACTCCCAGGGCGGTAGCTCCAGCTCGTTCGATCCGAACGGAATCGATGCGGAAACCGTAGCGCTTGGCATTGAAGCGGTGGGAACAGTGGCCTCGATGGTGGCCGCATCTCAGCCGGACCACAATAACAGCTTGAGCCAAGAGGAAATCGATGCTCTGGCGGAAGGCTCTTCCAAGCTCTTTGCCCTCCAGGGTGGGCAAGACAGCGCTGGGGAAGCGACGGATTCCACGGAGACGTCCGATAGCGATGCAGCGAACGCAACTGATGACGAGGATTCCCTTGAGTCCGATGTTTCCGGTGTCCTGGAGGAACTTGACACCACCGATAGCGTGACGAAGAAGGCATCCGCTTCACTGGGCGATGCCTCCCGCGAAGCGAAGATCGAGACCGTGATCGAGCGTGCGACGTCTCAAGTAGGAGTTCCTTATGCCTGGGGCGGTGGCGATGCCAACGGTCCTACACAGGGCATTCGCGACGGCGGCGTCGCTGACTCTTATGGCGACTACAACAAGGTCGGCTTCGACTGTTCTGGGCTGGTGCTCTATGCCTTTGCTGGCGTCGGCATTTCCCTGCCGCATTACACCGGCTACCAGTATCAGAAGGGAACCAAGATTTCCCCGAGCGAGATGCAGCGAGGCGACCTTGTCTTCTACGGCCCGAGCGGAAATCAGCACGTGGCAATCTATCTTGGTGACGGCACCATGGTCGAAGCTCCGCAGTCCGGTCAAAACGTCAGCATCTCCCCAGTACGACAAGCCGGCATGGCACCCTATGCCGTGCGACTGATCTAGTTCAGCCCGTTGCTAAACTGGGCTGCATGACTGACACACTGCGTACTGCCCAGGGCAACACCCGCGGCACCGATTCGGTGCCCTCCTCATTTGACGCCCTCCTCGTTCTTTCCTTCGGTGGCCCGGAAGGAAACGAGGAGGTCGTCCCGTTTTTGGAGAACGTTACCCGTGGGCGTGGCATCCCGCGCGAGCGGCTCGAAGTCGTCGGGGAACACTATTTCCGCCTAGGCGGCATTAGTCCGCTTAATGCGCTAAATCGAGAGATTATTTCTAATGTTTCCGCGGAGCTGAAGGAACGCGGACATAATCTACCGGTCTATTTTGGTAACCGTAACTGGTACCCGTTTGGGACAAAAGCCGTCGAGCAGATGGCCGCCGATGGTGTGCGCAACGTCGCCGTATTCGCTACCTCCGCCTGGGGTGGCTACAGTGCTTGCCGCCAGTACAACGAGGACATCGTTGCATTGCGCAAGCACCTCGAGGACGAGCAACTGCCCGACATGAACTTCACCAAACTGCGCCAATTCTTCGATCACCCCAAGTTCATCGAGGAGATGGCCGCAGCCGTCCGCGAGGCTTATGCGGAGGTGCCGGAAGACAAGCTGGCTAGCACCCGCATGCTTTTTACTGCGCATTCAGTGCCATCGGCACACGATGCTGTTGGGGGAGCAGAAGGCGATAAGCATATCTATTCCCGCCAGGTAGCGGAGGCTGCACGGCTCGTAGCCAAGGCTGCCGGGGTCCAGAATTATGACCTAGTGTGGCAATCCCGTTCAGGAAACCCAGCCACCCCGTGGTTGGAACCGGACATTGTCGACCACACCACGCGAATCCATGAGGAAGATGGTGTCGACAGCGTTGTCGTGTGCCCAATTGGATTTATCTCCGATCACATGGAGGTCATCTGGGATCTCGATACTGAACTTCAGCAAGCCGCTGAGGAAATGGGCGTCAGCGTCTATCGCACCCGCACCGCCGGCCCATCTGCGCGTTTTGCCTCGCTCATCGTGGACCTCATCGAGGAGCTAGAGCATGACGCTGAACCTGCTTCACTCGGTGAGGTTACCGTTCAGGGCTGTACGGTCAATGGCGCACCCTGCGCTGAAGGTTGTTGTGACATCTGGTCTCTGCGCAAGCCGCATTAACGCGCGAAATCGGTGAGCGCATAAGCCACGCCGGCCATGCGTGCTTCGCGGATATGGCGCCACAGGCGCAGAAGCTGCGGATCGAGACTGTGATCTTGAATGCGGTCAGTCACCGTCTCGATGATGGCCGCCACGCGGTCGGCGCGGGCGAAGAGCTTCGCTGCTCGCCCCGGCACTGCAGCGGGTAATCCGGGGGTGTCGTAGAAATCGCTTAGTGTGCCTACTGTTAGCCGGGGATTGGGGAGGGCATCGCTGCGATAGCCCAATGCCTCGATGAGGTTTGCTGACTCATTCGTCGCGGTACTCAAGAGCTCATCGGCCTCGCCCGGGCTAAGCCAAGCGGGCGAGGGTAACGGGGCAGTCTCTTCAATCACCGTCCACCGTGTCGCGCCCACGGCATAGGTGGGCACCAACACCAGGTTTCGATCCCGATTATTGGTACGCACCACGATTGCGCCTGCCGGATTTTCTGCCGCCGCTCGCGCCGATTCCGTGCCGGCTGGAAGTGCTGGCGCGTCGCCAGGACCGGAGAGAACTAGCCGAAGCAGCGGTTCGCGCTCTCCACGCTCGATGACGGAGGCCGTTTCACGCCGGAGAAGTGACATAACATCAACAAACGGCTCTCCTTCGACCCCTTGTTGCTCACCACCCAGCTCGCTGAGGGCATCAAGAAAGCCATCAGTGGATTCGTGCCCCCATAGCCATGCACCAAGCCAAACAGAAACGTTTTGTACAGGGGACCAGACTTCGGCGCGCATATCCATGGCAGGACAGTGTAGACGATAGGGTAGACCCCTATGAGCTTGAATTCCCGAGATCCCTATGGCGGCGATATTTTTGCAGGACATGCGCGGAACAAGAAGCCGGAGTACCCCGAGGTACCCGCTAAACCAGGCATGGTCGTCGAGGTTCGAGGTGATGACTTTGTAGGGGCAGTATTGGGCGTCGACAAAACCGTATGGGGCCCAGTCGTGCGCCTCGAGGACCGACATGGAAATGAGCGAGTATTCAAACTCGTGAAAGGGGGGTTCTTGTTGGAGGGGCAGCCAGTGACGTTAACGCGATACGTCGAAAAGCAGGCGCCGCGGAAGTCAAACTCCGGGTCGCGCCGTGTGGAGAATCTTGAGGCGAAAGTTGCCGCACCTTCGCGCATTTGGGTTGAAGGCATTCACGACGCGGCCATCGTTGAAAAGGTCTGGGGTCACGATCTGCGGGTGGAAGGTGTGGTCGTCGAATACCTCGAAGGACTCGATAACCTTGAGGAACGCCTGGCTGAGTTTCAGCCCGGTCCGGGACGCCGTGTGGGCATCCTCGCGGATCACCTAGTCGAAGGATCAAAGGAAACGCGGTTGACGCAAACGGTGGGCGAGCACGTGCTTGTCACCGGTCACCCCTTCATTGATATCTGGGCGGCTGTAAAGCCTGAGCGCCTAGGGCTGCGCGCCTGGCCCGAGGTTCCCTATGGGGAAGACTGGAAGACGGGCATCTGCAAGCGCGCGGGGTGGTCTGATCCTAAGGAAGGGTGGAGCCGCGTGTACAACGCCGTGAATTCTTTCCGGGATCTCGATTCCACGCTCATCGGCGCCGTCGAGCGGCTCGTCGACTTTGTCACAACACCGGAATTGAGCAAAGAAGATTTGCTCTAATTCGAATTCGCTCGGTCAATGAGGTTGATGGCGAGCTGGCAACCGGCCGTCTCTGCTGCCCACCCCGCCGCTTGGAGGCGCTGGGACATCGCTTGTTTGGAAATGCCCAGCTCTTCCGCAGCTTCGTTCTGATTCAACCCGCCGCGTACAAGAGATGTCGCCTCACGGCCTTCCATTGTGCGCTTGTGCAGCACAAAGCCGAGTAGGGCGAATGCCGCTGCAATATCCTGCGCCTCCGCAGCGCGCCCGCGCCGATCAATTTTGGCGTAGACGTGTCCGGCCCGCGCCGAGCCCTTTACCGCGGCGGTTGCCACTGCGCGTGTTTCGGCATCACCTGCGCCTTCGCCAGGGATAATTCCAATGCCAATGGCCCAGTCACCGTCCGCGAGAAGCGCCATAACGACATCACAGACCGCCGGAGAAGAATAGGCCACAGCGCAAATATCCTCAACACCAAGGACCTCAAACTCGCCGATTCCCTCCAGGGTGGAAAGCGCGGCGGCGGATCGTTGGACCAAATCGGCGCGGCGTACCGAGCGTCCGCGGTAGCGGGCATGGACAGCTAGCACAGTGAGAGACTCCTTCCAGCAAGAAACAACGCTCAGTCTACTCTTTGCGCTTGACTGGGCCACGCATTCCGGGGCCGAGCGGCAACCGCGTGTCTAGGATGAGACCAGCGATTCCCACTGCCGCAGCGATAAGGAAGCCGGCGATCGTGTAGGGGCTCATCGCTCCGGTGAGCGCATCCCCGAAGAAGACCCCGATGGCGGTGGTGGGAATCGAACCGATGAGTGTAGCGATGGCGAAGTGAGTCACCGAAATCGGCGTGAGCGCTGCAACATAGTTTAGTAAGGAAAACGGAACTCCGGCGACCATTCTCAATGACGCCACCGCTAGCCAACCCCGGCGCTCAAGCCGGGCATTGATTGCATATACCGCTTTGTGCGTGAGATGCGGGCGAATCCACTCACCAAGTAAGCCGCGGACGATAAGGAGAGAAATGGTGGCGGAGATAGTCAGCGCGACAAGGGAAACAGAAAGCCCAAGCCACGGGCCGAAAAGAAGGCCTGCCGCCAAAGTCCACACGGTCCGGGGAATAGGGAACTGGGTGAAGAAGATGTAGGCGCCCGTAAAAGCAACGACAAACCACGGCCCGAGTTGGTCTGACCACGTGCGGAGGGCGGCGAGTGAGGGGACGTCGACAAGCACGGCGAGTAGCATCAATGCCGCACCGGCAGCGACTACTGCCGTCCAACGTTTCCACGTCCAACGCTTGCAGCTTTGCCACGCAGCGCGGCCCAGAGACGCGAAGAAGTCCCCGACGCTGTGCACCCAACCTGTGTTCATAGAGATAGAAGTCTAGTGCCGAAGACGCCAAACCCCGCATTGAGTCCAAAGCATGGGAGAACGGCTAAAGACGAAGGCAGGAGACGGCTTGGCTGGCTGGGGAGCAGCTGAGAGCTGCACCTCAACTTACTGTTAAGCCGCGATTCGATGCATGAGTATTGCCTTGCACGCGGGATACTGAACAGCAGTGCGCATCCGCAAGCATCTCTAGGGCCACTTCTATTGTGACCGTCTTAGCTAGTTTCACTTCTATTGTCTCTACGCCCTAGCTGCGGAGCGAATTCTTGATTCACCACCTACTTTTGGCGCCCGCCCTGGCGCCTGCATTTTTCTTTGGAGAGCATTATGGACTTTATCCACAACCTCACGTCTTATATGGACGCAGCCACCTTGCTCGAAGCCTTTGGGCCCTGGGTCATCGGTGGTATAGCCCTTGTCGTCTTCATCGAGTCCGGTGTGCTCTTCCCATTTCTTCCGGGAGATTCACTACTCGTGACTGCCGCGATTCTGCGCCATGAGCTCCAGGTCTCCCTGTGGGTACTCATTGCTGTAGGCATGATCGCCGCGATGGCTGGTGACCAGGTGGGGTACTGGATTGGGCACCGTTTTGGCCGTGGCCTGTTTAAGAAGGACGCTCGGCTTCTCAAACTTGAGTATCTCAACACCGCCGAGGACTTCTTCCACAAGCACGGCCCGCTTGCACTAGTGCTCGGACGATTCGTCCCAATCGTGCGCACCTTCATTCCGGTAGCCGCCGGCACGGCGGGAATGCGGTACAAGAAGTTCATTGGATGGAATGTCAGCGGTGCAGTCGCTTGGGTGCTCTCCATGAATCTCGTTGGTGTTTTTCTCGGAAACATTCCGGGCATTGCTGACTCGATTGAGAAGATTATGCTGCTTATCATCGCGTTGTCGGTGGCGCCTATCGTCATCAAGGGCCTGCATAGCTACATCACGTCGAAGAAGAAGACTACGGTAGTAGAGGAGACGGAGCCTATTGCGGAATCGCGCGCATAGACCCTAGACGCATGAAGAAGGCCCCGCGCCTCACATCATCATCTCTGACGGTGTGAAGCACGGGGCTTCGCTCTGTGCCCGAGGGGGGACTTGAACCCCCACGTCCGTTAATAGGACACTAGCACCTCAAGCTAGCGCGTCTGCCATTCCGCCACCCGGGCTAGGGTGTTTGTTCAGCCTCTCGGCTGGGCACTCGCATACTGTATCCCGAACCGGCATAACTTCACAAATCGCCACTTCAGAGAGGGTTTTCACTAGGTTCTTAAACGAGGAAAACACAACGATGAAAGTTGCGTATCCACTGCCACCTCCTAAGACAGCCGGGTAGTAAGCGACAACGCGGCAGATAGCTTTCCGGTAGAAATGGATTTATGACTAGTAACACTTCACATTCCACTGCGAACTACGCCACCGACTCCCGTTTCCCCGGCCCAGACCCCTATGCACCGTTGGGGGATGTCCCAGCTTTTACCGTGGCCTCGTCCGATATCGAGGAGGGAGCGGAGATCGCAGAGCGCTTCCGCGCACCTGAAAATGTCTCGCCCCAGCTGTCCTGGTCGGACGTGCCCGAAGGGACCAAGTCCTTTGCCATCACGTGCTTTGACCCTGACGCGCCGACGGGGTCCGGCTTCTGGCACTGGGCTGCCTTCAACATCCCGGCCGACGTACGCGAGCTCCCCACAGGTGCAGGGTCCGCTGAGGATCTCGGACTCGAAGGCGTCATCAGCTTGCGCGGTGACTCTGGCCAGCGCGTCTATTATGGCCCCCAGCCGCCTGCAGGTCACGCCCCGCACCGCTACCTCTTCGCCGTTCACGCTGTCGACGTCGAACGCCTCGAGATCGACCCGGAGGCAACACCTACGGTCCTCGGCTTCAACCTTTATTTCCACACCCTCGGGCGCGCGATTACCTGGGGCTGGTACGAGGCCCACTAAGCGGCCCAATTACACTCATCACAATGAGTAAGAACCCGGACATCCCTCCCACATCCGACGGAGTAGAAATCCCCGCCGCCCTGCGCGTGGGCGGCGCTTTCATGTTGTTGGCTGCCGTGTTAGCACTATTCGGGCTCGTGTCCATTTTCACCGACGGATGGGGCGCCACCTTCGAATGGACGTGGCGCCGCCTCGCCATCGTTGGTGCGGCCCTCCTCGTCGGCGCATTCAGTACCCAACGCCGCGATCAGCGTGGTAGCCGCGAACAAATCATTGCGCTGATTCTCGCGCTAGTGCTTATCATCGCCAGCCGCGCGCTGCCTAGTACGGTCCTCACAACGATGGGCCAATACGTCGTCTTCCTCTACGCAGTGGCGGCAGGGCTGTGCGCGGTTATCATCCGCCGCACACTGCGCTAAACGCTGAAGCGCTCCGTGCGGCTGGCCTGAAAGCTCTTCGCCGGGCTAGTCAATCCATTCAAGACCAGAACCAATGGCCTCCGAGATATTGCTGAGGCGGTGAGCGTGGATCTGCTGGGCAATGCCGCGGTGGATGTCACGGATCCAATCCGGGCCGCCGTAAATCAAGCCGGTGTAGCCCTGCAACAGCGAAGCGCCTGCCGTGATGCGCTCCCATGCTTGCTCCGGGGTGGAGATTCCGCCTGCGGAAATGAGTACCAGGTCGTTGCCTACGCGGGCATGGAGGCGCTTGAGCACCTCTAAGGAACGCGCAGCCACCGGGGGACCCGACACGCCGCCTGCGCCCATGGCGGCAACCTCAGCGGATGGGGTCTTCAAACCCTCGCGAGAAATGGTGGTGTTGGTAGCCACGATTCCCGCCAGCCCCACGTCAACGGCCATATCCGCCACAGCATCAATGTCCTCATCGCTGAGGTCTGGGGCAATCTTGACCAAGACCGGCGAGGACGTCGATTCCACCACGGCTTCCATGATGGGGCGCAGCGATTCCACTGCCTGCAAATCACGCAGCCCCGGGGTATTAGGGGAGGACACGTTGACCACAACGTAGTCGGCCAGCTCCCCGAGAACTGATGCGCACTGACGGTAGTCATCCACTGCGTGCTCAGCCTCGGTGACCTTGTTCTTTCCGATATTGATGCCGATGACATCGTTGTAGCGGCGCTTCCGCAGGTTTCGTGCGGCCGCCAGCGCCCCTTCGTTATTGAAGCCCATGCGGTTGAGGATGGCCTTGTCTGCTTTGAGCCGGAACAACCGGGGAGCCGGGTTTCCCGGCTGCGCCTTCGGGGTGATGGTGCCCAGCTCCGCGTACCCAAAGCCGATGGGGGACCAGACGTCGGCTGCCGCCGCGTTCTTGTCAAAGCCTGCTGCTAGACCCAGCGGGCGCGGAAAGTGCACACCAAACACGTCTTGTTCAAGGACGGGATCGGCAACCGGCAGAGCTTTGCCCAGAGCTCGGTTGAAGGGGCCGGCCGATTGGAACACAGCCAACCCACCGTTGATGATCCCGTGAATTCTTTCCGGGCTGAGCTTAAACATCCCCTTCAAGGCGGCTTGATAAGCCACGTGGCGGGCGCGGTCAAGAGCGGAGTACTGCATGCATTGTCCTTTGGAAAGTTGAGGCTAAAGGGGGGACTGAAATACTAACGCGGGGATTTCTCGAGCTGTGGATCAGAAATGAATTGGAGTCCGTCGCCAGAAGCGGAGGCGGCGACGAGGGTGCCGTCGCCAAGCACGGCAATATTGCGCGCATCCGCCACCGTATCCATGGTGCCGACGTTCTCCGGGACACCCGCAGCGATGGTGTAGGCGTGGAGGAGGTTGTTGTCTGTAGTTGTCGCCCACGCTAGCTTGCGCCCGGCGTCCCAAGCCACACCCCACGGCGTGCCATCGGTATTGCCGTACTGGTGCAAGCGGATGACGTCGCTGGCGGTATAGATGGCGATGCGCTTGCCGACGGTATCCGAAGCCACAACCACGGCGCCCTCGCCGCCTGCGATCTGACCTACGCCCTGGCCCACGCGAAGGCGTCCGCCTGCACGCTCCTTCTCCCAATCCAGCGATTGAATTGTGGAGTCTTCCCTCAAGACACGGACGATGCCGTCGGCGCCATCCGGATTAGGCACGGAGATGAGCTGATCCGAGCCTGCTTCCACAGTGATGCCGGTAGTGCGTTCACCGTCTAGGTACACGCCGATAGTGGTGGAGTCCTTCGAGCCAACGAAGACTTCGCCACTGGAGGCTTCCGCAGCCACCGTCACCGGTTGCTCCTCTTCCACAGCCAATTCCTGCGGGGAATCCGGCTTGAGCGGATCAATGAGCATAACGCTATCCCCGCACGCTAGAAGGAAGTGCTTCTCAGAAGCGGTGAGGTCACCACATTTCTCGTCCACGGTAACCTGCGTGGACTTTTTGCCTTCAAAGTCCGCAGCTGAACCTACCGCGAGCGAGTCCTCGGTGCGCACGGCGAGGATGTCGCCGACGGCTGCGAGGTCTGTCGCCGCATCGAATGGCACGACGTTACCCACCGGCTTCTCGGATGCCGGGGAGGACGCGGGCTCGGCCTTGCCATAGACCGCCGAGTCGGGGTCCCCGCCAACCCCGACCGTGGGATTACAGGCGGCAAGCGCGCATGCGCTGGAAAGGAGGGCAAAAGAAAGCAGGACTCGACGCGTTTTCACGATCCCTCATCCTAGCAGCCAGCGTGGTGGAAACAGGAAGCGATGGGACTCCCGAGTAGGCTATCGCGGGTGACTACAACAGCTACAACTGAAGCCATGACATGGCTGCAGGTCATCGTCCTGTCTCTTGTCCAAGGCCTCACCGAATTCCTGCCCGTGAGCTCGTCTGGGCACTTGCGCATCGTCTCCACTCTTTTCTGGGGACAGGATGCCGGTGCTTCCTTCACCGCTGTCATCCAGCTGGGCACCGAGCTAGCGGTGATCGTCTACTTCGCCGGGATGATTTGGCAGATCCTGAAAGGCTGGTGCGTGGGCCTCGTGCACAAGGACCAGCGTGGTCAGGATTATCGAATGGGTTGGATGGTCATCGTTGGCTCAATTCCGATTGGCATCCTGGGAGTGCTGGGGAAAGACCTGATTAGGGATAATCTGCGCAACCTATGGATTACTGCTTCCATGCTCGTCCTGTTTTCCTTTGTGTTCATCCTGGCAGAGCGCGTGGGTAAGAAAACCCGCAGCTTCGACGAGCTCACGATGCGCGATGCCATCGTTATGGGACTATGCCAATGCCTAGCACTCATCCCTGGCGTCTCACGCTCCGGCGGCACCATCTCCGGTGGCCTCTTCCTCGGCCTCGACCGTGAGGTGGCCACGCGCTTTAGCTTTCTTTTGGCTATTCCGGCGGTGATGGCCTCGGGGCTGTTTTCGCTCGGCGACGCTTTCGGTCCCACCGTGGGACAATCCGCCACCGGCGCCCAATTACTCGTTGGCACGCTCATCGCCTTCGTTGTGGGCTATGCATCTATCGCCTGGCTGCTGAAGTTCGTGGGCAGCCACTCCTTCGAGTGGTTCGCCGCTTACCGCATCCCCGTCGGCCTGATCGTCATGCTCTTGCTGGGCCTTGGCGTGCTGGCCGCGTAGGAGGTGAAGAGGCCCAGCCCCGCAGCATCCTGCGATACACAGCCCTGTGCCCGGCCATGCGCCCGCGTCGGAGGCAGCACACGTTAGGATTGTGGGCATGCAATCTTGGCCTGTCCCGCACATCGATTCCGTCCCTGGCGCTCCGTCGCCGCTTCACCTCTATGACTCCGCTGATGAAGCGGTAAAGAAGCTCGACATCAGTGGGGAGACTGCCACCATGTACGTCTGTGGCATCACCCCATATGATTCGACCCACCTGGGCCACGCCGCGACCTATCTGACCTTTGATCTGATTTACCGCCAGCTGCTGGATAACGGCTACAAGGTGAATTACGCCCAAAACATCACCGATGTGGATGATCCGCTCTTCGAGCGCGCGGAGCGCGATGGCGTGGATTGGCGCGAGTTGGGCACCTCCCAAATCAACCTTTTCCGCTCAGACATGGAGCTGCTCTCCGTGTTCCCCCCGGATCACTTTGTGGGGGCGATGGAGGCCATCGACGAGATTACGGAGATGGTGCAGGCGCTTCTCGACGCCAATGCGGCCTACGTCGTCGACGATCCGGAGTACCCGGATATTTATGCCTCCATTGAGGCCTCGAAGAACTTCGGCTACGAGTCGAATTACTCCCGCGAGCAAATGGAGACCTTCTTTGCCGAGCGCGGTGGCGACCCTGATCGCCCCGGCAAGCGCGATCCTCTTGACGCTCTGATTTGGCGCGCGCACCGTGAAGGCGAACCGGCCTGGGATTCGCCTTTTGGTCCGGGCCGCCCTGGATGGCATATTGAGTGCTCCGCCATCGCAACCAACCGGCTTGGCTCCAGCTTCGATATTCAAGGCGGCGGTTCGGACCTGAAGTTCCCGCACCACGAATTCTCCGCAGCGCACGCAGAAGCAGCGCTCGGCGTGGAGCGCATGGCGCAGTCCTACGTACACACCGGCATGATCGGCTTGGACGGAACCAAGATGTCCAAGTCTTTGGGCAACCTCGTGTTCGTCCACAAGCTCGTGGAGGCGGGCGTCGATCCCTCGGCGATTCGCTTGGGCGTCTTCGCTGGCCACTACCGTGCCGACCGTGACTGGTCAGATGACGTTTTGCGCACTGCGCAGGAGCGACTCCAGCGATGGCGCGAAGCTTTAAGCCATCCGGGCACGGTGGAGGAAGTCAAGGAGGTGATTCAGCACCTGCGGTTGGCGTTGGCTGATGATCTCGATACTCCGCGCGCCATTGCGGTTCTCGATGAATGGGCGAAGAAGGCTCCAGAATCCGGGGAAGCAACAGAAGAGGCATCCGATTTGCTGCGCACCGCAGTTAATTCCTTGCTGGGCGTGCGCCTCTAGGTAACTTCAGGCATGATTTAGCTCATGACGATTCGTGCAGAATTCCAGCCCACCGTTGATGAGTTCATGTCCAACCTACAGTCCTTCGCTACCGGGGATTACCTCAAGGAAGAAGAAAAGGAATTCTGGGAGGCCCCGTTTGATGCCGCGGTACTCCCACGCCTTCGCACTATCTTGGAGTCCTTCCTCGACGATATGGATAAGCTTCCGGATGACCCTGAAGGGTCACTCCTGAGCGCCGCGGTACGCCCCACCGTGGACAAGCTCGCGGCCTTCAACCAAGAAAACGCAGATGCAGTGCTGGAACCGGAGGAGAAGGAAGAGCTCACAGAGCTTATTCACTCCGCCTCTGCGGCAACCGGTGCGGACGATGAGGCGCTCGCGCAGCTTCCGGAGCTGGACTTCTAATTGACTGACCACGCAAATTCCGCTTTCACTACCCGTCCAGCAGCAATCTTTTGGGATATGGACGGCACACTGACCAACTCCGAGCCCCTGTGGGAAGAGGCCACTTTTTATCTCTCTGAAACACTAGGGCGCCGGTTAACACCCACGGAGCGCTTAGCCACGGTTGGCGCTACCTTCGAAGACACACTCAGCATCTGTGCGCACAAAGCAGGCGTTACGCTTCAGCCAGGAGATAACGAACGCTATCGTGCGCTCATGTTCGATTACGTCAGGTCCCTTTTTGCCCAACACCTGGAGATTTTCCCGGGGATTCCCGAGCTGCTCGACGAACTCAAGGGCCTGGGAATGCCGATGATCGTGACCACAAACACGGAACGATATGTGGCTGATTCCGCGATTGCGGCCTTAGGCCGCGAGTACTTCGTCGACACGATTTGCGGTGACGAAGTACCCCAAGGCAAACCTGCCCCCGATATGTATATCGAGGCGGCGCGTCGAGTGGGTGCCGATCCACGGGACTGCCTTGTATTTGAAGACTCTGCGGCAGGTATGCGCGCGGCTGTCGACGCCGGGTGCACCGTCATCGGACTGCCGGAGGGAGACCACGTCGCGGCGCCCGAGCAAGCCACCGAAATTACTGACCTCCGGGGCTCTGCTCACCGTCATCTGAAGGGGGCGACGGCGGCCAATGTTCACGAGTGGTTTAGCCGGTTGCGCGCCGACTAGACGTACCGATTTCAGTTGCGCATCATGTCAGCCGGCTTTGCGTAACTGAGAATTTCGGCCGACTAGCAGAATTTTATGCAGCGGTGTGGAAGAATAAACCACCGTGAAGAATTTTGAGAGCCTATTTGAGGAACTGTCCCAGAAGATCGCCGAACGCCCTGAGGGCTCCGGCACCGTGGAGTCTTTTGACAAAGGCATCCACCATCTGGGCAAGAAGATCATCGAAGAGGCTGGCGAAGTGTGGATCGCCGCGGAATACCAGTCTGATGAAGAGCTCGCTGAGGAGATGTCACAGCTGCTGTATTGGCTCCAGGTTATGGCCCATAAGCGTGGCCTGAAGCTCGAAGACATTTACACCTACCTTTAATCGGCCATAAAGCCGTCCCACCATTCACCGTATTCAGCGTAGAAAGCACCACACACTGATGATCAAAATCGCCGTCCCCAACAAGGGATCGCTGTCCGAGGCAGCCCTTGAAATCCTCAAGGAAGCCGGCTACAAGGGCCGCGGACACAGTAAATCGCTCAACGTCGTGGACGAGGAGAACGGAGTCGAGTTCTTCTTTCTGCGCCCAAAGGATATCGCTATCTACGTGGCACAAGGCGTCTTGGATCTGGGAATTACTGGTCGAGACTTGGCGCTCGATTCCCGAGCGAAATTCAATGAAGTTCTAGCACTCAATTTTGGCGGCTCGACCTTCCGTTACGCCGCACCAGCAGGGGAGCAGTGGGACGTCGCCAAGCTGCAAGGCAAGCGCATCGCCACGTCCTATCCCAACGTGGTACGCGATCACCTCGCTGCCAATGGAATCGATGCCGAGGTTATCCGCCTTGACGGTGCAGTAGAGATTTCGATTCACCTTGGAGTCGCGGACGTCATTGCCGACGTTGTCTCCACAGGAGCCACCCTCCGCCAGCAGGGGCTTGAACCCTTCGGCGACCCCATCGTCTCCTCGGAGGCCGTGGTGATAAAGCGTGAGGGAGAAGACGTCACCGCTGATGAAAACGTTGTGCTTAGCCGCATTCGAGGAATCCTCAATGCGCGCCACTACGTCATGCTGGACTACAACGTGGCAGAAGAAAAGTTGCCAGACGTCGAGGCGGTGACCCCTGGGCTTACAGGACCGACCATCTCTCCTTTGGCCCGTGAAGGGTGGGTTGCCGTGCGCGTCATGGTTCCCCGCAAACTGGCCAACCAAGTTATGGACAGCCTCGAAGAGCTCGGGGCAGAGGCAATTCTTGCCTCGGATCTTCGGATTGCCCGCTTTTAGGGGGAGATTCCAAACATTTTATTCGGGCTCCTAGCTACGATGGGGACTGACCATCATCGTTCTTCGATTTTTATGCAAGGAGTCAGCCCCGATGGCAAAGACAACTAAGAAGGATGCACAAGCAGAGGCCAAAGAGACCAAGGATGTAAAGTCCCAGGTCGAAGAAAAGGCCACCAACAAGTCTTCGAAGTCCGCCTCTAGCAAGAAGACGCGTACTGAGACTGACCTTCTCGGCTCCCTGGAAGTTCCGAACGATGCGTACTACGGCGTTCACACGCTCCGCGCTATCGAAAACTTCCAGATTTCCTACGTGACCATCAACACCATCCCGGACTTCATCCGCGGCATGGTCCAGGTCAAGAAGGCCACCGCTATGGCCAACCGCCGCCTGCACGTTCTTCCGAAGAAGAAGGCAGAAGCAATTATCTGGGCCTGTGACCAGATTCTCGAAGAAGGCCGCTGCATGGACCAGTTCCCGCTGGATGTCTTCCAGGGTGGCGCTGGCACCTCGCTCAACATGAACACCAACGAGGTTGTGGCCAACCTGGCGCTCGAGCACCTCGGTGAGGAAAAGGGTGCCTACGACATCATCAACCCGAACGATGATGTCAACATGTCCCAGTCCACCAACGACGCGTACCCGACCGGCTTCCGTCTCGGCATCTACTACGCGATGGAGGACCTCATTGAGCGTATCGACGCGCTGCAGGCTGCGTTCCACGCCAAGGGCAATGAGTTCGTTGACATCCTGAAGATGGGCCGCACCCAGCTGCAGGACGCAGTGCCGATGACCCTGGGTGACGAATTCAAGGCCTTCGCTCACAACTTGGCCGAAGAGCAGGCCATCCTGCGTGACGCCCAGAAGCGCCTGCTGGAGATCAACCTCGGCGCAACCGCCATCGGTACCGGCGTGAACACCCCGGCCGGCTACCGCCACCAGGTCACCGCAGCACTGTCTGAGGTGACGGGCCTTGAGATCAAGACCGCCCGCGACCTCATTGAAGCAACCTCCGACTGTGGCGCCTACGTGCTTCTGCACTCCACCATTAAGCGCGCAGCGATGAAGCTGGCCAAGATCTGTAACGACCTGCGCCTGCTGGCCTCTGGCCCGCGCGCCGGCCTGGCTGAGATCAACCTGCCACCGCGTCAGGCCGGTTCCTCCATCATGCCGGGTAAGGTCAACCCGGTTATCCCGGAGGTTGTCAACCAGGTCTGCTTCAAGATCTTCGGTAATGACCACGTAGTCACCATGGCTGCCGAGGCTGGTCAGCTGCAGCTCAACGTCATGGAGCCGGTTATCGGAGAGGCACTGTTCCAGTCCATCCGCATCATGGGCAACGCCGTCGACACCCTGCGTGAGAAGTGCGTCGTGGACATCACGGCTAACGCTGATGTGTGCCGCGCATACGTTGAGAACTCCATCGGTATCGTCACCTACCTGAACCCGTTCATTGGTCACCACAACGGTGACATGATTGCTAAGGAGTCCCTCAAGACCGGCAAGGGTGTTAAGGAACTCGTTCTGGAGAAGGGCCTGCTCGATGAGGAGACCCTTAACAAGGTTCTGTCCGTTGAGAACCTCATGCACCCGGAGTTCCGCGGTCAGCTCTACATCGATGAATAAACCGTCGTCAGCACCAGTGTTGTAAATACGCTCTGCTGTTTCGTCCACGCCCGTACTGCCTCGCTGAAGGTGGTACGGGCGTTTGGCTGTTTTCAATCCGACTGATGCTACCGACACCGTGGACACCCCGATGGGGGAGCAGTGGTTGGCATCGGTGTGTAAACGGACACAATCGGGCCTGGATTCTCGCCAAAGCCACATAAATAGGGCAGAATTAGAACTGTCAGTTGTCGCGCCCAGGTCGTGTACTGACCACAGCGCGAATTACCACCCATACTGCAGTTCACCTGCACATATTGGAGTTACATAATGGTTGTTGTGCACATCATTATCGTCCTTGCGGCGATTTATCTCGGTGCCCGAATTGGTTCGATCGGTATTGGTATGGCCGGCGGCTTGGGCGTTCTACTACTCGGCCTCACCGGTGTCCCCGTAACGCGTGAAGACATCCCCTTTGATGTCATTGGCATCATCATGACCGTGATCGCCGCCATTGCTGCCATGCAGCGCGCTGGCGGTATGGACTATCTGGTCTACCTTGCCGAAAAGTTTCTTCGCAAGAACCCAAAGAGGATCACGTTCTACGCACCTATCGTTACGTGGTTGATGACCGTCCTAGCGGGCACCGGCCACACGGCGTTCTCCACGCTCCCGGTTATCGTTGAGGTAGCGAAGGAAGGCAAGGTCCGTCCTTCCCGTCCGCTTTCGATTTCCGTCGTAGCCTCGCAGATGGCAATCTGTGCCTCACCTATTTCCGCAGCCGTCGTTCTGTTGGCTTCGCTGCTGGAACCGATGGGTGTGGGCTATTTGCAGATCCTCGCGGTCCTCATTCCGGCTACGTTCCTCTCCATTTTCCCTGCCGCTTGGGTAGCAAACCGCTCGGGCGCAGAACTCGAAGATGACCCCGTTTACCAAGAGCGCAAGGCCCAGGGCTTGGTGAAGCTGCCGCAGGGTTCCCAGAACTACGCTCCGGCACAAGGTGCAAAGACCTCGGTCATCATCTTCCTCGTCGCCATCGTCATCGTGATGCTGTGGGCCACCCTTACCTCATCTCAGGTGGGTCTTATCGAGGAACCGACGCTGCCGCGAAACGAGGCCATCATGACAGTGATGCTCACCGCTGCAACCCTCATTGTCATGGTCACCAAGGTCCCCGCCGGCGACGTTCTCAACACGCCTGTCTTTAAGTCGGGTATGTCCGCCTGTATCTGCGTGCTCGGTGTCGCATGGTTGGGTACCACGCTGATCAACCACTACATGGAGGACATCCAGGCCATCTCCGGGTCCATCATTGAGTCCGCCCCGTGGCTGCTGGCCATCGTGCTCTTCTTCGCTGCGGCGCTCCTGTACTCGCAGGCCGCAACCACCAAGGCTCTCATGCCGGCAGCCCTGGCCCTCGGCGTCAATCCGCTTACCGCAGTGGCTGCCTTCCCAGCAGTGTCCGCACTGTTCATCCTGCCGACGTACCCGACCTTGTTGGCGGCCGTCGAAATGGATGACACTGGCTCGACTCGCATTGGCAAGGCTGTCTTCAACCACCCGTTCATCATTCCAGGCACTGTGAGCATCGTCTTGTCGGTCCTCCTGTGCTACGCCTTTGGCGCAGTCCTTATCTAGCATCACCTAGCATCATTTAGAAATAATTTGATGTTGCTTAGCGCGCTTCTTTAGCGCGCTAAGCTGGAGAGCATGACTACGCAACCTTCTGATGTTGATATTGCTCAAGCTCACCAGCTCGAACCGATTTCGGATATTGCTGCACGCGCAGGCATTCCGGAGACGGCTCTTATTCCTTATGGGCAAAGCAAAGCCAAAGTGGATATCACTCGAGTTGGGGATACTCCCGCAGATGGCAAGTTGGTCCTCGTCACCGGCGTCTCACCGACGCCAGCTGGCGAGGGTAAATCTACTGTTCTTATCGGCTTGACCGACGCCCTCACGCAGCTGGGCAAGAAGGCTATCGTCGCCCTTCGCGAGCCTTCCCAGGGCCCTGTCATGGGCATCAAGGGAGGCGCCGCGGGTGGCGGCTACTCTCAGGTTGTCCCAATGGAGGACATCAATCTCCACTTCACCGGTGACTTCCACGCTATCGCCGCGGCCACCAACACCTTGGCCGCCATCATCGATAACCACATCCACCAGGGCAATGCGCTCAACATCGATCCGCGCCGCATTACCTGGCAGCGCTGCGTTGACGTCAATGACCGTGCCCTGCGCCACGTTGTTACCGGGCTCGGTGGCCCCGCCCACGGCGTGCCGGGGGAGACTGGGTTCACCATTACGGCGGCGTCGGAAATCATGGCCATCCTCGGCCTCGCAACCGACTTGGCAGACCTAAAGAAGCGTCTCGGTGACATCACTGTGGGCTACACCTACGACCAAAAGCCAGTAACCGCCCGCGAGTTGGGAGCAGAAGGCGCACTAACAGCGCTCATGCGTGATGCCCTGAACCCTAACCTGGTCCAGACCCTGGGCGGCACCCCTGCCTTCGTCCATGGCGGCCCCTTCGCCAATATCGCTCACGGCTGCAACACGCTGCTGGCAACCCAGACTGCGATGCGCTTCGGTGACATTGTCCTCACGGAGGCAGGCTTCGGCGCGGATCTCGGCGGCGAGAAATTCATGGACGTCAAGTCCCGCTTCGGTGACCTTGACGTCGCCGGCGCCGTCGTTGTTGCGACTATCCGCTCCCAGAAGTATAACGGCGGACAGCCGCGCGAGGAGCTCACTACCGAGAACCTGGAGGCGCTAAAGAAGGGCGTGGTGAACCTCGAGCGCCACGTTGAGAACGTGCGCAAGTTTGGACTCAAGCCAGTGGTCGCTCTCAACCTCTTCTGGAGCGATACCGAGGCCGAGCGCGAGTTCATGCGCCAGTGGGCCGCCGATTTCGACGTCGCGCTCGAGGAAGCAGAAGTGTGGGCCAAGGGCGGAGCGGGAGCAACAGCGCTGGCTGAGCGCCTTCTGGAGAATCTTTCCGAGGGTAACTCCCACCAGCTCTATGATCCCGCTGAGGGCATCGAGGCCTCCATCGACACCATTGCTAGGGAAATCTACCGCGCCGAGCGGGTGGAGTACTCGTCTAAGGCGCTGAAGGATTTGAAGTACATCAAGGACAACGGTTGGGAGGAGTTCCCAGTCGTGATCTCGAAGACTCAATATTCCTTCTCGGATGATCCGAGCCAGCTCGGCGCCCCGGAAGGCCACGTCCTTCATGTCCGCGAGCTGCAGCCCCGCACAGGCGCTGGCTTCATTGTGGCGCTGACCGGCGACGTCATGACCATGCCGGGTCTACCGAAGAAGCCCGCGGCCAACAACATCGATGTTGCTGCGGATGGTTCCATCTCTGGCCTGTTCTAAGCCGCGGCTCGCTCTTCGGGGCGCCGTCTACGAGGCCCGGTCCGGCCACCCGGGGTACTCGGGTGGCGTGCCGCCGAAGGCGGGGCATAGGTCTTGGAAAGAACACCAGCCACAGAGCTTCGAGGTCTTGGGCCTGAAGTCACCGGACTTGCCATCGCCTTCGATCTTGGCCCAGAGCTCACCCAGGTCGCGCTCGAAGTACTCGAGCTCCTCCGGCCCCGGCGTGAGGAACATCGAATCCAGGACCTTGAGGTACATCAGCCGCAACTGCGTGGGGATGGTGCCGAGCAGCCGCCAGTACACCAGCGCGTAGAAGTTCATCTGGAACTGCGCGTCCTGGGAGTAGCGGGGGAGCGGCTTCTTACCGGTTTTATAGTCCACCACGCGTACCTCGCCGGTGGGAGCAACATCAACGCGGTCGATGAACCCACGGACGGGCACGCCGTTGGGCAGAACTGTATCGACGTACATCTCGCACTTGTGGGCGTCGAAGCCTTGGGGGTTTTCCATCTGGAAGTAGCCCTTAACCAGCTCGCGCGCCTCGACGAAGAAGTCCAGTTCTTCGGGCTCCGGCACCAAATCACGCAGCTCGGGGTCTTTGTCCAGCATCACCGCCCATTCGGGCTTGATCATTTTCACCGCGGCCGGGTACTCACGTTGCTCGCGGGGCAGCTGGTGCATCTTTTCTAGGACTGCGTGGACCAGCGTTCCCTTCACCTGGGCCTTCGTCTTGGGCTCGGGCAACTTGTCAATAGCCCGGAAGCGATAGAGCAGCGGGCATTGTTTGTAGTCGGAGGCACGGGAAGGGGAGAGGGCTAGTCGTTTCGGCATAGTGCTCCTCAGCCTAGCGCATAGCCCACCGCGAACCTTCCCGCATCTCCCGACCGTCCGTGGCAAGCTAGATGGCATGAGCACTACGCAAAATTTTCTTGATTTCATCGCAGCCAGCCCCTCGTCCTATCACGCAGCTGAAGAGGTGGCGCGCACGCTCGTCGCCGCCGGTTTTAGCCGCCAAGATGAGTCTGCCGAATGGTCAGCTGCACCAGGCGGTCACGTCATGGTCCGGGGTGGTGCGGTCATGGCATGGTATGTCCCCGAAGGTGCCGGCCCGGATTCCGGCTTCCGCATTATCGGCTCCCACACCGATTCACCCGGCCTGGCTCTCAAGCCCACCCCGGACTTCGATTCCGCAGGGTGGCAGCAGGTAGCCGTCGAGGTCTATGGCGGGGTGCTTCTCCACAGCTGGTTCGACCGCGAGCTCACCGTCGGCGGCCAGGTCATCACGAAGGATGGCAACCGCCACTTGGTCAATACCGGCCCCTTGCTGCGCTTGCCTTCCTTGGCGATCCACCTCTACCGCAAAGATGAGTTCAAGCCGGATCGCCAGCGCCACATGCAGCCGGTGCTCTCCGTGGGTACTCCGGAGACGTCGGTGATGGGGGTCGTCGGCAAGCAGCTTGGCGTAGACCCAGAGGATATCGCTTCCTTCAACCTGATTACCGCGGATGCCCAGCGCGGTGAGGTCTTTGGCGCCGGCGAAAAGCTCATCGCTGCCGGGCGCATGGACAACCTTTCTTCCGTTCATGCTTCGCTGCGTGCCCTGCTCGCTGCTGCAAAGAACGCCGACTCCATCGAGCACAAGGACGTCCTCGTCATGGCGGCCTTTGATCACGAAGAGGTGGGCTCCTCTTCGCGCTACGGCGCAGGTGGCCCGATCCTGGGGGATATCCTGACCCGCACCGCCCGTGCCCTCGGCGCGAACGAGGAGCAGCGTTTCCAGATGTTTGCGCGCTCCAGTTGTGTCTCGGCCGACGCCGCGCACTCCGTGCACCCCAACTACGCCGAAAAGCACGATCCCACGCATCATCCGATCATCGGCCAAGGCCCGGTGACCAAGATTAACGGCAACCAGCGCTATGCTTCCGACGCTAATACCGTGGCCCTGTGGGAATCTGCCTGCCGCCGTGCGGGTGTTCCGGTCCAGCGCTTCGTGGGAAATAACGATGTCCCGTGTGGCTCCACCATCGGGCCGATTTCTGCCACCCGTCTGGGCATCCCCACCGTTGATGTGGGAGTGCCGATGCTCTCGATGCACTCGATCCGTGAGCTGGTAGGCGAGCGCGACCAACTATGGCTTGGTGACGCCCTTGAGGCATACTTGGTTGGTTAATCCTTGCCCCTAACTTTGTGAAAGGTTTTTCACGCTATGGCTTATTCTGGCCCCTTCCGCTACGGCGACCGCGTGCAGCTCACGGATGCCAAGCGGCGTCATTACACCATCGTCCTCGAGGAGGGAGGCCAGTTCCATTCGCACAAGGGCATCATCAACCACGATGACATCGTCGGCATGGATGAGGGCTCCGTCATCGATTCGACGCTGGGCAGCTCCTTCCTCTTGTTCCGCCACCTCATGGTGGATCACGTCTTGTCGATGCCGCGCGGCGCCGCGGTGATTTACCCCAAGGACTCCGCGCAGATCCTGGTCGAGGGCGATATCTTCATGGGTGCGCGCGTGCTGGAAGCCGGCGCCGGTTCCGGAGCACTCTCAATGACCCTCTTGCGCGCCGTGGGGCCAGAAGGCCACGTTTTCTCCTATGAGGTGCGCGATGATCACTTGGAATACGCCGTGAACAACGTCGCCGAATACTTCGGTGAGCAGCCCGAGTGGTGGAGCCCGCGGCTTGGCGATTTGGCCGATGTGACCGTCGAGGAGCTCGGCGGCCCCGTGGATCGCGTCATCTTGGACATGCTCGAACCCTGGGAGCACCTCGAGAAGGTGCGCGATATCCTCATCCCGGGCGGCGTCTTCATGACTTATGTGGCCACCGTGCCGCAGCTGATGAAGGTGATGGAGGGAATCCGCGAGCTGAAGTGCTTTACGGAGCCGCGCGCCTGGGAGTCCCTCGTGCGTGAATGGAAGGTGGAGGGCTTGGCCACCCGCCCGGAGCACCGCATGAACGCGCACACCGCGTTCCTGATCTGGACGCGTCGGCTTGCCGACGGCGTCACCCCGCCCCGCCCGCAGCGCCGCGCCCGAAAATAAGCCCCGAGGCTTAACGTGGCGCACCGCGCGCTAGGGTGGATTCTATGAACGATGCCACTCATTCCCAGGAACTTGGCCAGCACCGCCGCCAGATAGAGCAACTGGCTGAGCGCAATGCCAAGCTTGCTGCCCTGTTGAAGGATGCGCGCACGAAGCTTCAGCAGATGCTCGCGGAGGTGGACGCTCTTGCAGAGCCTGCCTCCACGTACGGCGTCTTTCTTGGCTATTCCGGGCGCGCACACGATTCGCGCCGCGATGCTGAGGTATACACCAATGGCCGCGCCATGCGGGTGAAGATTTCTCCGAACCTGGAGCCAGGCTCGTTAGAAGTCGGGCAGCAGGTCCGCTTGGGCGAAGGATTCGTGGTGGTGGAGGGCTGTGCCCCGGTGAATACCGGCGCGCTGGCGACGCTCCAGGAGCGCCTAGGCACCGACCGCGCGGTGGTTATCAATTCCGCGGGCGAAGAGCAGGTGGTGCTGCTCGGCACGATGCTGCGCGATACCGTCCGTGCCGGCGATACCCTCCTGGTCGAGCCGAAATCAGGCGTGGCCACCGAGCGCGTGCACAAGACTGAAGTAGCGCAGCTCACGCTGGAGGAAGTCCCGGACGTATCCTACGAGGACATCGGTGGTTTGGACGAGCAGATTTCGCTCATCCGCGATTCGGTCGAGTTGCCTTTCCTCCACCCAGAGCTCTACCGCCAATACGATCTCCAGCCGCCGAAGGGCGTGCTGCTCTATGGCCCACCTGGCTGTGGCAAGACGCTCATCGCCAAGGCGGTCGCGCATTCTCTGTCGGCGTCCCTGGGCGCTACTGCCCCCAGCTACTTCCTCAACGTGAAGGGCCCAGAACTGCTCAACAAGTTCGTGGGTGAGACTGAGCGCCGTATCCGCCTCATCTTTGAACGCGCCCGCGAGCTTGCCTCCGAGCCCACTGCTGATGGTAGCCAGCGGCCGGTCATCATCTTCTTCGATGAGATGGAATCCATCTTCCGCACGCGCGGCTCCGGTGTGTCCTCCGATATGGAAACCACCGTCGTCCCGCAGCTGCTGACGGAATTGGATGGCGTCGAGAAGCTCAGCAATGTCATCGTCATCGGTGCCACCAACCGCGAGGAGCTCATCGACCCCGCCATCATGCGCCCGGGGCGCCTCGACATCAAGATCCGCGTCAACCGGCCCACCAAGCAGGGCGCGCGGGAAATCTTTGCGCGCCACTTCCCGGAATCAGTCCCGCACGAGGGCGAGCTTTCCCAGCTCATCGATACCGCAGTGGAGGATCTCTACGCGGAGCGCCCCTTCGTCACGCTGCACTTCTCCAACGCGGATCCTCGCGTGCTGCACTACCGGGACTTCGTCTCCGGCGCGATGATCGCCAACATCGTCTCCCGCGCAAAGAAGTTGGCTATCAAGGAGGCTTTGGACGAAACCAACGCTGCGGAGGGTAAACAACCCGCAGGCATCACCGCCGCGCACCTGCACCAGGCCATTGCTGCCGAGCAGGCTGAATCGGAATACGTACCGACATCCGCCAACCCGGAGGAGTGGGCCAAGATCGTCGCCGGGACCTCCGCCGGCGCGCATGTCACCGGGGTCGAATTGATGGGAGTAAAACCTTGAGCCGTGTCCTAGGAACCGAAACCGAGTACGGAATCTCCACGCCGTCGAACCCGGCGTTGTCACCAATCGTGACGTCCACGCACGCGGTAGTGGCCTATGCCGCCCTGCATACCGGTGCGCGCTCCCGCTGGGACTTTCGGGAGGAGCACCCGCTGCGCGATAGCCGCGGCTTCGATCTCAAGCGCTACCACACCGTGCCTGTGGTGGACCCAAACGCGCTGGGCGTGGCCAACGTGGTGACCGCCAATGGCGCGCGCTTCTACGTCGATCACGCCCACCCTGAGTATTCCTCGCCGGAGTGCACCAATGCCTGGGATGCGATGCTTTACGACGCCGCCGGCGACCTCATCCTGCGCCGCGCTGCCGATGCCGTGGCATCTCTGACTGCCCAAGGCACGTCAGTACTGGCCACGCACGATCCCTGCCCGCCGCTGAAGTTCTACAAGAACAATGTCGACGGCAAGGGTGCTTCCTATGGCAGCCACGAAAACTACCAGTACTCCCGGGAGACTGATTTCGACGACATCGCCCAAGGTCTGATCCCGTTCTTCGTCACCCGTCAAGTGGTCACCGGTGCTGGCCGCATGGGCCTGGGCGCTGATGGTGAGGAACCGGGTTTCCAGATTTCGCAGCGCGCAGACTATATCGAGCAGGAGATTTCCCTGGAAACCACGCTCAACCGCGGCATCATTAACACCCGTGATGAACCGCATGCGGTGGCAGAAGACTTTGGCCGCCTGCACGTCATCATCGGTGATGCCACGATGGCCCATACCTCGACGCTGCTCAAGCTGGGCATGACGTCACTGGTGTTGGACGCCATAGAGGAAGGCGTTGACTTCAGTGACCTGCGCCTGAAGGACCCCGTGGCAGAGGTCCAGCGAGTCAGCCGCGACCTCACCCTGACTCATCAGCTGGAGCTTCACGACGGCCGCCACCTCACCGCCCTCGAGATCCTCGCCGTCTACCGGGAGCGGGTTACTGCGACCTCAGAGTCAGATGAGAAGGTTCTTGCCGCCTGGGACGAGGTCGTGTCGCTCTTGGCGGACAACCCGTTGAAGGCGGCCCACCTCCTGGATTGGGTAGCCAAGTACCGCTTGATTAAGGGCTATCTTGACCGCGGCGTGGCTGCGGATGATCCGAAACTGGCGCTCATCGACTTGCAGTACACCGATATCGATCCGGCCAAGTCCCTCTACCACGCGCTCGTGCGCAAGGGGCAGATGCGCACCTTGGTCAGCGAGGACCAGATCGCTGCGGCCGCCGACACCCCGCCCACGGATACCCGCGCTTTTCTGCGCGGCCACGCCACCCGCAAGTTCGGCGAAGACGTCCTGGCCGCGTCGTGGCAGTCACTAACCTTCCGAATTGGTGAAGCCGAGGGCGCCAACTCGGGAGCCGCCTGCGTGGCCCTCGATGACACCACGCGGCTCGGGCAGGACGAAGTGGGAACCTTGCTGGAATCTGCGGACAGCGCCACCGATTTCGTCGACGGTTTGCGCCAGCTCGGGGTGCGAATCGAGTACCCTACACTGTATTAGCGCAGCAAACCTCCACTCGCGAAAGGAGCTCTGACAATGAGCGGACAGCAGTCTCAGATCAATGCCGGCGGCGGCAACGGTGAGGGAGGAGACTCACAAGAGTTCGACGCTGGACAAGTCAGCATCAACAGCGCCGGAACCGATGATCTCCTCGATGAGATCGATGGGCTCCTGGAATCCAATGCCGAGGAGTTCGTGCGCTCCTACGTCCAAAAGGGCGGCGAATAAAGGTGGAACGCCCCTCCGGTAGCGCCCCCGTGTACGCACGGCGGATCATGGGAATCGAGACCGAGTACGGAATCACGGCGAGTGCTTCCCATGGCCAGCGAGTCATGTCCCCGGATGAGATAGCGCGCGTGCTTTTCCGGCCCATCGTGTCGAAGTACTCCTCCTCGAACATCTTTAGCCCCAACGCCTCGCGCCTCTACCTCGATGTCGGCTCCCACCCGGAGGTCGCCACCGCTGAATGCGATAGCCTGAGCCAGCTCATCGCGTACGAGCGCGCTGGCGATGCCATGGTCAACCGCATGGCCGTACAGGCGGAGGAAGCCTTGGCTGCGGAGGGGGAGGAGCGCGCCGTCTACTTGTTCAAGAATAACGTCGATTCTGCGGGAAATTCCTACGGCTGCCACGAGAACTACCTCATTGGCCGCCACGTGGTGCTCAAAGACCTCGGCAAGGCCCTCCTGCCGTTCATGATCACCCGCCAGCTCATTTGCGGCGCCGGGATGATCAAACCTGCCAAGGGCGACGAGCCTGCGCGTTTCGTGCTTTCACAGCGCGCCGACCAAGTGTGGGAGGGCGTGTCCTCTGCGACGACTCGCTCACGCCCCATCATCAACACCCGCGATGAACCGCATGGTGATTCGAAGCGTTTCCGCCGCATGCACGTTATCGTCGGCGACTCCAACATGGCGGAGCCCACGATGGCGCTCAAAGTAGGCTCCACGCTGCTCATGCTGGAGATGCTAGAGGCTGGCTTTGAGGTACCGGAGCTTTCGGTGCTTGATCCAATTCAGCACATCCGCGCCATCGCGCTCGATTCCACCGGCCGCACCGAGCTTCCGCTCGAGGGAGGCGGCAACACCACCGCGCTCGCAATCCAGCAAGAACTGTGTGCCGCCGCAGAGCGTTGGCTGGAGCACCGCGAGGACGCCGGGACACCAACGGCTGAGCTCGCACGCGTCGTCGATCTCTGGAAGCGCACCCTCCAGGCCATTGACACACAAGACTTTTCCGCGGTCGACCGCGAGATCGATTGGGTGATTAAGCGCGGCCTGCTGAACCGCTACCGCGAGCGCCTGGGCGGAGATTGGGCGCACCCCAAGCTGGCCCAGATTGACCTGACCTACCACGACATTCGCCCTGGGCGCGGTCTCTACAGCGTGCTGGAGCAGCGCGGCATGCTGGAACAGTGGATCGATGATGCAGCAATCAATGCCGCCGTCGATACCGCACCGCAGACCACCCGTGCCAAGCTGCGCGGCGAGTTCCTCGCCGTTGCCCGCGAGCTCAATGCCGCTGTGACGGTGGATTGGACGCGGATGAAAGTCAACCGCCCAGAACCCATGACCGAAGAGTTCTCCGACCCCTTCGTATCCGAGGACCCGCGCTTAGACGGGTTGTTAGACTACATGCGTTCGCACCAAGGTGCTTAAGGCCCCGAACCTCAACAAGGAACCTGCCATCATGCCGTCAGCAGATCGCACTGCGGCTCGGACACCAGTCCGAGATCGAGCCATCGAAAGGCTCACCAACCTCACCTTTGCCCTCCACGGCGCAGCGCACCAAGGCGGCGTTCCCGACCGCAGCGCTGCCTGGATTCGCACCAACGTCGAGGGTTATCAATCCCGCAGCGACGAGGCCTTTCAGAAGCAGCTTTCCCGCGACATTGTGACGCTGCAACGCGCCGGAGTGCCGGTGGTGCACAGCAGTGGTGTGGAAGGCTCGCTGTATCGCCTTGATCCTGAGAGCTACCAGCTGCCTCCCGTGGACTTCACACCCGAGGAAGCCATGGTGTTGGGCGTTGCCGGCGGGATTGGCACCCCGGGCGGTTTGAGTGATTTCAGCTTGTCCGCGTGGACAAAGCTAGCGGCCTCGGGAGCCTCCCGCGACCTGCGCGGCGCGCCGGTATATACCGCGGTCAACGACATGACCAGGCTGAGCCCAGAGCTCGTCACCGGGGTGATTACCGCCGTGCGTGCGGGGCTGCGCATCTCCTTTGATTACTTTGCCACGCCCTCAGCCGAGCCGGTTCGCCGCCACATGGACCCGTGGGGGCTGGTCAATCACCGTGATCGCGTCTACCTCGTCGGGTGGGATGTGGACCGGGAGGCACCCCGGACCTTCCGCGCCACCCGCGTGGACAACGTCAGGCGCTCGCGCGCTGCGGCCACCCACCTCGAGCCCACCGCGCCGCTGCAAGATCTCGTCGTGGAAGCGCTGGATCGGGGAGACACCGTCGATGCCCTCCTTGAGGTACCAGATGGCCAGGCCGCGGAGCTTGTCGACGCCGGACGCAGGCGCTCAGATGGCCTCCTTGAGCTGACGGGCGTGCGCCGCGATTGGCTGGTGCGCACCGCCGCGGGATATGCACCAGATATCGTCGTGGTTGAGCCAGAAGAAGTTCGCTCCGACATCATCGCGCTCTTGAGCGGGGAGGAATCGCACCATGGCTGATCAACCTCGCAAGCTGCAGTCTCTTGTTCGCTCCCTCAACCTCATCCCATACCTGCGCAACCACCCAGGGTTGACCCCGATGGAAGCGGCCGAAGACTTGGGAATGACTCCCGCTGAGCTTAAAGATGCCGTCGATAGGCTCTTCTGCTCTGGGGTGGGCCGCAATACTGAAGACCTCATCGACTTGAGCTTCAGCTACCGCGACGGCATTGAGATCTACAACGACCAGGGCCTAACCCAGGCCCTGCGCCTGACCCCAACGGAGGCCGGTGCGTTGTTGCTGACGCTCGAGTCCCTCGAAGCGATGCCGGGGCTTGTCGACGTCTCCGCGGTCCATTCCGCCGCCGCGAAGCTGCGTGAGATCATGGATGAAAAGACCGCCGCCATCTACGATTCCCTGGCCACAACGGATCCGGAGGAATCTCAGGTGCAGGCGGCGTTGGCGGGGGCCGTCGACAAGCGCCAGCAGGTCCGTTTCACCTATTGGAGCATGTCCTCCAACCGCACCAGCGAGCGCACCGTGCACCCGGCACGAATCTTCATCGTGGATGGCGAACCCTATTTGGTGGCCTGGGATGAATCGGTGGGGGAGCACCGCACGTTCCGCTTGGACCGCATGAGTGATGTGGAAGTCCTCGACGCTACCGCCACACCCCGTGTGCGTGAGTTGGATTTCAACCCCGGTTCACCCTTTGGTCTAGATCACACTCTCGTTGCGCAGCTAGAGATTCACCAAGATTTCACCTGGCTCGCAGAGCACTACGACATCACGCTCGGCGACACACTGGAAAATGGGCTGATAGCTGCAACAATGCCCGTAGGCTCTGAAGCATGGTTTAGCCGCTTCGCCCTCGGCCAAGCCGACCGAATGCGGGTCGTGGGGCCGCAAAAGCTTGTCGACGCCATTTCGGAGCATAGAAATCGGGCGCTGGAGCGTTATACTCAACTGCCAGACTAAGAGCTCTCCTGCGTGCGTCCCGTACAGCGCTGCTGCATGGAACCGTACGCTTCATCAACCTAGAAAGAAGGGGCACCCTCAATGACCGTGGGACCTTTGGAAATCGGCCTTGTCGTTCTCGTCATCGTGCTGTTGTTCGGCGCCAAGAAGCTGCCGGAGCTAGCTCGTTCGATGGGCCGCTCCATGCGCATTTTTAAGTCCGAAGTCAAGGAGATGAAGGAGGAGAACAACACTCCCGAACAGCAAGCCCAAATTGCTGCATCGAAGAAGAACGATGAGGACTTCTGGAACAGCCCGGAGATGCAGCCGCGCGCATCCAAGCCGGTTGATGGAAACCAGAACTAATCATCTTTCTCGGTAGGCACGCCACGCTCCAAGGGTCTTGGAACTCCAAGGGCGTGTGTGCCGCTGTGGGCTTTCTAGGGAGGCATTGCATTGAGTACCGCGAGTACACCGCCGAATCCCGCGTCTAGCGCACGCAAGCAAAAGTGGACCTCAAAGCTTCGCCGCAAGCCCAAGAATCCTACGGGGGAGATGACCCTAGTCCAACATCTCCAGGAGCTGCGCCGGCGCATCGTGATTTCACTCCTTGCCCTCGTGGTGGGCGCCATTGTCGGCTTCATCTGGTACCAACACGCCCCGTTTGGCATGTCACCGCTGGGCGAGATCTTGCGTGGGCCCTATTGCTCGCTGCCTGAGGAAAAGCGCATCTCTTTCACCGCGGATGGCGAATGCCGCTTGCTTGCCACCAGCCCCTTCGAAATGCTGCTACTGCGCCTCAAAGTGGGCGCGTTGGCTGGCGCAGTAATGTCCTCACCGGTGTGGCTCTATCAAATATGGGCATTCATTGTGCCCGGTCTGCATAAGAACGAGCGCCGTTTCACCTTCTTTTTTGTCTCCACGGCGGTTCTGCTTTTCGTGCTTGGCGCGCTTCTTGCCTACTTCATCCTTTCCGTGGGCTTGGAGTTCCTCATGGGGATGGGCTCCGAGTACCAGACCGCGGCACTAACCGGTGAGCGCTATTTCTACTTCCTGCTGACGTTGCTCCTCATCTTCGGCGTGAGCTTTGAGATCCCACTACTCGTGGTATGCCTCAATGTGATAGGTGTCTTGGAATACGATGACGTCAAGGACAAGCGCCGCATCATCATTGTCGCCATCATGATCTTCGCTGCGGTGGTGACACCCGGCCAAGAACCTTTTTCCATGTTGGTCTTGGCCGGTGCCCTCGTACTCCTCGTGGAATTGGCCTTCCAGTTCTGCCGCATCAACGACAAACGCCAGAAGCGCCAGCGCCCAGACTGGATGGATCTGGATGATGAAACGGCCTCGTCCTTGGACGAAGGTCCGGGTGCCATAGGTGCACCAACTCCGGTGTCTGCATCAACGCGCGTTTCTGCGTCTTCGCGGCCGGTATCTTCCAGGCCTGTTCCCCCGGCCTCGACGGGTGAAGCTCCGGCACCGCAGCCTCAACAGAGGAATACTCAGCCCCCGCAGAGCGGCTTTTTCGACGACGTTCTGTAAGCTGGTCAGCCTTTTTAGGGAACTTGTTCAAACGTTTCCCTGGCGCTGGGGACCGGGGCGCTAGTACGCCGTCCCTGACAGGTACCCTGGGGACTTATGACACTGACGCATCTGGACGAGTTCACCCAAGCACTGCCGTACTCACTGGATGACTTCCAAATCCAAGGATGCCAAGCCGTCGAAGCCGGCCACGGTGTTCTGGTCTGTGCGCCCACCGGCGCGGGTAAGACCGTGGTGGGTGAGTTCGCTGTCTCTTTGGCGCTGCGCCAAGGGACCCGCTGCTTCTACACCACCCCTATCAAGGCGCTGAGTAACCAGAAGTACCACGACCTGGTTGATGCACACGGCGAAGATGCCGTGGGGCTGCTGACGGGTGATGTCTCCATCAATTCTTCCGCGGACATCCTCGTGATGACCACCGAGGTTCTGCGCAACATGATTTATGCAGGATCCGGCGCACTCGACCGTCTGACCCACGTGGTGATGGATGAGATCCACTTCCTGGCGGATGCCTCGCGCGGCGCGGTATGGGAAGAGGTCATCCTCAACCTCGAGGAACATGTCTCCATCATCGGTTTGTCGGCAACGGTGTCCAATTCCGAGGAGTTCGGCCGGTGGCTAACCACCGTGCGCGGAGATACCAAGGTCATCGTCACCGACAAGCGCCCCGTACCGCTGGACCAGTGGATGATGGTGGGGCGCAAGATCTACCCACTTTTCGAGCCTGATTCAGGCGGCCAGGTCAATACTGAGTTGGCGCGGCGTATCCAGCGCCTAGAAGCAGGAGACAGCGATAACGGTCGCGCAGACTATGCACAAAACCGTGCGAGCTTCCGTGCACGTGCCCGACATAAAGGCGGAGGACGCAACGACCGAAACAAGGATCGGCGCAGCGGTGCACCCCGTGCGCAGGACCGCTACCGACCGCTGGGCCGTCCAGAGGTACTCAAAGAACTGCAGGCAATGGAGATGCTGCCGGCGATTACCTTCATCTTTTCCCGAGCGGGCTGCGATGGCGCTTTGTATCAGTGCCTGCGCTCCCGCATGGTGTTGACCTCCCAAGAGGAGGCATCTGAGATTAAGGCCATCGTCGATAAGGGCGTGGAAGGCATTCCGGAAGAAGACCTCAAGGTCCTAGATTTCAAGCGCTGGCGCGAGGCGCTTTCGCGTGGCTTCGCCGCCCACCATGCGGGTATGCTGCCAGCTTTTAGGCACATCGTGGAGGAGCTCTTCGTCAAAGGCCTGGTTCGTGCGGTCTTTGCCACCGAAACCCTTGCCCTGGGCATCAATATGCCCGCGCGCACGGTGGTCCTTGAGAAGCTCGTGAAGTTTAACGGCGAGGCACACGTGGACCTGACACCGGGTCAGTACACGCAGCTCACCGGCCGCGCGGGCAGGCGTGGCATCGATACCTTGGGCAATGCCGTCGTGCAGTGGGCACCCGCCATGGATCCCACCGCGGTGGCGGGCCTCGCATCGACCCGCACCTATCCGCTCATCTCTACCTTCGAACCCGGCTACAACATGGCCATCAACCTGCTGGGCATGCTCGGCTTCGATGACTCTTTGCGCCTGCTGGAGAAGTCCTTTGCGCAGTTCCAGGCGGATGGCTCTGTCGTGGAAGAAACGCGCGAAACTGAGCGCGCTGAGCATCGGGTCCGCGAGCTTCGGGCACAGTTAGATCAGGCCGTAGATAACTTGACTCCACCGACAATTGATGGTGAAGACCCAGCGGAGATACTCATGGACTATATGAGGCTGCGCCGCGAACTGACTGAGGAAGAAAAGTCAGCGCGTGCCTCCAAGAAAGAAGAGAGGAGCAAGGAGGTCGCGGCGGTCCTTGCCCGCTTGCAGGTGGGTGAGGTCGTCGCTATCGCAACGAAGAAGCGACCAACCCTGGCAGTTGTCATCACCCCGGCAAACCAGACCGCCGATCCACGCCCCTGGGTCACCACGGAGACCGGATGGTCAGGCCGCATCGATGCAGCCGGTATTGATAATCCGCCGATAGTGGTCGGCCACATGAAGCTGCCGCGTGCGGCGCAGAAGCATCCGCGTCGGCATACCAAGTACGTTCAGGATGCCTTCAAACGCGACTACTACAAGCGGCCTAAGAAGATGCGCACTGAGCCGCGTAATCGTCCCAACAAGAAGATCGCGCAGCTGCGTGATGCCCTCCGCGAGCACCCGGTGCACAATTGGCCGGCGACCGACCGCGAGCAGTTGGCTGGTGTGGCCCAAAAGCTCGCCCGACGCGAGCGCGAGCTCCACAAGTTGGAAGCCAAGGTGGAGCGCGCCACGGATACCCTTGGCCGCACTTTCGAGCGCATCGTGGACCTGCTGGCGGAGATGGATTACGTGGAGTTTGAAGGCTATGGCGAGGACCGCGAGCCTGTCATCACGGACGAGGGCGAGCGCTTGGCCAAGATCCATTCCGAATCCGACCTACTGGTGGCACAATGCCTCAAGCGGGGTATCTGGAATGACCTTGACCCGGCAGAGCTGGCCGGCGTTGCCTCCCTGTGCGTCTTCGAGAACCGCAAGGCCACCCGCGGCGAACCAGGTGCGGCTAGCGACGACATGGCGGATGCCATGAACGCAACGTGGCGCATCTACACGGAGCTTGTCAGCGATGAGAAGCGCCATAATCTGCCACAGACCCGTGAACCGGAGCCTGCCTTCGCGCTGGCCATCCACCAGTGGACGGCGGGCGCACCCTTGGCATATTGCATGGCCGCGGCTAACGAGTCCGGCGCAGAGCTGACTCCGGGTGACTTCGTCCGTTGGTGCCGCCAGGTCATCGACCTGCTCCAGCAGGTAGCCAAGACAGGCTACGAAGAAGAGATTCGCCGCAATGCCCGGCGCGCCATTGACGCGATTCAACGAGGCGTTGTCGCCATCGGCGCTTAATTTCCTTCGACCAAGTCCAGCATCGCGGTGGCTGCCGCCGCGATGGCCTTGCGGTGGGGCGCGACCAGCGCCACCGTGGCTAGCTTCAGGTTTCTCCCCAATGGGTTGAGGATGAGGGCTTGGGTTCCGATGACGGAGTCGTCGACAAGCGCTGGCCCTCCCGAATCACCCTTGACCGCTGGAATCGTGTTGAAGACGAATCCGGCGGGGGAGACGGTGGTGAGGAAATCGACCGACCACGTGCGAAAGAAGGACAGTAGAAACAACCCCGTTCGCTTCTGTGCGCGGCGGGACTTTCCGCCATATCCCCAGGTGCTGACTGGCGCGCGAAAATGCGGTGTGCTTTTAGCGAGCCCCGGAAGGTCCCGGGGCGGTGCTGGTTTATCAAGCAGGCACACAGCTATATCGGTCCCGTCAATCGTGCGCACGGCGGTCATCCGCCGGTTGAACCCGCCACTGACTTTGTAGTGTTCACCACCGCCCACGCCATCGCGAAAGAAGTGCGCACAGGTCAGAACTAGCCGGGTTCGCTGCTGGGTGCGGGGGTTTAAGGATGCATCGATGAGAACACCCGAGCAATAGCTACCGCGGGTTCGTATCTTGACGGCTGCGGGATAGGAATTCACGGCGCCCAGCTTAACTGGACGAAGGCGAGCGGTAGGCTAACTGCCATGACTGATTATGCTTCCCGCTTGAGCCGCGCCCGCGCGATTGCCGCTGCCAAGAATATCGATGTGTTGCTCGTGGGTACCGGCGCAGAGTTCGCCTATCTTACGGGCTCCTGGGTCTCTTCTCATGAGCGTTTGACCTGTCTGGTCATCCGTCCCGATGCCGAACCGATCATCGTCGCACCCAGCACCGACATTGAATCGCTTCAAGGCGTTGCTGCCCAGCTAGTGGGATGGAGTGACGGGCAGGACCCTTATGCACTGGCCTTAGACGGTGCGCATCCGACCACCGTGGCTGTGGGCTCTTCGCTAACTGCGGACCACGTATTGCGTTTCCAGTCCACGATTCGCCGCCACGTAGAGCCGTCTTCGCTATCTTCAACGGATGCTCCACATGTGGAGTATGTGCTTGCTACCGAGGCGCTGGCTGGGCTCTTTAGCCGCAAGGACCCAGATGAAGTAGCGGAGCTGCGCGCTGCGGCAGTGGCTATCGATGCCGTCCATGCAGAGGTGCCACGTCTCCTGCAGCCTGGCCGCACTGAGGCCGACGTAGCGGCAGATTTGCGCGAGCTTATCTTGCGCGAGCACAAAGAGGTGGACTTCATCATCGTTGGTTCCGGCCCGAATGGTGCGAACCCGCACTATGACTATGGGGAGCGCGAACTCAGCGCTGGTGATCCCGTGGTGGTGGACATCGGGGGCACGTTGCCCTCCGGCTATCACTCTGATTGCACACGCACCTACGTGGTAGGCGCGGATCCTTCTGCGGCGCCTGCTGATTTCCAGGAAGCCTATGCGGTGTTGGAAGAGGCCCAAGCTGCCGGGCGAGCTGCTGCACGGCCCGGGGCGACTGCCCAGGAGATCGACCGTGCGACACGCAGTGTGATCGAAAGCGCCGGCTGGGGTGAGTACTTCACGCACCGCACCGGACATGGCATCGGCTTGTCGACGCACGAGGAGCCCTTCATCATGGAAGGAAACGAGCTGGAGCTTGCCGAGTCCACGGCCTTCTCAATCGAACCAGGCATTTATGTACCCGGAAAGTGGGGCATGCGCCTCGAGGACATCGTGGTGACCACCGAGTCCGGCTACGAGTCTTTGAACCAAGCTCCGAGGGGGTTGCGTTAATGGGCGCGCTATTGATTCTTGGTGGGCGCAGCGACATTGGCGGCGAGCTTGCACGCCGGTTGTGCGCAGGCCGCCCGGTAGTGCTTGCCGCGCGGGGTGAGCACGGCATGGATGAGCTCACTTCAGAGCTTCTGCGCAACGGAGCAACGTCCGTTCACACGCTTTCCTTCGATGCCGCGGATGTTTCCTCCCACCGCGAAGTTATCGAGCAAGCTGCAACGCTCGCGGGTAAGGACATCACGACGGCGGTTGTCGCCTTCGGAATCTTGGGTGACCAGGAACAAGCTGAGCACGACGAGGCGCATGCCTTCGACATCGCTCTGGTTGATTATGCCGCGCAGGTATCTATGCTCACCGTGCTGGCCGACGTCATGAAAAGAGGCCACATCGTGGCCTTTTCCTCCATTGCGGGCTGGCGTGCACGGCGGGCCAACTATGTCTATGGCTCAACCAAGGCTGGCCTCGATGCCTTCTGCCAAGGTCTGGCGGATCGCCTGCAGGGCAGCGACCTAGCGCTGATCACCGCGCGCCCCGGTTTCGTTATCGGGTCCATGACACACGGGATGAAACCCGCGCCGCTGTCGGTGACACCTGACGTAGTCGCACAAGCTGTGGTCAAGGCCGTCGAATCCTCGTCGGGTTCGCGGCCGGTGTCCCGCACGCTGTGGATCCCACGAACGCTTCAGCTGTTGGCCTGGGTCATGAAGCTTGTCCCGCGCCCCATCTGGCGGCACATGCCGCGCTAGTGATGTCCGAGCGCGGAGGAGTTGGCATCGAAGATGAATCCGCGCGGAGCAAGGACTCGGAGCACGACGTCCGCATCGCCCTCCGCCAAATCGTGGATGACCAAGCCCTGCCACGGAGTAACGGTGATCGCTGCTCCCAGCTGGGCAATGAGCCCTGCGTACTCTGCGGGCAACACGCCATCTTGGAGGCCCGCGCCGAGATCGACGCGGCCGGGCGCAGTGTGTTCGGTTAACCAACCAATGGGCGCATCTGATTGCGCGAGTCCGGCAGGTGTAGCCAAGGACAAACGGTCAATGGCCTCTGGATTCTCAGCGGAGGCCTCGACCACGTAGTCCACGAGCTGCGAAATCGCGTCGCTTAATCCCAGTGCCGGCCCAGTTGCTGCCCCCTCAAGGATGAGACGAGCGGAATCGGCTTCCTCGTCCTGCCCTGCGCTGCCGCCGGATAGTTGGAGTCCCGCCGCCACGCCGTGTGCGAGGAGATCGCCAGCTCCACCATCGACGCCGAAAACCGCAGCGCGGGTGATAGCCGGGGAGGTTCCTTCCTCTTCAGATAAGGCATCAGCAACGCGCTGCGCTACCCGGCGCGCCTGAAGGGAGAGGGGAGAGGCCAAGACGTGGGCAGCAGCGGCGGTAGGGAGGGGGACGTCGCCAAGCGCCTGCTCGTTACTCACTCCGCGCAGACTGATAACGCTGTGCTCCTCAAGGTACACATGGCCATCGCCATGTTCCCTAGCGGCCTGGCCTAGGGCAAGCCACTGTTCGGGCGTGACGACGCCTGCGGCGGGGTGGAAGCGCAAGGTATCGGATTCAGGATGCATCGACTCGGTGAGGGACATGGTGCGCAAGTTTAATCGCTACGGGAGGGTCGCCAGCGAACCGGCAGGTCCAGCAAGTATGGTGGGCTGCATGCCGTTTCTTCTGTTCATCGCGTACATCCTCCTCGAAACCCTGGCGTTTTGGGCAGTCGCCGAGTGGATCGGTGTGCTGTGGGCGCTGCTTGCTCTGGCGTTGACCATGCTGTTCGGTATGACGATTGCCAGCTGGGAAGTGCGCCGCATGATGGCCAGCCGCATCCGGCAGACCGGAGATGGCGTCTATGTGATGGAGGATCCCACCCCAGGCAAAACGGCCGGCAATGTTGGTCTGACCATGGTGGGCGGCATCCTGCTTTCGCTGCCTGGGTTCGTCTCCACTGTTTTTGGCGCTCTGCTCATCTTTGCGCCCACGCGCTCCATCATCTGCACGCTCCTTGCCGCATCGATGTTCAAAAAGATTGAGGACATGGGCGTGCGCGTGTACGAGGCCTCGCCCATGGCGCAGCACCGCGATTCCTATGGTTCCTTCGGCACTGTTGGTGGCAGTACAGCAGGTAGCGGGATGGATCGGTCAGGCCAATCGCACGAAGTCTTGGATGAAGAAGAAATCCGCTCGTGGACCCAACACGTTAAGCCTGAGGACTTCGAGGACGGAAACAACTAGTGCTCACGCTGTGCGCGCGGCTTATTCTTGCCGCTCTGTCGGGCGCGGTCACGTATCTTTCGGTGGAACCACGCGGCTGGTGGGCCGCGGGGATCATTGGGATGGCCATGCTGGTGGCCGCGTTGGCACCCTGGAGAAAGCCTCTGCACCTAGGGTGGGCAGCACTCATCGCCTTTGCCCATAGCGCTGTCTTGTACCTCTTCACGCTGCCGTGGATTGGTGAGCTCGTGGGCAACATGCCTTATATTGCGCTCGCTATCTTCCTCTCGCTGTACAGCATCCTCCTCGGCGTCGGTGGGGCAGCACTACTGCGTTTGCGCTATGGGTTCACGCTTTTTCCTTTTTTCTACGTGGCGGTGGAGATGCTGCGCTCCTCCGTGCCTTTCGGTGGCTTTGCCTGGGTGCGGCTGGCGTGGGGGCAAATCGAGGGCCCGCTAGCTAATCTCGCCCCGTGGGGTGGTCCCGCGCTCATTACTTGTGCTGTCGTCTGCGTGGGTGCGGGTCTGGTGGGGCTTGCGCGCGCGCCACGGTTGGCCTGTGCCTTCTTAGCGGTGCCGCTGCTTGCCGGACTTGTAGCTGCGCAGGGCGTGAATCGCCCTAGCCATACCACGGGTACTGTGACGGTAGCCGCTGTCCAGGGAAACGTTCCGCGGCTTGGCCTCGACTTCGCCGCGCAGCGCCGCGCGGTGCTGGATAACCACGTCCGCGTCACCGAACAGGCAGCCAAGGATGGTGCACGGCCTGACATCGTCATCTGGCCGGAGAACTCCTCCGATATCAATCCTTTTGCCAACGACGACGCACGGGCGCTTATCGACGCCGCCGCCCACGACATCGACGCCCCCATCCTCGTCGGCACGTTGACCCGCGATGAAGTCGGTGCGCGCAACACCATGCAGGTATTCAACCCGGATGGATCGGTGGGGGAGCATCACTACAAGAAGTACCTGCAGCCTTTCGGCGAAACAATGCCGATGCGTGACTTCTTTGCGCGGATTACCGATTTGGTGGATCTCGCAGGCGACATGAAACCCGGTGACGGGCCAGGAGTGGTGACCATGGCCGGGACTGCGGTCGGCGTTGCCACCTGCTACGAGGTGAGCTTTGACCAGGCATTTCGAACCGCGATTAACAACGGGGCGCAGATTCTCACGACGCCAACAAATAACGCCACGTTCAGTGATTCCGATATGACCTACCAGCAGTTGGCCATGAGCCGTCTGCGCGCCATGGAAGCAGATCGCGCCGTCGTTGTGGCGGCCACGTCAGGGGTCTCCGCCATCGTGCACCCAGATGGTTCCGTGAGCCAGGACAGTGGGATCTTTGAACCGGCTTATCTCGAAGAAGAGCTTCCGCTCCGAGAGGGGCGTACATTTGCGGTGCGTTATGGTTCGCTCCTGCAGTGGCTCATGACTATTATTGGAACGGTCTGCGCGCTGTACGCGATCTATTCCACCCGCTTGTCCGGACGGCGCAGCGCGCCTTAAAGCAGAAACCAAAAGGAGCAAGGAACTAGTGAGCTCGACCCGCGAATCTACTCTGGTCATCATCCCCACCTACAACGAGATTGAGAACCTGCCGCTGATCACCGGCCGCGTGCGCAAGGCCACCCCGGAGGTTCACATCCTGATCGTGGACGATAACTCCCCGGACGGCACCGGAGAGGCCGCGGACAAGCTGGCCGCCGAGGATTCTCACCTGCACGTCCTTCACCGCGAGGGCAAGGGCGGCCTCCTCGGCGCCTACATCGCCGGCTTCGAGTGGGGCCTGGAGAAGGACTACCAGGTGCTCTGCGAGATGGACGCGGACGGCTCCCACGCCCCGGAGCAGCTGCATCTCTTGCTCGAGGAGATCGACAAGGGCGCTGACTTGGTGATCGGTTCTCGCTATGTGCCGGGTGGAGAGACTGTGAACTGGCCGGCCAACCGCGAGCTACTGTCCCGATTGGGCAACAAGTACATTTCGGTGGCGCTGGGCGCTGGCATCAACGACATGACCGCTGGATACCGCGCCTTCCGTCGCGAACTGCTAGAGCACCTGGACTTTGAGGAACTATCCAACGCCGGCTACATCTTCCAGGTAGATGTTGCCTTCCGCGCCATCAAGGATGGCTTCGATGTTCGCGAAGTTCCGATTACCTTCACCGAGCGCGAGCTGGGCGAATCCAAGCTGGACGGCTCCTTCGTCAAAGATTCCCTGCTCGAGGTGACCAAGTGGGGTGTCGCTCACCGCTCCGAGCAGGTCAGCGACTTCACCTCGGAAGTATCCAAGATCACTTCCCGCACAGTGAAGGATATGGAGCTTGGTTCCAAGGCCACCACGGCTAAGAATGCCGTGTCTGACTTTGTGTCCGAGGTATCCAGCCTGGTTAAAGGGATGCTCAGCCGTTAAAATCCAGCCTGTCTGAGGCAAGGCACGCTGACCTTTCGAGCCTCGCATAAGGCAAATAAGCCCGAAAACCTGTCATGGTTTTCGGGCTTTTGCGGTAATAACCACCACCAGTGCTAATGTCGTAGGTGGCACTTTATCTGGTGCACAGTGACTTGCTTCACTTCATTCTCACACTACGGATCGTTCGGCACGTACCTGCCGATGGAGGAGAGTTTGCTATGGCAACCGTAACGTTCAAAGATGCGTCCCTGACCTACCCAGGCGCTAAGGAACCCACCGTCAAGAAGTTCAACCTGGAAATCGCCGATGGCGAATTCCTCGTCCTCGTCGGCCCCTCCGGCTGCGGTAAGTCCACGACGCTGCGCATGCTGGCCGGCTTGGAAAACGTTACCGACGGTGCCATCTACATCGGCGACAAAGACGTCACCCACGTTGCCCCGCGTGACCGAGATATCGCCATGGTCTTCCAGAACTATGCTCTCTACCCGCACATGACCGTGCGCGAGAACATGGGCTTCGCCCTGAAAATCGCCGGCAAGTCCCAGGACGAAATTAACAAGCGTGTCGACGAAGCCGCCGCCACCCTGGGTCTTACCGAATTCCTTGAGCGCAAGCCGAAGGCCCTGTCCGGCGGTCAGCGTCAGCGTGTTGCAATGGGCCGCGCAATCGTGCGTAACCCGCAGGTCTTCCTCATGGATGAGCCGCTGTCCAACCTCGATGCCAAGCTACGTGTGCAGACCCGTACCCAGATCGCAGCCCTGCAGCGCAAGCTTGGGGTTACCACCGTCTACGTCACCCACGACCAGACTGAGGCCTTGACCATGGGTGACCGCATCGCTGTACTGAAGGACGGTTACCTTCAGCAGGTTGGCGCACCCCGCGAGCTCTACGACCGCCCCGCCAACGTCTTCGTCGCCGGCTTCATCGGCTCCCCGGCAATGAACCTGGGCACCTTCTCTGTCAAGGACGGTAACGCTACCTCCGGCCATGCTCGTATCAAGCTTTCCCCGGAAACCGTCGCTGCGATGACGCCGGAGGATAACGGTCGCATCACCATCGGCTTCCGCCCAGAGGCCCTCGAAATCATCCCCGAGGGCGAGTCCACCGATCTCTCCATCCCGATCAAGCTTGACTTCGTGGAAGAGCTTGGTTCCGACTCCTTCCTCTACGGAAAATTGGTGGGCGAAGGTGACCTCGGCTCCTCGAGCGAAGACGTTCCCGAGTCGGGCCAGATCGTCGTTCGTGCAGCCCCGAACACTGCGCCTGCCCCGGGCAGCATTTTCCACGCACGCATCGTGGAAGGCGGCCAGCACAACTTCTCGGCGTCGACTGGCAAGCGCCTTCCTTAAGCCCATACGCCGGCTGACCCGCGGAACATGTCGCGAACGTCAGCACGGCCGTGGCAAAGCTCTAGGCCAAAATCAGCAAAGAAGGTGAATTGACTCGACATGAAAGAGTCCATGAGCATCACCTCTTCGACGTACGCGTCGGCATTGCTGACGCTGCCTTGGGATACGCCCCTGGAACAGTGGCCCGATGATCTCATCGCCGCACTGCCCAGGGGCATTTCCCGGCATATCGTGCGTTTCGTGGGGATCAATCGCGGCATCGTCGCAGTCAAGGAGATTGGTGCGCGTACCGCTCACCACGAGTACAAGATGCTGCGTGAGCTGCAGCGCCTCGGC
This sequence comes from Corynebacterium intestinale, assembly GCF_023574125.1. NCBI lineage: Bacteria > Bacillati > Actinomycetota > Actinomycetes > Mycobacteriales > Corynebacteriaceae > Corynebacterium > Corynebacterium intestinale. Next base: position 561,269 of record NZ_JAMKFF010000001.1, read on the forward strand.
GCTCCCAGCGTGCGTCCCGTTGCAGTCATCACGGGACGCCAGCCGGCTGTAGAAAGCTACGGAGAGCTCACCGCAGCTCTGGTGACTGAACACCTAGAGTTTTCTCTTCCGTACCGCGAAATCTTCTCGCGGCACCTGACAGTCGTCGAAGCGGAGAAGCTCATCCGCGCCTTGTCGGTGCTTTTGGTGCGGATGCACTTGCTCAACTTCTACTGGGGTGATGTATCGCTGTCGAATACCCTTTTCCGTAGGGATGCCGAGACTTATTCGGCCTATCTTGTCGACGCCGAAACAGGGGAGTTCCAGCCCAATCTCTCCGAATCGCGCAGGCTTTACGACGTTGACATCGCCCGCGTCAACATCATCGGTGAGCTCATGGACTTGCAGGCAGGTGAATGCCTAGATCAAGATATCGATGTTATCGCCCTCGGAAGCTTGGTCGAGAGTTCCTACCTTGAATTGTGGACAGAGCTAACCGCCGAAGAATCCGTAGATGCCAGCGAGTACTGGCGCGTTTCCGAGAGGATCGACCGCCTCAACCAGCTAGGTTTCGACGTGGGGGAGCTCAAGGTCACCAAGGACGAGTCGAAACAGGTTGTGCGCATTCGCCCTGTGGTAGTCGATCCCGGCCACTATCGTTCGGAGCTGTTGAGCTTGACAGGGCTGAGCGTCGAGGAGCACCAGGCGCAACGCCTATTGGGCTCTATCCAGGCCTATCAGGCCATCGAGTGCGGCCCTCATGTTGGGCTGACCCAGGCTGCGCACTTGTGGATGACGCATGAGTATGAGCCGACCATCGCTGCGGTTCCCGTCGAGATGCTCCACAAGCTGGAACCGGCACAGATCTTCCATGAGATCGTTGACCACCGTTGGTTCCTCGCCCAAGAAAGGGGAGAGGCCGTAACCCTCCCAGAGGCCACGGCGTCCTATCTTTCTTCCGTATTGCCCGCCCGCCGCGACGAGGCTCGGCTGCTTCAGATCTCGGCCTCGGATGACGACTTGTCATAACCGCCCGTGTGCCCCAACACCGCTCAATAGCTCAAGTCTATCGAGCCGCTCTCAGCCGTTTCTTATATCGTTTTGTATGTTTTAGGCCCGATTGCCCCTTAAATGGGGAGCGATCTCATGCCCGAATATGGATATAGTCACAATCGGGCGTTTTAGGCCCGATTTCTTTTGATCGTGTGGAATACCTCACTAAGGTAGGAGACAGGCTAACCAGTTCATAGTCGGATAGTGACCAGCTATGGACCAACTGGTAGCACTGGGCAAGAGCCTTTGTCATGGAGGATCGCCCAGACATAACCGCATACGAGCCGGTTGTCTATCTACGGCTCAACATCCCGCTTTTCATCAAGAAAGATGAGGACCACATGAAGCGTCTTACTCGCATCGCATCCATCAGCATGGCTTCCATGCTGGCCGCCGCAAGTCTCGTCGCCTGCTCAGGCTCTACTGACGACGAAGGCGATGTCTACTTCCTGAACTTCAAGCCAGAACAGGATGCCGCTTACCAGGAGATCGCAAAGGCTTACACCGAAGAGACCGGCGTCAAGGTCAAGGTCGTCACCGCAGCCTCCGGCTCCTATGAGCAGACCCTCAAGGCTGAGATCGGCAAAGATGAAGCACCGACCCTCTTCCAGGTCAACGGCCCGGCTGGTTTCATCACCTGGCAAGACTACATGGCAGACATGTCGGATACCGAGGTAGCTAAGCAGCTCACCGATGACATCCCGCCACTGACCACTGAAGATGGAGAGGTACGCGGCGTCCCGTTCGCTGTCGAGGGCTTCGGCATCATCTACAACGACGAGATCTTCGACAAGTACATCGCCACCTCCGGGGCAAAGATCAAGTCCACCGATGAGATCAAGAGCTACCAGAAGCTCAAGGAAGTCGCCGAGGACATGCAGGCGAAGAAGGACGAGCTCGGCATTGAGGGCGCCTTTGCCTCCACCTCACTGACCTCCGGCGAGGACTGGCGCTGGCAGACTCACCTGGCCAACGCTCCGATTTGGCAGGAGTACCAAGACAAGGGCGTCGAGGACACCAACGAAATCGACTTCTCCTATAACAAGGAGTACAAGAACCTCTTCGATCTCTACCTGGACAACTCCACCGTCGAGAAGTCTCTTGCCCCGTCTAAGACGGTCTCTGACTCCATGGCTGAGTTCGCTCAGGGCAAGGCCGCCATGGTCCAAAACGGTAACTGGGCATGGTCCCAGATTTCCGAGACCTCCGGCAACGTAGTCAAGGAAGACAAGATCAAGTTCCTGCCGATGTACATGGGCCTGCCGGATGAGGAGAAGCACGGCATCAACGTCGGTACCGAAAACTACTTGGGTGTGAACTCGGAGGCTTCCGAGGCAGACCAGAAGGCTACCAAGGACTTCGTGGACTGGCTCTTCACCTCCGATGCCGGCAAGGAGCACGTGGTTAAGGACCTTGGCTTCATTGCCCCGTTCAAGAACTACTCCGCAGAAGACACTCCGAATGACCCGCTGGCAAAGCAGGTCGCGGAAGCTATCGACAACGAAGACCTCACCACCTACCCGTGGAACTTCCAGTACTTCCCGTCACAGCAGTTCAAGGATGACTTCGGCCAAGCCCTGTCTCAGTATGCCTCCGGCACCCTGAAGTGGGATGACGTCGTCAAGCAGTTCAAGGACAACTGGGCTGCTGAAAAGGAATCCAACTGGGGCTAAACCTTTAGTCCCATCCCCTCGCCATCCGCCTTCCCAAACGGAGGGCGGGGAGGGGAGTAGGTGAGAGGCATGGCACGTACTCGTCAGTTTGTTCCACGCCCTCAGCCCCCCTCTCCTCGCCGCCATCCTTTGGGAAACGCGTGGCACCACCTGAATTTAAGGTTTCACCACCATGCAAGCAACGCTGAAGAAATACTTCCCAGTCTTTGTCTTGCCCACCCTTCTGGCATTCATGATTGCCTTCTTGGTGCCGTTTATCGTGGGTTTCTTCCTCTCCTTTACGAAATTCACCACCATCACTAACGCCAAGTGGGTTGGCATCGACAACTACGTCAAAGCTTTCTCCCAACGCGAAGGATTCATCTCAGCCTTCGGTTTCACCGTCCTCGTGGTCATCGTCTCCGTGATCACCGTTAACGTCTTCGCCTTCCTCTTGGCGTGGATGCTGACCCGCAAGCTTCGCGGCACAAATTTCTTCCGCACGGTCTTCTTTATGCCGAACCTCATCGGCGGCATCGTCCTGGGCTATACCTGGCAGACCATGATCAATGCCGTGCTTTCGCACTATTCCACGACTATTAGCGCGGACTGGAAATTCGGTTACGCCGGCCTCATCATGCTGCTGAACTGGCAGCTGATTGGCTACATGATGATTATCTACATCGCCGGTCTACAAAACGTCCCGCCGGAGCTTCTCGAGGCCGCTGAGCTCGATGGTGTCAACAAGTGGGAAATGCTGCGCCACGTCACCATCCCGATGGTCATGCCGTCAATCACCATTTGTCTCTTCCTAACCTTGTCGAATTCCTTCAAACTCTTCGACCAAAACCTTGCACTGACCAACGGTGCACCTGGCGGACAAACCGAGATGGTCGCCCTCAACATCGTCAATACGCTGTTCAACCGTATGAACGTCGAGGGCGTGGGGCAGGCCAAGGCCGTCATCTTCGTCGTCGTCGTGGTCGTCATCGCGTACTTCCAGTTGCGCGCGACCCGCTCCAAGGAAATCGAGGCTTAAGTCATGACTACCAGTACTTCAGCGCAGGCCGCACCGGCCCCGAAGAAGAAGGATCACCAGCTTCCTACGGACAACCAGACCAGGATGTCCGGCGGCGCCAAGTTCATTGTCTACGCCATCCTGGTGTTCTTTACCATCGTGTTCCTTGGCCCGATTCTCTTCATCTTCATCAACTCCTTTAAGTCCAAGTTCGCTATCTCATCCGATCCTTTCTCCCTACCCATTGGTGAAACCTGGGTCGGTTTCGAGAACTTCATGGTGGGCTTGACCAAGCAGGGCTTCCTTGAAGCGACCTTGTGGTCCTTCGTCATTACGATTCTCTCCGTGATTGTCATCGTGTTTTTCTCCGCGATGACCGCCTACTACATCACACGCGTTAAGACCTGGTGGACGAACCTTCTGTACTACCTCTTTGTGGTGTCCATGATCATCCCCTTCCAGATGGTTATGTTCCCGACGGTCAAGATTGCAGACATGCTCCACCTCAACAACCCGATCGGCATCGTGGTGCTCTACCTCGGTTTCGGTTCCGGTCTATCGGTGTTCATGTTTGCCGGATTCGTCAAGTCCATCCCCTTGGACGTCGAGGAAGCCGCGATGATCGACGGCTGCGGCCCGCTCCAGAACTACTTCCGCGTGGTGTGGCCTATGCTTAAGCCGACTGCCATTACCGTGGCCATTCTCAACGCCATGTGGGTATGGAACGACTACCTGCTGCCGTACCTGGTCATCGGCCTGTCCACCCGCTACAAGACCATCCCGGTAGTCATCCAGTCCTTCGTTGGCTCCAACGGCAACCGCGATATGGGCGCCATGATGGCGATGCTGGTTCTGGCCATTATTCCTATCGTCATCTTCTACTTCTCCACGCAGAAGCACATCATCGAAGGTGTTGCTGCCGGCGCTGTCAAGGGCTAATCCGCAGTGCGGTAGGTTAGAAAACCATGAACCGCATGCTCGGCCCCGAATCGAAGTTCTATGCTGCTCTGAGCCTCTTCGCTGACCTCGTCATCGTTAACGTTCTCCTGGTTATCACGTGCTTTCCCGTATTCACTGGGGGAATGTCCCTACGCACCGCTCACGCGGTGACTGGTCAGATGGTTCGCGAAGAAGGTTCCCGCCGCGGCTCAGCCTTCGTTCGGGGCCTTGTGACGCGTCCCGGGGTAAACACTGCATGGTGGCTCATTTGCCTCGCCGTAGGCGCCTTGGCCGCCTATGAATTCGCCATAATCGCAAAGGCTGAGCTCGGGACGATGGGCGTAGTGCTTCGCGCTGCGCTGGTCTCAGGCCTCATTGTCATAAGCTGCATTAGTGTGTGGTTCTTCCACCTCGATGCGCCAGGGTTGAGGTTTAGTCAACGGTGCACAACGGCCATGATGAAGGCGGTAGCGCACCTTCCGCGTACGCTTTTAGCAGTGTGCCCTTGGGCACTGCTGGTACTGTACCCGCTCTTTTTCCCTGCGCAGTGGGGAGGCTACCTGTTCTTTCTCGTTGTGCTCGGTCCGGCCCTCGCAGTCTATCTCGCTGAGTTGGCGCTACAATGGCCCGAACTCAATTCCGATTCTCCCGATGGCAGCGCCGCATAAGGCGCTGCGGGCAAGCTGGGCCCAAAACGAAAAATAGGGTAGTGGTATCCACTTCTTCGTGGATTCACTACCCTTGAGAATTCTATGCGGCGCGCAAAGGCTGCTAGGCCTCTCCTTCTTCCTGCGCCTTCTGCTCCTTGAGGAGGCGTGCCGCCGCGCGACGTCGCGAACGCAGATTCTCAATGCGCTCCGTCAAGAGTTCATCCAGCTCCTCAATGGAGCGACGCTCGCGCAGCATATCCCAGTGGGTCCGCGGCGGCTTCACGGGCTTGGACTCTACGCCTTCGCCCTCAACCAGAGTGCCGAGCTTACCGTTCTTGCACATCCACTCCTCGGGAATCTCCGCATCGTCAGCGAAGGGCACCTCGTAGATGTCGCCGTCTTCGGTGCGGTACTTCACCATCTGGCGCGGGGCCAAGTCGTGGTCGCGGTCGGTTTCGTAGCTCACTGCGCCCATGCGGCTGCCACGGAGTACGCGATCTGCCATGCAACATCATCCTTTTCAAGTGTTGAGGTAGGAAAGGGATCAGGGTCGACCTATATCACCCAAAGATCTATCATTATAACGAATGGCCCCTTGCCTTTGTTCCCACCCTCGGGTTAATGGGCTAAGGTGATTGAGGTGATTGGTACACAGGATCCGCAGCCCGGCACGCCGCCAAGGCGCAGCCCGGCAACCTGCCAGTGGTGTGGCAAGGAAATCGCGCAGGGCGGCCGGGGTAGGCCACGCAAGTTCTGCTCGCCATCCTGCAAGCAGCGAGCCTACGAGCAGCGCCACAACGTGGTTGGAACGCCCATTCCTGCGGATGCCGTCATCCTAACTCCAGAGAAGGCTGAGCGTCTCCGCGACGGCCTCTTTGAGCTGCGGTGTTGCGCTGAGGATGTTGCTACGGCAGCGTCGGAAAGCGCCAGCGCTGAAGAGATGGAACAGCTGTGTGCTGAACTGGTCGCACTGGCTCGAAAGCTTGAGGAATTGAGATAGTACATGAAATCCTTATTAGGCAACCGCAAATTGATCGTTAGTATCTTCGTGATCCTGATTGTGGCCTCGACAGCGCTGGCCCTAGGACCACTCGTGTTTTCTTTGATCATGGGCCGCGGTGTCAAAACCGAGCCCATCAATGCGGATAAGGTCCAGGCCGCTACTACCAACGTCGATGGCGAATGGCACGTGGCGCAAGGTACGGCATATAACCACACCTCGGCAGGTTTTACTATCGATGAGATCCTCCCAGCCGATAAGCGCACGACATCCGGCTCAACCAAGCATGTCACCGGCCAGGCCACCATCAAGGACGGCACCGTTGAGAAGGCGCACATCGCCGTGGACATGGCGAGCCTGACCACGGACAAGAAGGTGCGCGACCAGAACATGAAGACAAAGCTCTTTGAGGTCACAAAGTGTCCAGAGTCTACCTTCACATTGACTGAGCCCGCAGACGTCTCCGCCGTGCCTGACGACGGCTCAGTAGTCACCGTCCCACTCACAGGCGATCTCACCATCCACGGCCAGACCAAGAGCGTGAGCCAGGATTTTCAGGTGGTCCGCGATGGCGACACCATCATCTTGGGTGGCGACATCCCGATTAACCGCCTCGATTTCGGTATTGAGACTCCTGAAATGATCGCCGCGCGGATCTCCGAAACTGGCGAGATCAACGTCCGCGTCACCTTTGAGAAGTAAGATTCACTGTTCTTCATGAATTCCCAACGCCTCATTCCAATCCTGTGGGTACGGCTCGTCGTGCTCGTAGGGTTTGGCATCTTTATTTGGTTGCAGGAGATGAAGCTCCTCGCTGCCTTCTCGGCGGTACTCGTAGCTCTTACCATCGTGCAGCTGGTGATCGCCTACCGTCAGCGCTAAAACTGACGCTTGACGCATGCACAGAAACATACCCCAATTACGTAACTGTGACTATTTAATGGCAATTTGGGCCGCCCACTAAGCAGCCAACAGGGAGGCGCAGATGAAGGTAAGCGGCCGCCAACTATAGCAACCCCGCACACGAGACCTTATCCACAAACAAGGAGTGGCGCGCAAAAAGGGACATCCGGAAGGTAGCAAGCAAAGGAACCTTGCAGCCACGAAGGATTTCCCAACACAGAATCGGCAACGCCGATACGACACGCAGCTCAGAAACCAATCGCCAGCCAGCCGCCAACAGCACGCGCTGCGACCAGGGTGAAACCATGAGCGTCCACGAGAAAGTCGAGACAGTACAGTCAAGGAACAAACTCGGAACCGGGCGGCGCTGAAGGAAAGATCCCCCTCCGCCCAGTGCATAAGTGGTTGTCCGATAATGTACATTATGTCATTTTAACCACGCTTCCACTCCCCAGCTTTCAACCGCTAGTCACTCGCTTTGAATTTTTCACTCAATGAGACTTTCATTTCAACCAGTGAGACTGGTAGTGTTTCCTCCATAACCAATCAAGCTATTGAAATTTTCGAGGAGGGCGCCTCTCACATGACCGCCGTCAACACCACGCTGCCGAAGTCAGCGGGCACAACACAGCGACTCACCAAACGTGATCGTGTTCGTATTGCCGTGGCTTCGACCATTGGCACGACCATCGAGTTCTACGACTTCTATATTTATGCCACGGCAGCCGTAGCCGTCTTTCCTTTTCTCTTCTTCCCAAAGACCGAGGATCCCACCGTCGCCCTGCTCCAGTCCTTCGCCACCTTCGGCCTGGCCTTCATCGCACGTCCGCTGGGCTCGTTGCTCTTCGGGCACTTCGGCGATCGCGTCGGCCGCAAAGCCACGCTCGTCGGTGCGCTCCTGACAATGGGCATCGCCACCTTCATCATCGGTATCCTGCCCACGTACCAGACCGCAGGCATCATCGCCCCGGCCTTGCTGGCCCTGATGCGTTTCTGCCAAGGCTTAGGCTTGGGTGGCGAATGGTCCGGCGCAGCACTGTTGGCCTCCGAAACCGCTGAGGAAGGCAAGCGCGCTTCTGCTGCCATGTGGCCACAATTTGGCGCACCTTTCGGCTTCTTCTTAGCTAACGGCTTTTTCCTGACCTTGGTTGCCACCATGGATTACTCACGCGGTGACACCACCGGCACCTTCATGGAATGGGGCTGGCGCTTACCCTTCCTCGCGTCTGCGGTCATGGTTCTCATCGGCCTCTATGTCCGCCTGCGCTTAGAAGAAACGCCCGTCTTCCAGCAGGCCGTTGACGAAGGCAAGAAAGTCAAGACCCCTATGGTGGAAGCATTCCACATCGCCTGGAAGCCAATGATCATCGGCACCTTCGTCATGGTCTCTTGCTACACGTTGTTCTACCTGGTCACCACCTGGATTCTCTCCTACGGCATTGGTGATAAGACCAAGGAGCTGGGCCTGGGTATCCCCTACCTGGAATTCCTCGAGATTCAGCTAATCTCCATCTTCATGTTCATGATCGGCATTCCCGTATCTTCGATGCTTTCGGACAAGTACGGGCGCAAGCCAATCTTGACCGTAACCTCGCTCATCATGATTGCCTTCGGCTTTAGCTTCCCCTTCTTCCTCGGCATCGACAACGCCGACCGAAACTCGGTCCTCGGATTCCTCATTGTCGGCATGTTCATCATGGGACTCATCTTCGGCCCCATGTCCGCCGTCCTTCCAGAGCTCTTCCCCACCAACGTGCGCTACACCGGTTCCGGCATTGCGTACAACGTCTCCTCTATCCTCGGCGCCGCCGTCGCCCCGTTCATTGCAACGTGGCTGGTCAGTGCCTTTAACGTGAGCTACGTGGGCTACTACCTCATCATCGTCTGCTTCATCTCCCTCATCGCAATCATAATGATGCAGGAGCTGAAGGACCATGACCTCTCGCAGGTTTAGCCGGTCTTAACCCACATACTTCTCCCCGACTTCTTCTGGTGTTACACACCAAAGGTCGGGGAGATTTTGGTTTCGGTTCCGTCGGCGGCTTGGCCCCGGCAGCGCCGTCCCGAAAGGCACCGATTGGGGGATCCAATCGTGGGAGCAATGCGCCACTGCTTCCAAAAGCGCAGACTAGAAAGTGCATACCTGCAGGTGGCCGTCGCTAAGCATCCGGGCAGTGCTTGGCGACGACCAGCGTGCCTGCACTTTCAGGTCTGGACAAATGGAAAGGGCGGCTAGCACAGTAGTTGCTAGCCGCCCATGAGACGCTGCTTTGTGAAAGAGGCGCCTGCTAACTACGCAGCAACAGTTGCTCGCCCGGTCTTGCGCTCGTCGACAATGGGCTTGCGGCGCACGATGGCGGCGAAGATCGCTCCGGTAATGTTGGCCCACACCGCGGCCACGACACCCGGCAGCGCCGCCTCCGGGGTGAAAAACTGCAGCGCCAAGGCCGAGGCCAATCCGGAGTTCTGCGTTGCCACCTCGATTGCCGTAGTGCGCGCCGCAGCCTCGCGCTCACGCGCCAGCTTGGCTAAGTAGTAGCCAAAAAGGAAGCCGATGAGGTTCTGAATGGCCACACCTGCGAAGACGACCAGGCCCACGGTCACAAGCTTGTCCTGAGACTTCGACACCACCGCCATGACCACGCCGCCGATGCCGGCAATAGCTACCCATGGCAACGCCGGCAGGATCTTGTCCACTGCCTTGCTGGCGATAACGCGCAAGAGAAGGCCGAGCCCTACAGGAATGAGCACTGTCTGAACCAGCGACCACATCATACCGGCACCGTCGACCTCGGCGGTCTTCCCTGCCAGCCACAGCATGAGCAAAGGCGTCATGATCGGTGAGACGAGGGTCGACACCGAGGTCATCGCCACTGACAGTGCCACATCACCCTTGGCCAGGTAGGCCATGACGTTGGACGCGGTACCGCCGGGGACAGAGCCGAGGAGGATGAGGCCGACAGTGGTGGCGTCGGAAAGCCCCAGCAGTTTTGCCACGAGTACGGCGCTGGTCGGCATGATGGCAAATTGGCAGACAACACCCAAGAAGATGGGCAACGGACGCTTCACCACGAGGGCCAGGTCCGGAATGGTCAAGGTCAGACCCATCGAGAACATGATGACCATCAGCAATTGCGAGGTGTACTGCCCTATCGGTTCAAAGGTGTTGGGGCTCATGAAAGCGACAAAAGCGCAGGCGATGATGACGATGGGGAAGATATACACGGCGAGTTTCTCGCCGGTCTCCCCCTCTGTGCGTAGGTTCGTCACGGTGTTTCCTTTCCAGAAGGTGTCTCACTAGATGAATTGAGTATCTCATATGATGAACCTCACGTACCCGGTTTGACCCATATTTACTATCAAGCGATAGATTAGAAACATGTCCAAGCTACTAAGCCCCGATTCCTCTCGTTTCTCACGCCCAGCCGGCACCACAAGCCAGGCCGACGCCGTCCCCGCACGCTTCAAGAACGGCTCCCCCGCCGAACTCCTCGCGGATATGAAAGCCATCGTCGGCGCAGAAAACGTGCATGGACGCCTCAGTGACCTCGTGCGCTTCTCCTCCGATGCCGGCCCCTACCGCTCCATCCCCAACATCGTGGTCTCTCCGCGCAACGCGGCGGACCTGTCTGCCTTGATGAAATATTGCGATACCCGCGATCGTCACATGACCTTCCGCGCGGCAGGAACCTCGCTCAACGGACAAGCTATGGGCGACGACATCCTCGTCGATGTCAAAACCCACTTCGGCGGCATGGAAGTACGCGAGGAAGGCCGCAAGCTGTGGTCCCGCCCCGGCGTCATCTTGGGCGATGCCCAGGCCGTACTTTCCCGCCATGGCTTCATGCTGGGGCCGGACCCGGGTTCCACGTCCGTGTGCACCATCGGTGGCGTGCTGGCCGATAACTCCGGCGGCATGCGCTGTTCCTTGGAACGCGATAGCTACCACAGCATCGAAGAGCTCATCTTCGTCTTACCATCCGGCACCATCGTAGATACGTCTCGTGGGGACGAGGCCTTCCGCAAGCAGGAGCCAAAGCTCCACGCCGATCTGCTGGCCTTCCGCGACAAACTACGCGCCAACACCGAGATGGTGGAGTTCCTGCGCACCAAGTTCTCCATTCGCAACACCAACGGCCTGCGTATCGATGCTTTCCTCGACGAGGACGAGCCCGTGCACATCCTCAAGCGCCTCCTCATCGGCTCCGAGGGCATCTTCGGTGCTATTACCGAATCCGTCATCCGCACGGTGAAGCTACCGCGCGTGAAGGCCACGACATGGGTCGAGCTACCCAACCTTCGCGATGCCGCCAACTACGTGCACCCCATCATGGAGACCGGCGCGGAGGCCTGCGAGCTCCTAGTTGCCCCGGTGATGCGCCGCTCGGCCGAGCACTACTCCCACGCCCCGGAATCCTGGCGCAACCTCGATGACGATGCCGCAGCACTCCTCGTGGAGGTCGGCGGCAGCGACGAGGCAGACCTAGACAAAGCCATGGATCGCCTGCGCGCCGTGCTTGCCGACGCCCCACTACTGCGCCCCCTCGAATTCCTCACCACCGCAGAAGGTATGCGCGGCGCGTGGGAGCTACGCAACGGCCTCTACGGGCTGCTGGGTGCGGATCGCCCGAATGGCACGGCTTATATCACCGAGGATGTCTGCTTCCCACCCTCCCAGGTCGGCGAGGCTGCAGCGGACCTGTTGGACTTGCAGGCCAAGTACGGCTACCCGGAATCCGTCATGGGGCACGCTGCCTTTGGCAACCTGCACTTCTTCTTCACCCCGCGCTTCGACGTTGAGGAGGAGCGCGAGTCTTATGCCGCGTTCTTGGATGATTTGGCTGAGCTGGTCATTGATAAGTACCAAGGCTCGATGAAGGCCGAGCACGGCACTGGCGTCAACATGGCGCCCTTCCTGGAGCACGAGTGGGGCACGGAGGCCTTCGAGCTCTTCTGGGAAGTCAAGAACATGATCGATCCCAAGGGCATCCTCGCACCGAACGTAAAGCTCACGCGCGACCAGACCATTCACCTGCGCAACTTCAAGTCCTTCCCCAAGGTCGAAAGTGAGATCAACCCCTGCGTGGAGTGCGGCTTCTGCGAGCCTGTCTGCCCCTCCCGCCACGCCACGGTGACCCCACGCCAGCGCATCGTCTTGCGCCGCGAGATGGCTCGGCAGGAAGAAGGCTCGGAGGTCTTGGCGCAGCTGCAGAAGGAGTATCAGTACGACGCCGTCGACATGTGCGCGGCCGACGGCACGTGTTCTATCCCCTGCCCGATCAGCATCGATACCGGTGCCGTCATGAAGAAGCTACGCTCTCAGCAGGCAACCCCCGCCCGCGAAAAGGTGGCGCTCACGACGGCACAGCGCTGGGAGCTGGTGGAAAAGCTCGCCCGCGCTGGCATCGTCTCCGCCAACAAGGTTCCTCACAAGCCTCTGGAACTGGGGGCCAACATGGCGCGTAACGTGGTGGCCCCCGACTTGCTGCCGACCGTCCCAGGCCCACTTCCGAAGGCCGCATCGCGTCTGCCGGAAACTCCGCGCGAGGGTGCTGGTGCACTTTACTTCCCGGCCTGCATCAATCGCATCTTCGGCCGTCCTGCTGGGGCAGCTAAGGATTCGGTAGACCTCCCGCGCGCCATTGTGGAGCTTGGTCGCCGGGCTGGCCAGCCAGTGTGGATCCCCGAAGATGTCGCGGGCGATTGCTGCGGCACCCCGTGGTCATCCAAGGGCTACAAAGAGGGATTTGAATATCAAGCTCAAAAGATAGTTCGCGATCTCTGGCACTGGTCGGAGCACGGCCGCCTGCCCATCGTGGTTGACGCGGCAAGCTGCACCCACGGGCTGCTCGACTCGGTTCCGGAGGTGCTCTCCCCCGCCGACCGCGAGCTCTGGGAGGACTTAAAAATCCTCGATGTCGTGGAGTGGTTGCGTGATGAAATTGCACCACACCTGCCAATCGTGAAGAGCATGGGCAGCATCGCCGTCCACCCGACGTGCTCGACAGATCACATGGGGATTAGCCAGGACCTCCTTGACTTGGCCAACCTCTGCGGAGACGCCCAGATCCCTGAGGGGGCACAGTGCTGTGGCTCCGCTGGCGACCGCGTCATGCTTCACCCGGAGCTTGTTGAGTCCGCTACCCGCGAGGAGCGCGCTTCTCTCGACGCCGAACACTTCGACACGTACGTCTCTGATAACCGCACCTGCGAGATGGGTCTAGAAATGATTGCGGGCAAGACCTATGACTCAATCGCGGTGCTCCTTGAGCGCGCGTCTCGACCGGTCGTCACTCCATAGCACCATGCCGGTGGCGGCACCCCTCATGGGAGTCCTGCCACCGGCACGTTAGTTGTGGTGGAAGCAGCTTAGAGATAGTCGTAATTGATTTCGGTGTCTGGGGCGAAGAACACGCAACCTCCCTTAATCGGGCGCAGGTAAATCGTGTCGCCTTGTCGCACGTCAACGCCTCGGGGCACCTTCACTGAAATACGGTCACCACGGACTGCGATGACGTCATCCGCCGACTCCTCTGGGCCGCCGTAGACGTACAACTCGGAGCCAAGGTGCTCCACAATGTCGACCCGAACTGGTAGCCCATACTGCTCACCAGGTTGGTTCACGCCAACGATTTCCCAATTCTCTGGCCGCACTCCCACGATGACGCGATCTGCGGCCACCTTCGCGGCCTGCTCCGCTGGCATGAAATAGTCCAGGGCATGGTCTTTGCCGCCGACGACGCGACCGTCGACGAAGGGGACGTTGTCGATGAGAGTCATAGCCGGCGAACCGATAAACGTCGCCACGAAAGTGTTGCCAGGGTTTTCATACAACGTGTTGGGCGCGTCAACCTGTTGAATAATGCCTTGTTTGAGGACGCACACGCGGTCCCCCATGGTCATTGCCTCAGTCTGGTCGTGGGTGACGTAGACCGTGGTGGTGTTGAGCTCGCGCTGCAGCTGCAGGATCTGCGCACGCGTCGATACGCGCAGCTTCGCATCCAAGTTGGACAGCGGCTCATCCATGAGAAAGACCTTGGGCTGGCGGACGATGGCGCGTCCCATGGCCACGCGCTGACGCTGGCCGCCCGACATCGCGGAAGGCTTGCGATCAATGAGGTCTTCCAGTTCCAACATCTTGGCGGCATTATTAACGCGCTTTTCGATGGTTGCCTTATCCACCTTGGCGTTCTGCAAAGCAAAGGCCATGTTCTGGCGCGCTGTCATGTTGGGGTACAGCGCATAGGATTGGAACACCATAGCTACATCGCGATCCCGCGAGCGGGCTTCAGTAACGTCAACCCCGTCGATGAAGATCTGGCCTTCGTCGATTGGCTCAAGGCCAGCGAGCATGCGCAATGTCGTAGATTTGCCGCAGCCCGAAGGCCCGACGAGTACTAGGAACTCGCCGTCCTTGATATCTAGGTTTATGCGGCTAACCGCCGGGGGCTTCTTCGGATCATAAATCCTGGAAGCTTGACGGAATTCAACTGTAGCCATGGTGTCCTTTCAAACTATCCGAAGTGTTACTTGAGCTTCGGGGTGATGTCGCGGTCGATAACGCTCTGGGTCTCCTTCTGCAGGTCACCGAAAGCGGTCTCCACGTCCTCATTGCCCACGGTGATGCGATCGAGAACGCCACCGATGCGCTGGCCGCCGCCTGGTACGAAGACGCGAGCATAGTCCTGCGGCTTGGTGTTCTCGTTGAGCTGCTCGATAGCGGTCTGCGCGTTCGGGTTCTCCTCCAAGAACTTCTTCTCTTCCGGATCGTCCAAGGCGTCCTTGCGCACCGGCATATAGCCCGTCTTCTGGGAGAACTTGATGGTGTTCTCGGTATTAGTCAGGAAGTCAATGAACTTAACCGCGTTAGCCTTGCGCTCGTCAGAAATGCCAGCCGGCACAGCCAGTCCGGCACCGCCAGTCGCTGCCGAAGGACCAGGGCCCGGCAGGTAAGTGGTGATGAACGGAATCGTTGCCGTCTCCTTCAGGCCACCCAAGGAACCGGTGGACTCCAACAGACCAGAGGCCTTGCCGGAGCCGAATGCGACGGTCGGGTCAGTGGAGATTTCGATGTGGCCTACCTTGACCTGGTCCTGGAGGAACTTACCTGCCTCGATGGACTCCTTCGAGGTAAAGTTCGGTTCCCACTCATCAGAGTAAGAACCACCGAAGGCCCAAATCATGCCCTGGAAGTACCAGTCGAGATAGCTGGAGCCGTCCGGAACAGTAACAGCCGGCTTGTTGAGCTTGTCCTTGATCTTGGTAGCCCACTCGTCGAACTCTTCCCAGTCCTTCGGGCCACGATCGGTAGGAAGCCCCGCTGCCTTGAGGTCATCGGTGTTCCAATACATCAGGTTCGTGGATCGGGAGTACGGCACACCGTAGTGCTTGTCCTTGTACTTGTAGTCCTCACGCAGGGTATCGACGTAGCTCTCCGAGTCAATGTCGTTCATCTCCCAGAGGTCATCGAGCGGCGTGGTGGCCTCATTCAGTGCGAAGTTGAACCAGGTGACGTCGGAGGCAACGAGGACGTCAGGCAGATCGCCGCCTGCGAGGGCAGCATTGAAGCGCTGCGCAACTTCCTCATAGTTGGATCCCGCGGTGACCAGTTCAACCTTGAGATCCGGGTTTTCCTTCTCAAATTCATCAATGAGCTCTTGCTCTAAGTCGCGCGAGGATCCCGGGTGATTGGACCAGAAAGTGATGGTGTTGGCATCGCCGTCATCTTTCGAGCCGTTGCTTGCGGTGGTCGATCCACCTGCACAAGCGGTCAAGGACACGGTGGTCAGTAGTGCCGCGCAGGCAGCGACGATGCGAGTAGTGGTCTTACGAGACATGGGGAGGTTCTCCTTTGGAGGTGAAGAGTTGGGGACTTGATTGAGTTGGGCATAGAGACAGCAGGCAGACGGACTAGCCTTTGACTGCGCCCGCAGTCAAACCCTTGATCATCGGCTTCTGGAGTATGAGGAAGATGATGATCATGGGCAGGGTTGTCAACACCGTACCGGCCATCACCGGCGCCCAGTTTGTGACGCCTTCCGCATCCTGCAAGCGGGTCAGGCCCACCGGCAGCGTGGCTGCAGCCGGTGTATCCGTAATCAGGAAGGGCCACAGGTATTGGTTCCATTCATTGACCACGGTGATGAGGACGAACGCGGACAGCGTTGGCCATGACATCGGCAGGACCACTCGGAACAAGGTGGTAAAGAAACCTGCTCCGTCCATGCGAGCGGCCTCGAGAATTTCCGGGGGCAATGACTGGAAGTGATTGCGCATGAGGAAGGCACCGAACGCCACGCCCGCCAGTGGGATGATGACGCCAGCGTAGGTATCTCTCCAACCCCACGACGCAACCAACGAGTAGTTCGAAATAATGGTGATCTGGTTGGGAACCATCAGCGAGGCGATGATAAGCAGGAACAGTAGGTTTCGGCCGGGGAAACGAATGAATGCGAAGGCATAGGCAGTCAGAACGCCGAGGACTACCTCTACCACCGTCAGGATCAGAGTGATGATGACGGAGTTTTTCAGGTAGCTCGAGAAGCCAGAGGTCTGCCAGACGTAGGAATAGTTCTCCGCCTTGAAAGGATTAGGCCAGAAGGAAATTGGATCCGAATACACGTCCTGGAAAGACTTGAAGCTGGTGATGAAAATAAAGTACAGCGGCACCATAATCATCAGCACTGTCAGTACCAAGGCGATGTAGCCGATGACCTTCGTCGCTGGATGACTGTGATCAATTGGCTCGCCTTTGCGTTTTCGCTGGGCATCAGTAATGACCGGCGCTGCGAGGGATTGGGAGCCAGGAACGGGCGGCAGTTCGCCTTTGGCTTGCGGGAGACCTACCTGGACGGAAGCCGGAATTGCGCGTCTTTCGGACATTTACTTATCCATCCTTTCCTGCAACTTAATCTGCAGCACCGTAATGACAAGCACTACGAGGAACATGATGGTAGCTACTGCTGCGCCATAGCCGGCACGGTTGTTGATGAAGGTCTCCTGGTACACCTGGAAGACCATTGTGGAAGTTCCGTAGCCGAACGGTCCACCACCGGTCATCGCATTGATGATGTCGAAGACCTGGAAGGAATTGAGCAGCACGGTAATCAGCAAGAAGAAGGTGGTGCCGCGAAGCTGCGGCAGGACCACACGGAAGAAGTGTCGCGCGGCCGGGGTGCCGTCAATCTCCGATGCTTCGTCAAGATCACGGCGCCGTCCTTGCAAGGCAGCCAGATAGATAACGAAGACGTAGCCTACGTTTTTCCAAATATAGGTCACCGTAATCATGAACAGCGCCCAATTCTGTTGTTGGTAAAAGTTCGGCACATCAACCCCGATGATCCCCAAGAAGTATTGGATGAGGCCGTAGTTGGGATCGAAGACAAACTGGAAGGCCACGCCAATCGCCGCGCCTGCGATGACGTAGGGAGCGAAGACCATCGAACGCACCGCAGCGCGACCAAAAAGCTTTTGGTCCAGCAGCAATGCCAGAGCCAGTCCCAAAACCATCGAACCGGCCACCGCGAAGAAAGTAAAAACGACAGTGTTGAACACCACGCGTCCGGTATCCGGTGCTTGGAACCAGTCGATGTAGTTCTGAAGACCGACAAAGGTCATCGTCGGCGATGAAATATTCCAGTTAAAGAAAGAGATGCGAATGTTATCGACCAACGGCCGATAAGTGAAAAGAACGAGAAGGAGAAGGTTCGGGCCAACGAGCAATGCCGCAAGACCGATCTGTTTCCAATCGAGCTTCCGTTTGCGTGGATGACGCGCGAAGTCCTCGGAGACGACCGGCT
Source organism: Corynebacterium intestinale (assembly GCF_023574125.1). Lineage (NCBI taxonomy): Bacteria > Bacillati > Actinomycetota > Actinomycetes > Mycobacteriales > Corynebacteriaceae > Corynebacterium > Corynebacterium intestinale. Next base: position 579,262 of record NZ_JAMKFF010000001.1, read on the forward strand.
TCTCAGTGACTGCAGGGATCGCAGCCGTTAGCCCGCTTGCCGGGGTGGAAATTGCCATGCAGAAGAAACTAGACCAAGGCAGTAAACAAAAAGTTTATTGAAAGTATTGACTTGATAAACAGCAGGAAAATTTCCGGAGCCGAGCACTCGAAAACCCGTGCTGCGCGTGGGGAACATCACAAGCAACACAATGGAAGACCTCACATCACGTCGCGTCAATGAGAGAACTCCGCCATCAATTTAGATAGACCATTTCGGTCCATGACGGATCAGATGAGGATGTAGCCTAACGCTGGCTAACTGCGCGAAAGCACGTCGATTGCCAGCTCTGGCAGGTCGGTTGACATGAGCGATACTCCGTTTTCGCGGCACCACTCCATGTCCTTCGGCAGGTTCACCGTCCACACGTAGGACGGGGCATCAACACCGACAAAGAAGTCGGCGTCCCTCCGCGCTTGGTGAATCGAAGGCCCAAATCCCGTTGCACCCTCGAGCATTTCCGGGACTCCCTCATCAGGTTCAAGGAGAAGGAATGACCGCAAGGACGGCAAGAAGTATCGAAACCGAGCAATTGCTTCGGGGTTGAAGGAGATCAGGCTAAACCGTGGGTCGGCATCGAGCTGTCGGCCGCGTAGGACTTCCGCTACCGATTCTTCAAGGCGTGCACCAAAAGGAGACGGATGCTTCGTCTCTATGAGCAGCTGCTTTCCAGGGTATGACATGACGAGGTCCACGAGTTCGTCGAGAAGCATGATGCGTTGCGGATCCCGTGGGTACCGAAATTGAGTGTGCGCAGCTCCTCTAGGGTCATGTCGCCAACAGCGCCGGCGCCATTCGACGTCCTGTCCACCGTCTGATCGTGGATAACTACGACTTCTCCGTCTTTGGTTAGGTTGACGTCGCACTCCACACCAGCCACGTCGAGTTTGAGGGCTTCTTCGAAGGACCGGAATGTGTTTTCGGGGTACCAGCCGTTATAACCTCGGTGCGCGATAATTCTTGGGCACTCCGACATACTCTTATCCTCCGGGCGGCAAAGTGAATTGTGACGTTGGCGCCGCCCCAGTGTAGACCGCTAACGCCGGCCGCCGCGGTGGCGGTGGGTCGCCACCACGTGCACGGCATCCAGCATGCCCAGGCTGAGCAACGCCTCGCGCAGGGCAAATTGGAAGGTCCACAGGCGTCGAAAGACCTGATCGAACCCGGCTGCCCCGGCTTCGCGGTGGCGGCCATCGAAAAAGCTGCGCTGGTAGCGAAGCGTTTCGAGGTAGTGGCTTCCGGTGTGGGTTTGCGCGATGATTCGCAGGTTGGAGCGCTTATCGAAGAGCCTATGGGTTTCTTCCAACGACGGGTATTCCAAGCCAGGCCAGATATAGGCACGCAGAACCTGAATCGCCGAACGAGCCGCCGGAGTCATGGCATCCGTGGCAAAAAGCGAAGCTAAAGCCAGACGCCCGCCACTGACCAGCGAGCGGTCCAGCATCTCGACATATCGGCGGCGTTCCGGCGGCGAAAGCGTCTCCAGCTTTTCGACGCTCACTATCGCGTCATACCGCCCGCGCCACTTCTTTGGGTTAGGCAAGGCCGTCTCTATGCCCTGCACGTGAACCGAATCAGCGGCACCTTCGAGAAGCAGTTGCTCGTCGAAAAGCGCCTTCTGCTCCGTGTCGCCCGTAAGCACGTCCACCGTAGCGCGCCGGGCCACCGCCTGAACCGCTACTTGCAGCCCAGTGGCTGGGTAGACCAGGAGGTGGGTTCCGGCGCCGGTGCGGGTGGCGTCGAGAAGCCACTGCGCAGCGCGACGCTGTGCGTCGCCCAAGTCCTCGCGGTCCGTTGATGCCGGCTCGGTCACCGTGGTTACATCGACGAAGTGCTCTTTGGGTTCTTTTCTGCCCGCACGCGCGCTATAGCTACGCACCGCCTCGCGCACCGTAGTGGGTACGCCACTTGCAAAAATGCCGCCCGAATGGCTCAACGAGTCACCTGCGTACAGTTTCACAACGTCAAGTGGTAGTTCACCAGGGCTCGATGTCTCCACGGCAAGCTCCTTGGCCTTCGGCCGATAACCCACCTCCACCAGCCGCGTGAGGACTTTGACAAGGCGCTCAGAATCGGGAGTTGTCCACTCGCCTGCCATATAAGACTCGGCCAGGCCCAGCCAGCCCGAATCGGCGGTGCGGGAGAAAAGGGCGTCGTGAAGCACGGTGACATCTGGGTCTTCGCCTTCCAGCTCTACCCCAGCCTTGGAACAGGCCTGCGCGAACTCCGCCTCAGCCCGGCCAGCTTTCATACGCAGTAGGCGCGGTGAAGGGACAGTAGCCACGCCGGGCCACACCGCAGCATCGATCGAAGCCAAGTGGGGATACACGCTCAAGTCAGCCTTCCTCATCGCACGCATGTGTCCTCCCAGACTAAAGCCAACGGGGCCCGCGCGGGTGGAGGCGCGGCCCAAAAAGCCAGTTAATAACCCATAAAGTATGCATGTACCGCTAGAAAGGTTTAGACTGACTCGGGTAAAATAATCTGGCTTTCTTAAGGAAGGTAATCAAACACCATGGCGCAAACTCCCCACCGTCCTAGTAACGGCCGCCACCACGTCGTTGTTATCGGTGCCGGCTTCGGCGGTATCAACGCCGTCAAGAAGCTCAAGGACGCGGATGTTGAGATCACCCTCATCGACAAGAAGAACCACCACCTCTTCCAGCCGATGCTCTACCAGGTAGCCACCGGCGTCATTTCCGCCGGCGAAATCGCCCCGTCTACGCGTCAGATCTTGCGTCACCAGGACAACGTTAACTTTGTCAACGGTGAGGTCACCGACGTCAATATCAAGGATCAGACCGTCACCGCGGAACTCGATGGCGCTGTTCGTACCTACGGCTACGACTCCCTCATTGTGGCAGCCGGCGCTGGCCAGTCTTACTTCGGCAACGACCACTTCGCCGAGTATGCCCCGGGCATGAAGACGCTGGATGATGCCCTAGAGATCCGCTCCCGCATTATCTCCGCTTTTGAGAAGGCGGAGCTGGAAGAGGATCCTGCAAAGCGCGAGAAGCTGCTGACCTTCGTCATCGTGGGCGCTGGCCCGACCGGCGTTGAGCTGACCGGCCAGATTGCCGAGCTGGCACAGCGCACCTTTGCTGGCGAATACTCCAACTTCGGTTCCTCCTCCGCCAAGATTTACCTCTTGGACGGCGCTCCGCAGGTCCTTCCGCCATTTGGCAAGCGCCTCGGCCGCAAGGCTCAGCGCACGCTGGAGAAGCTGGGCGTTGACGTGCGCCTCAACGCCATGGTTACCAACGTCACCGCTGACGCCGTCACCTACAAGAACATGAAGACCGAGGAAGAGGTCACCATCGAGGCCGCGACCAAGATCTGGTCCGCAGGTGTCGCCGCTTCCCCGTTGGGCAAGCTCATCGCCGACCAGGCTGGCGTGGAATCCGACCGTGCCGGCCGCGTCTCCGTCAACGAGGACCTCACGGTTGGCGAGTACAAGAACGTCTACATCGTCGGCGACATGATTTCCCTCAACCGCCTTCCGGGCGTGGCCCAGGTGGCCATCCAGGGCGGCAACCACGTGGGCAAGCTCATCGAAGCCAAGATCGATGAAGAGTCCACCGCGAACGAAGCCGAGCCGTTCGAGTACTTTGACAAGGGCTCCATGGCCGTCATTTCCCGCTTCAACGCCGTCGTCAAGCTGGGCAAGACCGAGTTTGCAGGCTTCCCGGCGTGGATCTCCTGGCTCGGCCTGCACATCTTCTACATCGTTGGCTTCCGCAGCCGTACCCTCGTGGCGCTGCACTGGATCCTCAACGCCTTCTCGCGCGACCGCGGCAACCTGGAAATCACCCAGCAGCAGCGCGTCGCTCGCAACGTCATTGACCGCGACCTTCACTAGGTTCTACGCTCTTTAAGGGAGAGAGGAATCACCCTCTCTCCTTTTCTTTGACCACATACGGTAGAACGGAAGAAGTCCCTAGCGTAAAGGAGAAAACCGTGAACCGTCCTGCCCTTCCTCGCGTCCTCAGCATTGCTGGCACCGATCCCACGGGAGGGGCGGGAATTCACGCTGACCTTAAGTCCTTTGAGGCGGCCGGCGCCTATGGCATGGCAGTGGTGACGGCCCTCGTCGCGCAAAACACGCAAGGGGTGCGCGCCATCCACACCCCTCCGGTGGAATTCCTGCGCGAACAACTGACAAGTGTGAAGGAGGACGTGACTATCGACGCCCTCAAGATCGGCATGCTGGGCTCGGTGTCCATCACCGAAACGGTGAGCGAGTTCGTCTCTACCCTGCCCGAGGGGGTTCCCATAGTCTGCGATCCGGTCATGGTCGCTTCCAGCGGCGACCGCCTACTCGAACGGGAGGCAGAGCGCGCTGTGCGCGAGCTCGCCCGCCGCTCCACCGTGGTCACGCCGAACTTGCCGGAGCTCGCTGTCCTCGCGGACGTCGCACAACCGCGCACCCTCGAGGAAGCAATCGATATCGCCACTCAGTGGGCTCACGACAACGGGACCTGGGTCGTGGTCAAGGGCGGACACCTCGACGGCGCCCAAGCCGATAATGCAACGGTAAGCCCGTCCGGCGCGGTAACCCGCGTGCCCTGCCCGCGGATTAACACGAAGAACACGCACGGCACCGGCTGCTCGCTCTCTTCCGCGCTCGCAGCACGTTTAGGAGCGGGGGAAACACTCGACGAGGCATTGGTATGGGCCACCGAATGGCTCCACGAAGCGATAGAGAATGCTGATGCGCTTCACGTCGGTCGCGGGCACGGCCCCGTTGACCATGGTCACCGGCTGCGGCGCCTCGCCGCAGGCGCGCAGCGCTAACCCAATAGGTCTGCGCCGGGGCGGGTAAGCACGGCCACCATGAAGGTGGAGTTCTCCTTAAAGACCTTCATGTCCCAGGATGCGAAGATGAAGTCGACTCGGTAGCCCACCGCGCGGGCGAGGTCGAGGAATTCATCGAAGCCCCAACCACGACCTTCACCAAAACCAACGACGAACCGACCACCCGGGCGCAAAGCGTTAAAGACGTTGCGCAGTGCGGCCTCACGTCCTTCGATGGCAATGAAGGTCATTACGTTGCCTGCAGCCACAGCGATATCAAAGTTGCCCTCCGGGATTTCCTCTTCCGAAAGGTCCCCCACTTCCCAACGGGCCTCCGGATAATCATTGACCGCATGCTCGATCAGGATGGGATCGACGTCCACGCCCAACACCGTGTGGCCGCGCTTTGCCAATTCACCGCCGAGGCGCCCGGAACCGCAGCCGGCGTCGAGGACGCGGGAGTGGCGTTCACTCATCGCGTCGATAAGCCGGGCTTCCCCATCGATGTCCTTGCCCTGGGCCCGAAGTGTCTTCCACTTCCGCGCAAAGTTATGGGAATGGGCGGGATTCGCTGCAGTAACTTCTTTCCAGGTAGGCATGACAACGATTATATGCCCTTACAGGTGTAAGCTTTAGCCGCCATTACAAAACGCCTATACGAAACGAAGGAGGCTGAGACACGATGCCATCTGTACCGTCACCATTCAAGCCACGCAAGAAAAATACTTCTGACGACAGTGCTCCGAGTTTTTCCGTTCCCGTCGAACGTGCCATTGAACACTGCCGCGTGTTCGTCGATGGCGAGGCTCTTCCCGGCGAGTTTTCGCCGCACAGCGCGCTGCAAACCGTAGAAGAGTACGGCCGCGGCTTCGTGTGGGTAGGCCTCTACGAGCCGCTCGAATCACAGATGACGAAGGTGGCGGCTGAGTTTCGTATCCACGAGCTCATCGTCGAGGACGTCGTCCAAGCACACCAGCGCCCGAAGCTGGAACGCTACGATGACCAGCTGTTCGTGGTGGCGCGGTCGGTGAACTACCGGGATCACGACGAGGTAGCCGATAAGCGCCAGATTATTTCCACTGGTGAGATGCAAATGATCATCGGTGACACATTCATCATCACGGTGCGTCACTCGGCTAAGCTACCCAACTTGGCCTACGTGATCGAGGATGAGCAGGACCTCGTCGAACAGGGCCCCGTGTCCCTAGCGTGGAAGATCCTAGACATGATGGTGGACCGCTATTCGGAGATCTGCCGCCTCATCGCCATCGAGGTCGACGAGCTCGAGGAAGAAATCTTCACTCCGAATTCGCTGCCGAACATCGATCGCATCTATATGTTCAAGCGCGAGATTCTGGAGATGAAGCACGCCATCGTGCCGCTTTCGCCTGCTTTGCGCTCGATGGTCTCTGACCACAAGGACCTCATTCCGAAGGCGATTCGCTCCTACATCAGGGACGTCAACGATCACCAGCTGGTGGTCCAAGACCACGTGTCGGGGTTCGATGAGCGCTTGACCTCGCTTATCGACGCCTCCGTGGCCAAGATCAGCATGCAGCAAAACTCCGACATGCGCACGATTTCCGCGGTGGTTGGCATGTGGGCCGCACCAACGCTCGTCGCGGGTATCTACGGCATGAACTTCGATGTCATGCCGGAGCTACATTTTCCTTGGGGCTATTACGGCGCAATCGGCCTCATGGTGTTAGTTGTGGCCGGAATGTGGTGGTGGTTCCGCCGCAACAACTGGTTGTAAGAGGCTACTGCACCACCATCGTGCGCAGCGTGGACGCGGCGAGGAGCACATCCCCCTGGCTGATCTTAACCTCCCACAGCTGCGTGCGGCGCCCCTTGTACAGCGGTGTAGCAACGGCGGTCACCGTGCCCGAAGCCACCGGCTTGAGGAAATCCGTGTTGTTGTTGACACCGACAACGGGCTTGCCTGCGAGGATTAGGCTGCCGACGGATGCAGTCGATTCCGTAATTGTGCAGTACAGACCCCCATTTGCAACGCCCCAAGGCTGGTGGTGATCTGGGACGACTTCCACCTCAGATCGAACCTCGTCTGCAGAAATGTGCGTGTAGCGCAGGCCAATAAGCCCTGCGAGCCCCTGCGGGTTGGAGTTGATCAACTCGAGTTCTTCCGCGTTGAGCGGACGCGACTGGGAAACGGCCAAGAGCTTTTCAAAGATTTCAGAGTGGTTCATGCCACAACAGGTTAGTGGAATTCGGTGACGTAGGATGGTGAACATGACTCAAAGTGCTGAAAAGACAGATCTCGCTCAGATTGGCGTTGTGGGGCTTGCTGTGATGGGCTCCAACCTTGCGCGAAACTTTGCTCGCAACGGCAACACGGTCGCGGTGTACAACCGCAGCCCGGAAAAGACTCGCGCGCTCATCAGCGAGCACGGCGATGAAGGAGCGTTCATTGCCTCCGAGAACGTCGAGGACTTCGTTGCCTCCCTCGAGCGCCCGCGTAAGGCGATCATCATGGTTAAGGCTGGCGCGGCTACTGACGCCGTCATCGAGCAACTCACCGAAGCCATGGATGAGGGTGACATCATCATCGATGGCGGCAATGCACTGTTCACGGACACCATTCGCCGCGAGAAGGAGGTGGCCGCTAAGGGCCGTCACTTCGTCGGCGCAGGCATTTCCGGTGGTGAGGAAGGCGCGCTCAATGGCCCGTCCATCATGCCTGGTGGCCCAGCTGAGTCTTGGGAGACCTTGGGACCAATCCTCGAGTCCATCGCCGCTAATGTCGACGGTACTCCGTGCGTGACCCACATCGGACCCGATGGCGCTGGCCACTTCGTCAAGATGGTGCATAACGGCATCGAATACGCCGACATGCAGGTTATCGGTGAGGCTTACCAGTTGCTTCGTTATGGTGCGGGCATGGAACCGGCTGAAATCGCCGAAGTCTTCCGCGAATGGAACGCCGGAGACCTAGACTCCTACCTCATTGAGATCACCGCCGAAGTACTAGCACAGAAAGATCCGGAGACAGGTGCCCCGCTTGTCGACGTCATCGTGGACGCCGCCGGTCAGAAGGGCACCGGCCGCTGGACCGCCATTAATGGTCTCGAGCTGGGCGTGCCGATCACCGGCATTGCGGAATCCGTTTTCGCGCGTGCGCTCTCTTCTGCCACTGCTCAACGTGCAGCTGCCCAGGAAGGCCAGCTGCCTTCCGGAACCATTGCCGAGCTCAATGTGGACAAGGCTGAGTTCGTCGAAGACGTTCGCCGTGCACTGTATGCCGCGAAGCTCATTGCCTACTCCCAGGGCTTCGATGAGATCAAGGCTGGCTCCGAGGAGTTCGGCTGGAACGTGGACCCACGCGATTTGGCCACCATCTGGCGCGGTGGATGCATCATTCGCGCGAAGTTCCTCGATCGCATCCGTGAGGCCTACGACAACAATGCCGACCTGCCTGCCTTGATTCTGGACCCGTACTTCAAGGGCGAGCTGGAGAACCTCATCGACCCCTGGCGTCGCGTCGTGGTTACTGCAACGCAGCTGGGCCTGCCGGTTCCGGTGTTTGCCTCTTCCCTGTCCTACTACGACAGCTTGCGCGCCGAGCGCCTCCCAGCTGCTCTGATTCAGGGCCAGCGCGATTTCTTCGGCGCCCACACCTTCAAGCGTGTGGACCGCGAGGGCACGTTCCATATCGAATGGTCAGGTGACCGCTCGCTTACCGAGATGTAGCTGCTAAGCCCCTCCCCTGAGGGGCTTTTCTTATCCCTCCGCTACCCGCGACCAGAATTTTTCTTCTTCCGGTTGCGGGGCCCACGGTGCTGTTTTAGTCTCTGTGCCCATGGGGGATATCGAAACCTACATCCGCCTCCGCAACTCGGGGATTGCGCTGGTGGAAAACATTCCTGGCTCACCCGACGAGCTCCGCGCGCTCGGCGCGGATGCCTCCGATGCCGCCGAGCTTGCAAACCTTAACCAGGTGTATTTCGGTCCCACCCGCTTTAGCGGCAAACAACGCAAAGCCCGCCACGCAGCCCTTCAACAACGCCACAGCCTCGGCACCCTCACACTCATCGAGTCCTACACCGCAAAAGTCAAGAAAACCCTCGACGCCTGGAACCTGCGAATCAAACTCGCCGCCACCCCCGCACACCGCATCCCCACCGTCGCCGCCACACGCCTGAAAGAACTACGTTCCAAACGCATAGCCAAACCAGGCGTACGCATCACCTACCGCACGCAAGGCCCCAACACCCTCTCCATAACCGACGATGCCACCACGATCGCCAACATGCGCGGTGTCCTCGAATCCACCAACAATACTGACCTGCTTCAAGCCGCCAACTACATCTTCTTCAACAAAGAAACAAGCGGTTCCAAACCGGCAGTGCGCACCCAAGTCATCGTCACGTTGAACGAGTTGGACCAGATCATTAACGGCGAGGGTGATGAAATCGAGCTCAACCTCACCAACGGCGGGCGCATGACCGGGGCGGAATTCCTCACCCACAAATTCGCCGAAATAGGCTATGCCACCATAGTGCACCCTATTGAAGGACCCATCGACACCTGGCGACTAGAGCGTGGAGCAAACTTCAAACAGCGCCTCACCCTGCACGCTGAATTCCACACCTGTTCTAGGCCTGGCTGTAATAAACCCGCTGATTACTGCCAAGTCCATCACCTCATCCCCTGGCAGGCAGGAGGCTACACCAACATCAAGAACCTGACCTTCCTGTGCGCCTACCACAACGGGATCAATGATGATGACCCACAAAGGCCTACCGGACGCGGCTACATGTACCGGCTCAACACCGGGGTCAGCTTCATCCCACCCTGGGGCACACCAATCACCGCAATGCCCGAATACCAAGAAGCAGTAACCAGACTCAACGCCGAACAAGCAGGACAACCACCAGAGGAACCACCCGACTGCAGCTAACACCCACAACCACCACACGCAGCAACAGCAGAAAGGACACCGCCAGCCACCGATCCCGCCAACCCAAAGATGGTTGACGGGCAGATCGGTGATCCTTGATAACACTTCAAATACCGGCAGGAACAACGTGCATTTAAGCCCTTAAAGAACGAGACCCACCAACCGGATGAGGGTTGACGGGCCACTTGGGGTGGGTGAAGCGTCGTCAAGCGCGTGCGGCGCCGAAGATAGCTAGGCATTCACCGACGAACCACCCAGAGCCGAGTCAAGGATTCCCGCACCCACGAGATAGTTGGCCAAATCATTCAAGTCCGCTTCGTCCCCGTTGGCATCATAGCCGTCCATGACGTACTCGATAACCGCATTGCCATCCTCAAGCACTTCAGCTATCACATACTCATCTTCCTCACTAAAAGCACCAATCTGGGAGCCGCGGGCCGAGGTGAAATCCTCGACGGTGCCGGCCAGCCCAACGCTTTCAGTATCGCGTATAGCATCCTTGTTCTCTGTGTACTGAGCCACGAATTCTCTGTCCGGACCATAGATGCAAGAAATCGTCGGAACCCACTGAACATCTAGGCCCAGATAGTCCGCCTGCCCGAAGAATGACGTGTCCTCATAGCACTCGTCCGAAAGGTCAATGAGCGGAGCGGGCACCGGGGCAGAAACCTCGGAGGCGCGGATCCTGTCAACCTCATCGGAGTCATATGTGCTGTTCCAATAGGCATTGTCGGAAGCACTTGCGTCTTGTGGCGCATCATCAAAATCGGCAGCAACATCTTTGAAGAAAGAAACTGCAGCAATAATAGCGACGACTGCGATGATGGCGAATACAAGAACAACCGCCAGAACGATCCACAATGCTTTCTTCGAGCTTGGCTTCTTTTCGGGCGCCTGTGGCATCGCCGGTCCGCCGGCGTGAGCACCTTGATTTTGATTGATAAAGCCAGGCGGTGCTTGGTTGTGCTGCGGGTTCTGGCCAAATCCACGGGGCTGCTGCTGCGGGCTACTGAAAGGGTTCGTCATGCCGATCAATTTAGCAGAGACCTACATCACATTACTGCCAACAGTGCAGGATGCGAGGCCCATTCCCCGCACTGGCTTTTCTATCTGGCAGCGAACCGAACTAGACTTCCTCCCGATGAATACTTTCGCCGACCTCGGCCTCCCCCGCGATGTTGTCCGCGTCCTCGACAAACAGGGCATCACGACCCCCTTCCCTATCCAAGAAGCCGCGATTCCCGACGCCCTCTCCGGCAAGGACGTCCTAGGCCGCGGCCCCACGGGCTCGGGAAAAACCTTCACGTTCGGCCTTCCCATGCTCACTCGACTTGCCGAATCCGGGGTCTCCCGACCGGCGCACCCCCGCGGTCTCGTGTTAGCACCAACGCGTGAGCTGGCAACGCAGATCCAACAACGCCTGGATGAACCCGCAGCCGCGCTGGGACTGCGTGTGTTGGCAGTTGTCGGTGGTGTCAACATCAACAACCACATTCGCTCATTGGCCCGCCCGGTTGATCTACTTGTTGCTACGCCGGGCCGCGCACTGGATCTCATCGACCAAGGCAAGCTTTTCTTCGACCAGATCACCATCACTGCGCTCGACGAGGCCGACCAGATGGCGGACATGGGCTTCCTTCCCCAGGTACGCAAACTGCTCAATCTCACCCCACCAGACGGCCAACGCTTACTCTTCTCCGCCACCCTCGACGGTGAGGTCAACAAGTTGGTTGAGCAGTTCATACACGACCCCGTAACCCACTCCACAGCCCCCGTCGAGGCCGCCGTGGACACGATGGAGCACCACCTCATCTTCATCGGCACCCGCGAGGCACGCAACGACGTCGTCCTGCGGCTCGGTGCGCGCAAGGGCAAAACCATCATGTTTATGCGGACCAAGCACGGAGTCGACAGGCAGGCAAAGAAGCTGCGCAGAGTCGGCATTAACGCACTGCCGCTTCACGGCGATAAGGGCCAAGGTTCACGTACCAAGGCAATTGAGGGCTTCGCCGACGGAAGCGTACCCGTGCTCGTCGCCACGGACATCGCCGCGCGCGGTATCGACATTGCGGATGTCTCCCTCGTCGTCCACGTAGATCCACCCGCCGAGCACAAGGCTTACCTACACCGTTCCGGCCGCACCGCCCGCGGCGGTGAGTCAGGCACCGTCGTCACACTCGTTACCGACGAGCAGCGCGACGAGGTGGCCAAGCTCATTGCAAAGGCCGGAGTGGACCACACCGACCTCGACATCAGCGACCGCGCCAACCCCGCCAGCAGCCCCGAACTTGCCCAGATGACCGGTGCACGCAAGCCGAAGGGCGAGCCGCTCGGGCCACCGAACCAACAGCAGCCTAAGCAGGAAGCACCGGGGCACCGCCGCCGCGGCCGCAACAACCGCCACCGTCGAGGCAGTGCTGGACAACGATGATTCTCGAGCCCAAGGATTGGCAAGCCCGGATGCGACAGCACGAGGAGGAAGCACATGAGTTCCTCGCTCGCTATCGCCACCCAGGCTCGTATCACCCTGTCTACGACTTCCTTTTCGAGTACTACCCCGTCCGCCCCTCTCATCTACGCCGTTGGCACCCAGGCGTAGGGGTCACCCTGGAAGGGAACGCTCCGCACAGCGAATGGCGCTACTACCGCCGCACTGCCGAGGGCATCACGATGGACACCGAGGCCTTCCTCGAACGCCGCGGCGGAACCGTGCGCTACATCCTGGAACTTCTGGAAAAGACGGCGCACAATCCCACCCAATTTGATTGTTTTGGCCTGCATGAATGGGCCATGGTGTACCACACCGATTCCCCTCGCCATGACCTGCCGCTGCGGTTGGGAGCGGAAGGGACGAACGCAGTCGTCGACAAGCACCGCATCAAGTGCACGCACTACGATGCCTTCCGTTTCTTTACTGAGCCCGCCCGCTTAACCTCACGGTGCTGACCCGTGAGGACCAACCGGACAACGACCAGGCTGGCTGCGTCCATGCGACTATGGATTTATATAAATGGGCGTGGAAATTAGGCCCGTTGGTGCCAGGTGACTTGTTCCTCGATACCTTCCGGTTGGCGGTGGCCGCGCGCACGCTCGACATGGAGGCCTCGCCATATGACTGCCGCGAGTGGGGCTTTGGGGTTGTCCCCATCGAAACACCGGAGGGAAAGTCGGAGTATGTGCGGCGCCAACGCGCGCTTGCCGACGCCTCCGAGCCACTCCGCGCGCGGCTTGTCTCCCAAATTAGAGCAGCGCTGAGCGCTACAATGAGAGACCATTGATGTGACCCGTCGGGGCGCCCTGACTGCCCCGAGACCCCAGCGCGGAAGGAAAAAGATGGCCCGGCACTCGGATGGAAAGAATAACTATGCAATCGCACCGTGGGTCATCATCGTGGCCGTCCTCGCGGTTTTGGCGTTGGTTATCGGCGCATTCTTCCTCTTTCGCGGAGGGGAATCCGATTCGAGCGAGCCAGTAGCGGCGGATAAAACCACTGAGTCATCGGCTGTACAGAAACCGACGAGTGAAAGCGCTAGCACTACGTCTGCATCGCCCACGCCCTCGGAGTCAGTACAGCCGTCCGAATCGGTATCAGCCACGCCCAGCACTGAAAACAAGGAAGATCAAGGGGTGGCACCGAATACGTTGTTCCTTCTTGATACCTCCGACAACCTTGCGCCGTACTTCAATGAGGTAACCGAGGGCGTGGCGGAGGCGGCGTCGGCAGTCGGCGCGGAGGGAAGCCAGGTGGCTCTCTGGAACTATTCCTCACCCATTTCAGCCACGGCTACCGTGGGCTTCCGTCAGAATGTAGCCTATGGCGACGCCGAGAACGTGGCCTTCGCAGTACGGCAATTCGGCACTGGTGGCGTTCCTCAAACTCGCAGCGCCGTGGTCGCGGCACTGGATAACGCCACGGACCAAGAGGCAGAAACGGGCAAAGACGCCCGCGTCGTGCTCGTTACTACCGGGACCCAACAAGATATAGATGACGCAAGCTTTACAGAGGCAGTCAAAGCCGCGCGCGGTCAGGGCGTTAGCTTGAGCGTGGTGCATATCGGTGAAGGTGAAAAGGACGCCGAGCTCGAAAAGCTCGCTGACTCCTACAAGACCATCTCGGACCCTTCAAATGCCCAAGAGGACAAAAAGGCCATCGCCAACGCCGCCGGGGCACGATAACCGGGACATTTCAGGCGCATCGACGCCGCACATCAAAAAGCCGCCGCTTCCTCTAGAGCACTGACGTGAGCTGCAGTGACTAAGAGGAGCGGCGGCGGATGGCTTCCTTAGGAGGTTTTGCGCTTGCGCCGAGCAGCCAGTTCGTCGAGGCCAAATACAACGTCGACTTCTTCGTCCTCCACAACGCGCTCGGCCGGGAAGGAAGTGATGGTTCCGGAAAGCTCCTTCAGGATGCCTGGGACAGCAATGCCAAACACGCCCTGTCCACCGGCAAGAAGGTCGATGACTTCGTCGTTCGAGCGGCACTCATAAACCGTGGTGCCGTCGGAGACGAGGGTGAGCTCAGCAAGATCGTTAACTCCGCGATCCCTCAGGGATTCCACCGCGAGGCGGATATTCTGCAAAGAAATGCCGGTGTCCAAAAGGCGCTTGACAATCTTAAGAACCAGCACGTCCTTAAAGGAGTACAGGCGCTGGGAACCAGAGCCGCGAGCAGTGCGAATCGAGGGCTTCACCAGGTCCGTGCGCGCCCAGTAGTCCAACTGGCGGTAGGTAATGCCGGCTACCTGGCAAGCGATGGGCACGCGGTAGCCCAGCTCCTCGTCGGGCCCGACATCAAAAAGGGATTCCTGAACGTAGTCGTTGGCTGCGAAATCTTCGAGCGGCAGTGCGCTGGACTCGGGACGGTTATTCTTACTGCTCACGTAATTACTCCAGTGATACTTGAGGGGAGTTCTATTTTTCTATTAAAGGGCACGTCAGCGACCGCGTCAAGAGTCGTCCTCCGTGAACCTCTAGTAGAACTTTAGACTTTTTGAGTCACTTTGTCATCATTAGTCACACGCGTGTCATTAAAAAATTCAGTGGTAGCACGACTAAAGCGACGCCACAAAGGGCGCCGCTTCTAATGTCTAGCTGGGATCAGGGCTTAGGGCTGAATTATGTGGAAGGGAGCTTAAACTCCCCTTTTACTCCTCTTCACCATCTTTGCCGCCGAGCAAATCTTCCTCGGAGATTCCGGAATCACGCATCATCTGCTCGAAGTCATCGTCCTCCAGCGCGCTCTGCTGGGAATGGCGCTCCTTAAACTCGCGCATGCGCTTCTCCGGGAACGTCTCCGGGGATTCTGCCTCGCGTTCTAGGCCGTAATATTCTTTAAGGTCCTCATCGCTAATGTAAATGGCTACCTCGTCGAGCACATCCTTCTCAAAATGAATGGGCAACCCATAGTGATCTGCGAGGACAAGAGCGTCGCACAAGCGGGCATCGTGCTCTTCACCGGTTCCATCCAGGAGATCAACCATGAAAACGCCCTTACGGTACTCGGACACGCAAATATGCTCGATGCCATCTAGCAGATCCGCAAAGGCGATGAGCAGTTCATACGTGCTTGGGCGCGCATTAAAGTGCCGCTCGAGTACTTGGAGGACACGCGCGCCGTCGATGGGTGAGACCCACACCGGCACGTGCCGGTCCGCCTCCGCCCAATAGAAAAGAGCACATAGGTTATTTTCGGGGCCAACGGGGTGGATACCTAGAAATTTCAATACTTCAGTGTTCATGGAATCCACTTTTACACACATTCCTTGCACATGGTTGTCGGGCCGGTTAAGTGGCGTAGAAAAGTCGGCGCCAAACTTACGGAAATAAAAGCCCGTATGATTTAAGGCCGGAATTCGTCACGAAGCTCGGTCTTGACCAACGTCCCGTGAAGCGACAGAACAAGGGCCGCCATCTGCTGAGAAAGCTCCTCGGCCTGTTGCGGGGCAGTATCAGACTTCGAATGCGCCACCGGCGTTGCCACCTGCGAAATCATGTCCGCCTGGCGGCGGGCAGCATTGCGCAGCGACTTCAACTGTCGCGCCTCAAACCCGAAGGATTCCAGCGCCACGGCCGCGGACACGATGGACACGTCATCCGTATCAAAGAAGCCCGCCGGATCCGGCTTAATCAGTCCCACAGAAACCAGCTTGGCGATGTTTTCCTGCGTGGTGCCTGCTTGGTCGGCCACATCGGCGTCGGTAAGCCGAGTGACCACCGGCGCGCGCAGCTGCTCGGCGCTGATGAGGGCCTCGGCCTGGGAGGACACGATGGCGGTAACTTGCCCCGAATCCATCGCGTCTAGCTGTTCCCGAATAACCTTGAGCGGCGTATAGTGATCGCGCTGCGCGGTCAGAATATAGCGAAGACGATCAAGGTCCTTCTGGTAGTAGCGGCGGTAGCCCTTCGCGGTGCGCTCTGGAGTAATCAGCCCCTCAGATTCCAAGAAGCGAATCTTCGACACCGTCACATCCGGAAATTGCTTCTGCACGTGCTTCAGCGTTACGCCAATAGACATCGGCTTCTGCTTAGCAGGCTTGGTCTTCTTGACCACGGAAGACGCTGCTGCGGCAGCGGCGGTGGACTTCTGTGCGCTCACGATAGGACTACTACTGCTTTCTTCACGATTTCACTATGACAAAAAGGGGAGCTCAGGAGGAAGCTTCCCCCGGCCTTCTCCCCTAGTTCTTTAGGACAGGCACTGCCTTATTTCGGGGCAATGAATACCAAGCGGAATTTACCGATCTGGATTTCATCGCCCACTTCGAGTACCTGAGCATTGCGCGGCTCGCGGTTCACGTAGGTTCCGTTGAGCGATCCGACATCGACTACCTCGAACTGACCGTCCTTCGCGCGGAACTCCGCGTGGCGACGAGACACGGTGACATCGTCCAGGAAGATATCAGCCTCTGGATGGCGGCCGGCGGTGGTGGTCGGCTGATCAAGCAGGAAGCGAGCGCCTGCATTGGGACCGCGCTTGACGACGAGCAGTGCCTGGCCCTCAGCCAAGTTCTCAGCGCCAGCAACGGAGGCGTCAGAACCCGCCGCGGTGCCGTTTTCCATCTCCTTGAGAAGATCTGCGCGGAAGACAGAAGTAGTTTCTGCCTGCGGTTCCGGCGTTCCGGTATTCTCGCTCATTTTTACCTCCGAAGGGTCGGATCAATGTTGACTCATTCCATATTAGCGACTCCGCCGCCCGCGCGAGTCGCCTCTCCGCAATTTACATCAACGGAAAATGTTTCCTATGCCCTTGAGCACGGAGTTTCCGCCCCCTGATAGTGGGTTATCGGAGACCATATAAGTCCACGTTGCGCTCGGGCGGGACAGGCCGTGATCCTCTAGATGGGCGCCATCTGAATCGATAAGCACGGTCTTAAAAGTATCAACTGCGTCATTAACCGCGCGCTGCGCTAGGTCTTTAAACTCGCGCACCGCGATGCGGTGGTATTCGTCGATTGGCGTCTCGCGGGCGATGGCACGTAGGTGGATAGATTCCCGCACATCATCCATCAACTCCAGGTGGTCGGCCCACGCCTGGTCGAGGTGGAAGAGCATAATCTCACGGGCCGCCCGCTCGCGCGCTTCAGCGGGGACGTCACGAAGCTCAGCAGCACGCTCCGGTGCCCGCTCAGCCAGCTCCTGCCAGGCTTGGTCGGTATCGAGCAGCTTAGCTCGCCGCTCATCAATGATGATGCGCTGATCTGCGAGCAGGTGGTTGTACTTCCAGGTCTGCGCGTGAATCTCTAGAAGCTGCCCCTCGGTCACGCGCTGACAGTGCGCAATGAAATCACGAACCCTTTTGGATTCGATGAGCCCGTCGGCATCGGGGCGGGCGGACAAGGATCCATCTTCCCCACCCTGTTTAACCACGTCATCTTCTAAGGAAACGAAGAAGATGGACTTGCCCGGATCTCCCTGGCGGCCAGCGCGACCGCGCAACTGGTTATCCAGACGCGAGGAACGGTGCCGCGAGGTGCCGAGCACCGCCAGACCACCCTTCTCGACGACGGCATCGCGGTCAGACTCATCAGCGCCACCCAGCTTAATATCCGTGCCGCGGCCCGCCATCTGGGTGGAAACGGTGACACGGCCGACGTCGCCAGCCTCCGCCACAATGCGCGCCTCGTCCTCGTCATTCTTCGCATTAAGGACGTTTACCTCGATCCCCCGTTCGCGTAACGCAGCGGCGAGATCTTCGGATTCGGCGACGTCGTGGGTGCCCACCAAAACTGGTTGGCCGGTGCTGTTGATCGCGACGATTTCGTTCACGATGGCGCGGGACTTCTCATCCACCGAGGCATAGATGCGATCCGCCTCATCGAAGCGCTGCAGTTCCTTGTTTCTATCGATGACCGAGACGTGGAGGTTATAGAACTGGCGCAGCTGATCGGTCGCCTCCACAGCGGTACCGGTCATCCCGCACACCAACGGGTAGCGGCGCATGAGTTCCTGGAGCGTAATGGTGTCGAGGATGCGCCCTCCTTCCGATACCTCCAAGCCTTCCTTGGCCTCCACAGCGGCCTGCAGGCCGTCGGGCCAGCGCTGCAGTTCGGCTACGCGGCCGCGGGAGGCGTCGATAAGCTGCAGCTTTCCGTCCGTGATGATGTAGTGAATGTCACGAATGAGCAGCGCCTTCGCGTGCAGCGCCAAGTTCACTTTGACTAGTACGGAGCCGATATTCTCCTCGGAGTAGAGCGAATCAATGCCCAACTCGCGCTCGACTCGCGCCGCTCCATCGTCGGTCAGCGCCACCGTGCGCCCATCCTCCGCGATGACATAGTCCTGCTCCTCACGCAGGCGCGAAACCACGTTGGTGATGTGGCCTGTGGACTCCTCACCCGGGCGGTTTCCGGCGAGGACGAGGGGAACGAGGGCTTCGTCGACAAGCACGGAGTCCGCCTCATCCACCAACGCAACATCTGCGCGCGCCTGTACCGTCTGCTCGCGGGAGGTGATCTGGTTATCCCGCAGAACGTCGAATCCCAGCTCGTTGACGGGAGCATAGATGATATCGCTCAGGTAGGCCGTGCGACGCTCCTCTGGGCCTAGCTTCTCGGTGACCGAGGCCACCGTGAGGCCGAAGAACTCCACGAGCGGGCGCATCCACTCGGCATCGCGCGCCGCTAGATAGTTATTGACCGTCACCAGGTGGACGCGTTTTCCGGTCAGCGCAAAACCAGTCGCGGCCATTGCGCCCACCAGGGTCTTTCCCTCGCCGGTGGCCATCTGGATGACGTCACCCTCAAGCAAGCGGAGAACGGCTTGGGACTGGACATTAAATGGGCGCATACCGAGCTTGCGTTCGCTGGCCACAGCCAGAGCGGCGAGGAAACGCGACTTATCCGCAATCGCGCCATCCTTCACGCATTCCCGTGCGGTGGTGGCAACGTCTGCATCCGATAAGTTGGCAATTTCTTCCACCGCGGAATCCGCAGCCGTGACGACAGCTTTCGACTTTTTATTGTTGCGCTCGGACTGCGCGCCCATTGCCTTCCAGAACCAATCGAATGCGCCCATGAGCACTCCTCCATCCTTGTGCGTCATACAGGTCTTCTATCGACTTTAGTCAACCCCGGTTCGCAGGCGTGCAGTTGCCCTTATATCCTTGTGGGCATGCAATCCGTGAACGTGTCGCTCCCCTCCAGCACCGGTACCACGATGGCCGGAACCATCGATTTCCCAGACTCCCCTCCGCAAGCCTTCGCCATCTTTGCGCACTGCTTTGCCGGCTCGCGCCATACCCCCGGCGCCGCCCGCGTGAGCAAGCAGCTGACAAACTTTGGCATCGCCACCCTACGCTTCGACTTCCCAGGCTTGGGACAGTCCGAGGGAAATTTCGCTGATACCTGTTTCAGCCAAAACGTTGCAGACATCCAGGCCGCCGCCGAGTGGCTGGCCCAGAACTACTCCGCACCGCAGCTCCTCATGGGGCACTCGCTGGGCGGCGCCGCTGCCCTCGCGGCGGCCAACGGCATTCGTTCCCTTAAGGCCGTCGCCACCATCGGCGCTCCTTTCGATCCCGCGCACTCTGTACTGCACTACGCCGACAAGATTGGCGAGGTCGACGCCAATGGCGAGGTAGAGGTCACCTTGGGCGGCCGCGCGCTAACCATTTCGCGCCTTTTCCTCGAAGACCTTGCTGAGACCAACCCGGAGGAGTACCTTCCGCGCCTACGCAAGCCCCTGATGGTGCTGCACTCCCCCATTGATCAGACCGTTGGCATCGACAATGCGCAGAACATTTTCCGCACCACGCGCTACCCCAAGTCCTTGGTCGCCTTGGATAAGGCTGATCACCTCGTCACCAAGCAAGGCGCCGCCGCACGCGCTGCGGACCTGATTGGCGCGTGGGCGGAGCAGTTCATCGTTCCGGAGAATCTTCCCGCGCCGGTCGCAGATGACTCCGCGGTGGCAATCCCTGCGGTGGGCACGAGGATGGGCGTCGTAGTACGCCACAACGACCGTTCTGTGACCGCTGACCGCACGAAGAAAAGCGGCGGCAAGGGCCAAGGTTTTACCGCTGAAGGCCTCCTCATGTCCGCACTGGCTGTGGCAAGCACCCAGGCCATCAAGGCGGCGGGCAAGGCACAGAAGATCGGCGCGAAGGCTCTCGAAGCTGTGTCCGTCAGCATTACCCAAGAGTCCGAATCCCGATTCACACGTACGGTGACACTTCCTGCCTCCCTTAGCGCGGATCAACAACGCGCGCTTGGCGACGCCTCCACGTCCACCACCATCGACTCCCTCCTCACCGTCGAGGTGACCACCACCGTGACAACCGCGGCACAATAGATTCACATGATTGTTCTCAACCCTCTTGATCCGGCTGCCCGCTGTCCCTGCGGAACCGGCTTGACGTTTAGCGAGTGCTGCTCGCGCTACCACGCCGGCACGCCCGCACCCTCGGCGGAGGCACTCATGCGCTCGCGGTTCAGTGCTTTCGTGACCGGCGATGAGGACTATTTGCTCCGTACCTGGGACCCAGAGACCCGCCCTGAGCGCCTCAACCTCGCAGATAACGGCATCCGCTTTTACCGCCTCGATATTATCGATACCGTCGCCGGCGGCCCCTTGGACGATACCGGCGTAGTTGAGTTCGAGGCCTTCTATAAGGGCGCCGCACAAGGCTCTCAGCGGGAACGCTCCTTTTTCCGCAGACAAGACGGGCAGTGGGTCTACTCCACCGGCGAGTTCTAGAGCCTTCAAAACACGCGTCAACCTGGGATTTGTCGAAGCGAATACCGCTGGTGTAATCTGTAGCAGTTGCACCAAATGGTGCGGCGGCGGACTATGGCGCAGTTTGGTAGCGCACTACACTGGGGGTGTAGGGGTCGCAGGTTCAAATCCTGTTAGTCCGACAGCATCCAGGCTGGTCAGAGCTTTTCTGACCAGCCTTTCTTTTTCGCCCAGTTTATTGGCGGCCCTGTTTAGCGGATCTACTTCTCTTGGCTAAGGACGTGGCCCAGGGCGTCGATAAGCGTGCGGTGAGAATCCGGAGATTGTTCATTGAGAAAGGCCTGCCATTCCCCGCTCGGCGCTAATGCTGCAAGCAGCAAACACAACTGAGCGCCGGCCTCATATGGCAATCGATTGCGCAGAAAGTCATTGTCGATCTGCCCGGACTCTAGGAACGGAACAACGTCGGTGAAACGCGCTTCCTTAGTATTGTCGAAGTACATGGGGCCAAAGTCATACCCCACCGCACGTGAGGCCATTATCCCGAGGTAGGTAGCCGTGCCTTCCACGGTTTCCATCCAGTGTTCTTGGCTGACGTAGTCAGGATCTGCAGCTAGGCGTTCCTTTTCCAGAGCGAGCAATTCTGTGGCCAGTTCTCTCAGCCGAGCTTGGTCTGCACCCGCGTCGCGGACTGCATCGAGCAGCCGCATTCTCTCGTCGAGCAGCTCCACCCCATGCGGGGAGAGCTCGCCGAAGACACGCGAGTCCAAAGCCCACCGAGCTTGACCGTAGAAGTGGAAGGACTCATGCGCGAAGAAGGTAATGAAATGCTCTGAGGAGAATTGCTTGTCGAAATTATCCTCACCAAATTTGAGGTAGTAGACATCGCTGCCCTGGACCGTCGTGGTCTCGCCCACCGTGTTGAAGTTGCCGCCGGCAATCTTAATCGGCCACAGCCTCGGGTAGATGCGGTCCAACCGATAGACTTCGAGGCCGGCGGGGTTATCGCCCATGTCTACAGGGGCAGCGAAGGGCGAAGAGACTTCTTGGGAGGGGTTGATCAGGTAGGAAAAGTGGGTCTTCCTGCTGATTAGCAGCGTGGGGTACTCGGTAGCAGCCGCATTGAGCCAGGCCGCCGACTCCGGACGATCTGCGACGGCAGCGGCGTATTCCGAGTACTCCTCTAAGGCGCGCCGATCAATCGGGTCCAACTCTCCCACGGATAGCCCTGCGGTATTACGCGCCACGTGTACGCTGCCGGCGATGATCACGACGACGAGCAGGATTACGCCGATTTCCCACCACCGGCGCGGCCGCCTCCGCGAATGCTTCATAGTTGCGAGCTGAGATGATTTGCCCACCTACTTCACCTCCAATGGGTCGGCGGCACCGCGGACGGCGTGGCGCATGAAAAAGAAACTAGTGCTTAAAGGACTGTTGCAGTCACGCTTCCCACAATATAGTCCGGTGTTTACGACCTACTCATCGCCTAGAACCGCCACAGGAATGCTGCTCTTATTGCGATAAACCATCTGGTCAACACCGCTGTGTTCGTTGTGCCATCCCGACGGGAGGGTAGACGCCATCACGGGCAGCTCTGAAACGCGCACTCACGCTGCTATAAACAGCGAGCTTTGCCCCAATGCTGCGCTTGCCTACCCTTCAATCGCTCATGCAAACAGCCCCACTGCGGATGCAATGGGGCTGTTCTGTAGTGCTCTGCCTGAGATTTCTCTGCTCAGGCTGGAACTACGAGTTGGTCTTAGCGGTTAGCGCGCCACGGAATGCCTTCCTTGGGCAGGTAGCCCAGCAGGTAGAGGTAATCAATAGCGCCGAAGATGGAAACGATTAGACCGCCACCGAGAATCGCTCCAAGGAATGAGTAACCAACAGCGGAGGACATATCAGCGTCTTCGCCATCTTTACCATCTTTGCCGTCGACGCCATCGCGGCCGTTGATGCCATCCTTGCCGTCACGCCCATCGCGGCCGTCGCGACCGTCACGGCCATCCTTGCCGTCGGCGCCGTCCTTGCCATCACGCCCATCGCGGCCGTCGCGACCGTCACGGCCGTCCTTGCCGTCGGCGCCGTCCTTGCCATCACGGCCATCGCGACCATCGCGGCCGTCCTCACCGTCGCGTCCATCGCGGCCATCCTTGCCGTCGGCACCGTCCTTGCCATCACGGCCAGGCTCCCCGTCTTCACCGTTATTATCCTCATCATCGGAATCTACAGGGGCCGAGGTAGTGGAAGCAGGCTCGGATTCCTCCGTCGGATCCTCAGGTTCGGCCGCCTCGGACTCAGTAGATTCAGGCGCAGTCGACTCTGCGGACTCAGAAGCCTCATCTGATGCGGAGGGTTCACTCGACTCGGAAGGCTCAGTGGACTCGGAGGGCTTCTCGGAATCAGAAGGCTCGGCGGACTCAGAAGGCTCGGCGGACTCGGAGGGCTTCTCGGAATCAGAAGGCTCGGCGGACTCAGAAGGCTCAGAGGACTCGGTTGTCGAGGTGGAATCCGGCGCTTCGTCGCTGACCTGCTTGCCATTGAGCATGTCCGCACACTTCTGTCCAGCCGGTGCGTTAACCTCGGCCAACGCAGAAGCCGCGGTCGAGATACCAGACAGGGTGGACTCAATTTCCTTGCGCTGAGTATCGCTCAGCTTCAAGTCCTTAGCGGCACTAGCGCCCGGGAAAAGGCCAGCAATCGTAACGGCGGCATTAAAAACCTTCAATACGGTAGCGACTCCAGTACCGAAAGCACCATCAGCAAACTTGATGAGCCCAGAGACGGTCTTCTTCGCCGCATCCGGGTTCTTCAAATCGACATCAGCATCGGAGTTCTCGATCTTTGCGATAGCCATGCCCTGCGCACGTGCGAGGTCCCACGTGACATCCTTGTCTTTCTCGCCTTCACGGACCATTTCAGCGATCCGCTCCCACGAGCTTGCGCCAATCTTCTTGATGAAGTCCGACGGGACGAGATCGCCGACAACAGGAATAACTTCCCATACGGTCTGCAGCAGCTTGTTGCCGCCATCATAGAATGCACGAGCTAGGTCGAGCTTGCGCTCAAGAATCTCGCCTTCCTTACCAGGAGCATCAGAAATCTCACAGACCAGCTTGCCGTCCTTCTCGACGACCTTGATCGAAGCGTCAGCCGTCGATGCTTCAGTGCTCTTCAGCTCATCAAGCGTCGTCGGTTTGCTGTTTTCCGCGTCATAAAAGCTGATGTCGTTGTTGCGAGAGTCACGGTCAAGCTCTTCAATCGCGTTATCACCAGCGTTGTCTTCGTCAACCAGGTCGCCGTCTTCGTCGAAGGCAGTGCCGTTGACATCAAGAGTGCCAGTGCCATTCTCCTCGTGAACGAAGGAAGATTCTGCCGGTTCCTCTACCGCAATTGCCTGAGGAGCGACGATCACGGAAGAAAAGGTAGCCACTGCCGCTACAGTGGCGACAATGCGAGAGCGAGTAGGGCGCATAGTTAGTCTTTCTTAAACTGAAGTGAAAACCCGATTAGCCTTATAAGGCTTGCAATTAAGGTTCGGACGTGGCCACCATACAACCCGCAGAGTATATTTTCTACACTTGAGTAACTACTTGCTACCCCCATTCAGAGACACCGGCCATCGACATCTTTGCAGTTCACGCCGTAAACATTAGTCGATTCAGACCGATTTCTACCCCCTTCACGCAATGAATGCGCCCAGCCAAAGCCCACATCCACACCACCCCGACAAGGTGCAGCCAACCTCAGATATTGACAAAAGAATCCCCACTTTCACTCTAAGAAAGTGGGGAGAAATATGATGCGAATCACTCTCAGTTGAGCATCCCGCACGCTCATTTCACTGAACTAGCCTGCCATGCCATTGAGGCTTCGCATGATGCCACCGAGTTCGATATCCATATATTGAGTCAGAATTTCAAAAATAAAATCGGAATTATACCCACGCAATGGCCCGTTGGTGCTCAGCATGGCAAGACCGTGGGCGCCAGCCCACACTGAAATCACTAATGTGAAAAGAACCCATGGAGTGCGCGGCCCGTCCACCTCATCGATAGCCTCGCGTACGAGAGACATAATGAACCCAAAGGCTCGGCCGAACTCGCTGAAATCACGTTGAAGCTCGACCGCTTTATTCGCGTTTGGCAGGAAGTCATCCTCGAATGACATGGGCACAATCGGGCCGGATGCGATCTTAATGAGCGCCTCAAATCCTTGCGGGTCATGCAAAGCATGTGAGACATATCCATAGCCCGTAGCTTTGATCTTCGACACTGCGCTAGCGTCCTGCGGCAACGCGGCTACCTGACGGTAAATGAACTCGTAGTTGATTTTGTCCAAATAGCGCTCCAGGAAACTTGCCAGCTCTTGGTCGCTTTCAATAAGGTGTTCAGCCTCTTGGACGCTAAGCCCTGCTCGTTTTGCGGCGCCACCGATATGCAAGCCAGTCACGCCGTGGTCGAGAGCCTCCTCCACAGCACCTCGGAGCAGAGCTGTTCGCTGCTCATCCTCTGTGCTTCGTGGAAAGTCTTCTGCACTGATTAGGAGTGTTTCAGGCTGCTCCCCTGCCAGGCCGCAAGGTTCGGCGCGCTTGATACGCTCGCCCCTAAAGAAGGGATAAAGACCAACGCTCAGCGTATCCATGACAGCACTAAAGGTTTGCTTTTTCGCCGCTGGCGAGAGGTAGCGCAGAATCCCTTCGGCTGCAAGCTGTGTAACGCCGTGTAGGTGGGAGAATATCGACAGAGCAGAGAGCAGCGTCCCATAGGCATCGAGCTCCGTGCCGCCAGATTCTTTAATAGCGTCTTTAGTCAGGTCAAAAAGAATACGCATAATGGGGCAGGTGTCAGCCTCTCCATCACGGCTAGCAAAGTCCTCAGCCGTCAATCCCGTGCGGGGAGAAGCGTAGACAGCAGTAAAAGCCGCAAAAGAGGATGGGTCCTCGACCGCAAAAGAAAAGTAGGACAGCGCGGTAGCACGAAGCTTATCTACCGCGGTCGCATTTTCGGGCAACCCTTGTAGGTGCACATCAATAGTTGACGTCAGTGCATCATTGAGAGAGTGCTTAGTTGCCTCGACGAGTTCCGCTTCGGAAGCAAAAAGTGCCTGAGCTTCCGCAAGAGGCACATCAACCTGGTCAGCAACCTCCCGAAGGCGCACTTCATCGATGCCCGCCTTAGCAATGACCCGGCCAGCTTGCTCAATCAGAAGCTGCTTAAAGGGCTGGCTACTTTGTTCCACACCTACTGAAGTATTCACAGTGTTCAGCCTACCTATGAAATGACCGATTTTATATTCATAAACACAACATAGGAGGATTTAAAGGTTTCTCTCAGATTCCTTTTCTCTATCAACTCGCCCATATTATGTCCCAGCCAAAGCCAAATATACATTGCTACAAAACTTATACAGTCCTGCCCACATCGTGGACAGGACTTATAGAGCGCGCCTAGCGTGGCATTTCAGAGGCAGTGGGCTCTTATTCCTGCAACGTCAGGTTCCCAGGCACACTGCTTCCGCACTCAATCTTTAGGACTTAAGCGCCCTCGTTACCGATACGATCATCGAGCTGGTCGCGAGCAGAGTCAATCTTGTCGGCCTTATCTTCGCCGAGCTTACCCTTAGCAAGATCAGCGCCCTTGTCCAGTGCGCTGTCCGAAACCTGCTCGCCCTTATCGGAGTTCAGCGCGTCCTTTGCCTTGTCAAAAATACCCATTCCTACAATCCTTTCGTTACTTCTACTCTTTCTAAGCGTGCTAGCTACCAACGTGTCGATACGCCTGCGGCTACAACCGATCAGTAGGCGTGAACCCCATCGATCGGCTCCGCACACTACGAACAAGTGCACTATCGACCGCTGCATTCACGTTGCGAGCCGTCACGAGACTCCACCGTACCGACGGTCCAGAGTCTTCGCCACACGAGTTATTAATCACCCTAGTTATGAGACGTACCGTTCCCACACAAAGCAGCACTCTAAGAATTCTTAGGGTCGGCGCATCCGTTTACCCCCTCCACCTACCCCTTTTCGTTCAACAACTTGCTAAAAGCAGGCGCGCTTTCGTTGGCATTGCTGTGCACTCTAGGACACACTTCTTTGGCTGCGCTCCGCGCTCAGTTCTTTGCGCAATAATTAACGCACATGCCCTCGTCCGTAGATCAATCGCCAAAGTACAAGCCTGCCCACAATGCCTTCTCCTCATTCTGAGCCAACTCCCCGACCCGCTACACAACCTGATTCTTCGACGCCCTCTCGTGGGTTAGAAATACCCACAAGCGATGACTCAGCCTTTGGCTTAGTGTGGCCGGGAAAGAATGCTGCCGCTGCGCTTGCTGCCTCTCAAGCTGCGGGGAGGCACACGTTGATAAGCGGCTCGGATTCCACCACCAATTCAGTCACCGTGGCCGATAATCTATCCGCGCTCAAGAGCTTTGTTGCCCGCGGTATGAAAGCCGACGTCATCTATATCGACCCGCCGTATAACACCGGCAAGGATTTTGTTTATCGCGACAACTTCCGCCAACGGCGAGAAATGCGCTCAGAGCACTTTGGTCAATGGCATGCCGAATGGCTTTCTATGATGCTTCCACGACTGATCCTTGCGCGTGAAGTACTCGCAGACACAGGATTCATCGTGGTTTCGATCGGCGAATCAGAGTGTGCCCATGTACGCCTCCTCCTCAACGAGGTTTTCGGCGAGGATTGCTTTGCAAGCCAGCTCATTTGGAAAAAAGGCGGTACTGGAAAGAATGATTCAAGATATGCCGTCCAAGAGCACGAATATGTCCTTTGCTACGCCAAATCTCCGGAAAACTCCGGGTTCAATGTTGATCTAGGGGCGCAGACATCGACCCGCTACAACCATCGCGATGAGAAGGGTAACTATTCCCTCGTTCGCCTAGATTCCAAGACCTTGGGTTATCTACCAAGCCTCGACTTTCCCATCGTCGGTCCGAATGGTGATAAATACTGGCCTCATCAACCCGACGGGAAGTCGAAGGTCGCGCGCTGGCGTTGGGGGCGGGACAAAGTTGATAAGCACTATGACGACCTGGTTTTCAGACGCGGCTTTGTCTATACCAAGAACTATGAAAAGAAGGGTGCGCGCCCACGCTCCATACTGGACGGGGAACGATTCGGTGTAACCCGTACAGGCCGTCGTGACGCTGAAGAGGCACTCGGTGTTAAAGGCGTATTCGATTTTCCCAAACCAGTGCGGCTTATCAAGCACCTCATCGCAATCGCCGGCGGCCCCAACGCGGTAGTCCTCGACTTTTTTGCTGGCTCTGGCACCACCGCGCAGGCCGTCGTCGAGCTCAATCGCGAGGATGGCGGCCAGCGCTCCTTTCACCTCGTACAGATTCCGGCCCCCACGGAAACCACCAGTGCCGCGCACCAAGCTGGGTATGAAACGGTGGCAGACATCTGCTTAGCGCGGGTTCGCTCCCTCGGCATCCCCTTTAATCACTACACGCTCAGCGAGTAGTCCACGAAGGAATCAATCCTAGGCCACTCCGTGTTCCTCGGTGTCTGCAGGCCGGCCGGGGATACCGAAGAAGTCTAGTACCGCGTCGGTGGCAAAACCTTTACCCACCTCAGTTTTCGTAGCGTTGTTTCCACCAGGCCAAACGTGGGATCCGCCTTCGATGCGAATGTGCTGCAGCGGTGCTTGGCAGGCAGTCCATGTCTCTCTGGTGGCACCGTTTGTGAGACGTACGGACTCGACGTCGCCACGACACTTGTTACGACGCTGATGCTGCCCGAGCACTTCTGCGACCGAAGCATAAGCAGTCTCGTGCCGCACGCCGCCCTCATAGTTGACAACGGGGTCTTTTGTACCGTGAATATCCAAACGGCCAACAGGCTTGTCTGAGCAATCCGTATGGATGCCTTCGTAATAAGCCGCCGATACAGTAGCTACCGAGCGAAACGTCCCCGGCATACGGCAGGCTAAGAATGCCGCGAATCCTCCTCCATTGGACAGGCCCGCAGCGAAGATAGCGTTATCGTCTACCTCATAGGTAGCGCGCAGGCTGTCCACGATTGCTCGCACGAATTCTAGGTCTTCTTCCGCGCTGGTAGCAGCATAAGGCGCCGGAGCCCACGCCGCATTTTCCCCTGCAGGGTAGGCGACTATGGCGTCAGCCGCATCAAACTGGCTGTATTGCTCCATGTTTTCCGGAGAATCTGTATAACCGTGGAAGGACAACAGGACCGGCCAGGATCGATCTGCAGTGTA
This sequence comes from Corynebacterium intestinale, assembly GCF_023574125.1. NCBI lineage: Bacteria > Bacillati > Actinomycetota > Actinomycetes > Mycobacteriales > Corynebacteriaceae > Corynebacterium > Corynebacterium intestinale. Next base: position 608,428 of record NZ_JAMKFF010000001.1, read on the forward strand.
GTTTTCGGGCACGTGGAGGAGAAAACTACGTCCAGAGGCCAACTTCATTTTTTTCGTGTGCCCTGGGTCGGGGCCAACGAGCATAGGGGCGACGGGGAAACCGAGGTCACTTGTCCACTCTGCTGTTGATGGAGAAGTAGTCGTGTCTTCTTCAGGCGAGCTGCACGAGACCAGCGCCATGACGCAAGCTGCGGTTGACATGATCCCAGCCAGCGTGCGCGAACACCGCAGCCATGCTGCGGAATCTTCACTCATCATTTGCCTCGCCACGCTCGCCCTCGGGAAAATATCCTCGTCCACCTTAAAACATCCCACCGACATCCACGAACCTGCAGCACCACGGTAGATTTAGGAGCATCATGAGCCCAACTCCTTCCGAATCAACTGATTCCCCCAGCGTCTCATCCCCTTTCCCGGTCCCCGAGCATTACCCCAGCTATCGCCCGGCTTCGGGGAAAGAGGCACCGAGCTTCAGCACAGCTCAGCAGCGTCTTCGTTCTGCCCAATCATTCAGCCACGGTGCTGACGCCTATCATGACGTGCGTCCTGGCTATCCGCAGGAGGTATCACGGCTCATTGCCTCCGCGCGGACTGTCCTCGATGTTGGCGCAGGCACCGGAAAGCTCACTGAATCACTAAGCAACCCCGTTGTCTACGCCAGCGATCCATCCCCTGACATGACCCGAGTCCTAAACCGCCTCGGGGTGCCGTGCTGGCGTGCAACTGCCGAGAACACTGCGCTTGCAGACGCCTCCCTCGACGCCCTCACCTGCGCGCAGACCTGGCATTGGGTTGACGTCCAACGAGCCTGTGCAGAATTTGACCGGGTTCTCCGCCCCAACGGAAAAGTCCTCTTGGTGTGGAACACTCTGGACGTCAATGCGGACCCGTGGGTCCTGCGTCTTTCCCGCATCATGCATTCCGGAGATGTCCACCGTCCCGGTTTCTATCCCGCTTTTTGTGAACCATGGACGCTTCGCCAAGAGCTCCGCTTGACGTGGGAACACAAGCTGAGCCCCGAAGGCCTTCATTCTCTTATGCATACTCGCTCATATTGGCTTCGCAATGGCCAAAAGATCCATGAACGCATGACACATAACCTCAACTGGTACCTCTACGAACACATGGGCTTTCGCCCCGGCCAAGTCCTTCGCATTCCTTATCGGACAGATGCTTTCTTATTGGCCCGCGCTGGCGAGTAGCCAGCCCGCCCCAACCATGACAACTGTCACGTCTAATTGGTGACACCACGTCTACGCTGCACATATCTGCCCACCATAGCGTGAAGATATGAGCACAACACGCACTCTCCCACCAGTCATTGACGTCAATGACGTCAGCAAGGTTTTTAATGCGTCATCGCCCAATCCTGTACAAGCGCTTCACGACGTCTCCCTTTCCATTCATCGGGGCGAGATCGTTGGCCTACTGGGAACTAACGGCGCCGGGAAAACGACGCTTATTGATCTCATCCTGGGCCTGACAACACCGACTTCCGGCACTATCCAGGTGCTCGCAGAAAGCCCACAGACCGCTATTAAAAGCGGACGCATAGGAGCCGTCATGCAATCCGGCGGGCTTCTTCCTAACATCACCGTCAAGGAAACCCTCGAGCTCCTCGGCGCGGCCTTCCCATCTCACCGTGCGTTTGACGACATCATCGAGCGCGCAAATCTAGGAGATATCCTGTCGCGCCGCGTGAGCAAATGCTCCGGTGGTGAGCAACAACGCCTCCGCTTCGGACTGGCCCTCTTAGGAGATCCGGAAGTGCTGCTTCTCGACGAGCCAACTACTGGCATGGACGCCGGTGCCCGACATCACTTCTGGGAAACTATGCGCGAAGAGGCAGATGCCGGCCGAACCATCGTGCTCACCACCCATTACCTTGAAGAAGCCGAGACCTTTGCCCAGCGCATCATCATGCTCAACAAGGGCCACATTCAAGCCGATGGCTCGACAGAAGAGATCCGCAACTCCAACTCCACCCGTGTCATCCGGGCCGCCTTTCCCTGCGAGGTCCCACATGCGCTTACGGCCAACCTACTTCCCGGAGTTATCCACCAAGAGCAAACAGACACGGGGCTGGTCATCACTGCTCGAGACTCTGATGCGGTGGCACGCTACCTGCTTAACGAAACCACTGCTCGCGACATCACTATCACAGGACACAGCTTGGAGGATTCCTTCCTCGAGCTCTACAACGCTACATCCAGTAACACCACGCGATAAGGAGATTTCACATGAGCCCCCACACCGCTGCGCACCCCACTCTTCGCACCACCCTGAACTACGCTGCCCACGACCTAAAGCGGCTACGTCGCGACCTGCCCACGCTCTTTTTCAGCGTTGGTCTTCCAATCATCTTCTATATTCTCTTCGGCGCCATGCAAGAATACGGCCAAGTCGAGTTTAACGGCGGAAATGTTGCTGCCATGGTGATGATCGGCATGGCTCTCTATGCCGGTGCTACAGGTGCTGTTGGCGCCGCCGGCTCCATGGTTGCAGAAAACCGTGCAGGATGGGGCCGACAATTGGCACTCACTCCCCTACGCTCTTCCCAGCTAGGGATTTCCAATTTCCTCAATATCGCGGTCCGCGCAATCTTACCGATCGCCGCTGTCTTCATTACCGGTGCACTCACCGCAGCAAGCATGCAACCGACCCAGTGGGCATTAGCATTTCTTGCTACCGTCGCCTGCGCTATCCCCTTCGGCTTCTACGGCATGGCCTGTGCCATGCTCTTTCCCTCAGAAAACACCGTCTCTATCACAACATCCACTATCGTCATTCTCGCCTTCGCCGGAAATGTCTTCATGCCGCTAAAGGAATCGCTACTCGCGGTCGGACGATTCACTCCGATGTACGGCGCACAGGCTCTTTCTCGTGGGCCTTTGTCTGAAGGCGCCCAAATGATCAATAGCGAGCAGCTCTTTATTGAAGACCCGCTATGGTACGCATGGGTTAATATCGCTGTATGGACAATGGTTTTCGTCGGGTTGTGTCTGATTCTTCACAAGCGCGACAAGAACCGAGCATGATGAGTAGCTTCAAGGTTCGCAATGCCGCTTTCGCAGCTATTTGGTTGATCTTTCTCCTGCTTGTCCTTCTCCAAGTCTTGTTCCTTCCCACTTATACGCCTGCTCAGCGGACCTGGGCTGTGGCCATCACTGTCTTTTTCTGTGTGGCCTACTTTCTCTCCTTTGGTTCTGTCGACTTCTTTCCGCACGGCTGGACCTTGGGTCAACGCGTAACCCTTCGGTGGGTTATCCTCGCGCTACTCGCCCTAGCATCTATTCCGGGATATGGTGCTTGGGCTGTCGCCTTCGTCCCATATCTCGGAGCGCTCGTAGCCTATACACAACCGTTCAGGACTGCCGCGACGGTTATTATGCTCACCGGCATACTTGCTGGTATCCCCGCATGGATTTACGAGAATCCTCGCTTTATGGACCTTGCGATCATCCTCTTCGGCTGGCCGCTTCTCATCTTGGTCCTCGGAGCATTGTCCCAGAGAGAGGACACTGAGATAGCTCTTCGCCATGATTTAGATCTGGCGCATCAACGCGAGGATATTGCCTCTGATATCCATGACCTTCTCGGCCACTCGCTTACTGCTATCAACCTCAAATCCGAAGTAGCCCGTCGGCTAATCGAACACGACCCCGCCAAGGCAGCTGCCGAGCTCGAGGAGATTAGCGCCCTGTCAAGGATGTCACTCGCCGAAGTCCGCTCGACTGTTACCCGCATGAAGAACCCTACCTTTGCCGGCGAGATCCACGCCGCGCGCCGGATCCTCGAAACCGCCGGAATACAAACTCACCTTCCGGATACCCTCACGCGCCCCCAGTCTCATGAAGATCTGTTCTCCTGGGCGTTGCGGGAGCTTAGCACCAACGTCGTGCGGCATTCTGGAGCTACTGAATGCTGGGTACTACTCACGGAGAACTCCCTCAAGGTTACGGACAACGGCTGCGGCTTCACAGAAGACGCTTCGCGTGCACTTGCCTCCGGTCTCACGGGCCTCGCAGGTCTTCGCCGCCGGGCAGAAGCCGCCGGCGGTGAGGTCACAATCGAGCGCGCCGGCGGTTTGACCACAGTCCGCGTGACGCTCAAAGGCCCTGATACGCAGGAGGTTAAGTAGCTTTGACGAACGCCATCCGGGTGCTCATTGCCGAGGACCAGTCTCTAGTTCGCGGCGCGCTGACCGCGCTCCTTAATACCGAGCCGGACATTGAAGTCGTTGCAGGCTGTGGCTCTGGGACAGAGGTCGCGGAGCTCGTCGCTAAGCACAGCGTTGACGTGGCTTTACTCGATATTGAGATGCCTGGCATGAACGGCATCGATGCTGCCAAGAGTATCGCCGGCACCGACTGCCGGAGCCTTATCGTCACCACATTTGGACGGTCCGGTTACGTCAAACGCGCTCTCGAAGCAGGTATAGATGGCTTTCTCGTCAAAGACACCCCTCCCGATGAACTCGCTGATGCCATCCGCCGTGTCCATTCGGGTTTGCGCGTTATCGATCCGCAGCTTGCTCAGGACATTCTCTTCGCCCCCGACAACCCACTGAGCGAACGAGAAATCGAGGTATGCCGCCTGTTAGTCCGTGGACTCGGCTCCGCTGATATCGCTTCGCAACTTCACCTCAGCGGCGGAACAGTGCGCAACCACGTCTCCGCCATCATGGCGAAGACGCGGGCTGGAAATCGCTTCGAGGCTGCACGGCGCGCCGAAGCAAACGGGTGGATTTGAGGCCTCTTCGTGGTCCCGCCTTCAGCCCGCTAGCGGAGCTATCGGCGTTGACGGCGCTCGCGCACGCGCACCGCGATGCGCACGGGCGAGCCGTGGAAACCGAAACGCTCACGGAATTTACGCTCTAGGTAGCGACGATAGCCAGCGTCCAAAAAGCCGGTTGTAAACAGCACGATGGTCGGTGGTTGCGTCGACGCCTGAGTGGCAAAGAGCACTCGCGGCAAGCGGTTATTATTCATCGGCGGTGGGTTCGCGGCAATTGCGTCACGCATCCAATTGTTAAGCTGACCGGTGGACACGCGCTGATCCCAGCTTTCTAGGGCCTCGATCATGGCGGGCTCTAGCTTTTGCAGGGCGCGCCCGGTCTCAGCAGAGATATTCACACGAGTCACCCACGGCAGGTGGCGCAGGTTCTCATCAATTTCGCGCTCCAGGTAGTAGCGGCGATCCTCATCCACAAGGTCCCACTTGTTAAAGGCAATAACCAAAGCCTTTCCGGCCTCAAGAATCATGTTGAGGACGCGTTGGTCTTGCTCCGAGACTTCTTGGGAAGCGTCGATAAGCATGACGCACACCTCGGCCGCATCAATCACGCCGCGCGTGCGCAAGGAGGCGTAGTACTCGTGGCCCTGCGCGTTTTTAACCTTCTTGCGCAGACCTGCAGTATCAATGAACTTCCACAAACGCTGGTCTAGCTGCACCAGGGAATCAACTGGGTCGACCGTGGTGCCTGCAGCATTGTCCACCACGGAGCGCTCCTCCGCCGTCAGCTTGTTCAGCAAGGAGGACTTGCCCACGTTCGGCTTGCCCACCAACGCCACGCGGCGAGGGCCGGAGGTAATCGAGGAATGACGCGGTTCCGCAGGGAACAAACGGAGGATCTCATCGAGGACGTCGGCACCGCCCCGACCATGCTGAGCGGATACTGGCCACGGATCGCCCAAACCAAGCGCGTAGAACTCGGCCATGTCTGCATACATGGTTTCCGAATCAAACTTGTTGGATACCAGGATGACTGGGACCTCGGAGCGCTGCAATTTCCGAGCCATAACCGCATCGGTCTCAGTGATGCCCACCTTGGTGTCCACCACGAATACGATGACGTCAGCGGTCTCCATCGCCTGCTCTGCCTGACGGGCGATGGCGGCATGGATTCCCTTGACGTTCGGGTCCCAACCTCCGGTGTCCTGAACAAAGAAGCGCTGGCCGTTCCACTCCGCTACATAAGACACGCGGTCACGGGTCACGCCTGGGTGGTCCTCTACAACAGCTTCACGGCGCCCAAGGAAGCGATTCACCAGGGAAGACTTGCCCACGTTCGGGCGGCCCACTACGGCCACCGTGCACAGGTTTTCCTCCGTATGGCCTTCACCGACACCAAAGGCGTGGGATAGGGCTTCCCATTCTTCCTCGCTCAGCGGAGCCTCATCATCGAAATCGGTCTCATCCTCACCAAAATCGGCCTCGCTGAATTCAGAATCGTCGAATTCATAGTCAAAGTCTTCAGAGTCGAAATCCTTCGGAGCCCAGCCGCCGTGCGGATCGCGTACGACCTCTTCTTCAAGTTTTCCGGCCGGATAGTGAAATTCCGTCTCAAAGTCTTCCGGCTGCTGCGCCGGATCTACATCCGGATTCTGCGGTTCATTAGTCATGTCAGGCCTCCTGTGCAGCCGATTCTTTGACGACGGCGATGAGAGCGTCAAGGACCTCATCTCGGGTCATCTCGGACGTATCAACGAGTACCGCGTCCTCCGCCGGGCGCAGCGGCGATGTAGCGCGGGAAGAGTCGGCGGCGTCGCGCCGTTCGACGGCGGCAAGCACGGAGTCAAAATCCGAGTCAATGCCGGCAGCTAGGTTTTGGTCGTGACGGCGCTGTGCTCGGACCTCGGCGCTAGCCGTCATGAAAGCCTTCGCGGGGGCGTCGGCAAGAACAACCGTGCCGATATCGCGCCCTTCAACAATCGCGCGGTGAGCCTGGGCGGCAAGCTTACGTTGCAGTTCAACGAGGTTTTGGCGTACTTCCGGAATGGCGGAAACTGCCGAGACATTGCGGGTGACCTCATCTTCTCGGATGACGCGGGAGACATCCTCGCCATCAAAGATGACCATGGTGGAATCTGGATCATCAGACACCTCGAGAGGCAGGTCAGCAGTCGTGGAAATCACCGCCTCAGTATCCGCTGGGTCCACACCCGCGCGCAGCACAGCAAGCGTTGCCACGCGGTACATTGCACCGGTATCGACGTACTTGGCGTCAAGCTTCTTGGCCAGTGCTCGGCACGTCGTGGACTTACCGGTTCCGGAGGGACCGTCAACAGCCAGGATGAGGCCTTGATTGGGCATATTTGAAATCATTACATCCCCACCGCCTTGTACAGGCTGGTCAGTTCGTTGGAGTTCAGTGCACGCAAGGAGCCGGGCTTCATATCACCCAACTGCACCGTGTGGAGTTTGGTGCGCACGAGACGCTGGACCGGATACCCGGCTTCCTTAAGCATGCGGCGCACGATGTGCTTCCGGCCTTCGTGCAGCTCGACGCGCACCAGCGAATAGCCCTGGTTCTTGTCCACGATCTGCACATAGTCCGCCTGCGCAAGGCCATCATCCAATTCGATGCCGTCGCGCAGCTGACGAACGAGCTTCTTATCTGCTTCGCCAAGGACAGTCGCGAGGTATGTTTTGGTCACCTCATATTTGGGATGCATGAGACGGTTGGCAAGTTCGCCGTCGTTAGTCAACAAGAGAAGCCCCTCGGTATCCGCGTCGAGGCGCCCGACGTGGAACAAGCGCTGGCCTGCTACCACGCGATCAGCCACCACATCTCCCACGCAAGGACGGCCCATGTCATCCGACATCGTGGACTGCATACCGCGCGGTTTGTTGAGCACGAAGTATTGGGTCTCCTCGTTGACGTTGATGCGTGTGCCATCGACGCGAATCACGTCCGTGTTGGGATTGACACGAGTGCCCTGCTTGATGATGACCTGGCCGTTGACCTCAACGCGGCCTTCATCGATGAGGATCTCTGCATGGCGGCGCGAAGCAACGCCGGCCTTTGCCAAGACCTTTTGCAGGCGCTCGCCTTGGTTCTGGGAGCTCTTCTTATCTTTACCGTCTACCAGCCAGTCCGCGCCCAAGTCTCGGGCGATAGATTCTGCGGTGGCCTTCTTCTTCACATGCTGATGGCGGGCCGGCTTAGCGTTCGACACGATCATGTCGCTGTCACGCTTTTTCTTTTCCGGTGTGCCATCGCGGCGAGCGGGTGGAGTCACGGGAATGTGTCCTCTCAATAGTTCTTCAATTTGCGGCGCGCGGAAACACGCCGATGTCCGGCCGCAATCCTACCGCAGACAGCGCCTTTATGAGTAGTCCTCGTCGATCTGCTCGATGTCTGGCAGCAGCGGAGCGAGATCCGGGAGGCGCTCGAGGGAATCAATACCGAGTAGCTCTAGGAAAAGCTCAGTAGTCTCATAGTGATGTGCGTTGCCAGCTGAGGGCTCTGGGCTCTCTATCTCCCGGATGAGCCCCCGCAACATGAGCGTACGAACTACTCCGTCGACGTTGACGCCGCGTACGCCAGCGACTTGGGCTCGGGTGACCGGTTGGCGGTATGCGATAACGGCCAAGGTCTCCAATGCCGCGCGGGAAAGCTTGGTTTGGGTGCCATCGAGAACAAACTGCTCGACGGCATCTGCGTTCTCTTTACGCGTATAGAAGCGCCAGCCCTCCGGCGTCTCCCGCAGATCGATGCCAGAACCGCGCTCGCTCAGCTCGCGCTCTAGTGCACGCAGAGTATCACTGACGACGGTGACCTCCGCATCCAGTACACGGGCCAGCTCCTCCACGCTGGCTGGCGAATCAATAACGAGGAGGATGGACTCCAGGCGTGAGCGCAACTGGGAAATAAGAGGTAAAGCTCCCTGTCGGCTCGGGGCTACGAGGTCTCTGGGGGCCAAGGATGACGTATCGTCCATGACTCGGTAGCTTACCCTAATCCCAGTTCGCCGCCGCGACGACCGCCGGGTCCACGTCGAGCCCGGTCCAGGACAATTCAAGTGGCCCCAAAGACTCTGACTGGGAAGCATCAACCGCTTTGGCTTTGTAGAGCTCCAACAACGCCAGGAAACGTCCAACGACCTCCATAGAGATGGTGCAGTCCCTGGTTAAGGCTTCGAAACTCATCCATTGGCCCGTGCCCAGCATCTTGAGCGTCGTGAGGATCTTTCCGGCTTGCTCCGGCACGGAGACAGCAACCTGGTGAATATGGCCTGTGGCAACCTCTTCCGGGGGTTTGGGCCGGAAGACACCAGCTGCGAGTTCGGCGAACGTGGCCGGAGTATGCCCAATCTTGACTGGCGGAAGAAGGTTGCTAAAGCGCTCCTCCATCGCCACCGCACGCGGATAACGCCGCTGGGCCGCGCGCTGCCATTGCGCGAACTGGTCGGCAACCTGCTTATAAGCCTTGTACTGCAGAAGGCGCGCAAAGAGGAGATCGCGAGTCTCCAGGAGCTCAAGATCTTCAAAATCATCGACTTCGCCACGCGGCAATAACCGAGCCGCCTTCAAATCCAGAAGTGTTGCAGCGATAAGAAGGAACTCCGTGGTTTCATCCAGATCCGCGGTTGCCCCTAAAGCACGCGTATAGGCCACGAACTCATCGGTAACTTCAGACAGCGCCACCTCCGTAACGTCCAGCTTCTTCGCCTGAATCAGCTGCAGCAGCAAGTCGAAAGGGCCCTCAAAATTGCCCAGGGCGATGCGAAAGCCGGTAATCTCCGGTTGGGTCATAATGAGCGGCTAGCCGTTAGCTCGCTCGATGACCTCTTTAGCCAGGTCGCGGTACTGCTTGGCTGCCTGGGAGCTGGGCGCCCAAGTAGTAATGGGCTCGCCGGCTACCGACGTCTCTGGGAAACGAACGGTACGTGTAATCACCGTGTCAAAAACCTTGTCCCCGAAATACTCCACCACGCGGTCCATGACTTCCCGGGCGTGGCGGGTGCGGCGATCAAACATGGTAACCAGAATTCCCATGACCTCGAGGTCGAAGTTAATACGGTCCGCGACTTTCTCCACGGTATCGGTCAACAGCGCGAGGCCGCGCAGGGAAAAGAACTCGCACTCCATGGGGATGATAACTCCCTGCGAGCAAGCCAAAGCATTGACCGTGAGCAAGCCCAGTGAAGGCTGGCAGTCGATGATGATGAAGTCATAGTCCTTGCGTACCGGGCGAAGGGCACGAGCCAGGGTATGTTCGCGGCCCACTTCATTGACCATCTGGATCTCAGCGGCGGAGAGGTCGATGTTGGCGGGGACGAGGTCGAGCCCGGCCACGCCGGTGTGCACGATAGCGGAATGCACTGAGACTTCGCTATCAAGCATGACGTCATAAATGGTGTCCTGGATCTGGTCGTGGGTCAGTCCCAGGCCGGCCGAAAGAGCACCCTGCGGATCCAAGTCAACGAGGAGGACTTTACGCCCCAGCTCCGCCAAACACGCGCCCATATTGATGGTGGACGTGGTTTTTCCGACGCCACCCTTCTGGTTGCACATGGAAATAATCGTGGCGGGACCATGCTTTTCCAATGGCTCCGGTTCCGGAAGCTCCCGCAGTGGGCGGCCGGTTAGCCCGACCTGTGCTTCCGAGGCCTCAAACAGTCCCTCGTCGCTCACAGTCACACCTGCTTCCTTGACCTGTACGGCCCCTGTGCGGTCTTTCCGCTTCGGCTTTGCAGCAACACGAGGCGCCGCATTCTTACATCCTTGTGATTATAGGGTACCCCGTGGGTGCCTGCGCCGCGATTATAGCTAAGGAAAACCGGTGAATAAAGTCCATGGCCTAGATTAGGCGTCCTCCTGTGCTCTCTTCGACCGGCGTCCCTTAAGCGCGAGCCACACGATGAGCGCGATAACTCCGAGGCCCGCGATACCTGCTGCAAGTGCGCCAACTCCAAGCCCCGATTCTCCTTGTTCCTCTCCGCCGGCCTTGTCAGCTGCATCAGAATCTAGCTGTTGCTCCGCAGGCACCTCACTCGCGCTCTCACGGGTTGGATCGGTAAGCGTCACTACCAGCTCAGCGGACTGAGTGTCCTTGTTCACGAACTGCATGATGAAAGGATTGTCCGGCTCCGCCCCCTCTGGGTAGGTCAGGGTCATGGTGCGCGAGCCTTTGTCGATCTCCCGTTTGACCCCCTCTACGAACTCGCCTTCCGCGTTGAGGTAGCGCAGCGTAACTCCGTCTTCCTCAAGGTGCTTGAAGCGGTTGTACAGGTCGAGAGCCTGTTTGAGCCCAAGCTTGGCAGTGATTGTTTGGCCGTCAATCGTGGATTCCAGGTTCACATAGGAAGTATTCGAATCATCAATTCCTTCCCACCCGCGGCCTGTTCGCGGAGGAGGCACGTGGCCTTGACCAGAGTCATCCACAGCGGGCGCCGAGCCGTCGGCGGGAGGCTGTCCTCCGTTCTGCTCACCACCTTCTGCGCTGTCATCGGAGTTCTCGTTCCCCGCTGGTCCCCCGTTGCCCCCGGGGTTGTCCGGGTTCTCGTTGTCCTGCTGCTCACCGCCGAGCTGGCCCGGGTCTCCGTTCTCAGCTGCGTCGTTGAGTTCATCGGCGGTGACGTCGGCGTCGGCCACGAGCACGATGGTCATGGTCACGCCTTGGTAGGTCACCGGCACACTGATTTGTCCTCCCGCGGGTGGTGCAGTCACCGTAGCGCTGCCGCCAGAAGCAGTGACGTTCCAACCATCGGAGGCCACGTTGACGTCGACAGGAACTGGCAGCGAAACGGTCGTGGTCTGACCAGCCGGCACCGGAATGGTGGCGTCTTGTGCATAGGCGGCGGCCGTGCCGGACCCTGGCAGCACCCCAGTTGCGCTCACGATGCCCGACGCGACGCCGGAAAGGGAACCTACGGAGAGCACGGAAGCTAGCGCAACCGCTCGATAGGTTTGGGACAAAGCAGTGGTTGAAGCCATAAATATCCTTTTCATTAGGTTGAAGTCGTGACGATTCTAGGCGCTCTTAGGCGCGTGGATGGGCAGTGCGCCACACTTCGCGGAGTGAATCCGCAGTGACGTGGGTATAAATCTGTGTCGTCGTCACGGAAGAATGCCCCAAGAGCTCCTGTACGGTACGCACATCAGCCCCGCCCTCGAGCAGATGGGTGGCAAATGAGTGACGCAGTGTGTGCGGAGAAATTTTGGTACTCAGGTGGGCGCGCTGCGCTGCGGTCTTGATCACGGCCCAGGCGCTTTGCCGCGATAAAGACTTGCCCCGAGTGTTGAGGAACAGGGCGTGAGAGGCTCCCGTAGCCAGCACTGGGCGGGCACGCACTAGGTAGTTCTCCACCGCTGTCACCGCATGTGAACCCAGCGGAACTAGCCGTTGCTTATCGCCCTTGCCGCTCAACAACACAATGTCACGAACTGAAGCACTCCCCTCACCCGTCACATCGTCCACATTTAGCGCGATGATTTCGGAGATACGTGCGCCCGTACCATACAGCATCTCCAATAGAGCGCGATCTCGGATATCAATGGGCGTTGCAGCATCACCGCTAGGGATGGCATCGAGGAGTGCCTCCACATCCTCCACGCTGAGAGTCTCCGGCAGCGGTTGCGCCCGCTTGGGTGGGGAAACCTCCGCCGCGACATCTTCCTCAATCATCCCCTCGGCCAGGGCAAACTTATGCAGTCCTCGAGCGACAACCAAAGCGCGACTAGCAGAGGACTGCGCAAGACTCTTACGCAAGTAAACGAGGTAGTTCTCCACGTGCGAGCGGGTTACGTGGCGCAAATCCGTGATCCCAGATTCCGCAAGCCAATTGACGTAACGGTTAATGTCTCGACGGTAATTGCTTACCGTATTCTTCGAGGCACCTTTTTCCACCATGAGGTGCATCAACCAAGCTTGTCCGGCGGCTGCGGCGGGGTTAGAGGGCGTCACAGCTGCTTAAGATCCGAACCCGGGCGCCGGTGAGCGATCGATTCCGGGCGCAGCTCGAAAGGAGAGTCAACTGAGCGCGGGGTGGCGTCCCCACGCACGCAGACATAAGCCGCAAGGATTCCTGCCACCGCAATGGAGTTCACAATCTCCCCCACCAGGATGCGCTCGACAGCCTCCGCAAGGGGAACCCACGCAAAGCCCATGTCTGCTTCTTCGTCGCCTTCGGCGTTGAGTTTGGGCACGCTCGACAGGCCTCGCGCCAAGAACACGCGCACGGCTTCCTCGCAGAATCCCGGGGAGGTCACCAGATCAGTCAACACTGCCCATTCCTCGGCGGCCAGGCCGGCCTCTTCCTGGAGCTCGCGTTGCGCGCCACTGAGCTCGTCTTCGCCCTTCACATCGAGCAAGCCGGCCGGCAGCTCCCACAGGCGCTTGCCGACGCTATGCCGGTACTGCTCCACCATGGCGATACGGTTGTTCTCATCCAACGCTACAACGGCCACAGCACCAAGGTGCTCGACAACTTCTCGCTGAGCAACAACCTCCCCCGGCATGACGACATCATCGCGGCGGACGGCGATGATGGGGGCGTCGACAAGCAGCTCGGTTCCCACCGTACGAAAATGGTGTGACATCTAGAGATCCTTCGGCAGCGCCGGCGCTGCGCTGTCAGCATTCGCCGCAGAACCATACACACCGTGGCCACCATCGAGTTGTTCCTTCACGGCTAAAACGCTGGCCATCTGGGACACCGGGTGATCAATGGAGTCCACGGTGCTGATCTTCGTCTTGTCGGCTCGGAGTTTATCCAAGACGCCGTCGTCACCGGCGGATTCCACGCGCCCGGCATAAACCATCGCGGTATCCACCGAATCAAAACCTTCTAGGAAGTTGACCGTCGTATCAATGGCATACTTCGCAGCAGCGCTGTCGTCTTCCTCTCCCGGGGTCATGCCTCCACCCACGACGACCACGGCCTGAGCAGGAAGAATAGTGCCATCCTTGTAGTCGATGTAGCCGGCATCGCGCAGAGCCCGCAAAAGGGTCGCGCGATCATCAACTGATGCAAGCGGCTCGGTGGTCTCAGCATCCATCATCAACCCCGCCGCAAGTGCCTGACCAGCATGTGTGCCGGCATCAATCTTCTTTTTATCGAGCTTCGCTCCCGCCGGCAATGTGGTGGTAACGAGGGACAAAAGCTTGTCCGCGGATTCTTGGGCTACAAACTTCTCAGTCAGCTTGATGCTTCCTGCATCGGTGGAATCTGCAGAACCCAGCAAATCCTTGACGGCCTTGACGTCGGCGTCGTCGGCGTCGGGCATACTCACGACCATGACCGGGCGCTGCGCCAAGGAACCATCTACCACGTATCGGCCGAGATCTCCCATAACGGAATCAGCAGAGTCTAGCTGGGCCTCCGCGATGTTATTGTCAAGAACCAGCTTTCCGTACTTCTCGCGCACCTCACTGGTCGATTCACCCCCGGGACCCGATCCGGAATCCATATTTGGAGCAATCACCAGCGTGCCCAACGCAATGCCAAGGGCTGCGCCGAAACCGAGGCCGGTGATAATGAGGGACTTAGGCGACATCATTACTTAAACCACTCCTGCACGCTTAACGCGAAGTTATTCCAGGTATCGATCAGGTTCTGGAGGAAGGATTCATCGCCGCCCAAGCCGACGATCAAAATAACGACGGCAAGTGCTACGAGGATGCCAAGCAGCGCCCACAGCCATCCCATAGCTCCGGAATTTGGCGCGGAATAAAGGTTGATAACAGCGTCCGCATCCACCAGGCGCGTGCCCGCCTTCATGTGGCACAGCAAAGCCGCGGGCGTAGCATTCGGCTCGTTAGCAAAGATGTCGTCGAGGTCGAGGGATCCGCCAACCTGAACAATCATCTGAGCCTCGTGGTAGTCCGCAAGCAACAGCGCGAGATCGGTAGCTGAATCCGTAGCGGCAGGGAAGGTCATCGCACCAATCCCCAAATCCTGAATGCGCTCGAGCCCGTCAGCAGTGCCGTCCGGCTCGGCGGGGAGAATAACCTGGGCACCGCTGCGCAGGGTTTCCGAGCTCACCTCGGAAGGGTTACCCACGATGAAGTGAGGCTGGTATCCCAGCTCAACCAGGGTGTCCGCGGCAGCGTCCACGCCGATAATGATGGGTTCATACTCGCGGATAAAGTTGCGCAGGAGCGTCAGCTTCTTGCGGTGTTCCTCAGTGGGCGAGACCACGAGAACTTTGCGCCCGGCCATGACGGACCCTGCATCGGGAACACCCAGGCCATCGATGAGTAGCGGACCTTCGGAATGAATGAACTCAATGGAGTTACCGAAATATGCCTCCATATGATCGATGAGTTCCTGCTGGGCAGAAGCAAAATTCTTTTCCGCCCGGTCGCGGGTAACCACCGTTCCCGAAGAAAGCTGGGTATCGCCCGCAAAAATGGCGCCGTCTTCGGTCAGACGCGCCTTCTTTCCATCCTTGAAATTGTCCACAAAATCTTGGCCTACGCCCTCGATGAGGGTGACATCGGCGTCGAGAAGCATGTGGGGTCCATAATTCGGGATAGAACCAGTGGAGAACTCCGCGACGTTGATCACGGCGGCCGGCTTCATATCCACGAGGGTCTGGGCCTCTTGGCGGGAGATATTGGCGGCGTTGATGACTGCGAAGTCACCAGCGCTAAACTTCTTCATGCCCTTGCCACCCGGGGTGCAATCACGCAGCGCGCCGTGTTCTCCAGGCAGATCGGTATTACGGGAAAACAGACTCATGTCTGACAGTTTCCCCTGTTAGGGGCTCAAGGTGTGGAAGGCGCGCGGAAAGTCTCGACTTCTGCTTGAGCCCTATCGAAGAGCTCTTGTGCATGCGCGCGGCCCGTCTCGGTGTCATCGAGGCCAGCGAGCATACGCGCGAGCTCCTCAACGCGCTCCTCGGCGGTCAGATCCGCAACACCCGACGTGAATTTCTCCTTCGACACGTGCAAGTGTGAGTCCGCATAGGCGGCCACTTGCGGCAGGTGTGTGACACAAATGACCTGGTTGGTGGTGGACAGCCGCGCTAGACGACGCCCAATCTCCACCGCCGCGCGGCCACCGACGCCGGCATCCACCTCGTCGAAGACCAAGGTGGTCCCGTCGCCGCTGGCCAAAACTACCTCCATGGCCAGCATGACGCGCGAGAGCTCACCGCCCGAGGCCGCGGAAGCCAAGGGCTTGCCGTTGAGTTGAAATTCGACCTCATCCGCGCCGGACTTGGAGTACTTCGTCTTCTTGACGGCGGCCGTCAAGGTGGAGTTCGGCATGGCCAGGCCATGAATTTCTTCGGTGACCTGAGCCCCGAGCTTCTTCGCGGCCTTGGTACGGGCGGCAGTGAGCTTTTCGGCTTTGGACACCATCGTCTTTTCGGCCTCCATTACCT
This sequence comes from Corynebacterium intestinale, assembly GCF_023574125.1. Taxonomy (NCBI): domain Bacteria; kingdom Bacillati; phylum Actinomycetota; class Actinomycetes; order Mycobacteriales; family Corynebacteriaceae; genus Corynebacterium; species Corynebacterium intestinale. The sequence continues at coordinate 624,547 of NZ_JAMKFF010000001.1, forward strand.
CTTTCTTTAAGGCCTCAAGGGCCTCGGTAGAGGTATCCAACGTAGCGAGTTTGGCCTCAGCGGCATCCCGCCAGGCCAGGACTCCATCGATATCAGCAGCATATTTGCGGGTAAGCCGCTTGAGCTCCTGTTGGCGCTGTAGGGATTCCTCGAGGAGGTTGGGATCGGCGGGTAGATCGCTCAAATACGTCGTGAGGTCGGCAGCGATGTCGGTCAGCTGCGCGGTGACTTCGCTAACGCGCTCCCCTAGGCGAGCGAGCTCGGTATCACTTGCCCCAGCGAGTGCTGATTCGGCGGCGCCGACAAGATTGACGGCGGTGTCCTCATCCCCAAATCCTTCGCCCCCATCCAGAGCACTGAGAGCGGTGGCTGCGCCCTCACGCAAAGCATCAACATCTTGCAAGCGCTTAATAAGGGTCACGAGTTCGGCATCTTCGCCTGGTTGCGGATCGAGCTCGGAGATCTCCTTAATAGCGAACTGCAACCTGTCAACTTCCTGTGCCATCTCGCGCCGTGATTCCGTACGACGCTGATAGTCCTTAGCCAACGCGCGCCAGTGGCTAAACGCATCGGTATATGCGGTGCGAACCTTGTCAATCGCAGGTTCAAAGCGATCGATCGCTGCCAATTGTTGATCGGCAGATAGCAAACGCAGCTGGTCGTTCTGACCGTGCACAGTAATCAGGTGGGAGGCGAACTCCCCCAATGTCGCCGCCGGCACTGAACGCCCACCCAAGTAGGCGCGTGAGCGTCCCGCCGCCGACACCGTACGGGAGGCAATGAACTCGCCGTTTTCATCTGGCTCCCCGCCTGATTCTTCGACTACCTTCGCTACGGCAGGAGAACTGGAGGAAAAATGCCCTTCTACGGCTGCTTTGGCGGCGCCATCGCGCACACGTGATGCATCCGCGCGACCGCCGGCGAGAAGGCGCAGGCCGGTTACCACCATGGTCTTACCAGCGCCGGTTTCGCCGGTGAGCACGGTGAGTCCTGGCGATAGTTCCGCTGCGGAGCTTTCAATCACGCCGAGGTCAGAGATGCTGATATCAACGAGCACGGTGAGCTATCTTCCTTCCTGAATACGCACTAAACAACCTAGTGACGCGGCCCGCGCCAACCTTCCACGGGGAGGCGCAGCTTGGACACCAGACGATCAGTGAACGGCTGCTGATCTAGACGTACCCAGCGCACCGGCCTTTCACCGCGAACGACCTCCACGCGCGAACCTGGAGGCATCGAGACTTCCCGGAATCCGTCAAGGATGACCACGGCCGGAGTCGTCGCCGACGCCGATTCCACCGCGACTTGCGAATCCGGAGACACCACGAGCGGTTTGGTAAACAAGGCATGCGCGTTGTTTGGCACAACCAGGATGGCATCAAGAGAAGGCCACAGAACTGGCCCGCCGGCGGAGAAGGCATAGGCCGTGGATCCAGTCGGAGTGGAGATGAGCACGCCATCGCAACCAAAAGCAGATACTGGGCGCCCATCCACCTCGAGGATGGCATCCAGTACTCCCGAGCGGTTGAGATTCTCAATCGACGCCTCATTGAGCGCCCAGCTACGCTCACGCAGTTTCCCATCAGCATCGAACACGGTGACGTCGATAGTAAGCCGGTCTTCGACCTCATAGGATTGCTCGATAACTCGTACTAACGCACGGTCGAGTGACTCCGCTTCCCACTCGGCGAGGAAGCCGACGTGGCCCAGGTTTATTCCAAGCACGGGAACATCGACGGCGCGCGCCATATCTGCCGCGCGCAAAAATGTGCCATCGCCACCAAGAACCAGCACCAATTCACAACCTTCGGCAGCAGCTGGCGTATGCCGAACATGCTGCAGGCCCGGAAGGACGGTATCCGCTGCGCACACGCGCACCTTGATGCCTGCCTCCTGGAGCAGCTCCGCCGCGCGATGCGTAGCGGCAAGATTATCCGCGCGGCTCGCGTGCGGAACAAGAAGAATTTCGCGGCGGTTGGTGCCCTCCGCGGCGACACTGCTGCTCACTGGGGTCCTTCCTTGATAGCCGTCTCGATCATTGCATCAAGCCTATCTTCCGGGGTGAACAATCCATCCTTGACCAACCAGAGGAAATACTCAACATTGCCGCTTGGTCCAGGTAACGGCGATGCCGCCACGCCTTTCACGCTGAGCCCGAGCCCCTGAGCGAAGATAGCGACATCCTTGGTTACTTCCGCCCGTAGCTCAGGAGAGCGCACCACGCCACCGGACCCTATCCGGTCTTTGCCCACCTCAAACTGTGGTTTGACCATGGGCAATAGCCACGCGTCATCAGCCATGCACGATGCAATCGCTGGCAGTACAAGCTTCAGGGAAATAAACGATAGGTCACCAACCATGGCGTCGCAGGGACCATTCGTGTGCTCAAGTGTCAGGTGGCGAATGTTGGTGCGGTCAAGCACCGTAACCCGTTCGTCATTCTGCAAACGCCACAACAACTGCCCGTAGCCCACATCGACAGATAGCACCTCCGCGGCACCGCGGCGCAGGCACACATCGGTAAAGCCGCCAGTCGACGCCCCCGCATCCAACACTCGCTTTCCCCTAAGGTCGACATCGAAAGCCTCGAGAGCGCCAAGGAGCTTGTGCGCGCCACGCGAAGCCCAATCATCCCCCTCGCTGGCTTCAACCTTGATAGACACCTCAGGCTCTACTACCGTTGCGGGCTTCATCGCTTTGAAGCCCCCGACGGTCACGCGGCCGGCCTTAATCATCTCAACGGCTTGTTCCCGTGAGCGCGCAATCTTTCGGCGCACTAGCTCCGCGTCGAGACGGCGTCGTTGCGGTGGCATGAAAAGCTCCTCTTCCCTTAGAATCCTCGACGGTCAGCGCTAATTGTCTTGGAGCGCATCCCGCAGCACAGTATGAGCGCGATCCAGCTGAGCAAGTTCTTGTTCAAGGCTCTCAGCTGGTTCACTGAGAATCTCCGCGAGCGACGCATCCAGCTTCTCGGGAGCCAAAACCGCGCGCGGATCATGAGGCTTTACCGCCATGTAGACACAACCCTCTCCGCGGCTTCACTCCGTGGCTGAATGTAGCGAGGCGGCTCATTACCGGCCCAAGCAACTTCGAGGACGGTACGCAACGCCTCGATCGACGTCGATTTCTCGTTCCCGCCTTGAAGAACAATGTCGTAGCCGTCAAACCGTGCCCGGAACCCTCCCTGGGAACCTGGGCGCGCCTGTGCGGCCGACAAGGAGAGCTCGTGGAATCCTGCACCAATGAAATCAGGGCGTTCCTCCGCAGTAGCTTCTATGAGAGCAAGCTCCCGGGACACACCTGTTAGAACGTGGAAGGTATCCATTGCAGCGTTGTTGCCGCCAACAATGTCGGTGTCAAGGCGGTCCCCTACAGCTAGAGGCTTCGTCGAGCCCACGAGCTTAGCTGCTTGAGTGAACATAGCGGGTTCCGGCTTACCTGCCGAAATGGGTTCTACGCCGGTAGTAGAAACGATAGCTGCGACTAGCGAGCCGTTGCCCACAGCCATTCCGCGCTCCGTCGGAAGAGACGTATCCAGGTTGGAGGCAAAGAACTTTGCGCCGTGATTAATTGCCAACGCGCCTTCGGAGAGCTGCTCCCAGCCCACCGACTTATCCATACCTTGCAGGACCGCGGCGGGCTTATCGTCGGCACTGTGCACAACATCAAAGCCCGCCTCACGCGCCAGTGAACGAAATGAGTCCGCGCCGATGACGAGCACTTTCGCGCCTGCCGGAAGTTCTTCACGAGCGATCTTGACCACGGCTTGCGCTGAGGTAACAACGTGTTGCGCATCCGTCTCCAAGCCGATCTCGCCGAGCATACCGGCTACGGTTTGAGGGCTTCGGGATGCATTGTTCGTGACATAAACTGCAGGAATACCGCAGGAATTGACCACGTCGACGACGCACTGAAGAGCCTGTCCGCCCTCCCATACTGTTCCGTCGAGATCGAGGAGCAATGAATCATGGGTTTTGAGAATACTCATTATTTGCACTCGGCCAGACGCTCTGCAGCGTCGGTCCAGTCTCCTTCATCGATGTCAATCGCGTGCTGGAACCACTCCCGGGCCTCTTCCTTGCGGCCAGCCTCCAACAAAGCATTGGCATAGGCGTAGGAAAGGCGGCATGCCGAGAATCCCGTGGAATCCTTAGAAGGCTTTGCGCGTTGGATGGTAACTACGGCTGAATCTGCCTGCCCCATGTCCAATCGCGCCCCTGCAGCAACGATAGCCAACTCGATCGCATCCTCCGCCGCGAGTTCCTTAGCCTCCTCGCCCCGCCACAAATCAACAGCCTTTTCTGGGCGCCCGAGGCCTCGCTCGCAATCAGCCATGACCGCGAGCAGCCCAGGGCCACCGGAAATGCGGCGCGCTGCACGCAGCTCCGCAAGGGCTTCCTTCCACTCTCCAGCCCTATATGCAGCGATTCCGTTCATTTCACGGACGACTGATACACGTCCGGCACGGTCTTTGGCAGCACGTGCATGGCGTAGCGACAGTTGGGGGTCGTCCTCAAGCCACGTTGCCGCCATGATGAGGTGTTTAGCAACGGCTTCGGAGTTTTCCTTGGAGAGCGACGAAAGATCCTGAAGTACCGAAGGATCAAGATCCGTAATGTCGATATCAGATGGCAGGTCTGGATCTGTCATACGACGACTGATGCGCTCCTCACGGTAGCCTGAACGCTGTGGGTGCGAGACCTTATTTTTGCCGCCGCCATGCCCATTGCGGTCGTTGCGGCGAGGTTTAGCGCCTGCGCGGCCACCTCGGCGGTCGTCTCGGCGATCACCGCGACGCTCTTCTCGACGCCCCGCTGCGCCGCCGTGCTTCTCAAACTTGCGGCCCCCAGAGCCGTAGTGCCCACGGTTGCCTTCTGCGGAACCTTCGCGGCCACGGCCGTGGTTACGGGAGTTGGATTCAGACATTAAAGCCATGCACTTTCTGCGGTAGACGTGTCCGTATGTACCGAACCAGTCTACAGGTCACGGCCCCAGAAACGGCAATACGAACCAACTGCTAGTGAAGTGCCCCACAACCTACGGTCCCAGTTCGGCGACTAGACACTATTCGGCGGCCAGGCAACCTCACCCAAACGCCACTCATCACGCACGCACTCTAATCCCGCAGCCACCTGCGAAGAGCTAAGTCCATGCTCTACGCTTCCGTGCTCCAATGGCATACCACGGACGACTGCCCAAAAGGTCCAACCGTTGTTGCACATGGCGTTAAGACGAATCCTTTCGGCATCCCGGGTCATGGCTACGCCCTGCATACCCATCCGGTTTGGGCTAACTCCTTCGACGCGCACTTCAATGCAACGGGAATCTGCATTTGGCGCGAGAACAAGACCCTTCGTCGCATACAGGTAGTGCTTCTTTCCCGTTCGGGGGTGCCCTTCACTACAGAAGAAACTGCCCAAGAGCACAGGGTAGAAGTCAATCCAACCATTGTTCCAGGCGAGGCGAATTCGACGCGCAAACACCCAATGACGCGCGACAACACATAAGTGACAACACAACAACGCACCAAGAAGCAACGCGAACAGCCACGAGATTTCAAAGCCATTTAGCAGCAGAGCGAAGAGGAAAATACAGGCTGAGGCCACGACCATAATGACTAAGAACAGTAAACCGCCCAGCCCATCACGTACCTGCGGTATAGGCCCCTTCGACAAAAATGCATCGAGAAACCTGGGAGAGGAAGGATTGCCATTCTGTGTGCTAAAGCGCACGGACTTCAGGTCCTTGAGGAAGGCCGCGTTGTAGGAATGAGAGAACGTAGCTGACGTTTGGGTGAACCGCATCGCGTACTCCTTACTTTCCCGCCAAGGCACTGATATGAAGGATTCTAAAAAGCCGATACGCTCAAGGCGCGGTGCAAGAAGCATCTTCTCTACTGCATGAGCCTTTGGTCGAACGTCTCACTCCTCCATCTGAATGGATATATGCTCCGGAATCTTGAAGCTGGGCTGGCGTGTTTGTGTGTGGCCATTAGTGCAGACCGGGAAGTGCATTCACCCCTTGACAGCACGCAGTCGCCGATCCTGGTTCCTTGGCACTTGACGACGCCTACCTGCAGGTCTGTATTTTCAGGTTTGTACTTGTAGGTTGTATGCGAAAACGACGAGGAAGCCCGTCACCGTTGAGTTGTTGCTCTTGGTGGCGGGCTTGTTGTATTGAGTTGTTTGTTGTTGTTTGGTGTCGGCGGTTTCTTACTCTCCCACAACCTCCCGGTTGCAGTACCATCAGCGTTAGCAGGCTTAGCTTCCGGGTTCGGAATGGGTACCGGGCGTTTCCCTGCTGCTATAGGCCACCGACAAACACTCGGGGCAACGTCTGGTTGCTGGTGTTGTGTCAGATACTGTGTAGTGGACGCGAACACGGCAGTGTGATTATTTTACTGTTGTGTTTGTTGTTGACACGCCCTAAAGAATGGGTGTGTGTGTTTGTTTTGGTCTATTAGTACCAGTAGCCTTCACACCTTGCGGTGCGTCCAGGTCTGGCCTATCAACCCCATCGTCTTTGGGGGACCTCAAATGAAACCTCATCTTAAAACAG